>JBKQMG010000064.1:0-64087 GCA_052146815.1 Streptosporangiaceae bacterium | reverse complement strand
AGGGCAGCTGCCCCTGGCCAGGCCCTCCGTGCGTCCTGCCGGACTCGTGCCTCTCGTCCGGCCTCGGCCTTATCCGACGACCGGGCCCTCGATGCCCGCCAGGTCCTCGCGCTTGACCCGGATCGTGATGATCGTGATGATCAGCGCCAGCAGCGCGATCCCCGCGGACACCTCGAATCCCTTGGAGAAGCCGACGGCCAGGGAGTGATCGTAGATCGCGGCTTTCGCCGCCGCGGCGTTCACGTGCACGGGATGGCCGGCCTTGGCCGCCGCGACCGCGGCTGCCTTCGCGGTGGCGGCCGACTTCCTGGCGGTGTCGGCGACCACCGTCCAGGCCACGGTGCCGAGCACGGCCAGGCCGATCGAGCCGCCGACCTGCTGGCCGGTGTTCAGCAGGCTGGAGGCCAGCCCGGCGTCCTTGTCCTCGACCCGGGACAGCGCGACCAGGGTCAGCGGCATGAACAGCATGCCGAGGCCTGCCGCCGTCACCATCATCGGGCCGAGGAGGCCGCCGGCGTAGGTGCTGTGCTCGTTGATCCGCGACAGCCAGAACATGCCGCCGGTGGTGATCGCGCCGCCGGCCAGCAGCAGCGGCCGGGCGCCGATCCGCGGCACCAGCTGGGAGCTGACCCCGGCCATTACCATGATCGTGAGCACCATCGGCAGATAGGCGACGCCGGTTTTCAGCGCGCTGTAGTGCCAGACCGTCTGCACGAAGATGGTCAGGAAGAAGAACAGCCCGAACATCGCGGTGCCGACGCACAGCATGACGAGGTAGGCACCGGACCTGTTCCGGTTGCGGAAGATCCGCAGCGGCATGAGCGCGTGCGGGCTGCGGGCCTCGATGACGACGAAGGAGACCAGCAGCACGACCGCTGCCGCCAGCGACACCAGCACCTTGGTGTCACCCCAGTGCGAGACGCCGTTCTGCGATGTCGTGGCGCTGGTCAGGCCATACACCAGCGCCGCCAGGCCCAGGGTGGAGGTGATCGCGCCGGGAAGGTCGAACCGGCCGGGGCGGCGCTCCGACTCGCCGAGCGCCCGCGGCGCCATCAGCGCGACCGCGATGCCGATCGGCACGTTGACGAACAGGACCCAGCGCCAGGAGGCGTAGGTGGTGAGCAGTCCGCCGGCCATCAGGCCCACCGCGGCACCGCCGATGCTCATCGCCGCGTACACGCCCATGGCCCGGTTGCGCGGCGGCCCTTCCGGGAATGTGGTCGTGACCAGCGACAGCGCTGTCGGGGCGACGATCGCGGCGCCGACGCCCTGGATGGCGCGCGCGGTCAGCAGCCACGCCTCCGAGGTCGCGAAGCCGCCGGCCAGCGAGGCCAGCGAGAACAAGATGATGCCGGCGATGAACACCCGGCGGCGGCCGAGGATGTCACCGGCGCGGCCGCCGAGCAGCAGCAGGCCGCCGAAAGTCAGTGCGTAGGCGTTGACGACCCACTCCAGGCCGGATCCCGAGAATCCCAGCGCCTTCTGGATTTCGGGCAGGGCGACGTTCACGATCGTGGCGTCCAGCACCACCATCAGCTGGGCGGTCGCGATCACGAACAGGGCCAGGCCGAGGTGCTTGTGCGCCGGCGCGCCGGGTGCCCCGGGCGTGGCGCTGACGGCAGCCGGGCCGCCGGGCGATGTGCCCAGTCCGCGCGCGGACGTGTTGGCAGACATCGGAGTATCTCCTCACAAAGTGTTGGCATTTCGCGGTCCGCCGGACCGGTATTCCAGGGCACGGCGCACGGCGGCCGGGCCCGTCGTCGCGGCCTCGCTCGGCGCTGCGACGGGTTAACGCACAGGAGAAGGTGGGTGCTGGCGGGCGCGGCCGGGTCAGCCGGTACGCGCCGGGCCGGCGCTCAGGACGTCATCCACCTCCCCCTGAGCTGACGGCTGGCTTGGCGGCGCTGCCTCGGGGCGGCCGGGGGAGTCCGCCCCAGTCTCCGGCAGGCTCTCTGCCTTGAGCATCTTGCGGATCAGCGCGAGCAACTGCTCGCGCTCCTCCTCGGTGAGAGTGCGGCTCCAGGGCATGCGGGCGGCCATCTCGCTCTGGATGCGGTGCTTCAGGGCGAGCCCCTCTCCGGTGAGCACCAGGTACCTGACCCGGCGGTCGCCGGGATGGGCCTCCCGCTGTGCGAGGCCGCGCTTTTCCAGCATGTCGGCGACCACCGTGACAAACGACGGGTCGCAGTGCATCCGCTTGCCGAGGTCCTTCATGGCCATCGGGCGCTCCAGCATCGACAGCGCCTTGATGAAGGTGACGGGAACGCTCAGGCGCTGGGCGATGTTCTCGCCAGCGGTGACGATGCGCCCGATGAACTCGACCACGCCGTCGAGGATCTCCGCGTCAAGCTGTTCGCCCCGCGGCTGCCGTTCCACATCCGTCTCCCGTTCCGCCTGGCTCGCCGTCCCGGCCGGGCGGCGGCAAGCCCATGAGCTTGTCAATGATTGACTAGCTCAACCTTATGGCCGGAAGTTGAGCCTGTCAATCATTGAGCGGCTCAAGGAGATTCAGTGATGCAGCATGGCGCTGAGGGCGAGCACCATGATGATGACGATGACCAGCGAGATGGAGCCGCTGCGCATCCGGGTCCGGCGGAAGCCCGGCAGCCTGTTCTTGGTCGTGCGGACGTCGCCGTGCGCGGCGCGGGTCCGGTTCGCGTGCCAGCCCAGCACGCAGCCGACAGCCAGGAAGACCATCACCACCAGCACGGCGCCGGCGCTCATGACATCACCTTTCCCGCGGAAGGCCCGCCCTGCGGCTCCGCTCCGATCTTGTCCCCATCTTCCGGATAATGGCAGCGTCTCCGCAGGTCGATGAGCTTTAGTTGCTGCGTTCCCTTTAGTGTGCCCGGCCGATAGGCCCAAAAACCATGATCATAAGTGGTCAGGACGGTCCATCGGGACAAGAAACAGGCAACTCGCCGCAGTCGTCCAATGTGACACGCGTAACGGTCGCCCCGGCAGCGCGCGGCCCTGGCGCCCGGAACGCCAGGAAATCCTGGCTTATCCTGGCCACGCCAGGATCGCCGGAAAGCGGGAGGATGAGGGTGAGGGACAGCAGATGACACCGTGGCGCTGGTTCGCAAGCAGCATGCTCCGTCGCCTGATCGCGGCCGGCGGGAGCCTGGCCCTGCTGGCTTCCCTGGCGGCGGCCTTCGCCGCGCCTGCCGCAGCCGCAACCGCCGGCGACCGGCCGCCGGGCTACTGGTACGGCACGGACAGCTTCCCGGTCACGGTGACCGGCTCGGCGCCTTACCGCGAGCCGGTGCTCGGCGGCGCCTACGGCGGGTACATGGGCATGATCGGCAACTGGGCAAGGTGGCAGGGCTGCGGCGACAAGCTGGCCTGGTCGGCCGCCAACAGCGCGCAGGCCGATACCGACCTCACCAAGTACGGCCGCGGTGTCGGCACCGGCACGTACTGGTTCATGGGCGGTCCCGGCGTGGACCCGCACTACAACGGGACCACCGCGGAGGCCTACCGCTTCGGCCAGGAGCAGGCGCAGCGGGCCCTCGCGGACATCGGCGCTACCAAGTACCCCTACCCGGTGCTGTTCCTGGACGTTGAGCTGCCCGGCAACGCGCCCGGCATCAGCCCGGCTCCCGACAATGGCTGGAACTCCGTCTATACCTCGCCGTGCAGCGGGAAGACCAGATCGTCCTTTGTCGCCGCAAACGTGGACCGCGCGGACTTCAACGGATTCGCTGCCTATCTGACCAGCCATTCCGGCTACAAGGCCGGCGTCTACTCTTCTCCGTCCGTCTGGGCCGGCATCTTCGGCTCGGGCAGCGCTGCCGCGCTGAGCGGCGTTTACGAGTGGACCTACAGCGGCGGCACCAGCAGCCTCAGCCATCATCCGGCCGGCTGGTGCCTGCCGGGCACCTCCACCTGCGCGGACTTCTTCGGCGGGGTCAGCCGGTCCAGCAGCGACGCGGT
Source organism: Streptosporangiaceae bacterium (assembly GCA_052146815.1). GTDB lineage: Bacteria > Actinomycetota > Actinomycetes > Streptosporangiales > Streptosporangiaceae > DATJZH01. The sequence continues at coordinate 60,151 of JBKQMG010000064.1, read as the reverse complement.
GATGTGGCAGTGGAGCGGCGGCGGCGGGACCGGCAACGGCATCGGCGACTTCGACCAGATCGACGCGAAAACCATCCACTGAGCCGGCCGCCGCTGCGAGGCCTTCGGCCCGTCGGCCGGACCGTGGCTGGCGGCGGCCGCGGATCTGCTGGCAGGATTGACGGGGCTGTCCTGGCGGCCGGATGAACCGGGCGGCCTCGCAGCCGAGCAAGACATGCAGCCCAGCCAGAAACGCAGCGGAGCGAGAACCGCAGCGGAGCGAGAACCGCAGCAGAGCCTGAACTGACAAGGAGCACGCCCGCATGGACGAAGCGCTGACCGCTCAGATCATCAGCATCACCGGCCACGGCGGCGACGAGATCGAGGCCTACCTGGCCCGGCCGCAGGGGCCGGGACCGTTCGGCGGCGTGGTGGTCATCCACCACATGCCCGGCTATGACTCAGCGTCGAAGGAGATCACCCGGAAGTTCGCGGCTCACGGATACGCGGCGCTGATGCCGAACCTCTACCACCGGGAGGCACCCGGCGCCAGCCCGGACGACGCGGCGGCGACCGCGCGGGCCCAGGGCGGAGTCCCCGACGAGCGCCTGGTCGGCGACGTCGCCGGCGCGGCTGAGTACCTGAAGGCGCTGGACGGCGCGAACGGCAAGATCGGGGTCATCGGCTACTGCTCGGGCGGCCGCCAGTCCTTCCTCGCCGCCTGCAGCCTGCAGCTCGACGCGGCGGTCGACTGCTACGGCGCGGCCGTGATCAACCCGATGCCCGCAGGGGCGCCGCAGCGCCTGCCGGTCATCGGGCTGGCCAAGGACCTGTCATGTCCCCTGCTCGGCCTGTTCGGCGCGGAGGACAAGTTCCCCTCGCCGGAGGAGACGGCCGAGATCGACAAGGTGCTCACTGATCTCGGCAAGCCGCACGAGTTCCACACCTATGACAACGCCGGCCACGCGTTCTTCTCCGTGGACCGGCCCTCTTACCGGGTGGAAGCGGCCAACGACGGCTGGGCCAAGATCTGGGACTTCTACGGCCGCTACCTGGCCGGCTGAGGGCTACCATGTGCACGTACCTGACTGAGAAAATCGAGATCAGCGGCAGCGGAAAAGGTGCCGCCGGCTGGTTCCGGCTCAGCGGCGCGAGCGTCTACTTTGATCATCCAGTCCACGCGATGGCCGAGCACACGCTCAACATCGACTTCCGCAACGAGGGCCAGGGGCCATCGGCGCGGGTGGCGGTGGAGCTGACTGCCGCGTCGGCGCGGGAGCTGGTCAGGGCGATCGAGGCCGCGCTGGCATCGGCTCCGCCTGAACTTCAGCAGTAGCAAGCAGGCCCGAGGCGGCGCAGGCTGTCGGCGGCACGTGCCAGTATCGGCTTATTACCGCGGGCGGGCCGGAGGCTGCAGTGAAGTTCAGGGTGGAGCGCGATGCGCTCGGCGAGGCAGTGGCGTGGGTGGCGCGGGCGCTGCCCTCCCGTCCGGTCGTTCCCGTCCTCTCCGGACTGCTCATGCAGGCCGGAGAGGACGGGCTGACGCTCTCGTGCTTCGACTACGAGGTGTCCGCGCGCATCGCGGTCGAGGCCGAGGTGGCCGAGCCCGGCACCGCCCTGGTCCCCGGCCGCCTGCTGGCAGAGATCACCCGTAGCCTCCCGCCGGCCCCGGCCGAGTTCGCGTCGGCTGCCGACATGATCAGCCTGACCTGCGGCAGTGCGGAATTTACCCTCGTGTCGCTGCCTGCCGAGGAGTACCCGGCCCTGCCGGAGCCGCCGCCTGCGGCCGGGACGATAGACGGGGGAGTGCTGGCGATGGCCGCGGCGCAGGTGGTGCCGTCAGCCAGCCGGGACGACACGCTGCCGATGCTGACGGGAGTCTGCTTGGACATCGACGGCGGCACGCTGACGCTCGCCGCCACGGACCGGTACCGGCTCGCGGTCACTGAGGTCAGCTGGGCACCCGCCGCTGCGGACCTGCGCGCCACGGCGCTGGTGCCGGCCAGGACGCTCGCTGATGTCGCCCGCACGATGGCAGCCGGCGAGCCAGTGACGATATCGCTCGGCAGCGGCGACCAGGCGGCCCGCAACGAGTCAGCGGCGGTCGGAGATGCCGCGGCTGCCGGCGGCCGCCGGCCGGTCGATGGCATGATCACGTTCGAGGGTGCCGGGCGGCGGCTGACGGCGCGGCTCATCGCGGGGGAGTTCATCAGGTACCGGTCGCGGTTTCCGGCCGGGTTCGGCTGCGTGGCCGAGCTTCCGGCTGGCCCGTTCATCGAGGCGGTGCGGCGGGTCTCGCTGGTGGCGGAGCGGGCGAGTCCGGTGCTCCTGTCGTTCGCGCCGGGAAATGTCGTGCTCGAGGCGCACACAGAGGGACGGGCCAGGGCGGTGGAGTCTGTGCCTGCCGATTTCACCGGCAGTGAGCCGGTCATCTCTTTCAACCCGGGCTATCTGCTGGACGGGGTGACTGCGGCGGCGCTGTCCGGTGGCGCTCTGGCCGGTGCCGGGCGACGGGCGGGCAGCGGGGCTGAGGCGGCGGATCCGGCCGCGGAGCCGGGCCGGATCAGGCTGGAATTCACCAGCCCGACGAAGCCGGCGCTGGTCACATGGGCGGCCGGCCCGGCGGAGGCAAGCGCGGTGGCTGCCAGCCGGGCCACCGAGAGTCCCGTGTTCCGTTACCTGGTCGTACCGCTGAGAGTCCCGGTCCGGTCCTGACGCCGGGAACAGCCCGGCGCCAGCAGCCGGGCTGTTACCGGCAGGGCCGGCTATGCCGCTCGAGCCGGAGCTCAGGCAGTCGCGCGCTTAACCGCGTCGGCCGCGGCCGCGGCCGCCGCCCAGAATCCGGCGGAACAAGCCGCGGACGATTCCGAACAGCAGCAGCAGGATGCCGAACCTGCCGAACGACGGAATGCCGCTCAGGTCGGGGCTCAGCACGACCAGGAAAAGGAAGAACGTAATCAGGACCGCGGCCAGGGAGGCCAGGGCGCCCATCCGGGGGCGCCCCGCGGACTGCCCGTGGCGGCCGTCTTCACGCTGCTGGCGCGGCGCGGCGACTGGCAGCGGCTCGGCCGTCAGCACGTGCGGCAGGTCGCTGTTGATCCGGTACAGCTGGCTCTGAGTTGTTGCGGCGAAGACCGCGTCGATCCGCTGATTGAATTCTTCCAGCGACAGCCTGCCCTGGGCGAAGTGCTCGCGCAGGCTCGCGGCAGCGCGATCGCGGTCGGCATCTCCGATGCGCAGATCTGGTCCTGGTGCCATGTCTGACCTCCTGCGTCCCCGAGATGTCTCCTGCCGGCAGGCCGCCGTGCCGACACCAAGACGATATATCGCGATGCTGGCCCGCGGCAACTATCCGCATCAGGGCCGGCTCAGCCGATGAGCGCAGCTGACTGGTGCAGCTGATGGGCTCAGCTGCGAGCGCGCTCAGTTGATGAAGTAGCTGCTGCCGCCGCTTTCGGGATCAGTGACCTCGGCGGGCACCTTGATCGGACCGGCCCGCGCGAACACTAGCTTCAGCGTGATCAGCCGCCCGGCCTTCATCGGGCGCGAGTCGACGATCAGCAGATGGAAGCCGTTGGGCGCGAGCCGGAGTGTCTGGTCCGCCGGGATGCGGATATCCCGCACGGTCCGCATGCCGACGCCGCTCGCTGAGTCGGAGACCCGGGTCTGCGGGCCCCGCAGCATGACCTGGCCGCCCGCGCTTGAGCTGACCGACATCAGCCGGTCTGCCGGGCCATTGTTGGTGATGACCAGGTAGGCGTCGGTCGTGCCGGCGGAATCCGGCTCCCCGACGTTAGCGGTCCCGATCTGCAACGGGGGCCCCGAGGCCGTCGGCCGCGCACAGCCCGCCAGGGACGCGGCCGCGATGACGAGGATCCCGCCGGCGACACGGCGCCCCCCGCGTCCGCGCCTGCTTTCTGCGGCACGGTTTTCTGCGGCCGGGCTCTGGGCGGCTCGGCTCCGTGCACGGCTCCGGGCGGCACGCTGCAGTGATGCGGTGCTGTCAGTTTCCGACATGATCCTTCTGGCCTTGGTTTCAATGCGCACCGTTATCGTCTCATGCTGTCCGGTGCCGTCGGCAGTCAGCACTGCGCGTCGCCTGCGGGCGCGCGGTCAGGAGTAGTTGCGGAACGCGGGCCACGTCCGCCGCCACGACGACCGCAGGCCGCTGACCGCGATCATGCTGCTGCTCGCCCGCGGCCGCACCAACACCGAGATCGCGGCGGAGCTGTTCATCAGTGAGGCCACCGTGAAGACCCACATCGGGCATCTGCTGGCCAAGCTGAGCCTGCGCGACCGGGTGCAGGCGGTCATCCTCGCTAACGAGACCGGCATGGTCGTGCCAGGAGAGCATTCACGGTGAGCCAGGGCCGGCTGGTCAGCCGTGACGCGGCGGCTGGTCAGCCGTGCTCGACCGCGGCGCCGAGGAGGCCGAGCGGCGGCGAGCCGAGGGCGAGCATGGCCGAGTGGAGCCGCAGCAGCGTAAAGCCGGCGCCCCATTCCTTCCGCGCTACCTCGCGCAGCGTCATGATCTCCACTTTGCCCCAGGTGTAGCGGCCGTAGGTCGGATCGAAGGTGGCCCGGCGGGCCTCCGACAGTGCCGCCCGGCCGGTCAGGTGGGTATACGACTCGAACAGCCGGGCCGCCTCGGCCACCGTCATCCCCTCGGTGTGCACCCCGATCGCGCACAGCAGCCGGGTGACCCGGACGAGTGCCTCGAGCCAGACGCCGATGGCAAAGCGCGGGTCGCCGTCCCGGAAGCGTTCCTCGACGCATAGTTCCTCGGCGTAGTGAGCCCAGCCCTCGACGAACGCGGCCGACTGGAGGGTCCGCCGCACGTCCGTGCGCGCCCGCCGCAGTGCCCTTCCATGCGAAAAATGGCCGGGCGCGACCTCGTGCACGGTAATGCCGGGCAGCGTCGTGTCGCTGAAGACCTCGAGCCATTCCTCGATCTCGCCCGGCGCCCAGGAGGGCTCCGGCGGCGTGATGTGGTACCAGGACGGCCCGTCGGGCTCGCCCGGCGCGGCCGGCGACATCATGGCCATGGCCCAGCGGCGCGACGGGGGCGCCAGCCCGACCAGGCACTCGCCATCGTGGTAAGGCACCAGGTCCTTGTCCGTGGTGAACTGGATGGCCTGCTCGGTGCAGCGCCGGGCAGCCTCGATCACCCCGCCGGCGTCCGGGTGGACACGGACCAGTTCCCGCGCCACCTCCAGCGGCGGCCGGCCGGGAGCGATCCGGCCGCAGCTGTCGGCCATCAGCGCGGTCAGCCGGGCCCGCTCGCTGTCAGCGTGCCCGGCCAGCTGGACGAGGTCCAGCGGCATGCCCTCGGCACTGCTCATCAGGGCCGTGAGCTGGCGGGTGCCGAGCGCCGCGTCGGGCGGGCCGCCCGCGGCCGCCGCCTCGATGTGCGCGACGAGCCGCGCGTGCGCGGTCAGGGCGGCCGCCCGCAAGACCGGGTCGGTGCCGGGAGGAATCGAGGCAGCCAGGCCCCTGGCTGCCTCGATGAGTGCTTCCGCGACGGGCGCGGGCACCGCGTCCAGGGCGCTTACCGCGGCGTCGACGGCCTCCGGCCACTTCGCCAGATGCTCGCGCAGCGCGCGGTCGCGCGTCTCCTGCGGCGCGTACTCCCGGTCGTAACAGGACAGGTCGAGATTAGCCAGGTGCACGATCGGGTTGCGGCGGTGCAGCTCGAGGTCGCCGAGCGCGACCTGCGCGCGCTGCTCGAAGATCGCCAGGTGCGCCTCGTCGTGCGGGTCCGCCAGCGCGCCGCCGCCGCGCGCCGCCGCCGCGAGGCGCGCGAGACCGTCGCGAACCCCGGCCGGAGACAGGTCCTGGATCGCGCCGTCGTATTCGTGACGCCCGCCGAACTCGCGGATCTCGGCCATGTCAAGGTCGCAGACGGCACGCAGCCGCGGATGGAGGTCGTCCATTCCCCGAACGCTACCGGCTGCCCGCGCGCCCGGTTACGGCGCCCGGGCAGGCCGGGCCTCAGCTCGTCGCGTAATTGGGGACGCCGGTGGCCCGGCGGACGGGCAGGACGTGCATGGTGGACTGACGCCGGCCGACCTGCACCGACAGCGGGACGTACTGGGCGCCCTTCTGGCCCGGCGGGTACACCCGCAGCTGCGCCCCGTTGACCGGGTGCCGGCACACGTTGCCGGCTTCCACGACCCCGAGGACCGCGTGCGCGGTGCCGCCCGGCCTGAGCGTGACGACCCGGCGGCGGCCGCTGTGCGTGGCGGGCCGCCCGAGCTGGCGGCCGTTCACCCGCACGGCCGAGACACCCGGGTAGCCGTACAGGGTTGCGATGCGCCGGCCAGACCGTAACGAGAACGTCATGATGAACCCCCAGGCTCTATGGCCGCCGGCGCGCAGGCTCGTGGCGTGCCGACAGCGCTGTTTTCGGTGTGGGCACGTCATCGCCGGACCGGACCGGGCCGCGCCGTGGCGGATCTGGCGGCGGCGGGACCCAGCATCAGGGGCCGCGGCGACCAGCCGGTGGCCGCGGCCGCCTGACGCGATCGCCGCAGGGCCGGGCCGTCAGGGCTGCCGTGAGCGCGTGAGCCGGTCGCGGCGCAGTGACCGCATCGGCTCGGGCAGATCCATGACGGCGAAGGCAGCAGGCCAGCGGCCCGGGCTGTACCCGCTGTCGAGATCACAATGGTGCAGCTCGACCTCGACCAGCCGCCGGGTCAGCAGCTGAGCGGCCGGGAACTGCGCCGAATCCAGGATCCGCACCGGGAACGGCCACGCATCCTCCGGCAATTGACAGGCGATGGTGCGAAAGGCCATCGCCGAGTCGGCCACGTCGGCCATCAGGTCCTTGCCCCGCTGGCGCGCACCGGCGTCGATGTCGGCCTCGCGGGCCTGCGCGCCGACGTAGGCGGGGCGGTGCTGACCGGTCCGGGCGCCGATCAGCAGGTTGCGCATCGCGTCGGCGCTGCGGGCCAGGTGCGCGAGGACGTGCGCCCGAGTCCAGCCCGGCAGCAGTGACGGCTGCCGCAGATCGGACTCGGCGATGACCCGTGCGGTGCCGAGCAGCCGCTGCGTCGCGTCATCGATCTGGTCGTTCAGCGTGCGCTGCGCGGCGTCCATCTGGTCACTGTAAATCCGGCGGCACGTTCGGGTCAGTGCGGGGAGGGCTCTGCGGCGGGAGCGATCCCGGCCGCGATACCGCTGCCGGACGGGCCGCGGGACGCGGATGGTGCCGACCAGGCCGTCGGGCCAGCGTCGTGTGCAGGCGCAGGCGCAGGCACGGGCACGGGAATCGCTCACACGCGATTCACACGCAATCCGAGCACGGGTCTGACCGTGCCGGTCAATGATGGTGCCTGCCGGACAGGAGAGCGGCGGGCCGGCTGGCCGCTTTCTCCCGGCACCGCCCGCCTCAGGTGCGACGCCGTACTGGCGTGTGAGGCCTGAATCAGGCTGCCCCGGCTGATCGCCTTCGGCCAGCACAAGGGCTCTGGCCAGGGGTGCGGGCCGCAGCTGGGGCTGGGGGGCAAGATCATCGCCAGGGAGCATGTTGATGGCACGACCGCGACGCTCGCCAGGGGGGATGTGCGCTTGTGCATCGGCAGGGTCAGCGGCAAGCCGTCCTGCAGCTCGAGGGTCAAGATCCTGAGCCTGAGCTGGACCAGGCACGGGCACTTCTACCGGGTCAGCGGCCTCGGCGAGCACCGAGCGCACGTCATCGGTTTCGCCCGCAGCCTGGTCCCGGTCAAGTAAACCCGCCGTATGGCCTGGCCTGGCCTGGCCACTCATACGTAGCCGCGCCGCTGGCGCAGGCGCCAGGCGGCCCATCCGGGCACGACGGGCAGCCAGTAGGTCGCCGGCCGGTAGGTAAGGACCGCCGAGACCGCGGGGCCAGCGGGCAGGCCGATGCCGGTCAGGCCGGGGGACCGGCGCGGCCTCGATGGCGCCCAGGCCGCCAGGGGCAGGGGAGGCGGCGCCGATGACGGCGGCGCCGAGGTAGACGGCGCCGACCTCCGCGATCCCGGCGCCCCCGCCGAAGGCCTGCACTGAGGCCGCGACGCGGGTGGCCAGCACAATCCCGGTGACTGCAGCCGCCACCGCGAGGAACAGCAGCAGCTTGCTGGCCGACGGCAGGGTGAAGGCCTGCGCCAGCCGGTGGCCTGCCACGGTAAAGAAGATCACCAGCAGGATCAGGTGAGCGACCCTTCCCGCGAGCGCGTTAACTCCTACTGCCCCCTGCCGTCGCCGGCCGGGGTGCTTGGCGCGGACGGCAGCGGCCCCGCGGGCCGGCGCGTTACCTTCAGCGGGCAGAGCGCTGCATAACGCCGTCCGTCGCTCTGGGAGTGCGCTCATCGCTTCCCCTGCGGCCGGGATGGCTCCGGACCTGTGCCAGGCCGTGGACCGGCTCGGATGCGGAAAACTGCCCCGGATGCGGTCCCGGCGCTACATGTGCACGAGAAAACAAGCAATGTTTTACTGGAAACTAAGGTAATGAATCAAGTAACTAGGGTAGGTTTTCACCTGTGACGAGCTGGGGATTCCTGACCAACCACGCCCGGGCGCTGCTGTGCATCGCCCGCGACCCCGGCGTGCGCCTGCGCGACATCGCCGCCGGGCTCGGCATCACCGAGCGCAGTGCGCACGGCATTGTCACCGACCTCGCCGAGGCTGGCTACCTGATCAAGCACAAAGACGGCCGTCGCAACCGGTACGAGATCCAGGCGCACTTGCCGCTGCCCGAGCGCGCGAGCCGGGCCCCTTCCATTGGCGAGGTCGTCGCCCTGCTTACCGGGATGCCGCCCGGAAACCGGGACGCCGCGCGGACCGCCGACCGGGCGACCGGAAGCGGTTAGGCGGTTCCGCGGCGGGCGGGCCCGGCCTCGATGGGCTGGACGGTGAGCAGGCCGCCCGGCGCTCCGGCGGCGGCGCAGGCCAGGAAGGCATGGCCGAGGAAGCTCGCGCCGGCAAGTCCCGGCAGCGCCACCCGCAGTCCGTGCGCGGTGACCGGGCGGCACCTGCCCGCCGGGTAGTTGGCCGCGTCGAGAATCTGCAGCCACGCGTGAGCGGTCCCGCCCGCCGGCAGGACCACGGCGCGGGCGTGCATGGTGGCGTCGCGGGCCGCGACCGCACCGATCGCAGCCCCGTCGGCGCTGGCGAAAGATACGGCCGGGTAGCCGGCCAGGCCGCACGCTGCACGCGTCCTGTTGGTGAACTCGATCGGCACGAACGAGCTGCCGGCGGCGGCCCCGGCCGCGCCGGCGGCGAGGGTGATCCGGACATCCGCGGTGGTGCAGCGGGCGCCGCCCGAGCGCGCCGGGTCCGGTGCGGCGGCCGGGTGCACGCTCGCAGAGCCGCAGCCGGCGAGTGCCAGTGCACTCGCCACAGCAGCAGCACCCGCCAGGGCCCTCGCGAGCACGGTGCTGTTCGCGAGCACGGTGCTGTTCGCGCGCACGGGCGCTATCGGTAATTCTCGTGACCTCATCAGCAGTCCCCTCCCGTGATTGCTACTGCCCGCTGGAGCCCGGCTGGACGGTCTCCACGCCCAGAACGTGCACGTTCTTCCCCGTGGCCGAGCACGTCAGCGTGCTGAAGCTGTGGCTGAGGGCCTTGAACTGGCCGGGCGGGTACACCTGCAGCCAGTGCGCGGTCACCGGCTTGCACTCGGCGGCCGGGTAATTCTGCGCGTTGACCACCTGGAGCAGCGCGCTGGCCGTGGCGCCCGGCGCGAGCGTCACCAGCCGCCGCGGCTGAGCGGGATTCTCGGTTGCCGTGGCCCCGATCTGGCTGCCGCCCGGCGCGGTGACGAGAGAGACGCCGGGGTACCCGTACAGCGTGCAGCTGACCGCCGAGATGTTCGTCAGCACGATCGGGTAGTAGCTGCTGCCCGCGGCGCCGTTGGGGCTGCCCACGCCCAGCCCCAGTGAGGCGGCCGGGCAAGGGGACGGCCCGCCCGGCGATACAGACGATGACGCCGACGGCGGCGCAGGCGCCGACGCGCTGGGCGACGCGGACGGGGAGCCGGCCGGCGTGGCCGCCCCGGTGACAGCCGGCCGGGGCGGGGCAGACGCGGCGGCCGTGCTGGCCGCCGATCCGCAGGCGGCGGCCAGCAAACCGACACTGGCCACGGACAGGCCGGCGAGCAGACGGCGGGTGCGGGCGGCAGCTGAGGTCATCACCGGTGTCCTTCCTTGCGCAGCGCGGCCGCCGGGGGCCAGGCGCTTGCACTCAGTGTGGATCTATCACCAGGCGATCGGGGGGAGAACTCGCGGCGGGACGTGAACTGCGGCCCGGCCGGCCGCCGCGCGGCGCGACGGATAGCGTCGGGAACCATCACATTCCCTGAGGAGACGCCCATGGCCGCAAGCCCGCCGTTCACGACCCGGCCGCAGCTGGCCGGCACGTTCGGCATGGTGGCATCGACCCACTGGCTCGCCTCGGCGGCCGGCATGGCGGTGCTGGAGAAGGGCGGCAACGCGTTCGACGCCGCTGTCGCTGCCGGGCTGGTGCTGCAGGTGGTGGAACCGCACCTCAACGGCCCTGGCGGGGAGGTTCCGCTGCTCGGCTACGACGCGGGCCGGGAGGAGGTCTTCGTCCTCGATGGCCAGGGACCCGCGCCCGCCGCTGCCACCCTCGGTCAGTTCGCCGGCCTCGGGCTTGATCTGGTGCCCGGTACCGGTCTGCTCGCCGCGTGCGTGCCCGCCGCGTTCGGCACCTGGATGCTGCTGCTGCAGCGCTGCGGCACGCTGCCCCTCGCCGACGTGATGGAGTACGCGATCGGCTACGCCGGCGCCGGGTACCCGATGCTCGCCTCAGCCGCCGCCGCCATCGAGTCGGTGGCGCTGACCTTCGCCGAGCACTGGCCCACCTCGGCCGAGATTTACCTGCAGGGCGGCTGCCCGGCGCCGGGCTCCCGTTTCGCCAATCCTGTCCTGGCCGGGGTCTACCGGCGCCTCCTGGCCGAGGCGCAAGCCGCGGGCGGGGACCGGGACGCGCAGATCGAGGCGGCCCGGCGGGCCTTTTACGAGGGCTTCGTCGCCGAGGCCATCGCCGCGTACCTGCAGCGAGCCGAGGTGATGGACGTCACCGGGCGCCGTCACCGCGGCCTGCTCGAGGGCAGCGACCTGGCGTCCTGGCGGGCGTCCGCTGAGCAGCCGGTCATGTTCGGCTACGCCGGGCTGACCGTCTGCAAGACGGGACCCTGGGGCCAGGGCCCGGTGTTCCTGCAGCAGCTCGCGCTGCTCGACGGCTTTGACCTGACCGCGATGGAGCCGGGCAGCGCCGACTTCATCCACACGGTGACCGAGTGCGCCAAGCTGGCGTTCGCCGACCGGGAGGCCTGGTACGGCGACCCGCGCGGCGCCGACGTGCCCCTGGCTGACCTGCTGTCGGCGGACTACGCGCAGCAGCGCCGTGCACTCGTGGGGCCGCAGGCATCGGCGGAGCTGACTCCCGGCTCGCCCGGCGGCAGGACGCCGCGGCTGCCCGGATACGCCCAGGCCGATTTTGCGGGCCAGGCCGCCGCGGCGACGGGCGGCGGAACGGGCGAGCCTCTGGCCGCGTCGCCCGGCGGGGGCGGCGTAAGCGCCCCCGAGCTCGGTCCCGGCGACACCTGTCATCTGGACGTGGCCGACCGGTTCGGAAACGTGGTCTCTGCCACGCCGAGCGGCGGCTGGCTGCAGAGCTCGCCGGTGATTCCGGGGCTCGGGTTCTGCCTGGGCACCCGAGCGCAGATGTTCACCCTGACCGCCGGGCTGGCCAGCACCCTGGCGCCGGGCCGGCGGCCGCGAACCACCCTGTCGCCCAGCCTGGCGCTGCGCGACGGGGACCCGTACCTGGCCTTCGGGACGCCGGGCGGGGACCAGCAGGACCAGTGGACGCTCGCGTTCTTCCTCAACCACGTGCACTTCGGCATGAACCTGCAGGAGGCGATCGACGCCCCGGCGTTCCACAGCGATCACTTCCCCTCGTCGTTCTACCCGCGGCGGTCGGCGCCCCGATCGCTGGCCGTCGAGGCCAGGATCAGCCAGCCGGTAGTGGCGGAGCTGCGCCGCCGCGGGCACCGGGTCGACGTCCGGCCGCCCTGGTCCCTCGGCCGGGTCAGCGCGGTGGCCCGCTCGGGCGGCTTGCTCTACGCGGGGGCCAGCGCGCGCGGGATGCAGGGCTACGCGGCCGGCCGGTAGGACGGCGGGACGGGCGGCCGGCCGCCGGCCGCGCGAGGCCGAGCGCAGCCAGCACCCGCGGCGGCATATCCGCTGCGGCGGCGGGAGCGGCGGGGAAGTCCATCGTGATCGCGGCGCCGTCCGAGCGGGCCGTCAGCGTGCCGCTGGCCGTGTCGAGCCGGATCGCGTTGCCCCGGCCGTGCCAGCCCCGTCTCATACAGCACATGCGCACTGGCCAGGGTGGCCCGCAGCCTAGAGACCATCCCTTCGCGCCGGGCAGTGCCTGGTCACAGCGGCAGGGCCAGCGCGCCGACGATGACCGCCGCCCCGGCAGCGAGGGCCAGCAGTGCCGTGGCGGCGAGGCCGCCGCCAGCCGACGGCAGCGCCGCCGCGCCGACCGAGATCGCGAGCAGGCCCGCGCCGGCCGCGAGCAGCGGCAGCTGCGGGCGCAGGACACGCGGCGGCGGGCCGGTCTCCGCGAGGTGCAGGGCCAGCAGGAACGCCACGATCGCGGCGCCGAGTACCGCCGTGTGCCAGGGGCGGGAAGGGTGCAGCGCCTCGAGCGCCAGCACAGCGATGATCATCACACCCGGCCACGGGACCGCCGACACGATCTTCCTGGTCTGGTCCGCCGCCCGCAGGAGCAGCGGGGTGAAAACCGACTCGGTGAACCGCGGCGGCCCGATCGCCAGCTGCAGCAGGCTGAGGGCTCCGCAGGCGGCCGCGCCGACCAGCGCGGGCCGGGTGCCCGCGGCGCCCCCCGTGAGCGGCAGGGCCGCCCACGCCACGATGGCCGAGGCGAGCAGGGCGGTCGCGGTCCACCGGCGCGCTGCGCCGCCGCGGGACGGGGACGCGGACGGGGCCAGCCGGATCGCCGCGTCGGGGGTCGCTACTGTGTCGCTGGTCACCCCCGTGCCGAGGGTCGCCGCGGTGTTCCCGCTCAGCGCCGGATCCCCGCTCATCGGTGCGTCACCACCGTCCTGCGGGCGTAGGGGGCAAGCATCTCGTCCATGTTCTGCAAGCCATCCCAGTGCACGACCGGGATGCCGATCTCGCGCAGCGAGAACCGGACAGCCTCCTGCTCCATCTGCCAGATCCGCCGGGTGAGCTGGGCGATCGCGTCCCGCGGGGAATCCAGCGCGGGGTCGAGGACGTCCACGACGAGCACCGCGAAGCCCCGCTCCCGCAGGTCGCGCAGCGCTTCCACCAGCCTGGTGTCGAGCAGCGGGCTGAACACCATGATCAGGGCCCCGGGCGGCAGCGCAGCCTTGGGCAGCCGGGCGAGCCCTTCCGGCGGCTCCCAGCCGCCGGAACCGGCGATCATCAGGTCGACCAGCCGGCGGAAATGCCGCTCGCCGGTGCCAAGGCCCATCCAGCTCAGCCTCCGGCCGAAAACGATCAGCCCGACGCGGTCCCTGGCCGCCAGATACGCCCGCATGGCGCCGGCCGCGCCACGGTAAGCCCGGTCGACGGAGCTGGCACCGGGCGGCCCGAGATTGGCGGAGGCGTCGGCGATGACTACGACGTTCTGCGCGCGCTCGGCGGCGAACGTGTTCAGCTGCAGCGTCCCGCGCCGGGTCGTCGCCGGCCAGTTAATCCGTCGCTGGCGGTCGCCGGGGACGAACTCGCGGATACCGGCGAACTCGGTTCCGTCGCCGGGAACCCGGGCCGGATGCTCGCCAAGCTGACTGGGCAGCCGGCTGAGCAGGATCTTGCTGCGCTGCACGGTCGGCCTGGGCGTGCAGTCGACCTGCGGCAGTTCCACCGCGGCCCGGCCGTCCGCCAGCCGCCACTTATCCCGCAGCACGATCTGGAGGGTGCCGAGCTGCCGGTGCCCCCACTGCTCCACCCGGAAGGGCAGCCGGACCGCCTGGCCGCTGCCGGCCGGATCCCCGGCGATGACCGCCGGGGAGGCGATCATCCTTAGTTCGACCAGGTAATCGCCGCAGCCGCTCAGGGTGACGATCAAGGACGCCTCGTCGCCCTCCACCAGGTGCCCGGCCGTCAGGCGCACCCCGACGCCGATGGCGGCAGGCCGGGAAGTCCGCCAGGCCAGCAGCAGCGCCGCAGCCGGGGCAGCGGCACCCGCGAATTCCGGGCGCCCGGTGAGGACCGCGATGATCAGGCCGGCGAGCGCGAGCGTGACGAGCCGGCTGGTCAGCGCGGACTGCCGCCAGCGGAGCCTGGCGGGCCGCAGGGCTGAGGTCCCCGCGGGGGGGCGGGCGGTCGCGGGCGGCACGGCTCAGCGTCCGGCCGCGGCGGGATCGGTGCGCGGAGTGGGCACCGATTCCAGTACCCGCGCCACGATGTCGTCGGAGCTGATCTGTCGGACCCACAGCTCAGGCCGCAGCGTGATGCGGTGGGCGAGGGCCGGTACCGCGATGCTCTTGACGTCGTCGGGGATGACATAGTCACGCATGCCCAGCAGGGCCCGGCCGCGGGCCAGCTGTACCAGGGCCAGCGAACCGCGAGGGCTGGCGCCGACCTGGATCTGGGGATGCTCCCTGGTGGCCCGGACAATCGACACCGCGTACTCCAGCACGTCGGGGGAGACCTCGACCTGCTCGAGCGAATGGCGCATGGCGATCAGCTCCTCGGCGGTGGTCACCGCCCGCAGCGCGGCGCTCTCAGTGCGCCGGTCCAGGCGGCGCTGCAGCATCGCCACCTCGTCGTTGCTCTCCAGGTAGCCGAGGCGCAGCCGCATGATGAACCGGTCCAGCTGCGCCTCGGGCAGCTCATAGGTCCCCTCGTACTCGATCGGGTTGTCAGTGGCCAGCACCACAAAGGGCTGCGGCAGCGGCCGCGTCACGCTGTCCATGCTGACCTGGCCCTCGCCCATGGCCTCCAGCAGCGCGGCCTGGGTCTTGGGCGGCGTGCGGTTGATCTCGTCCGCCAGCAGCAGCTGAGTGAAGACCGGCCCCGGGCGGAACACCATCTCGCCGGTACGCTGGTCATACAGCGGAGCGCCGACCACGTCGGAGGGAAGCAGGTCCGGGGTGAACTGGATCCGGGCGAAGTCCAGGCCGAGTGCGCGGGCGAAGGACCGCGCCGTCAGAGTCTTGCCCAGGCCGGGCAGGTCCTCCAGCAGGATGTGGCCGCTGGCCAGGATGCCGATCAGCACGAGCTCGAGGGACCTGCGGTGTCCCACCACCGCCCGCTCGATCTCGTTGAGCACCTCAGCGGCGCGCTCGGCCGTATGGGCGGGCGTACGGGTCATCAGTGTCACAGTCGCTCCAGTCGGTCGAGCAGAACGGCGAGCGTGCGCGGCCGGATGCCCGGCCGGCTGTCGCCGGGCGCCGCGGGCGAGCGCGCCGGGTCGAGCCAGAACCACAGCGGCGGATCCGGCTGGCCGGCGAACAGCAGCCGGCGCGCGGCGTCCGGGTCGGTGTAGAAGCTGATGCCGTGACGCTCAGAGAGCCTGGCCGCCAGCAGGTGCTGCAAGGGTTCGCGCAGCGTGTGGTCGAAGCTGGCCAGCGACTTGGTGGCGTCGGCGACGTTCGCGCGCCTGCGCCAGAAATCGTTGATGAACAGCAGCGCGTTCTGCCGCTGCCCGTACTGGCCATCAGGCGGCGCAGCCGGCGGCGACTGCGGGAGGAACCGCAAGGCGGCGAGCGTCACGGCGGCGGTGACGATCAGGACAGCCGTCGCGGCGCCGGCGCCGGCGAATGCGTAGGCGGCCGCGGTGAGCGCCGCGGCCAGCAGCCCGCCGATGACCAGCTCCGGCCAGCTCGCCGCCCAGCTGGGGGCCGTGGGCTCTGGGTGCTGGCTCACCGGGGTGCTCCCGGCAGGCCGGCGGCCAGCGCATCGAGCGCCTGCTCGGCCGCGTCCCTGGCCTCCGGCGGCAGCGAATGGCTGGAAAAGCGCGCCTCGTAGAACAGCGAGGTCAGCTGCTCCGCGGCCTGCCCGCGCACCAGGCCGCCCGCCGCGGCGCGGCTCAGCAGTTCATCGGGCGTCTCGGCCTGCCCGCGGGCGGCCCCGGCTTTCGCCAGGCTGCGTTCCATCGCCGCGTAGCAGGCGATGATCGCCGCCCGCGCGTCATCGACCTGGCGCAGCGCCGCGTGGCCTGACTGGACTGCCCGGCTGAGATCCGGGTCCTCGTCGGCGGGCATGGGAAGTGCCTGCGTAAGACGGCCCGAGCGCCGGTGTCGGCGCAGGCTGACCAGGCAGAGAACTATCACTGCCAGCAGGGCCACGGCCAGTGCCGCGTAGAGGATGTCACGTTCGAAGTGCGGTCCGAGGCTCGCGCCGGCCCCTCGGAGCCGGAGATGGGCCGTCCGGCCGCGGCCGGGTGACCGCTGGTGGTGCGGCCGGGGCCGCAGGTGGATCTTGCCGAGCGCGTTGATGATGATGGCGGCCGGGGTGGCGATCAGCGCCACTAGCAGCACGATCCGCAGGAAGGCGCGCAGCTGCGCGGCCGGCTGTAGCGCTTCGGGCGTCCGGCGCGACCGCCGGATGACCGCCAGCATCAAGGCGGCGAGAACCACCTCGAGCGCGACGCCGATCAGCGTGCCGCGGGAGTGCCAGGGGCCGTGCAGGCCAACCGCGGGACGGGCCGCCCGGATGCCCGCAAGAACCACGACGATCAGCGCGGCGGCGAGTGCGAGACGCAACCGCCCGCTGCCGGGCGGGTCAGTGCCCGCACGCCGCGTGCCCGCCTCTTGCGTCATGCCGTCGAGTCCTCCGCGAGAAAGCCCTGGCTCCCCCGGGACCTTTTGCCGCAGGCAAACCTTACCCAGTTGCGTGCCATGCACGCGGGCGCCATGCCCGCCGCTGCGTACGGACGGTACCGCGGATGGCCGGCATGATCTCTTACCTGTCCGGAGCGAGGATCAGCCTTCGGGCTGATGACAGCAGGCCGGCACGGCGAGAGGGTGAGAGCGCTCCGCCGATGTGCCGGACCGGGTCATGTGCCCTGATCCGGTTGATGCACCTTCTGCGCAGCCGGAAGCGAGGCAGAACTCACGTGACCGCGGACTCAGCCCTGCGGGCCGGGCGACCGCCGGGAGAACCAGATCTGCTGTCTCCCGTCATCGCGACGACGGCGCTGACGAAACGCTACCCGGGGCCCGTCACCGCTCTGGACGACCTGACCGTCGCGGTGGCGCCCGGCATCACCGGGCTGGTCGGCTCCAACGGGGCCGGCAAATCGACGCTCGTCAAGATCCTGCTCGGGCTGCTGCCGGTCACCAGCGGGAAAGCAGCCGTGCTCGGCTACGACTGCGCGACCGACGGCCACCGCATCAGGATGCACACGGGCTACATGCCCGAGCACGACTGCCTGCCGCCTGACGTCACCGCGACCGAGTTCGTCACGCACATGGGCCGGATGTCGGGGCTGCCGGCCACCGGGGCCAAGGAGCGCGCCGCCGACTCGCTGCGCCACGTCGGGCTCTACGAGGAGCGCTACCGGCAGATCGCCACGTACTCGACCGGCATGAAGCAGCGGGTGAAGCTGGCCCAGGCGCTGGTCGGCGACCCGAAACTGCTGCTGCTGGACGAGCCCACGAACGGCCTGGACCCGGCGGGGCGCACCACGATGCTCGAGCTGATCAGCCGGATCGGGGCGGAGTTCGGCATCTCCATCCTGGTCGCCTCGCACCTGCTCGGCGAGATCGAGCAGATCTGCGATCACCTGGTGGCGATCGACGACGGCCGTCTGCTGCGGGCCGACACCATGAGCTCGTTCACCCGGGCCAGCGAGGTCCTGCTGATCGAGGTGGACGAGGGCCTGGCGCAGCTGCGGGCGGAACTGGCGCGGCGCGGCGTGGAACCGGTGCCCTATCAGAAGGCGCTCCTGGTCCGGCTCGGCGGCGAGGAGACCTACGACGTCGTGCGCGATGCGGTCGCCGATCTCGGGCTGCCGCTGGGCCGGATGGAGCAGCGCAGGCACCGGCTGGAAGAGCTGTTCCGCGACGATCAGGCGCCGGACTTCGAGACGACAGGAGCCGCAGATGCCCGCTGACAAGACCCGCGCGGCAGAGGTGACGCCCGCGGCTGCGGCCGGTGCGGGCGGGGTGATCCACGACATCGGCTACCGCGCGTACGCCGGCCAGCGGCTCGGCCGGGCCCAGATCGTCCGCGCCCTGTGCTGGCACAGCCTGCGCTCGGCGTTCGGCCTCGGCCGCGGGGTCAAGGCCAAGATCGTGCCGCTGCTCACGTTCGTCATCATGTGCCTGCCCGCGGTGGTCAACGCGGCCGTCATGGCGGTGAACCCGGCCCACCAGCGGCTGGTCAGCTACGACACCTACGTCGCCCAGCTGCGGATCCTGGTGCTGCTGGTCTTCATCGCCGCCCAGGCGCCCGAACTGGTCTCCCGCGACCTGCGCAGCCACTGCCTGCCGCTGTACTTCGCCCGGCCGATCAAGCGCATCGACTACGCGATCGCTAAGCTCGCCGCGCTGGTGCTGGCCTTGCTGGCGATGATCGAGATCCCGCTGCTGCTGCTCTACCTCGGCACGATCACCCAGGTTCACGGCGGCAGCGCGATCTGGGCCCAGACCAGGGCGCTGATCCCCGGCCTGCTGCTCGGCGTCGCCTGGGCGCTGGTCCTGGCCGGCCTCGGCCTGCTGCTCGCCTCCTTCAGCGGCCGCCGCGCCTTCGCTACCGGTGCGATCGCCATCTTCTTCTTCCTCGGCCTGACCCTGGCCACGCTGCTGACCCAGGTCGGCGAGAACGGCCTCGGCGCCGCCAGCGGCGGCACGTCCGGGCTCGCGCGCCTGGCCGGGCTGATCAGCCCTTTCACCGACCTGGACGGGATGCGGATGTGGCTGGGCGGTACGACCAGGGGGCTGATCCCGAGTCCCGGAAGCTACGGGCCGCTCTACGGCCTGATGTTCCTGGTATTTCTCGCAGCGGGCATCGGCGGGCTGATCGTCCGGTACCGGAAAGTCGGTGTCGCATGACCGAGATCGAGCTGAGCAACGTCTCCCGCTGGTACGGCAACGTCGTGGCCGTGAACGACATCTCGATGACCATCGGGCCCGGCGTTACCGGGCTGCTCGGCCCGAACGGCGCTGGCAAGACGACCCTGCTGCACATGATCGCCGGCTTCCTCGAGCCCTCGCGCGGGCTGCTCACGGTCGGCGGCTCGGCCAGCTGGCGCAACCCCGAGATCTTCCGGCAGATCGGCCTGGTGCTGGAGCGAGACTCGGTGTACCCGTTCCTCACCGGAGAGCAGTTCGTGACCGCGACGGCGAAACTGCACGAGCTGCCCGATCCGCAGGACGCCGCGCGGCGGGCGATTGACATTGTCGACATGGCCGGCGCGCAGGACCGCCGGGTGTCCACCTACTCCAAGGGGATGCGGCAGCGGATCAAGGTGGCGGCGGCCCTCGTGCACGACCCGCAGGTGCTCTTGCTGGACGAGCCGTTCAACGGGATGGACCCCCGGCAGCGGCTGCAGATGATGGATCTGCTGCACGCGATGGGGGAGCAGGGCCGCGTCATCGTGTTCAGCTCGCACATTCTGGAGGAAGTCGAGCGGCTGTCGGGCACCATCCAGGTCGTCGTCGGCGGCCGGCTCGCCGCCTCCGGGGATTTCCGCGCGATCCGGCGGCTGATGACCAGCCGCCCGCATGTCTTCCTGGTGCGCTCTTCTGACGACCGGCTGCTGGGCTCCGCGCTGATCGGCCGGCCGGCCGTGACCGGGGTCGAGCTGACGCCGCGCGGACTGCAGGTACGCGCGTCCGACTACGGCACCTTCACCCGCGAGCTGGCCGGCCTTACCAGGGACGAGGGCATCCGGCTGCGCGAGCTGCTGCCCGCTGACGAGTCGCTCGAAAGCGTCTTCGCCTACCTGATCGCCTCGTGACGCTGACCTCGCGCTGACACTGTGCTGAACCTGCGGAGAGCCCCATGACGCACCGAGTGAACCATCCGGCCGGCCAGAAGACGGCGCTGCCCGCGGCCGGCCAGCAGCCCGGCCGCCCGGCCGGGCGCCGGCCCGGCGTGCTGAATCCCGTGATCCTGCGCCTGACGATCCGGGCCACCATGGGGCGCAGGCGCGCGCTGATCTTCGCTATCGCGCCGGTGATCCTGATCGCCGTGTCGGGCCTGCTGAGAGCCGTGGCCAAGAGCCCCGTCTGGCCGCCGGAATTCCTCGGCGTCTTCGGCTTCACGGTGGTCATGCCGCTGACCGCGCTGATCATCGGGACCAGCGTGCTCGGGGCCGAGATCGACGACGGCACGGTCGTGCAACTGCTCGCGACACCGGTGCGCCGGCTGTCGGTGGTGCTGTCCAAGTTCGTCGCGGCGGCCATCCTGACGGTCGCGTTCGGCGCCGTGCCGCTCTACCTGGCCGGGGCGATCGCCACCGGGCCCGGCAGCAGGCTGGCGCTCGGGCTGCTGGCCGGAGCGGCGGCAGCCTCGGTGATCTACAACGCGCTGTTCGTGCTGCTGTCGCTGCTCACCAGCCGGGCGATCGCGTTCGGCCTGCTCTACCTGCTGGTGTGGGAAGGCCTGCTCGGCAGCCTGGTCGGCGGCGTGCGGCTGCTGTCGGTGAACCAGTACTCGCTCGGGATCGCCAACGCCGTTGCCCGGACCGCCCGCCTGCACGCGCACCTGACGCTCACGACGGCCGTGGTCATGGGCGTGGCGGTGACCTGTGTGGCGCTGGTATTCGCCGCGGGCCGGCTGTCGTCGTTCTCGCTCAAGGGCGACGTTGTCTAGGCCCCCGACGCCGCGACCGCCGCCGGCGACAGCGGCATGCCGGCGGCCGCCCTGCGGATGCTGCCGCCGCGCCAGCGCGAGGTCCTCATACTCCGCTACTACTGCGATCTCGACGTGGCCGAGATCGCCGCGACGCTGCAGATCGGGCCGAGCGCCGTACGTTCCACGTTGTCGCGGGGGCTGGCTGCGCTGGCGGTCGCCGTCGGGGAGGACCAGAGATGACCCAGGTCGAGGACCGGCTCCGCCAGGAACTGCAGGAAATCGCGCAACGGGTCGAGCCCGCCAGCCTGCGCCCCCGGCCCGGGTGTTTCCGCCCGCCTGGTAGCGCGCCATCAGCGCGGCGTGGTCTGGTCCGGCACGAACGCCGCGCCGTGGCCGGGGATGATGACCGCGGCCACGGCGAGGATGCGGGCCCGGCTGGCCCCCAGCGCGGCGGCGTCCGAGCCGAGCGGGTCGTCCGCCGGCCCGTCCGCGCTCCACCAGGCATGCGTGCAGGCGTGCACGCCGTCGGGCGCCGAGGCCAGCGTGGTGATGTCCTCGGCGGTGTGGCCGGGCGTGCTGATCAGCCGGACTGACGGGCTGAGCACAGCGCCTTCGGCCGGCCGGCTGACCCACAGGTCCCCGTCGTAGACGGCCCAGTGGTCGTGGATCCGGGCGGCGGGGAAGAGCGCGGCGTTCACCGTGTGGTCAGGGTGGTGGTGGCTGAACACGATGTCGGTGACGTCCTGCGGCGCGGCGCCGTGCCCGGCGAGCGCGCTGAGCAGCGCCTGCCGGGAGGCCACCATGCCCGGATCGACGACGATGACCTCGTCGCCGTCGATGATCAGCGTGACCGTGCTGCCGACCCGCTCCCCGTCCTCGCTCTCGCGGGCATAACCCGCGTGCAGCACGTGAACCTGCGCGCTCCCGGTTGCCGGGACCTCAGAATCTGTCACGAGGCGAGACATTACCGCGCGGTCCGCGGCGCTGCCGGTTGACAGCACAGCTAGCGGGGCGATTAGGCGCCCGGGGGCTATTTGGCCTTCGCGGCCGCCTTGAGCTGCTTCTTGTGCTCGCGGACGGCGGCGAGCGAGGCATCGTCGACGATGTCAGCGACCGAGTAGTGCGAGTTCTCCTCGCCGAAGCGGCCGGCCGCCTCGCGCCACCCCGCGGGGCGCACGCCGAGCTGCTTGCCGAGCAGCGCTATGGTGATCTGCGCCTTGTAGGCGCCGAAGCCGGGCAGCTCAGCGAGACGACGCCGCAGATCGTCGCCGTCAGCCGCCCCCGTCCAGACCGCGGCGGCGTCCCCGTCGTAGCGCTCGCTGATCAGCCGGGCCAGCTCCTGCGTACGGCCGGCCATCGCGCGCGGGTAGCGGTGCAGCGCGGGCCGCTCGGCGAACACGTCGGCGAGCGCGTCAGGGTCGTAATCGGCTAGTTCGCCGGCGGTCGGCTCGTGCCCGAGGCGCCTGGCCAGCTGGTAGGGAGAGCTGAAGGCCTTCTCCAGTGGCACCTGCTGGTCCAGCAGCATGGCGATCAGCAGGGCCAGCGGGCTGCGCGACAGCAGCTCATTGGCCTCGGTCTCAATCGGCAGCGACAGCGTCATCGGAGGCCTCCCGTGGTCCGGCCCTCATCATCCAGCATGCGGCGGCTGTCCTGCAGGCACGTCCCGCCGGGACGGCGCGGGATACCCGCCGGGCCGGGCGGGTCAAGGAACGAGAAACCGCGGCCCGGCGTTGAAGCAGTGAGCACAGCTGTGATCGAGTGTGCTCGGCAAGACAGCAGGGACGCGCTGAGCGTCCCTCGGAGGGAGTCCGGAAATGACGCCGCACATGAAGGTCGGCATAGCAGGAGTGATCATCGGTCTCATCCTCCTCATCATCAGCCCCTGGCTGGCCCTCGGAGTGATCGTCGCCGCCATCGCCATCCCGGCGATCGCCTACGCGATGCTGGATTCATCGCAGCGCCGCCGGCTGCGCGAGAATCGCGGCCGCAAGCAGCTCGGAGGCTGACCGTCAGAGGAGCGGGTTACTGACCCGCAGCCTCGGGAAGCGGCTGAAATCACGGTCGGCCGTCCAGAGTTCGCGCACTCCGTGCGTGACGCACAGCGCCGCTATCCGGGCGTCGTGCACGGCCGGGCCAGTGATCTTGCCGTCTGCCAGGAAGTGGCTAAAAGTCTGCCAGTAGGTCTCGCCCTCGCTTACGGCGACAACGGACGGCGAGGCGAGCCACGCAGCCAGCTGATCAATGGCCTGCGCGGTCGTGCTGGGCGGGTCGAAAATGCGCGGATGAGTCACCACCGAGAAGAACTCATGGACGCACGGCCACGGCAGCGCCCAGGGTGCGCGGCTTTCGGCGAGTTCCTGCACGGCTCTCGCCGCCGCCTCGTGAAAGACCGAGTCCTGCCGGTGGGCGTACACGAGGATGTTCGTGTCCACGGCGATCACAGCCGGTCCCCGTAACTGGCTGCCCGGATTTTCTCCCAGCTGCCCTCTGCAAATTCGGGCCGCAAGCCGTTGCCGGGCACGCTGGCGTCGCGCAGAGTGTATGAGGCAGTGCCGCGGTGCCGGGCGATGACGGCCCGCAGGCCTTCTTCGAGCACTGACTTGAGGGTTGTTCCTTCTGCTCGCGCAAGCTGCTGTGCCTCGTGCAGCAGCTCGTCGGGCAGATCTACCGTCGTCTTCATATGGGTAACCATATATCAGGACCCATAAAGCAATACGCTGCCGGTCCGCGTCTCGACCGCGAACAGCGCCGCTGAGCGGGTCAGCTGAGCAAGCCGGGGTAGAGAAGCGCGACCTCGTCGTCAGTCAGCGGCTTGCCGGTTGCCGAGGTGCACAGCTGGACCGGCTTGAAAATCAGGTCCTCGTCCTGGCCAGCGCTGATACCGAGGCCGTCAAGGACATGCCGGAAGCCGGCCAGGGCGCCGTATTCGCCTGTCAGCACCACCCGTCCGGCGCGGGCGTTGCCGGACCGCTCGCCGATGCCGTTGATGCAGGTATTCACCTAGGCGTCCTGCCCGGCGTCAAGGTCACCCAGGGCGCCGGACACCGAGTTGGCCACGGCCATGCCCCATATGACCGGTGACCCGCGTGCCATTCTCCTGCTGACCATGATCAGCCGGCGGCCCCGCGCTCGCCCCGCCTCGCTGTGGCGCAGGCCGTCACCGCCGAGGCGCGCAGGCGGGCGCTGCCGGAGCCGAACATCGACTTCGCCCTCGCCGTGCTCGCCGCGGTCGCGGGGCAGGATCCCCGGCGCTTCCGAGGCGATATTCGCGGTCGCCCGCACGGCGGGCTGGCTGGCACACGCCGTGGAGGAAATGAACGGGATACGCCGATCCGTCCGCGGGGTATCTACACCGGACCCGCCGCGGCCGCGCCCTGATATCGCCGGGTCCGCGGCACTGCCAGATCGCCGGGGGCCCGCCGACAGCGGGGCCGGGGAAGACCGGGACCTGGCGAGCAGCGTCCTGCCGGGCAGCAACGCGCCAGGTGTATTGTCCTGCCAGCCAGGGATTTCGGGGAAGGGGGCTGGTCGCGATGATGGAGATTGTGACCATCGAGACGCCGTCGCTGGGTGACCGCGGTTACCTGGCGACCGACGGGCGGGTGGCGCTCGTGGTTGACACTCAGCGCGACTTCGACCGGGTGCTCGCGGCCGCGCGCCAGCGCGGCGTGACCATCACCGACGTGTTCGAGACCCACATCCACAATGACTACGTCACCGGCGGCCTGGCGCTCGCGCGCTTCGTGGGCGCCGCCTACCACGTGAACGCGGCCGACCCGGTGTCCTTCGACCGCGCGCCGGTCACCGACGGTGACGTCATCAAGGTGGGCGACATGGCGGTGCGGGCGATCGGCACGCCGGGCCACACGTTTACGCACCTGTCGTATGTCCTGCAGGACGGCGACCGGCCTATCGCCGTGTTCACCGGGGGCTCGCTGCTCAGCGGCTCCACCGGCCGCACGGACCTGCTCGGCGCCGAGCATGCGGCGGAGCTGGCCAGGGCCCAGTACACCTCGGCCCGGCGGCTGGCCCGCGAGCTGCCGGACGAGACGGCACTGTGCCCGACGCACGGATTCGGCAGCTTCTGCTCCGCGACGCCGGCGGCCGGGCGCGACACCACGATCGGCACCGAGAAGCGGGTGAATCCCGCGCTGACGCAGGACGAGGCCGCGTATGTCGAGGCCCTGCTGGCCGGGCTTGACGCTTACCCGGCTTATTACGCGCACATGGGCCCGGCCAACGCGGCGGGCCCGGCGGCGCCTGACCTGTCGGCGCCGGACCTGGCGGACGCCGCGGAGCTGCGCCGCCGGATCGACGCGGGGGAGTGGGTGGTGGACCTGCGCAGCCGGGTGGCGTTCGCCATCGGGCATGTGCGCGGCTCGCTGCATTTCGAGCTCGGCAACAGCTTCGTCACCTACCTCGGCTGGCTGATCCCCTGGGGCGCTGCGCTGGCGCTGCTCGGCGAGAGCGAGCAGCAGATCGCCGACGCCCAGCGCGACCTGGTCCGCATCGGGATCGACCGTATTCAGGCAGCCGCGGCCGGGATGCCGCGGGACTGGGCCGGAGCCGATCCGCTGCGGGCCTACCCGGTCGGCGACTTCGCCGCCCTGGTCCGGACGCTGGCTGAGGGGCCTGCGGTGGTGCTGGACGTCCGCCGCCACAGCGAGTGGGACACCGCGCACGTCACCGGGTCGCTGAGCATCCCGCTGCACGAGCTGCGCGGCCGGATCAGCGAGCTCCCGTCGGGCGCGGTCTGGGTGCACTGCCAGTCCGGGTACCGGGCGTCGGTAGCGGCGTCGCTGCTGGACGCGGCCGGCCGGGATGTGGTGCTGATCGATGACGATTTTGACCGCGCACCGCCTGCCATCGTCACCAGCGCCGGGGCCTGACCGCCCTGCCGGAGCGCCCGGGAATCAGATTCGCCGCGCCGGCCTTTTCCTTACCAGAACCGCGATCCGGGAGCTGAGCCATGGCCGTCCGCCGTCTGAACCATGCTGTGCTGTATGTCCGCGACCTTGCCGCAACCGTCGATTTCTACGTAGGCGGGCTCGGCTTCGAGATCCGGATGGAGATGCCCGGCCGGGCCGCGTTCCTGCGGGCTCCCGGATCAGCTAACGATCATGATCTCGGCCTGTTCGAGGTCGGCGACGCCGCGCAGCCGCAGACTCCTTACCTCGGGCTTTATCACCTGGCCTGGGAAGTTGGCACCCTGGCCGAACTGGCGGACATCAGGGACCGCCTGGCCGAGCGGGGAGCGCTGGTCGGGGCCAGTGATCACCGGGTCTCCAAGTCCCTGTACGCCAAGGATCCGAGCGGCATCGAGTTCGAGGTGATGTGGCGGGTCCCCGCGCAGGCCTGGGAGCAGGAGATGCAGTCCGGCCCGATGATCGCGCCGCTTGATCTCGAAGGCGAGATCAGCCGCTGGGGCGACGAGGTCACCGGCGCCGCGGCCGGCTCGATCACCTGACCCAGCCGCCGAGGGCCAGAGCAGCGCCGGCGGCCTGGCGCGCTCCGCTGCCCTGTCGGCCGGCGCCGCCCGTCCCATTTGCGGCGGTGCGCTGCGGCGGTGTCCGGGGGCGGCGCGCTGCGGGGCCCCGCTAGGCGGACGGCGGCCGGGTGCTGGCCTCGATAGTGCCCTTGTAGGCGATGCCTCTGACGCGGGCAGGCCGGTCCAGGTCCGCGGCGGTCCGCGCCGTGAGGGCCGCCCGCATCCGCTGGTCGAACCCCTCGTCGTCCAGCCTGCCTTCGGCGAACGCTGCCCGCAGCCGGTGCGCCGCGAGCCTACGGCAGGCGGCCGGCCAGTTCCGCGTACAGCTCAGCCGTCTGCCGGGCGATCGCGGGCCAGCTGAACTCAGCGGCGGCCCGCTCGCGTCCGAGCTTGCCCATCCTGGCCGCCCGCTGCCGGTCGGTGACCAGGGCGTTGATAGCCCGGGCCAGGGCGTCCGGGTCGCCGGGCGCGGCGAGCAGGCCGGTCTCGCCCTCGGCCACTACCTCCGGGATGCCGCCCGTCCGCGAGCCGACCACTGCCGTGCCGCAGGCCATCGCCTCGAGGTTCACGATCCCGAGCGGCTCGTACAGCGAGGGGCACGCGAAGACGGTCGCGTGGCTCAGGATCTGGATCACCTCGGGCTTGGCCAGCATCCCGCTGATCCAGATCACCCCGGACCGGGCGGCCCGCAGCTCCGCCGCGAGCTGGCTGACCTCCGCCTCGAGCTCCGGCGTATCGGCCTGCCCGGCGCAGATGACCAGCTGCACGCCGGGCTCCAGCTGCCGCGCTGCCCGCAGCAGCACGGGCAGCCCTTTCTGCCGGGTGACGCGGCCGATGAACACCGCCGACGGCCGGCCGGGGTCGATGCCGTACGGCTCGAGCATGCCGGTCCCCGGATCTGGCTGGTACTCGACGGTGTCGATGCCGTTGCGGATGACCCGGACCCGCTCGGGGTCCACGGCCGGGTAGGTGGCCAGCACGTCGGCCCGCATCCCGTCCGAGACGGCGATGATCGCCGCGGCGGACTCGGCGGCGACCCGCTCGCACCAGGATGACAGCGCGTAGCCGCCGCCGAGCTGCTCGGCCTTCCACGGCCGCAGCGGCTCCAGCGAGTGCGCGGTCATGACGTGCGGGACGCCGTAGAGCAGCGACGCGAGGTGCCCGGCCAGGTTGGCGTACCAGGTGTGCGAGTGCACGACATCGGCGCCGCCGGCCGCGGCGGTCATGGACAGGTCCGTCGAGATCGTCTGCAGGGCGCCGTTCGCGCCCGCGAGCTGGTCCCACGGCCGGTGCGCCACGGCGCCGTCCCGGTCGGCTCCCTGGCAGTGCACGGTGAGGTCGACCAGGCTGGCGAGCTCGCGGGCCAGGTACTCCACGTGCACGCCCGCTCCGCCGTAGACCTCGGGCGGATACTCCCTGGTCAGCAGCGCGACCCGCAGCGGGCGCACGGCACCCGGGCCGACAGTGGTCACGGCGTCACCACCTGGCCCTTGCCGACGACGGTGATGCCGCCGGCGGACACGACGAAACCGCGCGCCCGGTCATGGTCCTTGTCGACCCCGACCGTGGCGCCCTCCGGGACGACGACGTTCTTGTCGAGGATGGCGTCCTGGACGACGGCGTGCCGGCTGACCCGGCTGTTGTGCAGGATGACGGCCCGCTCCACCCGCGACCAGCTGTCCACCCGCGCTCCCGGCGACAGGACCGCGTTGCGCACCAGGCCGCCGGAGACGATGACTCCGTTGCTGACCACGCTGTTGATCGCCCGCCCGACCCGGTCGCCGTCGTCGTGCACGAACTTGGCCGGGGGCTGGGAGGGCACCTGGGTGAGGATCGGCCACCGGTCGTTGTAGAGATTGAACACCGGATGCACCGCGCACAGGTCCATGTGCGCGTCGAAGTACGAGTCGAGCGTTCCCACGTCCCGCCAGTAGCCCAGATCGCGGGGCTCGGTGCCGGGGACCTTGTTCTGCAGGAAGTCATAGACGTGCGCCGAACGCTCGCGGACCATCATCGGGAGGATGTCGCCGCCCATGTCATGGCGGCTGCCATCGTCGGCCGCGTCCTTTTTCAGGGCCTCGACCAGCACATCGCTGTCGAATACGTAGTTCCCCATCGACGCAAAGGCCTCGTGGGGATGGCCGGGCCGGCCAGGAGGGTCGGCGGGCTTTTCCAGGAATGCCTCAATGCTGTGGCCGTCCGGCGCCGTCTGGATGACGCCGAACTCGGTCGCGTCCATCCGCGCGACGGGGATCGCCGCGACCGTGACCCCAGCGCCCCAGGCCAGATGCTGGTCGATAATCTGCATCGGGTCCATCCGGTACACGTGATCGGCGCCGAAGACCACGACGATGTCGGGCCGGTCGTCGTAGATGAGGTTCAGCGACTGGTAGATCGCATCGGCCGAGCCGGTGTACCAGTGCGGGCCGCGCCGCTGCTGAGCGGGGACGGGCGTGACGTAATTGCCCAGCAGGGCACTCAGCCGCCAGGTTGTGGTGATATGCCGGTCCAGGCTGTGGCTCTTGTACTGGGTCAGGACGCAGATGCGCCGGCACCCGGCGTTGACCAGGTTGGACAGCGCGAAGTCCACCAGCCGGTAGAGGCCGCCGAATGGCACAGCCGGTTTCGCCCGGTCAGCGGTCAGCGGGGCCAGGCGCTTGCCCGCACCGCCCGCGAGAACGATGCCCAAGATCCGCTGTCCAGCCATTCTCCACCTCCTGGCGCTCGGCCTACGGCAGCTTCCGCGCTCCCGGGCTCCCGGCGAGCGCTGCCGTCGCCCGTCAGCCGACCTTTCCGGGCATGCCCCGCCGGGGGATTCGGGTGCAACAAACAGTGTCGTCCGCCTAGATGCCCAAATGTAGGACTGTCAGGCATCCAGCAGCCGAATTTGCCGGCCGGGCGCGCCGTTCGCCGGCGTCGGCGCACCCGAGGCGGCCCGCGGGCAGCGGAAGCCCCGCGGGCTAGCTGTGGGAGACGCGGATCTTCGACTGCGCGTGCCCGGTCGCGTCCCAGTCGTCCATGTAGCGGGCCGCGAGACCGTGCCTGGCGGCGAGCGCGATCAGGGTCTCCGTCCGGTAATAGAAGTCCTCGTGCAGGACCTGGTGCTCGTCGCCGTCGGTCCGGTCGAAGGTGAAGTCGAAGAAGCCGTCGGGTGCCATCACCCTGCCGACGTGCGCGAGGCACTCGTCGATGACCTCGATCGGGGAATGGGAGAAGACGCTGTGCGCGTGCACGATGTCGAAGTAGCCGTCGGGCAGGAAGGACAGGCCCATGTCCCGCACCGCCGTCAGGTACGGCAGCTTGTCCTGGAGCCCGAATTCGGCCACGGTGTCACCGGCCGCCAGCAGGATGTCGGGGGAGATGTCGATCCCGTAATAGTGGCCGGGGTCGAGGTAGCCGATGAACAGCCGCCCCGCCCGCAGGTTGCCGCAGCCGATCTCCAGCATCTGCATGTCCGGCTTGAGGCCGTGGCCCATCAGGTAGTCGAACTGCATCTGCCCGATCTGAAGCCACGACTCGCGCGTCCTGCTGCCTACGGCTGCTTCCTTACTGCGGGCAGCATCCGAGCGCATCACGGCCCGGTAGTAGCTGATGTGGTCGCGCGCCTGCAGCCTGAGCAGGGCATCCCGGCCGCGCCGCCGGGTGTATCCGGAGATCCGGTCGGGATGCCGGAGGGCGTAGAGAATCTTGAATGAGAGCCGGGAGCGGTCCTTGGCGTGCACCCGATAAGACTAGTCAGCCGGGGCCGGGTCAGCCGCTACTTGGCGGACAAGTCGAGCTCGGACGGCTCAGGCCGGGTCGTCGCACGCGCGGCCAGCACCCTGGCCGTGTGCACGACAGCGCCGACCACCAGGGCCCACACGATGGCCTCGCCGAACGCCACCTGGCGGTCTTCGGGGTGCGCGGGCGGCTCCTTGCCGGTGACCTGCTTCCAGGCCATGAAGATGGCCTTGCGCGCGGCGAAGGCCGCGGCCGCGCCCGCCAGGCCGGGTACCAGCCGGGAGCTGATGTCACCGCGCTTGCCTGCCATCGGAGTTCCTCTCTGTCGACCGATCTGGTCTGTTGCCCGTCCGCATCATCCCACGGCGGCGCCGCCGGTCCGCGCCGGCGGGCGGGCGCTCTCGATCGCCGCGGCCAGCTCGGCCGGCCGCCGGGTGCCGATCAGCCAGTACGGCACCTGCTGGCCGCTGACCTCGACGTAGACCGCCGTCTTGAGGTAGGGCCTGATCATCAGGAAGGCGGCCGGATCCGCGTTCGGACCGCGCATCGCCCGCGCCTGGCTGGCGTCCAGCGCCGCGACCTCGCCGGCCTCGCTGAGCGGCAGCGCTGCCCGGCCGACCCGCAGCTGACCGTCGGCCACCTCGATGGCGGTGCGGCTCCACAGCAGCAGCGCCGCCGCGCAGCCTCCGCAGAACACCACATACACCGCAAAAGCGACCCAGGCACTGAAACCTGCCCAGAAGGTCGTGGCCAGGGTCACTGCCGTCAGCTCTCCGAGGAACCACCAGACGACAGGCACCCGCAGCCGTTCACGGTAATTGCGCATGTGTCCACGGTAGTTGGTTACATGGGGGACATGACTGCCCGATGGACGTGGCGTGGCAACCAGGGCCCGGCAGCCGCCCCGCATAAGGTGGCTTCGCAGGTCAACGCCGGGGCCGGGACCGACAACGCGGACCTGCGGGCCGACGGGGGCGGGGAAGATGACCGGGACTGCCGGGCTCCTGGCCACCAGGATGGCCACGATGATGCGCAGCGCGCCGAGGTGGTGCCCGCCGCGGCCGGGCAGACCGCGGCCAGCGGCGATCAGGACCGCGGCAGCAGGCGGACCCAGGCCGGCGGCCCGGCTCAGGCCGGCGGCCCGGCGGGCAGGCTGCGGATGAGCGCGGCGGGCAGGTGGCCGCGCGGGCAGGCCGCCGCTGCTCAGCCTGCCGCTGCCGCCCAGCCAGCTGATGCGCAGACGGTGGCCTATCCCGCGGCCGGGCAGCCTGGCGCTGATCCGGCCGCCCTAACGGGCGAGCCCGCGGCGGCACCGGGCACCGGAGCAGGGTCGCCGGCCAGACCGGACGCGCAGGTGCCGCGCCTGCTGCAGCAGGCGGCCGCCTGGTCCTGGCGCATCCTGCTCGTCGGGCTGCTGATTTACCTCGGTTTCAAGGCGGCCAACGCGCTGCGCCTGGTTGTCCTGCCGCTGATCGCGTCCCTGCTGCTCACCGCCCTGCTGCAGCCGCTGACCTCGCGGCTGCGGCGGCTCGGGATGCCCTCCCTGGCCGCCACCTGGTGCACCATCCTGGCCGCCGTCATCGTCCTGGCGGGCCTCGGCACGCTGGCCGCCAACCGGGTGAGCGCCGACTACCCGCTGCTGTCCGCCGAGACCAAGCACACCGCCAGCGAGATCAGGGCCTACCTGGCCGGGCCGCCGTTCCACCTCAACGGAGCCAGGATCCAGCAGTTCATCAACAAGATCGGCCCTTACCTGGCCGCGCACAAAAGCCTGGTCGCGGGCACGGTGCTCACCGGCGGACGGTACTTCATCGAGCTGGGCACCGGGCTGGTGCTGATACTGTTTATTACCTTCTTCCTGCTGAAGGACGGCAGCAAGATCTTCGGCTGGCTCACTGGGGGGATGCCGCCCGAGGCCAGGGGCCGGACGCGCAACGCGGGGACGGCGGCCTGGCAGGCGCTGGTGAACTACATTCGCGGCACAACGGCGGTAGCCGCCATCCACGCGGTCTTCATCGGCCTGGCGCTCTGGCTGCTGGGTGTCCCGCTCCTGGTCCCGCTGATCATCCTGGTGTTCCTGGCCGCCTACATTCCGCTCGTCGGGATCCTCGTTGTGGGCGCGCTCGCCATCCTGATCACCCTGGCCACCAAGGGCTGGATCGCCGCGGTGATCCTGCTGGCGGTCTTCGTGGTGGAGAACCAGATCGAGGGCCACCTGCTGCAGCCGCTGGTGGTGGGCCGCCTGGTCCGGCTGCACCCGCTCGCCATCATCCTGGTGCTCGCGGTGGGCGGCATCATCGCCGGCATTCCCGGCGCGATCGTGGCGGTGCCGACCGCCGCCGTGGTGTTCTACGCCTGGCCGCATCTGCGCCGGGCGCCGGACGCGGACGCGGGCGCCCCCGCGAGGCCGCCCGGCGGGAGCTAGCCCGGCAGGTGGCCCTTGGCCCGGCGGGTGGGCCCTGGCCTGGCAGGCAGGCACGGGCCTGGCAGGGGCCGCTAGCCCGCCAGGGGCGCGGCGGCGGATGCCCCGCGCCTGATGCGAGGTGCCGGTAAGGTCTCCTGGTGGGCCAGCCGCTGGGGAGGATGGTGTCCGATGCCGCTCGGCAGCAGTGACGCCGGCATGGTGGAGGTACTGATCAAGCGGCTGGATCCGGGCCTGCCGGTGCCCGCCCGCGCCCACTCTGGCGATGCCGGCACTGATCTGTTCGCGGCGCAGGACGTGTACCTGGGACCGGGGGAGCGAGCGGTGGTGCCGACCGGGATCGCGATCGCGCTGCCCGACGGGTATGCCGCGTTCGTGCATCCCCGGTCCGGGCTCGCCGCCCGGCACGGCGTGACGCTGGTGAATGCGCCGGGCACCGTGGATGCGGGGTACCGTGGCGAGATCAGGGTGACCCTGCTCAATACCGACGCCCGTCATGGCGTCCGCTTCCAGCGGGGCGACCGCATCGCCCAGCTCGTGGTGCAGCGGGTGGAGTACGTCCGGTTCCACGAAGTGGAGGTGCTGCCGGGTTCGGCGCGCGGTGCCGGGGGCTTCGGGTCAACCGGAGGGCATTCCGCCACGGCCGGGCTGGCCGGTGGCGAGGCAGACTTCAGCAGCAAGTAGAACTTCAGCAGCAAGTAGAGGAGCGTGCGGGGTGTTCCGACGGGGCCGCCGCAAGGGCAGTGTCGAACCGGGAACGGGCGAGCCGGGAACCGATGAGTCAGCAGCCGGGTCGCAGGCAGTCGCCGGCGAGGCCGACGAGGACTACCTGGCTGATGACGCGGACCCGGAAAAGGGGTACGCGGACGAGGAATACCAGGATCAGGACGACGCGGGTGCTGCCGGTCCGGGGCACAGCCGGGTAGACCTGGGCGACCCGGACACGTGGTCCAGGGCCCAGCGGGCCGCGGCCGGCCCGCGGCACGCCGCGGCGCAGGAGGCCGGGCCCTGGGACGGCGGTGGTGATTACCCCGACAGCGAGCGGATGGATTTCGGCAGCCTCCTGGTTCCCGCCGTGGAGGGCTTTGACATCCAGGTCAACATGGCCGAGGAGCAGGGCATCTGGATCGCGGTAGTGCGCGACGACAGCGGGCTGCAGCTCCAGGCCTTCGCGGCGCCCAAGACCAGCGGCCTCTGGGAAGAGGACCGGCAGGAGATCGCCGACGAGGTCACCAAATCCGGCGGCGTTGTCGAGGAGACGACGGGCCGCTTCGGCCCTGAGCTGCGCGCCCGGGTCAACCCCGGCATCGAGGGGCAGCGCCGCCCGCAGCTGCAGCCTGTGCGGTTCCTCGGCGTCGACGGCCCGCGGTGGTTCCTGCGCGGAGTGATCAGCGGGCCTGCCGCGCGGCGCGACGACCTGGCCGGCCCGCTGGAGGAGATTTTCGCCGACGTCGTGGTGGTCCGCGGTGACCACCCGGCGCCCCCGCGGGACCTGCTGGCCATCGAGCTGCCCGAGCAGGCCCGCGAGGCGCTGGAGGCCCAGCTGGCGCAGGAAGGGCAGCAGGGCATTCCCAACCCCTTCGAGCGGGGCCCCGAGATCACCGAGACCAGGTAACGCCCGTCTCAGCGGCCGCCGGACAGCAGCTGGCCCAGTTCCTCCTCCACGT
This sequence comes from Streptosporangiaceae bacterium, assembly GCA_052146815.1. Classification (GTDB taxonomy): domain Bacteria; phylum Actinomycetota; class Actinomycetes; order Streptosporangiales; family Streptosporangiaceae; genus DATJZH01. Next base: position 26,089 of record JBKQMG010000064.1, on the reverse strand, counting down.
CCTCGCTGGTGACGAACAGCAGCTCGTCGCCAGCCTCGAGCGGATCGTCGGCGTTCGGCACGATGACCCGCCCGTCCCGCAGGATGGCGACCAGCGCGGTGTCGGCCGGCCACTCGATCTCGCCGTTGCGCCGCCCGGTCAGCGGCGCGTCCGCGGCCATGGTCATCTCGACCAGGCTGGCCTGGCTCTGCCGGAACGTCATCAGCCGGACGAGGTCCCCGACGCTGACCGCTTCCTCCACCAGTGCCGAGAGCAGCCGCGGGGTAGAGACCGCGACATCGACGCCCCACGACTCGTTGAACAGCCACTCGTTGTTCGGGTGATTAATCCGGGCGACGACGCGCGGAACACCGTACTCGGTCTTGGCCAGCAGGGACATCACGAGGTTGACCTTGTCGTCCCCGGTCGCCGCGATCACGACGTTGCAGCGCTCAAGCGAGGCGTCGTCTAGCGCCTCGATCTCGCAGGCGTCCGCCAGCAGCCACTCGGCCCGCGGCACGCTGTAGACCTTGATCGACTTGGGGTTCTTGTCGATGAGCAGGACTTCGTGGCCGCTCTCGAGCAGTTCCTTGGCGATGGACCGGCCTACCGCGCCGGCCCCGGCGATCGCGACGCGCATCAGTGCCCCCCTCGGCCGGGCGCGAGCGGCTGCGAGCAGATCGACGCGACCCGGTTCAGGTCGGATTCCTCGGTCAGCACGTGCAGCACGTCCCCTTCCTGCAGGACGGTGTTCGCTCCGGCGAGCATGGCCTCGCCGAGCCGGGAGATGAAAGCGACGCGCACCCCGGCAGTCTCCTCCAGCGTGGCGACCTTCTCACCGAGCCAGTCCGTGCAGGTCGCGACCTCCGCCAGCACGATCTTCCCGGTCGGGTCCCGCCAGAGCGGCTCGGCTCCGTCCGGCAGGAGCCTGCGGAGCATCTGGTCGGCGGTCCAGCGGACGGTGGCCACAGTAGGAATGCCGAGCCGCTGGTAGACCTCGGCCCGGCGCGGATCGTAGATCCTGGCCACGACGCGCTGCACGCCGAACGACTCGCGGGCCACTCGCGCCGCGATGACGTTGGAATTGTCCCCGCTGCTGACCGCCGCGAAGGCGTCCGCCCGCTCGATCTGCGCCTCAGTCAGGACATTGCGGTCAAAACCTATTCCAGTGATCTTGCTGCCCTTGAACCCGGAGTGCAGCTTGCGGAATGCCTCGGGATCCTGATCGATGACCGCGACCGAGTGGCCCAGGTCCTCGAGAATGTGCGCGATGGTCGAGCCAACGCGCCCACACCCCATGATGACGATGTGCACAGCCTTCCTTCCAGCGAGAACGGTGCCCGATCACGGTATGCCCTCATTCTGAGTGCTGCTAGCCCGGCCGTCACCCCAAGGTGCGGCCGGCCTGCGGGGAGCGGCAGCATGGTCTCGTGACAACCTCCCCTGTACGGCTGCCAGAAGTCGGTGCCGAGCTCGATCTGATCGTGGGCGAGGTCGCGGCGGGCGGCTGGTGCGTCGCCCGTCGCGATGAGGCCGGGCCGGTCATCTTCGTCCGCCACGCCCTGCCCGGCGAGCGGGTCCGGGCGGTGGTAACCCAGACGACATCCCGGCTGGCGAGGGCCGACGCCGTCGAGATCCTGGCGCCCTCCGCCGACCGGGTGGCGCCGCCGTGCCCGCACGCGCGCCCTGGCGGCTGCGGCGGCTGCGACTGGCAGCATGCCGCGCTGCCCGCTCAGCGGGCGCTGAAGGCCGAGGTGATCCGCCAGCAGCTGCGGCAGATGGCGGGAATCAAGCGTGAGGTGACGGTCGAGCCGCTGGGTTCCGCTGGCGCAGATGCCCCGGCCGGCGGCGATGGGGGTGCCGCCGGGACCAGCGAGGATGGCCAGCCTGGTGCGGACGGCCTGGGCTGGCGGACCAGGGTCCGGTTCGCGGTCCGATCCGATGGCGTGGCAGGCCTGCGGCGGCACCGGTCGCATCAGGTGGTCGACGTGGGCACATGCCCGATTGCGCACCCGCTGGTCAATGCGGCGCAGGTGACACGGCGGCGCTGGCCCGGGGCGCGGTCGGTGGAGGTCGCGGTATCGGCGGGTACCGGCGACCGCGCCGTGATCGTCACCGGGCCGCCGGGACGCCGCTGGGATTCTGCCGGGCGGTCCCGCGCGGGCGCTGAGCGCACGGCGGACACCGAGCCCGCGATGGACGCCGAGCCAGGGACGGATTCAGCGCCGGCCGCCGATTCCCGGACTGCCGGTCACTCCGCGTCTGCTGCCGATTCTATGCCCGCCTCGGAGTCGCTGCTGGCGACCGGGCGCGGTGGCCGCATCGCGCCGCAGCGCGGCCGCGGGTACCTGACCGAGCGGGCCGCCGGACGGCAGTGGCGGGTCGGTGCCGGGACATTCTGGCAGGTGCACCCGGCCGCAGCGGACACGCTGGCGGCGGCGGTGCTGAGCGCTCTGCGCCCGCAGCCCGGCGACCGGGCCCTGGATCTCTACTGCGGGGCCGGGCTGTTCGCCGGGGTGGTGGCCGAAGCCGTCGGCCCGCAGGGCGCGGTCGTCGGCATCGAGGAGAACGCAGCGGCCGTGCGCGACGCCCGGCACAACCTGCGTGCGACGCCCTGGGCCCGCGTGCATAAGGGGGACGTCACGGCCGTGCTGGCCCGCGACGGGCGGTCCGGCGCCTCGCTGGCGGTCCTTGACCCGCCCAGAACCGGAGCCGCCCGGCCGGTCATCGACGTGCTGTGCGGGCCTTCGGGCGGCGGGGCAGACACCGGCCCCGGCGGCGGCCTGCGCCGGATCGCCTACGTGTCCTGCGATCCGGCCACCCTGGCCCGCGATCTCGCGCTGTTCGCGGAGTCCGGCTGGCAGCTCGAGGCCCTGCGCGCCTTCGACGCGTTCCCCATGACCCACCATGTGGAGTGCCTCGCCACGCTGGTGCCCGTTCCGGCGCGCCGGTGATGATGGCCCGGTCGCTCAGGCCCGCAGGGTCGCCTCGACGTCGATCGTGAGCTGGATCTTGTCGCTGACGACCGAGCCGCCGCCCGGCAGCGCCATGTTGACGGTGATGCCGTAGTCAGCCCGGCTGATCTCTCCGGTGGCCGAGAACCCGGCGCGCGTCCCGCCGTAGGGGTCGGGGCCGAATCCGTTGATTTCGACATGCAGTTCCACCGGGCGGGTGACCCCGCGGATCGTGAGATCGCCGGTCACCGCGTAGTCGTCACCATCCGGGCGGACGGCGGTGGACTGGTAGGTCATCGTCGGGTAATGCGGGACGTCGAGAAAATTCTCCCCTTTGACGTCTGCGTCCCTCGTCTCATTGCCGGTGTCGAAGGAGGTCGTATCGATGGTCGCGGTCGCTGACGATTCCAGCGGGTCCGGCGCGGTCACGATCTGGCCTGCGAACCGGGTGAAGCTCCCGCGCACCCTGCTGACCATCAGGTGCCTGGCCACGAAGCCGATGTGGGAGTGGACGGGATCGATATCCCAGGTGCCCGCGATGTAGCCGGACGCAGCAACAGGCTCTGCCGACATAACTTCTCCTCAGTTCTGCTGGGAGGGATCGGTGGGGCGGGGAGGCCTCGGCTCTGCTGGCAGCAGCAGTGATATGCGGCGTCGAGCAATTCCAGTATCTACCCGGCGTAGCCGGGCATGCGATCGCCCCGGGCCAGGCACCCGCGGCCGGGCCGGCGAAAATGGCCTGATGAAACTTCGCATCTTCACCGAGCCCCAGCAGGGCACCGACTACCCCGCGCTGCTGCGGGTCGCGCGCGCCGCCGAGGAGTTCGGGTTCGACGCGTTCTTCCGCTCCGACCATTACCTGAACATGGGCCCTGGCAGCGGCCTGCCGGGACCCACCGACGCCTGGATCACCCTCGCCGGCCTGGCCCGCGAGACCGCCACCATCAGGCTCGGGACGCTGATGTCACCGGCGACCTTCCGCTATCCGGGGCCGCTGGCGATCAGTGCCGCGCAGGTCGACCAGATGAGCGGCGGCCGGGTGGAATTCGGTTTCGGCGCGGGCTGGTTCGAGCGGGAGCATCAGGCCTACGGCATCCCGTTTCCTGATCTCGGCGAGCGGTTCGCCCGGTATGAGGAGCAGCTGGCCATCATCACGGGCCTGTGGGCCACGCCCGAGGGCGAGCGTTTCTCCTACCCCGGCAAGTACTACCCGGTCACCGATTCCCCGGCGCTGCCCAAGCCGGCGCAGCGGCCGGGACCGCCGGTGCTGATCGGCGGCGCCGGGCCGCGCCGGACCCCCCGCCTGGCCGCCGCCTTCGCCGACGAGTTCAACGTGCCCTTCCACAGTGCCCCCGACACCGCGGCGGCCATCGACCGGGTCAGGCTAGCGTGCGCCGCGGCGGGCCGCGCCGGGGACTCGATGACCTACTCGGCCGCTCTGGTGGCGTGCTGCGCGCGCACGGAAGCAGAACTCGAGCGGCGGGCCGCCGCGATCGGCAGGCCGCTCGATGAGCTCCGTACGACCGGGCTGGCCGGAACGCCCGCCGAGGTGACCGAGAAGATCGCCACGTACGCGGAGGCCGGGGTCCAGCGCATTTACCTGCAGACCTGGGACCTGACTGACCTTGATCACCTGGAGCTGCTGGCCGCCGACGTGCTGCCGCAGGTCAGCTGAGAATTAGCCGGGCCGGCCTGAGTACGGTCGCGATGACCCGTCGCGCCATCCAAGGTAAAGCCCGGCCCTCTATTTAGTAAAGTCCTTCAGCCCGCTGGTTAAGGTCCGCGTCCTGTGCGGGCTAAGCTTTTCAAGCAGTACATTCCGGTATTGGTGCTATTCTGTGACGCCAGCCTGGCCGGTGCGCGAAGTACTTGCTATAGGTAACTGTTGAATTCAGCATGACTCTTCGGGCGCGACTGGAGTGAGCGTGATCAGATCATCTGACGAGGATGGTGCCCCGCTTGATCTCGTGGTCATCGGCGGCTGCGGGCATGTGGGCCTGCCGCTGGCGATCGCATTCGCCGACCGGGGGGCGCAGGTTGCCGTGTATGACGTGAACGAGACAGCTGTCCGGATCGTCAATGACGGGCGGATGCCGTTCGGCGAGCCCGGCGCCGCCGAGGCGCTGGCGCGGATGGTGGCAGCCGGGCGCCTGACGGCGTCGGCTGACCCCGCGGTCATCTCGCGTGCCGAGCACGTGATCATGGTGATCGGCACGCCGGTGGATGAGCACCTCAATCCGGATCAGGGCGCCATCCGCAAGGCGCTTGGCGGCTTCTGCGAGCATCTGCGAGCGGGTCAGATCCTGATCTTGCGCAGCACCGTGTATCCGGGCGTAACTGCGCAGGTGGAGAAGATGATGGCCGGGCTCGGCATCGACGTCGACGTGGCGTTCTGCCCGGAGCGGATCGCCGAGGGCAAGGCGATGGCGGAGCTGGCTGAGCTGCCGCAGGTCGTCGCGTCCCGGACGCCGCGCGGCGTGGCGCGGGCCAGCGCGCTGTTCGGGCGGCTCACTGACCGCCTGGTGGTGCTGTCGCCGGAGGAGGCCGAGCTGGCGAAACTGTTCACCAATGTGTGGCGCTACATCAAATTCGCGACCGCCAACCAGCTTTACATGATGGCCAACGACCAGGGCCTGGATTTCGAGCGAATACGGCAGGGGCTGATCGCGGACTACCCGCGGGCCGCCGACATGCCCGCCGCAGGCTTTGCCGCCGGACCGTGCCTGCTCAAAGACACGATGCAGCTCGCCGCCTATAACCAGAACAATTTCCCGCTGGGGCACAGTGCGATGGCCGTCAACGAGGGCCTGCCCTTGTATGTCGTTCACCGGCTGGAGCAGCACTGCGATCTGGCGAGCATGACGGTCGGCATCCTGGGAATGGCCTTCAAGGGCGGCTCGGACGACACCCGGTCCAGCCTGTCGTACAAGCTCAAGCGACTGCTGGCGTTTAAGGCGGCAAAGGTGCTCTGCGCTGACCCGTACGTGACGACCGATCCGGACCTGCAGCCGCTGGAGGTGGTACTGGCCCAGTCGGATCTGCTGGTCGTCGGGGCGCCGCATCCGGAATACCGGGACCTGAAGACGCAATTGCCGGTGGCTGATGTCTGGGACGTCCTCGGCGCGGGCGTGCGCATATGACCGTTGGCGAGCCGCGTGTGTCCATTGTCATTCCCGCCTACAACGAGGGCGAGGAGATCACCCCCGTGCTCGACCGGCTGTTTGAGTCGGTCAGGCTGTCCTGCGAGGTGCTCGTCGTCGTCGACGATCCGGGCGACTCGACCCTTCCGGTGACGGAGGAATACGCCCTCAAGGAACCCCGGATCCAGTGCGTGGTCAACACCTACGGCCGGGGCCCGGCGAACGCCATCAGGTTTGGGATCGACGCCGCGGCGGCGCCGGTCGCGGTCGTGACGATGGCCGACGGGTGCGATGACGTCACGCAGATCGACGATCTCGTGCGGCTGGTCGAGCGGGGCGTGGCGGTGGCGGCCGCCTCCCGCTACATGGCGGGCGGCCAGCAGGTCGGCGGTCCGGTGGTCAAGGGCCTGCTATCCGGGGTCGCTGGGCGCTCCCTGCGGCTGCTCGCCCATATTGGCACCAGGGACGCCACGAACTCCTTCAAGGCATACTCCACAGAATTTGTCCGCGAAGTCGGAATCGACTCGCGGGACGGCTTCGAAATCGGCATTGAGCTCACCGCCAAGGCCAAGAGACTGGGGCGTCCGGTCGCTGAGATCCCTACCATCTGGCTCGACCGGCAGGCCGGAGTCTCCAATTTCAAGGTCGCCCAGTGGATTCCCAGCTACCTGCGCTGGTACCGGTTCGCGTTCGGCCCGCGCCTGTCAGCTGAGGAGATCCGCGATCGCGCGCCCACCCAGGCGCCGAATACGAAAGGACAGCAGAAGTAATGGAGACGGTTGTCGTCAGCGGTTCCGCCGGCTTCATCGGCGGCTACCTGGTCGAGGAACTGCTCCGCCGCGGCTATGCCGTGGTCGGGGTGGACAACTTCTCCAAGTACGGGAAGGTGAAGAAGTCCTACGACGACCACCCGGACTACCGGCTCGTCGAGGGCGATGCCCGCGATGTCGAGCTCATGACGCGGCTGCTGGCTGACTGCGATCATTTCATCGCCTGCGCGGCGATGATCGGCGGCATCTCCTACTTCCACGCCTATGCCTACGACCTGCTCGCCACCAACGAGCGCATCATGGCGGCTTCCTGCGACGCGGCGATCAAGGCGCATCAGGCCGGCCGGCTGCGCAAGGTCACCTACTTGTCCTCCTCGATGGTCTTCGAGAGCGCGAGCGAGTGGCCGTCGCAGGAGGGACAGCAGCGGGAGATACCGCCGCCGCTGTCGTCCTACGGCTTCCAGAAACTGGCCGTGGAGTATTTCGCCCGGGCCGCGTGGGACCAGTACCAGCTTCCCTTCACCATCGTCCGGCCGTTCAACTGCGTGGGCATCGGCGAGGGCAGGGCCCTCGGCGACACCGAGATCCTGTCCGGGAACGTCCGCCTGGCGATGAGCCACGTGGTCCCCGACCTGGTGCAGAAGGTGGTCAAGGGCCAGGATCCGCTGCACATCCTCGGGTCGGGAGAGCAGGTCCGGCACTACACCTACGGCGGTGACCTGGCGGCCGGCGTCGTGACCGCGATGGCCCACCCCGAAGCCCGCAACGAGGACTTCAACCTCTCCACCGCGCAGAACACCACCGTCCGCGAGCTCGCCGAGGTCATCTGGCGCAAGATCAACGGGCCCGGCAGGCCGCTGCGGATCGTCAGCGACGACCCGTTTGAGTACGACGTGCAGCGGCGCATCCCCTCCACCGACAAGGCCAAGCGGATCCTCGGCTTCGAGGCGGCCACCACCCTGGAGCAGATGCTCGACGAGGTAATCCCCTGGATAACCCGGGCTGTCCAGGCCGGCACGATATGACCCGCGGTCGCACCAGGCCCTGGCCCTTTTCTGGTCAAGCGATCGCCAGCGACGGGCGGATTTCCCCGGGCCGGGGAATAAGAACCGAGACCGATCGCGGAAGAGGAACGCTGTGACCGACCGCCACCTCCTGCGGCATGCTGACGACACCTGAGTCGGACCGGCCCGACGCCCGTGACGCCGCGCAGCCGTCCCGGTCCGCGCGACCTGCCTGGCTCTCCCGACGCTGGGTGAATACCGGCTGGCTCAGGAGCCGCTGGGCGGGCTGGGTGGTGTTCGCGGCAGCGGCCGTCGTCCTGTTCGCCGCCTACCTGGCGCAGGCGCGGACCGTGGCCGCTACGTCCGAGAGCGGCGGGCAGGCCCTGCAGGCCTGGGACATCCTGCACGGCAACCTGCTGCTGCGGGGCTGGACCCTGTCGGATGTGTCCTTCTACACCACCGAGCTGCCCGAGTACATGCTCGTGGAGCTGCTCCGCGGGCTGAACGGCGACACGGTGCACCTAGCGGCGGCACTGTCATACACGCTGATGGTCCTGCTCGGCGGATTGCTGGCCAAAGGCCGCGCGACGGGCCGGGAGGGGCTAGTCCGGCTGCTCGTCGGCGCCGGGATCATGCTGGCGCCCGCGCTCACCAGTACAGTGCTGGTGCTGTCGGCTCCCGATCACCTCGGGACGCAGGTGCCACTGCTGTTCATCTTCCTGGTGCTGGACCGGATGCCGGCCCGGTGGTGGGCGCCGGTCGTGGTGACGATACTGCTGACCTGGGCGCAGGTCGGCGACATGATCGTGCTGTACGAGGGGGCGCTGCCGCTGGCAGCCGCGTGCGCCTTGCGCATGTACCGGCGCCGCGGACCGCTGTCGGGACAGTGGTATGACCTTTCGCTGGCCGTGGGCGCTCTGATCTCGGCGGCTGCCGCCAAGCTCGTCCTCGCCTCGATCCGCAGCCACGGCGGATTCTCCTCTAAGGCGCCGATCGCCCACTTCGCCACCGCCGCCAAGGTGTCCGTGAACTTCTGGCCAGACGTGCAGAATGTGCTGAGCACTTTCGGCGCGAATTTCCTCGGCGTGCCGTTCGGGCGGGCCGCGATCCCGCCGCTGATTCACCTGGTCGGCCTCGCCCTGGTGGCCTGGGCGCTGGCGATGGCGATACGGCGCCTGTATGTCCAGGAGGACCTGGTTGTGCAGGCGCTGACGATTTCCTTCCTCGTCGTGCTCGTCGCGTACATGTTCGGGACCAAGCAGGATCCGAACGAGACCCTGGGGCTGCTGCCGATCGGCGCGGTGCTCGCAGGGCGGCTGCTGGGCGGGCGGCTCCTGCGCGATGGCCTTGTACCGGCGCTGGCGGTAGCTCTTGTCATCTATGCCGGCATCCTGGGCTACAACGCGTCTAAGCCGCCGCCTGTTGACCCTAACCGGGCCGTGACAGCCTGGCTCAGGGCGCATCATCTGAGTTACGGTCTCGCGGGATTCTGGCACGCGAGCATTGTCACGGTGGAAAGCGCCGGCCACGTCCAGGTCAGGCCGGCGCGAACGTACCGCGGCAGGCTGGTGACGACGCTGCTGGAATCCGATGCATCGTGGTACAACCCGCACCTGCACGACGCCAGTTTCGTCATCGCCGCACACTGGAAAGCCTGCAACGGGACCTGCCTGCCCGCAGGCGATCTGACCAAGACCTTCGGGCCGCCGGCGGCGGTCTACCGCGTCGACAGCTTCCGCATACTGGTCTGGCACAAGAACCTGCTCAGCCACCTGCGGATTATGTACTGGTGCAATGGCTGGCCATGGGAGAACCCGGCCAAGTCATCCCCTGTCTCCTGTGAGCCCAGAGCTCGCCCCGGGGCGGCCGGCAGCTGACCAGCGTTCAGCTGATCACGGCATAGAAGGAGTCCCTTCTTGGCACGAGCTACTTCGCGCCGCTGGGCCGCGCGGCTGGCGGCCCTGGTCGTCGCCGTGGCCGTGCTGATCGCCGGCGGGACCTTCGTCTACATCCATTTCATCGAGGGACCGGCCCCCGCGCCGCTCAGCCTGCACGCGGCGGCCAGCGCCGGGGCGAGCACCTCAGGTGCCGGGAACGGGGGAGCAGCCGGAGCGGTCGCCGCTGCCTCCTCCGTGGCAGGCCGGTGGCAGATCGGGTCCGGCTCCGTCGTCGGCTACCGGGTCAAGGAGGTGCTGTTCGGCCAGGACAACATTGCCGTCGGCCGTTCGAGCAGCGTCGCCGGGGACATGACCATTAAGGGCGCCGAGGTCACCAGCGGCCGGTTCACGGTCCAGATGGCGACGATCAGGAGCGACCAGAGCCAGCGGGACGTCCAGTTCCGCGGCCGGATCATGGACACCTCGGCGTACCCGACCGGCACCTTTGCCCTGACCCGCCCCGTGCCGCTCGGCGCGCTGCCCGCCTCCGGCGTCATCAGGACCTACGCCGCGGCGGGTGAGCTCACCCTGCACGGTCACACCCGGCCGGTCACCTTCACCCTCAGCGCCGAGCGGGCGGCGTCCGGCATCGAGGTATCCGGGTCGATCCCGGTGCTGTTCGCGAACTGGGACATCCCCAATCCGGGCTTCGGCACGGTGATCACCACGCAGAACCACGGCGAGCTGGAGTTCCTGCTGAAGTTCCGCCGGACGTGAGCCGGCCCGCGGGCACCGCCCTGCCCCGCTGCCCTGCCAGCTGGCACTGCCCGGTGGCCCGGCCCGGGTTGCCATGTCCCGTTGAGCGCAGGGCGGCGAGCCGGGCAGTCGCCGATCTCGCCGTCTGAGGCCGCAGGTGAGGGCGCCGGTCAGCCCGCCGGGCGGCCGCCAGCGCCGGCCCAGGGGTCATAGTCGACCTCCAGCGGCTCCTGCGGCGGACGCTGCGCCGCAGGCACGTTGCGGAGATTGAGCCGGATCCTCGTCCAGGTTGAGTACCTGCCTCGCATGGCGTCGACCAGGACATCGGACGGCTCGAGCATCGCCCACGCGCCGGGATGGCGTTCCTTCCAGCGTTCCAGGGCCGCCATCGCGTCGGCCTTGCTGGCGGCGCGCGCCACCTCGATCAGCGGCATGGAACTGCGCCGGCGGCCGGCCGGCCCGCTTGTCGCCGGCGGGGCAGCCGCCGGCTCACGGCCGGGTTCCTGCGCCGCGGGGGTGCGGCTCGCTCCCTGGGCCGCCTGCGGACGTCGGACTTCGCCCTCCGCCGGTGCCCGGCGCCTCGACGGCTGGACCCTGCGCGGCTCGCCGTCCTGCTTGCTGAAGTGCGGCGGCCACGGCGCGTCCGGCGCGCCGTCGGCTTTCTGCCGGGCGGCGAGCTCCAGCAGCGACGTCAGCGATCCCGCGGCCGCGTCCATGCCCTCCCACAGGTCGCCCAGGTCGGCGAACCGCGCGGGCATCGTGTCGAGGGTGAAGGCCTCGGGCCGGCAGCCCGGCACCTCGTCCCAGCTCAGCGGGGCGGAGACCCTGGCGTCGGGCGTCGGCCGCACCGAGTAGGCCGAGGCGACCGTGCGGTCCTTGGCGTTCTGGTTGTAGTCGACGAAGACGCCGTGGCGTTCTTCCTTCCACCACCGCGAGGTCGCGTCACCAGGTGCGCGGCGCTCGATTTCCCTGGCCAGTGCGACAGCCGCGGTGCGCACCTCGGCAAACGTCCAGTGCGGCTCGATCCGGCAGTAGATGTGCATGCCGCGTGACCCGGACGTCTTGGGCCAGCCCGCCAGCCCGAAATCGCTCAGCACCTCGCGGGACACCAGGGCCACCCGAACGATCTGCGCCCAGTCCACGCCCGGCACCGGGTCGAGATCGACCCTGAGCTCGTCGGGGTGATCAAGGTCGCCGGCGCGCACCGGATGCGGGTTCAGGTCGATGCAGCCCAGGTTCACGACCCAGGTCAGCTGCGCCGCATCGGTGACGACGACCTCCTCGGCAACCCGGCCGGAGGGAAAGCTCAGGGTTGTCGTCTGGATCCAGCCGGGCCGCGACGCTGGTGCCCGTTTCTGGAAGAACGCCTCGCCGTCGGCGCCGTGCACGAACCGCTTCAGCACCATCGGGCGGCCGCCCACGCCGCGCAGCGCCCCGTCGGCCACGCTCAGGTAGTAGCGCACCAGATCCAGCTTGGTGTGACCCGCCTGCGGAAAGTAGACCTTGTCCGGGTTGCTGACCGGCACCTCGCGCCCGGCGACCTGGAGGATCTCCTTGCGATCCGGCATGCGACCACGATAACCGCCGGGGCTGCTACCGGGCCCGGTCCGCCTCGCTGAGCGGCGCGGCGGTGCACGTACCGGCCTGCGCCTGTCGCGGCACCGGCGCTGCGGCAGGCGCAACACCACGCCGCGGGGAGGCACCGCGGGCATCCACGCGCGCGTTGCGCCCGACGGCGGTGGCGGCGATCACCGCGGCCGCGGCCACAGCGCTGAGCCAGCTGACAGGCTCGCTCAGCAGCAGCGCAGACCAGCCCAGGGTCAGGGCCGGCTGGGCCAGCTGCAGCCGGCCGACCCGGGCGACGCCGCCGCGGGCCAGGCCCTGGTACCAGGCGAAGAAGCCCAGGCACACCGAGACGATGCCGACGTAGCACAGCCCGGCGACCGCCGGCAGGGTGACGTGCCGCGGCGGCGCCGCCACCGCCGCGATCACGGTGACCGGCAGGGTCACGGGCAGCGCGAGCAGCACCGCCCAGCAGATGACCCGCCAGCCCCCGTACACCCTGGCCAGCGTCCCGCCCTCGGCGTAGCCGGCGCCTGCCGCCGCGATGGCGGCCAGCAGCAGGACGTCACCGGCCCGCAGCCGGCCGCCGCCCTCGATCACCGCGAAGGCGATCACGACGGCCAGGCCCAGCGCGAGGGCGGCCCAGTATGCCGGCCGGGGCCGCTCGCCGGCCCGCAGCACGGCCATGCCCGCCGTGGCGGCCGGGATAAGCCCGGTGAGCACCGCGCCGTGCACGCTGTCGACCTGGTGCAGGGCCAGTGCCGACAGCAGCCCGAATCCGATGCCGACGGTGGCGGCGACGACAAGCATCCGGGGAAGCACCGCGCGCGGCGGGAGCAGCGGCTGGCGCCGGGCGGCCAGCACGCATACGGCCAGGGCCGCCGCGATCACCGACCGGCCCACGCCGACGACCAGCGGGCTGAACGAGGTCTCGGCGGCAGTGGTGGCCGGCAAGGTCACGCTGAAGCAGACGACGCCGAGCGCGCCCAGCAGCAGGGGCGCCGCTTTCCTGACGGCGACAGAAGTGCTTCTATTGGCTCTCATGGATGATAATAGCAGTTGGCCGTCGGCAAGGGCCGGGCTCGAGCAGCTGATCGAGTCCCTGCCCGCGGAAAGCAGGCTTCCGTCCTACCGCGACCTGCAGCGGCGCTACCGGCTCAGCCCGGCGACGGTGCGGCGGATGCTCGCCGACCTGACCCGGCGCGGTCTGGTGGTCACCCGGCCGGGAAGCGGTACCTACACCGCGCGGCGGCGGACGGTTGCCGCGGCGCCGGACGTGTCCTGGCAGACCCTGGCGCTCGGCAGCCGCGCGGGCCTCGGGCCCGACCTGGAGCGCCTGGTCGATCCCGCGCCGCCGGGCACGCTGCCGCTGGCGAGCGGATTCCTTGACGAGCGACTGCAGCCGCTCGGCCTGCTGGCGGCGGCAGCGGCCCGGGCGGCGCGGCGGCCGCAGGGCTGGAGCCGGCTGCCGTCGCAGGGACTGCCTGAGCTGCGAGGCCATTTCGCGGCCGAGACCGGCGGCTCGCTGACCGAGCAGAACGTGCTCATCACGCCGGGCGGCCAGGCGGCGCTGTCAGCCGCCTTCCGGCACATCTGCGCGCCGGGCGCGCCAGTCATCGTGGAGTCGCCGACCTACGTCGGGGCCCTCGCCGCTGCGCGTGCGGCCGGCCTGGTGCTGGTCCCGGTGCCCGGCGACCGGCACGGGGTGCTGCCCGACGCGCTGGCCGACGCGCTGGCCCGCACCGGCTCGCGGCTGGTCTACCTGCAGCCGAGGTACGCCAATCCGGCCGGCACCGTGCTCGCTGCGGACCGCCGCGGGCCCGTCCTGGACGCCGTCGCGCGCGGCGGCGCATTCCTGATCGAGGATGACTGGATGCGCGACTTCGACCTCGGGCCGCCGTCCCCGCCGCCGCTGGCCAGCGCCGATGACGACGGGCACGTCATCTACCTGCGCTCGCTGTCCAAGCCGGTCGCGGCGGGACTGCGGGTGGCCGGGCTGGCCGCACGAGGCCCGGTGCTGGCCCGGCTGCGCCGCGGCCGGATCAGCGATGACCTGTTCGTGGCGCCGGTGCTGCAGCAGATCGCCGTGGACGTGCTGACCGCGCCCGGCTGGTCCCGCCATCTCGGCAGCGTCCGGCGGGTACTGCGGGAACGGCGCGACGCACTGGCCGGCGCCATCGCCGCGCGACTGCCCGGCAGTGACCTCGACATGATCCCCGGCGGCGGCATCCACCTGTGGCTGCGGCTGCCCGACAGCCGCTCCGACGCCGACGTGGCCACGGCCGCGCTGGCGCGCGGCCTGGCCGTCAGTCCGGGCCGCGGCTCCTTCCCGGGCGAGCCGCCCGCCAGCTACCTGCGGCTGTCCTACGCCGCGGCCGAGATCCCCGCGCTGCTGCGGGCCGTGGACATACTCGCCGATGTCCTCGGCGGCGCCGCCGGGTGACGGCGCCGCCGCAAGCCCGCCTTCGCCGCCAGGCTCATGCTGACGGGTCGTGCTCGCCCGCGGTGAGCCGGGCCGTGATACCCACCCGGTTCCAGGCGTTGATCACGATGATCAGCCAGACCAGGGCCGACAGCTCGGCGGCGCCGAACTCGGCCGCGGCAGCGGCGCAGACGTCGTCGGGCACATGGCCGTCGTGCACCAGCGTGACGGCCTCGGTCAGGGCCAGGGCGGCCCGCTCCCTGGCGGTGAAGAACGGCGCCTCGCGCCAGGCCGGCAGCGCGTAGATGCGCTGCTCGGACTCGCCGATCGAGCGGGCGTCCAGCGTGCGCATGTCCAGGCAGCCGGCGCAGCCGTTGACCTGGGAGGCCCGGATCCGCACCAGTCTCTGCAGCGGCCGCTCCAGCGGCGCGCCAGGGCTCGGGCACCAGGGTCGCCGCGCTGGCCGCCGCCGGCGAGGGCCGCCCGCCCGCCCGGCCGGCGTCGCGGCCGCTGACCCGCCGGCCTGGGACTTCACGCCCGGCAAGCCCGACATTTCAGGGTTCCCGCGCGCCGCCTGGCTCACCGCCACCCGGCGGGTGCTCGCCTCGTGCCCGAACGAGGTGCTCGGCTACGGCGACCCGCGCGGCGCGCTGGCGCTGCGCCAGGCACTGGCCGCGTATCTCGGCCGGGTCCGCGGCGTGTCGGCCTCCCCTGACCAGATCGTGGGCTGCTCCGGCTGCACCCATGCGCTCAGCGTGCTGGCCGGCTCCCTTGCCGCCCGCAGGTCCTGCGGCAGCAGGCGCCCGCCGTTATCGTGCGCGGAATCGCGGCCGGCCTGCACGCGCTGGTCGAACTGCCGTCCGGCGGCCCTGGCAAAGCGGAGATCGTCGCCCTGGCACGCGAGCGCCGCGTCGCCGTCGAGGGACTCGCGGACCACTGGACCGGGTCAGGGCCGCACCCGGCCGGGCTGATCGTCGGGTACGCGACCCCCGCCGCGCATGCGTTCGAGCCGGCCCTGGATGCGCTCGCCCGCCTGCTGGCCGACGCGGCCGGCCGCGGCCGGCCATGATCTCCCGCCGGGTCAGATAAGCGGGCTGCGGCGCTCGAGGAGCGTAACGTCGCGCCAGCGCCCGTGGTGGCGGCCGATGCGCTCGCGGGTGCCCACGACGCGAAAGCCGGCTTTCTCGTGCAGCGTGATGCTGACGGTGTTCTCGGGAAAGATCCCGGCCTGGTTCGTCCAGATTCCCGCGGCCTCGGTCGAGCTGATGAGAGCGGTCAGCAGGCGGCGCGCTGCCCCCTGGCCGCGGGCGGCGGGATGCACGTACACCGAGTGCTCGACCACGCCGGCGTATACCCGCCGGTCCGAGGCCGCCGCCGCCGCGACCCAGCCGGCCACCGCCCCGGCGGAACCGATGGCCACATAACGATGATCCGGCAGCCGGGCGGCACTGAACTGCGCCCAGCCCGGCGCCAGCGTCTCGAACGTGGCGTCTCCCTCGTCGATCCCCGCCTGGTAGATGGCGAGCACCTGCGGTGCGTGCCCGGCGGTCATCGGCTCGATGCGCATCGCGGCACCGCCCTTCCGCCGCGGACGGGCGCGGCTCCCTCTGCGGGCGGCGGCACAGGCCAGCCGGCCTGCTAGCCGAACGTCCCGATGGTCTCGCCGTCCACGGGGCCTGCGGTGTAGTGCGGCACGCCGTCGTGCTCCCGCGCCCGCACGAGTCGCTGCTCGACCAGGACCTCGAGGTGCGCGACGGTCTCGTTGATGGCGAGCATCTGGTTGAAGATGTCCAGGTCGGCGAACGCCCGTTCCCGGCTCGTCCACGGCAGCCTTGCCGCCACCTCGAGGCCGGTCGCCGCCCCGCCCTGGACGGCCTCGAGCGTGGCCTCCAGCCGCACCCGGTGGTGCTCCATCAGCTCGGCGATCCGTCCCGACGTGGTCGGCTGGACCGGTCCGTGGGCAGGCAGCAGCATGCTGTCGCCGAGGCCGGCGACCACCTCCAGGGAGGCGAGGTAGTCCGTGAGGGCCCGCGCCGTCGGCGCGGACTCGAATCCGATCGACGGGGTGATGTGCGGGAGAACGTGATCGCCGGCGAACAGCAGGCGGGCGGCGGAATCGCGGAAGACGACGTGCCCCCTGGTGTGCCCGGGCGTGGCGATGACGTCGAGGGTCCGGTGCTCGAGTTGCAGTCTCATCCCGCCGTGCAGCCACTCGTCCGGGTCGGCCCACATCTCGCGGTCGGCGGGGTCGCGCGGCGGCGCCGCGCTGCGGAGCTGATCGACCAGCTCGGGCGCGCCGGCGGCCGCGAGCCGTTCGAGCAGCGGCGGCATCGGGCCTTCCGGTGACTGGATCACCGCCAGTGTCGGGGCCTCGCCGAGGCCGAGCGCGACCCGGGTCCCGAAGAGCCGGCGGACCACGGTGGCCTGCGTGTAGTGGTCGCGGTGCGCGTGCGTGACCAGGAACCGCTTCACACCGCCGAGGTCGTAGCCGATCGAGGCCAGCGCGGTCTCGAGCTGCTGACGGGACTCCTCCAGCGCCCAGCCCGAGTCGATCAGGACGAGCCGGTCGCCGTCCTCGATCGCGTAGACGTTGACCGCGCGCAGGCCGTCGTTCGGCAGCGGCAGCGGAATGCGGTGCACGCCGGGGACGACGGCGTAGGCGCCGGGGCGCTCCCACTCATGCCGCTGCGGGGTCTCATGCAGAGGCCGCACTGGTCAGGCCACCAGCTCGCCGGCGGCGGCCGCGAACGCGGCGGCCAGGGCGTCTACGTCCGCCTGGGAGGTCTGCGGGCACATCAGGGCCATGTTATGAAACGGCGTCAGCAGCACCCCGCGATTGAGCAGCGCCAGGTGCAGGTACTCGTCCAGCTGCGGATCCTCGGCCGCGGCGGACTCGCCGCCGGTGCGCGGCGGGTCCGGGCAGAACCGGTACTCCGCGCGTGCCCCGAGCTGGGTGATCGTCCACGGCAGCCCGCGGTCCGCCAGGACGTCCCTGACTGCTGCGGTATAGCAGTCCGCCAGCGCGATCATGTGCTCGAACGCCGCGTCGGTGAGCACGCTCTCCAGGGTCGCGCGCATCGCTGCCACCGACAGGGCGTTCCCGGCCAGCGTGCCGCCGACCCCGCCGGTGTCTTGGATGTCGGCCTGGTCGTCGGCGAGGATGCGCTCGGCCAGCGGGGCGGACAGGCCGAAGGCGCCGGCCGGGATGCCGCCCGCGATCGACTTGCCGACCGTCACGATATCTGGCTCCAGGCCCCACGCTTTCGTGCAGCCGCCAGGGCCCGCGCTGAGCGTGTGCGTCTCGTCGTTGATCAGCAGCGTGCCGTGACGGCGGGTCAGCTCCCGGACCGACTTCAGGTAACCCGGCAGCGGCAGGACGATGCCGATATTCGTCAGCGCGGGCTCCATCAGGACCGCGGCCACGTCATCGTGGGCCAGTTCGCGCTCGAGTGCGGCGATGTCGTTGAACTCGGCGACCCGGGTGGTCTGCGGCGGGTCAACCGGGGCGCCGACGTTCCCCGGTCGCGAGCGCGGGCCGTCTGGGGTGGCGATGATGAACGTCTCGTCGACGCTGCCGTGATAGCAGTAGCTGTAGACGGCGATCTTCGGCCGGCCGGTGAGGTGACGGGCCATCCGGATGGCCCACCGGTTGGCGTCAGTGGCCGTCAGGGTGAAGCTCCAGTGGCTCGGGCCGAACCGGCGGGTCAGCTCGGCTGCCACCCACGCGGCATCGGGCGTCGGCAGCATGGTCGTGGCGCCGCCGAGGCTGGCGTACCGCTCGGCCACCGCTGCCTGCACGGCCGCGGGGGAGTGCCCGGCCATGGCGCCGGTGTCACCCAGGCAGAAGTCAGCGAAGCTGTTGCCGTCGAGATCGGTCAGCCGGGCGCCGTGCGCGGTGGCCAGATAGAGCGGGAAGCCGCCTGCCCACATGCGCATCCAGGTCATCGGAACCCCGCCGAGCAGATGGCTGCCCGCGGCCCGGAATGCCTCCAGCGAGCGCGGATGGCCCGCGGCATAGGCGTCGCGCTCGCGGCCGATCAGCGCAGCCAGCCGCGACCGGTCGACGACGGCCCGCGCGGCGGCCTGCTGCTCCGGCATCCGCAATCTCCTTATCTGCGGTGACTTCGTCCTCGGGTCAGCCATGAGCCTACGGCTAAGCCGGGCGCTGGAGCGACCGGCCTCGCCCGGCGGCCCGGAGCACGAGCGGGGAGCATGAGCACCGAGCAGAAGGAGGGGAGCAGAGAGGCTCAGGGCTTGCGGCTGATCCGGGTCTCCCTGTCGCGCCGGTGCCTGAATCGCCACGTCAGCGTGCGGGCAGTGCAGCGGAAATACATCGTGTACGTACCAGACTGGTTGAAATACCCAGAGTACTTGCGGCCCCGGTAAGTATAGATATTGGTACTCCCGGCACTCCAGCCTTCCTCGGCGAGCCGGAGTTTATCGCTTTTGCCGGTGCCCTTTATCCTGACGGTATTTCGGCCCCTGAGCACCTCTTTCAGTCGATGGCCCCGGTAAGTGCCGTAATAAGGCTTAGCGTGACGTCCCCAGATGTCATGATCGACGCCGGTCGCGAGGATATGGTCGATGTTCCCCGCGCCGCCGCGCATGGCCACCCGGTGGCCGTCCCACTCGGTGTAGGTGCGGCCGCGCTCGTCGTGCCAGGTTCCTACCAGGCAGGTATGCGTGAAGCGGGCCGCGGGAAGGGCTCGTGCGGCCGCTCCGGCCGCGGGAAGGCCGACGGCGCACAGGCCAGCGGCGCACAGGGTGACGGCGCTCAGGGTGACGGTGCCTGCCATGGCGGCCGTCCATTGCAGCGCAGCTTTCATATGCGAGCCTCCCTGCCGTTTCCCGCCATGTCGTTTTCGGTGATTCCTGACGACGGCAAGGCCGTTACGCTAACAGTCCCGCGCCAGGCCGGCAAGCATCGCGCGGGCTGCCTTATTAAACGTCGATATTGCGACGGTAAGCGCGCAGCCATCCCCATCGCGGCATTCAGCCGGGAAATCCATCCGTACCGTCATCAGCGGGCTGGCGGTGTCCGGTCGTCCTCGGCCGTCCGGCCGTGCGCGGCTTCGCTCTGGTATTGACCGTCAGGGCCGGTTATGAAGGGTGGGGAGATTCAGCCTTGATCTTCGCCGGTACCCCTGCGGTCGCCGGCATCTCGGCAGCGAGAGGAAAAGCCATGCGCACATCACGAGGTCTCACGGCGGCACTGTCCGCGGCAGCGGCCGGCGCCCTGCTTTTGACCGGCGCGGGGATCGCCGCCGCGGCCAGCTCGCCGCCGCCGCAGCACGCCGCGCGTGCCGCGGTCAGCCGCACCTCCGCCAAAGTGCCCTGCCTGACCTTGTGGGCGGTCGTGAACAAGGCCGGGCACCTGGAGCGGGCCGGCTGCCCGGGCACCTCGAGCAAGTACATCGGCACCGGATATCAGGTCCTGTTCTCGCGCAACGTGCGGGACTGCGCCTATGTCGCGACGACGGGCAACGCCGGCAGCCA
Source organism: Streptosporangiaceae bacterium (assembly GCA_052146815.1). GTDB lineage: Bacteria > Actinomycetota > Actinomycetes > Streptosporangiales > Streptosporangiaceae > DATJZH01. The sequence goes on along the minus strand of JBKQMG010000064.1, from coordinate 6,128 downwards.
GGACGTCCCCTCGCCGGCGATCGCCACGGTGGCAGGCCGGGAAGGGCACGTCAACGGCGTATTCATCAGCACCGTGAATCTGGCCGGCAATCCGATCCAGCGGGGCTTCCATCTCATCGTCGAATGCAAGCAGCCGCACCTCTGACGAGCGGGCATCGGCTGGCGGCGCCGACCATGGCCAGGGTCAGCAGACCTGGCGTCAGGCCGGCGCCGTCACCGGCAATCCCAGCGAGCTCGCCGCTGATGCCAGCCTGACGTCGTAGGCGACGAATGCTGATAGACCCGCCTGGAGATGCTCCGCCGTCGCCAGGTGGATGGCGTCGAGGCTGCGCAGCTGCGTGCCCCCGATGACCTCCGCGGTGCCGGCAACGGCGTCGATGCTGACTAAGTCAATCCACATCAGGAGCCGCTGCGCCTGTGGCAGGCGTGCCGGAGCCCCTCGCAGCACGGCTCGGTGCAGCTCAATTCGCAACAGCCGCGACGAGACTTTCGGTACGTCGGCTCGCTGCGCCAGCCACGCGTTCAGCGCCGCGGTCTCCGGCTCGGGCTTCACCAGCTTCAGCGCCGCCGAGGTGTCCAGATAGATCATTCTCAGTAGCGCTCCTCGTCTCGCAGCTGCCGCAAGGTCTCAGTGAGTGTGGGACCGGCGTCGTCCTCTTCTGGCGACAGCGGCTCAGGCAGGGGAATTGATCCCGTCCTGCTCGCTGGGGTAAGGGCACCTGACGCGATGAGCTGCGCGCGGAGATCGCCTGCGGCCGCGGCCTCCGGCACCAGCCGCAGAATGGGCCGGCCATGGTCTGTTACCTGGATAGTGACGCCTTCGCGGACCCTGGCGACGACCTTCGCCGTGTGATGCGCAAGCTCACGCAGGCCGATGCGCTCCATGTGCACGACGTTACTACAAAAGTTAACACAATTCTGCGCGGTGTCCTCGATGGCGCGAAAGACCGGAGCGCGGGCCTGACCTCTCAGGGAAGACGTCTCAGTCTGATGGCACGCGCACGCTCCGCGCCCAGCTCGGCGCATCCGGCGCATTATCCCCGAGCAGCGCGACGACCACCCGCATGCCCCGCGGCGGATCGTCCGGCCAGGGCGTGAACCCGTCGGTGAGCACCACGACCCCCGCCGCCCAGACGCAGGCCAGCCAGCCGGCGGGCAGCGCGGCGCGCAGCACGGCGCCGCTGCCGGTGCCGGTCAGCTCGAGGCTTCCCCAGCCGTGATCTTCGCGCAGCGCGGACGGCAGGGTGGCCTCGACCTGGCCGGGGTCAATGCCCAACCACTGCTGCACGGCGGGTGCCAGCCGTCCGGTCAGCGCCGCGACCAGCGCAGGGCGGCCGCGCGCCTGGACGGCGGCGCGGCTGGCGTCGTCGGCCCAGGAAGCGGCGACGGTGGCGCTGAGCCGGAACGGGAATCCGGGGCCAAGAGTCAGTAGTGCGAGCAGCTCACCCCGCCGCATCCGCTCCCCGTCCTGTGCGCCCACGTCCGGATAGCCGGGTGTGCGCTGGCCAGGGCCCGGGGTGCGGGCGGAAGAAGCGGAAGAAGCGGAAGAATAGGCACTCCCTTTCGTGATGCGCTGACGCGACCTGGCGTAGGTGTCGTGCCTCGCGAACGGGCCGGCCAGCAGCGCAGTGCGGTATCCCGCGGCGGATCTGCCGCCAGGCCATGGCCGCCTGCCCCAAGGGGCTGGCCGGCACCGAGATCAGCGAATTGCGGACCACGAAGGCCCCGCCGTGGAAACCCGCCCGGCTGCCGCCCGGAAAGCCCATCCAGCCCGGACCGCGCCGCAGCCGCTCGATTTCCTCGGGAGTGATCGTCAGCTCATCGGCGGCGGAACGCGGCCCGAGCACCAGAACCTCGAGATCGTCGTTGCGCGCGGCCCAGGATTCGGCCAGTTCCACGCATTCGGCGCGGTCGCCCCCCAGGGCGGCGAGCACGAGTTCCTCCTCGGCGTCCGGGTGGTCGGCGGCAGTGAGCTGCCCGGCTTCCCACCGCACCCGGTGAATCGCTGAACCGCACTGCACTCTGGTCTCTGCCGGTGGCAGCAGGGCCCACCACGGCGGCGGCGGCCCTTGCCCGTCAGCGCTCATCGCGACCTCATGTTTCGGCGGATCCGGCTCGCTATCACGTCCGGCTTACCCGTCGGCGATGTGCCGTTCACCCGTCCTCCGGAGGATCTGCTCCCCTGGTCTTGCGGCTTCATCCACCTCAGCGGGATGGTGACCGTCGAGCGCCCGGACCTTCCCCGGACCGTGATGTCGAGTGCGGTGGCGGCAGGATCCAGTGGCGGCGTTACCTGCAGGTTCATCTGCGAGTGGCCGCCGCCGTAACTGCCGCCGTTCCGGCGGCACATGTGCCAGCGTCCGGCGTCATCGCGCGCCCACCAGAAAGAAGGTTCTTGCCAGTCGCGGCCGAGCGAGCCGACGGCGCGATCAGTTCCCCAGCCCATGACCTGCAGCTCGGTCTCCCCGGCGTCGCAGTGCAGTCCGGCGATCAGCCAGCGCTGGCCGTCAAGCTCGGGCAGGACGCCCGCGGCTGCGGCGTCGCCGCAGGGGCTGTCCCGCCGCCCGCGGGTTTCCAGCACGCTCGTCCACGTTTCGGGCAGCTCCGCCGGCTGGGCCCTGGCCGCTAGCACTGGCAGGACATCCAGGCGGAGCAGGCGGGGCAGGGTCACCAGGCGGTCGAGCCCGGCGCACGGCGCCGGCAGATTGCCGGTGACCTCCAGCGCGTGCACGACGTCGGCAATATCCGCGAGAAACGGTGCGCTGATGTACCCCGGGTCATCGCCTTCCAGCCCGCGGAAGCTGAGGAGCTCTTCGGCGGCATCGTCGAGCACCTGATCGACGGCACTGTCCGGCTCGGCCGGCGCAAACACGCCGGCGCTCTCCCCGGATACGGTCAGATCCACCCGGATGGGGGCTGAGCCGGGGCTCAGCGTCAGCTCGAGCCAGTGAATGCCAGCCGGCGGCAGCGGCGAGATTTCCGCGACGCCGGACCATTCCTCGCCGTGGCTGACCCGGCTCCCCAGCTCAAGCTCATACCTCCCGCCGCGGTCATCGACAGCATCCGGACCGCGGCCGCGGCGCGGAGCCGCCTAGCGCGGCCCACGGGTCGTCCCAGTCCGCGCCGGCAGGCTGCGGATAGTTTGTCCCGGCCACCGTCAGGGCGGCCCGGTCCGGCGCCAGCACCAGGGCATACACGCGGGTCTCGCCTGTGCTGCCGTCGGCTGCGGGCGGCACCGTGACCCCGACAGGCACTGCCCGGTAAGTCCCCGCCGGGGCGTGCTGCGCCATCTGCCGCTGGCTTGTGTGGTGCTGGTGCATGGCCACCTCGCTGGCGCTCAGCAGGGACCGCGCGACCAGGGCTGTCTCAAGCCCGACACGATCGACTCCGCGGTCGCGGCGTCGATGGCGCCCGCCTGGATCAGCGCCCGGGCCACCGCCCTGAGCCGCGCCAGGCTTTCCTCAAGCGAACGCTCGCCGCGATCTGCGAACTGTCTGGTGCCGCGGAACGTGCTCCTCGCCGACCGGCTGACCTGCCGGCCCATCGAGACAGCGGGTCTGCAGGGGTGCGGCCAAGATAGGTGCGGCCAAGATAAGGGCAAAATCCGCCATGAGCTGATCTTGAAAAGTTAGAACCTCACGGTTTGCTGACCGCTGTGACGTGGCCTGCCGGGGTCGTGGTCATATCCAGCCGGGATTACTCGATAAGACCTGAGCCGCAGGTCCGGGGCCCGGACTATCGGCGTCGGCAAGACCGTCGAACGGCTCGGCGAGGACCGGCCGTTCGCCTCCGTGGCGGACGACGAGGTCGGCGAGTCGCTGGAGCTGCTGTGGGGCACCACGGCGGTCAACACCTGGAACGCCCGCCGGGCGGCGGTGCTCTCGTGGCTGGGCTGGCCCCGGCTTCCTGGTCTAGCCCCGCGAACGGGGCGGAACGAGAAGCCGGGGCCTGTGGTGGGCTGGGCTGTACGTCACCTTTGGGAGCCGGGGCGGTTCGTCTTCCGGAGCCGGTCGGCTGCAGCGGCTACCCGCCGTGCCGGGCCAGTTCGGGGTGCCGGGCCTGTTCTGTGGAGGTAGTGGGCTGCCGCTTGAGGTAGCGGTAGGTGAAGGCGCTGCCTGCGGCCAGGGCGATGGCGGTGATGGCCAGGACGAGGGTGTAGCCGTTGTCAAAGGCGCTGGCGGCGGCGTCCAGCAGAATGTGGGCTTGGCCGGCGGGGAGGTGGCCTGCGGCGGCGCGGGCTTCGTCGATGCTGCCGGCGGCTTGGGCGGGGGCGGTTGCGGGGAGGTGGATCGTGTTGGTGTAGACGGCGGTGAGGATGGTTCCCAGGACGGTGACGCCGGCGAGGCTGCCTAGTTCGTAGGAGACCGACTCGATGGAGGAGGCCATGCCGGCGCGCTGCGGCGGGGCGCCGCTGATGATCGCGGCCGAGGCTGCGACCATGACGATGCCCAGGCCCACGCCGGCCAGGACCAGGCCGGGCACGACCCATGCCGGGCTCCGGCCGCTGCCCAGCAGGGGGACCGCACCCGGGGTCAGCAGCAGGGTGACCAGGACGCCGAGGGCGCCCAGGAGCAGGCCGCCGCCGATCAACGGGCGCACCCCGGTGCGGTGCAGCAGGCCGCCGGCCAGCACGCCGACGGGCAGGGAGCCGGTCGCGAACCCTGTCACGATCAGGCCCGCGTGCAGGGGGGTCAGGCCCAGGACGAGCTGCAGGCGCTGGGTGAGGAGCAGTTCGATGCCGGCGGTGGTGGCCATCGCCAGTGCGGCCGCGATCACCCCGGTGAGCAGGCTCCGGTTGCGGAACAGGGAGAAGTCGATCAGCGGGTAGGTCTGGCGGCGCTGGCGGCGTACGAACATCCAGCACCCGGCGGCAGCGGCCAGCAGGGCGAGCACGATCGCCAGCGGCATCGGGCCGGGCTTGGCGGCTTCCTGGATGGCGTAGACGAGGCCGGCCAGGGCGACCAGGGCCTGCAGGGAGGCGATCAGGTCCCAGGGGCGGTCGCGGTGGCCCGAGCCGCCCGGCACGAGGGCGGCCGTCGCGGCCAGGGCGAGCAGCACGACGGGGATGTTGAGGAGGAAGACCGAGCCCCACCAGAAGTGCTGAAGCAGCAGGCCGCCGACGATCGGGCCCAGTGCGGCGCCGAGTACCGCCATGGTGCCCCAGACGCCAATGGCGATGCCGCGCTCGTGCTCGTCATCGAAGGTGATGCGGATCAGTGACAGGGTGGCGGGCAGCATCGCCGCCGCCCCGACCGCCAGGAAGGCCCGGGCGGCGATCAGCACCGGCGGGGAGGGGGCGAACGCGGCCAGGAGGGAAGCGGCCGCGAACAGGGCCAGGCCGGTGAGGTACATCCGCTTGTGGCCGATGCGGTCTCCAAGCGTGCCCGCGCCGAGCAGCAGCCCGGCCATCACCAGCGGGTACGCGTTGATGATCCACAGTTTCTGCGAGGCGTCGGCCTGCAGGTCACTGGTCAGGGTGGGCAGGGCGGTGTAGAGCACCGTCGTATCCACCGAGACCATCAGCAGTCCCGCCGAGACGGTGGCCAGGACCAGCCAGCGTTGTGTCTTGCTCATGGTGCACCTATGGCTTCCGGGTGGAGATGGGCTGTGCGGGGCCGGGCAGGGGTGCGTCAGCCCGGTGGTTCGGTGAGCGCGGCGATCCTGCGGATCAGGGCTTCCTTGACCTCGGGGGCGAGCGGGGCCGGCCTGGTCGCCTCGAACAGCCACAGGCCGTCGGCGGCCAGCCGCGCAAGGAACAGGTCCAGCTGTGCCGGATCGGGCACCGGCGGCTGGGGCACCCAGCGCGCCATCAGGTCGTTCCACACCTGCGCCAGCTCGGAGCTGGTTGCCGACTCCACCATGAACGCCAGGTCCGCCTTGCTGGCTGAGCCGTGCGCATTGACCCGCACATAGGCCGCCGCGCGCTCCTGCGCCGTCGACTGCTCCAGCGGCTTGCCCAGTTCTGTGAGCAGTTGCTCCTCCCACGTTCCGGTCAGGTGCCGCTGGATCGCCATCAGCAGGTCGTCGCGGGTGCGGAAGTGGTACATGAGCCCGGGCTTGGTCAGGCCGGCCTCCTCGGCCGCCGCCTCCAGGGTCAGGGCGGTGATGCCGTGCCGCTCGGTCACCCG
>JBKQMG010000063.1:0-4263 GCA_052146815.1 Streptosporangiaceae bacterium | reverse complement strand
CGGGCGTGACGCCGACCCGCCCGCCGCTCCTCACCCTCCGGCTCTTCCAGCGCACAAAACACCCCCGTTCGGGCGCAGCACGGGCGGCCAAGCTGGCCACCAGGTTCCCGCCCGTAACGGCGGCGATGTGTGCTTCGATCGAGCCCTGTTCCGGCGCAGATCGTGCGCCCGTGACTTAGCCTTTACCCGGATGGCGTCCGGGGCGGCGGTGAATTTCCGGTGGACCGGGCGTCTGCATTGGCAGACGATGAGACGGCGCCCGAGGGCGCCCCCGGCGGAGGAGCCACCCATGGCACGAGTCAGTACATATCTCAACTTCCAGGGCCAGGCCGAGGAAGCGTTCGCCTTCTACGCCAAGACCTTCGGCACCGAGGTCACCATGCTCAGCCGCTTCTCGGACATGCCCCCCGCTGGGCCCGGCGAGCTGCCCGCCGGGGAGCGGAACCTGGTGATGCACGCCGAGCTCCCGATCATCGGCGGGCACGTGCTGATGGCGACGGACATGCTCCGGTCGATGGGCCATGAGACCCGTATCGGCAATAACACCACCCTCTGCCTCGACGTCGACAGCAGGGAAGAGGCCGACCGCCTGTACGGCGCCCTATCCGAGGACGGCTCGGAAGGATCTCCGATGGCCGACATGCCGTGGGGCGCCTACTGGGGCGTCACCCTCGACCGCTACGGCATCCGCTGGATGGTCAACCACACCCCGCCGGCATCCTGAACGACCGTCAGCCCCAGCGTTTGCGTGAAAGCGGCCGCCGCGACGCCTGCCCGGGCAGAACACGCCGGATATCTGTTCCGGGTCGGCGTCGTGAATTGCCTCGCGGGCCGGAAGTGAGTGCCGAACGGCGCTGCATGCGATCGTGCTTTCTCGATGCAGGTCACGGCTGGTAATTGCCGGGGCGACTCGGTGATCTGCATCGGCGATGCCGCGGCCCGGCAGGTTGCGTGAACGACCAGCGACCTTTCCGCTTCCCCGGGCCGATCTGCTTGACATCATCAGCCGCTTCGCGGGCGTCCTTGCCGCCATGGCCGAGGCGGCCCCGCGGACCGGCGCGCATCACCATGCCCCCGTTCGCCGGGACTGAAGCGTCAGCCTTGATTGTGAGCGGCGCTTCGGCTGTCAATCCAGATGATCCATGGTCGAACTTCCTTCAGGCGGAAGACTCCGTTCTTGGTCCAGGGATCGTTGCTGAAGATCTCGTGTACGTCCCGCTCGTCGGTCGCGTTGATCGCGAGGAGCGCGACGTCGTCCCCGGCACCACCTCCGATAGGGCCGCCGAAGACGATCACGCCGCGCTCGGCCAGTCCGTCAGCGAAGGCGGCGTGCTCTGCCCATGCCCGCTGTTCGCGGATCCCCCGTTGCCGGTCCCAGTTCGGTCCCCGGGCCGTGATCACTGCGAATACCGCCACGATTCCTCCCAGCACGCTCGCTGCGGGCCGGCGCGAGACCGGCGTGCGATCGGGATCTCAGGAACTCAACGCGGATACGTCTGCGTCAGTCTCTCAGAACGCGACCGGCGGCAGCACGCGGCGACCTGGCAGCAATGCTCGAGGCCTGGCCTCCGGGGGATCCCGATCCCAGCAACCAGCAAGGATGCCGTTGCTTCACGGGTGTACCGCGGGGATGGCGCATGTCATGCCGTCGCTGAAGCCGGCCGAGCCGATGCCGAGTGCGAGGTTGAATCGGCCGCGCATGTTCTCCAGTGCTATGTGGTGGGTCAGTTCCACGATCTGGCCGTCGTCAAGATGCTGGTGAAGCCTGTCGAACAGTTCACCGGAGACGTTGACGGGAGTGCGGCTCATGCCGACGGCGTAGTCCAGGACGAGCTTGTCGAGCTCGGAGAACAGCGGGCTTGCCTGATAGCTGGGGAGGGCCAGGATCTCCTCATCGGTCAGGCCCCACCGGCGGGAGATCGCCGAGCCCATGTCGATGCAGTACTCGCAGTGGGTGAGGGTGGCCGCCTTCAGCTCGGCGAGGGCGTGCAGCCTCTTGTCCAGACGGTTCAGCCTGGCCGTGGCTTGCTCGAGCTTGGCGTAACCCTTGAACAGCACGGGCACGTGCGCGTACATCTCCAGGGGCTCGATCATCCGCTCCGTCTCCAGCCCGGTGAGCTTGGCAATGCTCCGCCGGGTGAAGTGGTAGGCGATCCGCACATACAGCCCGGCCTGGGCGGCGGAGACTCCTTTGATGCGGGCCATGTGGCGCCTCCTTATCCTTGCTGGCCTTTCGCTGGCGATCGCCGGGCGGCCGCCGGCCCGGCTAGCGTGCTGCCGGCCTGGCGGGCTCACCGGGGGTCCACGGATGCAGCCGGGGAATCCAGGCGCGCACCGCGTGCCGGTAGTCCTGGTACTCGGCCCCGAACTTGCGGGCCAGGATTGGCTCCTCATAGAAGCGGACGGCGGCCGCGCCGATGCACCAGGCCACGGCGGTGTATTCCAGGAGGCCTCGCGAGCCGAACACGAGCACCTCGCCCAGCAGGATGGCCATGAAGCCGACGTAGATCGGGTTGCGCACGTATCGGTAGCACCCGCTCGCCACGAGGCGGGGCGGCGACGCCACCGGCACTGGGGTGCCGTCGGCCCTGATGAACTCGATAAACGACTGAACGACCGGGACGAGGCCCGCGCAGATGAGCAACCCTCCCGCCGCCACCGCGATCGTCCAGCAAGGCAGGGGCCGGTGAAAGTGCCAGTCGTTCAGCAGGTACGGAAGCAGGCAAGCGAAGGTTCCGCCCAGTGCGACGCCCCACGCGACGCTGACGACCGCTGCTGCTGACCTGCGCATTACTGCCTCCGGGATCACTCGGCGGGCGCTGCGCTGACCGGGTGGGGGCGGATCAGTCCGCCGCCCGCACGGTGATCAACGTCCGGCTCGATAGTGCGGCTGGGAATGGCCCGCCCGATCCAGCCGGGCAGCCACCAGCTGGCGGACCCGAGGGGCTGCATGACGGCGGGCACCAGCACCATGCGGACCACGGTGGCGTCGATGAGGACAGCGGCAGCGAGGCCGAGCCCGAAAATGGCGAGGATCTGCAGCGGGTCGCCGATGACGAACGAGCCGAAGAAGTTGTTGCCCAGCCGGCTCCCGGCCCACTGCGCAAGCCCGGTGATCGCCACAACGGCCAGCAGCCAGCCGGCCAGCACCCGGCGCCGGTGGTCGTAGCACCACCCGGCCAGGCGGCCCAGCCCGCTGTCTTGCAATCGGGCACCGTTCGCGGCGGCCGGGGCCCAGGTGGCGGTCACCGCGTGCCTCCCATGCGCAGCGCCCTCACCATTCGAGAGTAACACTCTCAATTAAAGAGCAGTACTATCATCCGTATGGCAGCCGGCGTCAGGGGACGAAGGCCCCAAGCCCGTACCGGCGGCCAGGCACGGACGCGCCTGGCCCGGGCCGCAGTCGTCCGGGCGGCCGGGGCCCTCTTCCTCGGACGCGGCTACGCGGCAACCACGATCGAGGCCATCAGCGACCTGTCGGAAGTCCCGCCGGCGACGGTGTACCGGCTGTTCTCCTCCAAACTCGGGATCCTCAAGGCCCTGCTCGACGTCTCCATAGCCGGTGACGACCAGGACATTCCGCTGCAGGACCGGCCCCGCGCCCGCGCGCTTCTTGCCGACCCAGACCCCAGGAACAAGCTGGCGGGTTTCGCTGGCATCAGCCGCGGCATCATGTCCAGGGCCGAGCCCGTTTACCGGATCCTCGTCAGCGCGGCGGGCTCGGATCCTGACGCGGCGGCACTGCTCGCCGAGCAGACCCGGCAACGGGACCAGGGCCAGGCACAGATCGCGCGTTCCCTGGCTCGCGCTGGCGCCCTGCGACCGGGATTGCGAGAGCGCGACGCTGCCGACATCATTCACGCACTCATGTCCCCCGAGGTCTACCGCCTGCTGGCCGGTGACCGAGGCTGGCCCCCCGAAAAGCACGAGCAATGGCTGAAAGACACCCTCATCAGCCAGCTGCTTCCGGCCACGTCCAGGGAGATGGTGTATGAGATGACTACCTCGAGATCTGTTTCTATTTAAGCACCAATGGCCTCGATTGTCACGTCAGCATCATTGGTTTCGGTGTGGTGAATGGCTCTCTGGCAGGCGGCCAGGATTTCGGGTCCCATGTAGCGGCGGGCCTCGGTCCATTCGTCGTTCTGCTCGGCCAGGACCGCGCCGACGAGGCGGATGATGGCGTCGCGGCCGGGGAAGATGCCGACCACGTCGGTCCGCCTGCGTACCTCTTTACTGAGGCGTTCCCGGGGGTTATTGCTC
>JBKQMG010000062.1:0-8927 GCA_052146815.1 Streptosporangiaceae bacterium | reverse complement strand
CGCGCGCCCGGGCGCGCGGACGGGCCGGCGGATCCTCGTCAAGATCGTCACGGCGATCGGTGTCCTCGTCGCGGCCGCGTCGGTCACCTTCTTCGCCCAGTTCCTGGTACCGGGTAACCGAGCGGTCGCGATCCTCAACGAGCAGACCGGCAGAACGCAGCAGTGGTCAGCGACCCAGCTCGCGCCTATCAACCGCGAGTACGGGTTCAGCAAGCCGGTCATCGTCCAGTACCTCGACTACGTCGGCGGCCTGTTCCGCGGCAACCTGGGCACCTCCTACACGCAGTACAAGCCGGTCACGCAGGTCATCGGGGACGAGCTGCTGCCGAGCCTGGTGCTCACCGTCAGCGCCCTGGTGGCGGCCTGGGCGCTCGCTCTCGTGGTAACCCTGCTGACTGCCAGGCGCCCCCGGTTCCACAGCGCCCTCGGCTCCACATGGGAGGCCCTCACGGCCAGCCTGCCCACGTACTGGGTCGGCGCCGTCCTCCTCGTGGTGTTCGCGGTCGAGATCAGGATCTTCCCGGTCATCGGCGGGACGACTGCCTGGGGCACGGTCCTGCCTGTCCTCACACTGGCGATCCCGCTGGCCGGCTTCCTCGGCCAGGTCACTCGCGACGAGTTCGAGAAGGTGCTCGACCAGCCGTTCATCACGACCGCGCGCGCCCGCGGCATGGGCGACACAGCAGTGCGGCTCAGGCACGCGCTGCGGCACGCAGTCCTGCCGGCGATCACGCTGTCCGGCTGGGCGCTCGGCGCGCTCGTGTCCGGCGCGGTCATCGTGGAGAACCTCTTCGGCCGGCCGGGCATCGGCCAGGTCCTGGTCACCGCCGTGAACAGCAGGGATATCCCGGTCGTCTCGGGGATCGTCCTGGTGGTCGCTGCCGTGTACGTCATCGCCAACCTGCTTGTCGACCTCACCTACGTCCTCATCGACCCCCGGCTGCGTGAGAAATGACCACCATCTCCGTCCCCAGGGCGAGCGCGCTCGCCCGCCTGCGCGGCATCAGGTTCCGGGTCCGGCCCGGCACCGCCGTCTCGTCGCTGATCGTTCTGGTCCTGCTGGTGGCGGTCATCGCCCCTGGACTGCTCACCCACCGCAGCCCATACGCGATCGACCTCGAGCACACCCTGCTCCCCCCGTCCCTCAGCCATCCGTTCGGCACGGACGACGCCGGGCGCGACCTCTACACGCGGGTCGTCTACGGAGCGCGGCTATCGCTTGGCATCGGCCTGGGCGCGACCGGCCTGGCCATGGGGATAGCGATCCTGCTCGGCTTCACCGGGGGGCTCGCGGGCGGCATCGTCGATACCGCGATCGCGCGGGTTCTCGAGGTTGCCTTCGCGTTCCCCGTCATGCTGCTGGCACTGTTGCTGATCGCCATCCGCGGCCCGTCGGTCAGCACCGAGATCGTCGCCGTCGGCATCGGCTCAGCGCCCGGCTACGCGCGCATGGTCCGCGGCCAGGTCCTCTCTGTGCGGCAAGCCGACTACATCTCGGCTGCCGCCGCCCTCGGGCACTACCGCCGGTCGGTGATACGCCGTCACCTGTTCCCCAATGCCATGCGGCCGCTCGTCGCCGTGATCACGCTCGGCATCGGCCAGTCGATCGTCTGGGCGTCCGGGCTGGCGTTCCTCGGCCTCGGGGTGGCACCGCCGAGCCCTGAGTGGGGAGCGCTGCTCGATTCGGGCCGCATGTACATCACCACCTCGTGGTGGCTGGAGATCATGCCCGGCCTGGTCATCGTCCTCGTCGCGCTCTCGGTCACCTCCCTGGGCCGGACGCTGCAACGCCGACTGGAAGGAGCCGCCCGGTGACCGCCGCCGCCGAGGCCACGAAAGAGAAGAACACGAAGGTCACCGCGACCGGCACTGCGCTGCTCCACGTCGAGAACCTGCGGGTGTCGTTCGGGAACGCCGAGGTCGTCAAGGGCATTTCGTTCACCGCTCGCATCGGCCGGTGCCTCGCGATCGTGGGCGAGTCTGGCTCGGGCAAGAGTGTCACCGCGCGCACGATGGTCGGCCTGACCGGTCCCAATGCGCACGTCCGCGCCGACCGGATCGACCTCGTCGGCATCGACCTGACTCGCCAGTCTGAGCGGTCGTGGCGGGCCATCCGCGGCCGCGAGATCGGCTTCATCCTGCAAGACGCCCTGGTCTCACTCGACCAGCTCCGCCGGGTCGGCGACGAGATCACCGAGCCGCTGAGGCTGCATGGGTGGGGCACCAAAGCGTCACGGCGGGAGCGGGCCGTCGAACTGCTCGCCTCGGTCGGCGTGCCCGAGCCGGAGGTGAAGGTCCGCCAGCGTCCTTATGAGCTGTCTGGCGGCCTGCGGCAGCGGGCGCTGATCGCCTCGGCCATCGCGCTCGACCCGAAGCTCGTCGTCGCCGACGAGCCGACCACCGCGCTTGACGTCACTATCCAGGCCCAGGTGCTCGACCTGCTGGCCGAGTCCAAGGCCCGCGGCAGATCCATCATCCTGATCAGTCACGACCTGTCTGTTGTCGCCCGGCTCGCCGACGAGGTGATCGTCATGCGCGGCGGCGAAGTGCTCGAGCAGGGCCCTGCCCGCCAGGTACTGCACCAGCCGAGGCACGAATACACCCGGGAGCTGCTCGACGCCATCCCGTCTGAGCACACCCGTGGCATCAGGCTCGTGCGGCCTGCTGAGGGCGACAGCGTCGTGCAGCGAACCCGCCAGCCGATCGACCCCGGCAGTCCCGTGCTCGAAGCGCGGCACTTGACCAAGGTCTTCCGCGGGCCGGACAAGGTCGACCGGACGGTCGTGGACGACGTGTCGTTCGAGCTGTTCAAGGGCGAGACCCTCGGCATCGTTGGCGAGTCGGGCTCGGGCAAGACCACGAGTGCCCGGATGGCGCTGGCGCTGCTCGAGCCGACCTCCGGCGAGGTACTGCTTCACGGGCAGCAGTGGTCCGTACAGTCGCCGTCACGGCGCAGACCGCTGCGCAAGCGGATCGGCGTCATCTACCAGGACCCGCTGAGCACCTTCGACCCGCGCTGGCCCGTCGGCCGGATCATCACCGACGCGCTCGGCACAGGCAGCCGGCCGCCGTATTCGAGGGCGGAGGCGCGGGCGCGGGCCGTCCGGCTGCTCGAGCAGGTCGGGCTGGGCGAGCGTCACCTGGACTCGGCGCCATTGCGCCTGTCCGGCGGGCAACGGCAGCGCGTCGCAATCGCCCGGGCGCTGGCGCCGGAGCCGGAGGTGATCGTCTGCGATGAGCCGGTCTCCGCGCTGGACGTGTCGATCCAGGCGCAGGTGCTCGACCTGCTCACCGACCTGCAAGACGAGCTTGGGGTGAGCTACCTGTTCATCTCTCACGACCTTGGGGTCATCCACCACATGAGCGACCGCATCCTCGTAATGCAGGATGGCAGGGTGGTCGAGTCCGGCGCCGCCGATGACGTGTTCGAGCGTCCGCAGGACCCCTACACCCAGCGGCTGCTCACCGCGCTGCCCCGGCTGGCTCAGGCATGACAGATACCACGGAACCTGCGCGGCTGGCGGAGCGGTTCCGTCCTGTATTCGCCAAGATCGCGGAGGGGGCGCTCGACCGCGAGGCCGACCGCACGCTGCCGTACGACCAGGTGAGCTGGCTGCGCGAGGCCGGGTTCGGGAAGATCCGCGTGCCGCGCTCGTACGGCGGGATCGGCGCGACCTTGCCGCAGTTCTTCCGGATAATGATCGAGCTCGGCAAGGCGGACTCGAACCTGCCGCAACTGCTGCGCGGGCATTTCGGATTCGTCGAAAGCCGGCTCGTGCATGCCGACCCCAACGTGCGCGATCGCTGGCTGCGCCGGATCGCGGACGGAGTGATTATCGGCAACGCGCAAAGCGAGCTCGGGAATCAGTCGTTCTGGGAGAACGCGACCACCGCCAGCAAGGCGCCGGATGGGACGGGCTGGCGGCTCAGCGGAAGGAAGTTCTATTCGACCGGGAGCCTGTTCGCCGACTGGATCTACACCACGGCGACAATCGACGGAGCGCGCAGCGCCTCCGTGCTCGTCCCGGCATCGGCCGACGGCGTGAGCCGGCTGGACGACTGGGACGGCTTCGGCCAGCGGCTTACTGGTAGCGGGACGACCCTGTTCGATGACGTCGAGATCCGCCCGGAGAACGTCGAGCCCTACGAGAACGGCCAGCCCCCGAAGTCCTACCTCGCCGCTTTCTTTCAGCTCGTCCATCTGGCGACGCTGTCGGGCATCGGCCGGGCGGCCGTGGCCGAGGCAGCGGCGTTCGCACGGCAGCGCAACCGTAACCTGGTCAACCCGCAGTACCCCGCACCCAAGGACGATCCGCTGGTGCAGGCGGTTATCGGCCGGATCACCGGCGCGTCCTTCGCGGCCGACGCGACGACGCTGGCAGCCTTGGATGCAGTTGACGAGGTGTACCAGGCCGAAGTGGCCGGTCACGCTGGCACGGAGCTGCTCGACCGGGCTGACGCCGCGGTGTACGCGGCACAGGGCCAAGTCATCGAGCTCGTGCTCGGTCTGGTTACCCAGCTTTTCGAGGCCGGCGGCGCATCAGCGGTGACCGAGCGGTTCCGCCTGGACCGGCACTGGCGCAACGCGCGTACCTTGGCCTCGCACAACCCGGTGATCTACCGCGACCGGATCGTCGGTGACTACGTGCTCAACGGGACAAGCCCAAGCGGGGCGTACGTCCGAAGCTGGGAGCGCAACCATGGTATGTAGATTCCGGGACTGCGCCGCGGGTTCTGACCCGAATCCGCGAGTAAGCCGGTGACACGGCCCTTCAAATGCCGATAGGTGCCGCCCTGAACTGGGATGATGATCATAGCGACGTGACGATCATCTCAGCGAGGAAGGCACCTATCTGGTGGTGCGACACGATGTCGCTGGTAACGAGTGGGCTCGTTGTCTGGAGGGCCGGTGAAGTCGGTGATGTAGCCCCGGTTTAGTGTTCGAGGCCGTCCCCGCTCTGACGTGCGTCGCGGGTAACCGCGGGGTGCGAAGCTCAGGGTTCAAGCCCAAGGGGTTCCCGTTCCAGCCGGGGGCCGCAGGTGAGGGGAAGACCGGACGGGTGACGTGAGTGAATCCTTGATGACGCCTCGTTAAGGTGAGCTCCGGCTGATGGGTTGCGTTGCCGGGGTGCAGGGGCTGGCCGCTGTGAAGCGGCAGGCGGCGGCTGGGGCACTTGCCTGGCCGCGTGGACACCGCCGCCCCCGGGGCATAGAGGGCATCCTTCCCGGTCGTGTCTCGTGCCAGCGGAACGTGGGAACCCCGTCGGGGTCCGGTCGCGTCAGCGGCCGGCAGGCCGACCGTGAGGGACGCTGAATTCCCCGGCGGGAACAGGATGGCCCGGGAAGCAAATGCCGGCGCGCCGAAAGGCGACGGGAAACCCGGCCAGCATGGTCGCGTTCTCCTGCGGCCGCCCTGGATAACTGGCCGGATACGGGACAGCGTGCCCGGACCCGAAAGGGTGCTGACGTGGACCGGGTGAGTCTTTGAAGGCGAACGGCCACGGCCGCCGGAACCGAAGGGCAAGTTAGGCACGATGACGGGACAGGCGTTCGCGCTGGCGATGGCGGCCCTCGGAGTGAACGGACCGGAGGGCGATGTCCTCGACTGGGATTCCGCTGACTGGCGGTTCCACGAGGGCAACGTACGGCGGCTTAGGCGGAGGATCTTCAAGGCGACGCAGGCCTTTCGGGTTCAGCGAGCTGGTACTGGCGCCGGGCCCGGTCAGCGGCGAACTCGGCGCGTTCCAGGCGCTGCCGCCAGATCCGGTCCGCCTGCGCGCGCCGGGCCTCTACCTGCCCGGCCGCGGCGAGCGAGACCTCCAGCGCGGCAGGGGCGAGCGCGTCCAGCAGCAGCCCGGTGACGTGACCGTCCAGGCACGAGCCGGCGAGCTGCTGGCACTGGCCGCCTCCGTAGTCGGTCTTCTCGCGGGAGCAGACGTAGACCGGAGACAGCTTCCCGCTCGCTCCCCGCTGGTAGCAGACTGTCATCCTCTTGCGGCAGCGCCCGCAGACCACCGGCCCGAACGAGGCAGTGAAGTTCGATCCGCGGTCGCGGATCAGGAACTTGATGTCCCCGAGCCGCTCGCCGAGGCTGAGGACCAGGTTACGGGCCTGCTGCACCGTCCACTCGCCGGTGGGGTTCGCGGCGGCGCCGCCCAGATGCATCCGGCGGCTGCCGTGCTCGATGAGCACCAGGACCATACAGTCTCTTCAGCGGCACGGTGTCCACGTGCAGGAAATCGACCGCGACGATCCCGGCGGCCTGGGCGTGAAGAAACTGCCGCCACGGCGGGCCCGACCGGCGCGGCGCCGGATCTATGCCCGCAGCACGCAGGATCTCCCACACGGTAGACGGCGCGACCGTCACGCCGAGCTTGGTCAGTTCGCCGTGGATCCGGCGGTGTCCCCACCGCGGATTCTCCTTTGCCAGGCGGGCGATGCTCGGGGCTGTCGGCGGGCGGCCGGGCTTGCGCCGCCTGCTCGTGTCGTACTTGCTGTCGGCGAGTTTGCGGTGCCAGGCCAGGAGCGTCGCGGGCGTCACGGGGAAGATCTCGGTCCAGCGCCTGCGGGGTAGGAGCCGGGCCAGCGCGGCGAGCCACACCCGGTCGGCCGGCTCGTACCGTACCCGGCTGGCGTGCTGGCGCAGCACCGCGTTCTCGTGCCGGAGCACGAGCAGCTCGGCATCCTTCGCCCGGTCACCGCGGAACACCAGGACGGCCAGGCCGAGTACCCGGCACGTGAGCAGGTAGACGATCTTGAGTAGCACCCGGCAAGCCAACCATCACCACGTCAAGCCTGCTGGCGATAGCGCAGGTCAGCCACTCAATCGAGTATTCGAGCGGTCAGCCCGCTCGCCTGCCCTCGTCGTGGCCGAGCTGGGATATCTCTGTCGTTGCCGCTTGCGCGGCGGCAGGCCGGCGCGGCCTGGCGGCCAGCTCGCGGTAGTGGCGGTGCAGCCGCCTGGCTTCGGCGGTCAGCGGCGAGCGGGCGATCCTCCGCAGTTCCCAGCTGATGACGCTGGCGGTTGCGATGGTCGCGGCTGCGCTGATGCGGACCGGGGTGGTGGCGGTGGTTAGGGCGGCTGTCCGGGCGGTACGCGCGGGGATCTGGCTCATGGTTTCCTCCTGTAGGGCCGCTGACGGCCGGGCGTGATCATCTGATGTTTCCTGGGAATACGAGAGTGCCCGGCCGCGGGCGGTAAATGGCGACGACGCCCCTCGCCGATGGTCTTGGCGCCGCGTTCACCAGCGGGCAGGCCTGGCGGTAGCTGTTACGTCGCTTCCTGTCCCACAGTGCCGTGCATATGCCGATCCGTCAAATGGCAGACAGGGCTATTCTCAACAGCGGCGAGATCACCTGCCGCCGCGCGGTGGACGGCACTTGATATGCCAGAATGACCGGCTTTAAGTAACCTTGTTACGACAGCGTTAAATCCTGGTGACGTGTGCATTATATTAGTGACAGGCTATGTCATAGCTCAGCACGAGATATCCATCTGACGCGCATTGACCGGAGCAGCCTGGTTCACCATCGTGGTGGTTTGATCACCAGTAGGTGGTGATTGGATCACCTGTAGGAAGTCGGCCGCGCATGGGTCGTCGGAGACCTGTGACCTGCAGGTTCGCCGGTCGTTCAGGCGACTCGCCTGTACTCGTTGATGACGCCTGCGAGTACCCTTGCGCCGGCGGATCGCCGAATCCGTCGGGGCGTCGGCGTGGGTCGGCGCTGCTGGCCGCGCCGGTCAGTGGCTACCGGAAGCGGACGGCCGCGGGGATACCGTGGCACGTGATGCATATCCGGCCGCGGACGAAGGAGTGCCCGGTCCCTGCCCCCCGCTGGCTGGGTCTGACCGCCACTGCCTATCGACGCGACGGGCTGGGGCGGATCATCTTCATGCACTGCAGCCCTAAACGGCATGTCAGCCCGATGGTCGACAAGACCGACACCGATTCTATGGCACGAATTGTGCAGGTCCAACTTCGTGCTGCCTGACGAGCACCACCAATCCTGTGCCGCTCGAATACTCGATTGGATTGCTTGACCTGTGCTGTCGCCGACAGGCTGGGCGCGGTGCTGCTAGGCGGGACCGGTGCCGCTCAAGGTCGTCTGCGTGCTGGCGTGTCGGATAGCAGCGCTCCCGATGCCTGGCCGGTATCTCGCACAGCCGAGCACCAGTCGGGCGCGGTCAGGTCAGATCAGATGGCCCTGCTCGATCACTGGCGGGCTGAGCGATTCTGTGCGTGCTTGGACGAAGCTGCGGCGCTCGGCTGCCTGCGATGGCTGCGTGGCCCGGAACCGCAGTGAGACGCAGATGGCAGAGCTCACGTGTCGGACTGTTCTAGGGGGCATCGGGTTCCCTCGGTCGGCTGAGACCCGGGGGCGGGCCGGCCGCTGCGCTAGGTCACCGCAGGCTCGGTCGGGCGACTCCGCACCTCACCTCCGGAAGCGCCCCCGGCGAGGACAACGACCGGCCCCGGTGAGCAACGAGACTGAAGTGCCGGCCGCTGGCTAACCGCAAGCTTCTGGCGGCCGAGGGCGAGCTGGCGGCGACTCGCGGACTGCTTGCTGAGCTGCGGATGGCGACGCAGCGTGACCAGCTAAGTGGCTTAAAGTTACTGGAGTTCAGAGAGCGGATTCGTGGCCGCCGTGACCGGCTTATGCGCCTTCGGGGAACCGTAATCCGAATGGCAGAACTTGCTGGCCTACTACAGCTGGAATTCCAGCCCGGATGACCGGGCCCGTCGCGGAGATCAGCGGCAAGATTATTTTCGGCTTGCTGGTGGCAGGCGCAAAGCGGACGGGCCGGAGCCGAGGAGATTCGTCGCGCTGGTCCGCCGGATGGCGGGCCTGAGCGATGGCGATCTGATGATCGTCCGGTTCAGCCGCTCCGCTTGCAGCACAGTGGCGAGGCCGCTGTCGGCTGCCGC
>JBKQMG010000061.1:0-3671 GCA_052146815.1 Streptosporangiaceae bacterium | reverse complement strand
ACCCTCCTCGCCTTCCTCGACGGCCTGTGACTATGTTGAGCGGCCAGCGGCCGGGCGTCGCGTTGAGCAGGAAGATCCCGCTGCCAGACGGATGCTGCTCAACATAACCAGCTACGGGACATACATCCGGACGTGAACCTCTCAGCTCATCCGGCTCGTGCCGTCCAATCCTTCGGTCAGTATCGCAGTGCCCAGTGCGCGAACAGCCGGGGCGCCAGTTTCCGGACATCCTTCAGCCATTTACGCGCTCGTTTATCACTGCGTTCCAGTCGTTTATACTTCCGCCTTGCCCAGCGCATCAGATGGCGGTCGATGCGCTCGCAGAGTGGGATCACCTTGCTCGGGTAAAACACGGTGAAGTAGGCGAGCCAGCCCCGTAGGACCGGGTTCAGCCATCGCGCGATTTCGTTGAGTGTCTGAGTCGTGCGCCGATGGATCCGCCAGGACGCGATCTTGCGGCTCATCTCGGTTAGCTTCTCCGGAGCCACCGCTGGCAAGAATCCGGTATAAACCTGCTTCCGGGCCTTGTCGAAGGCCATCCGAGGACGGAACGCATACCCGCAGAACGTGAACGTCACCTGGTCAAACTCCTGGCGGCGCCTGCTGTCCTTGCAGTATACGAGCTTCGTCTTACCGGGATGAAGTTCCAGCCCGATATCGGCGAGCCGGCCTCCGATTGCGTCTCGCACCTGGCGTGCTTGCCGTTCGGTCACACAATGGATCACCGCATCGTCTGCGAAGCGTTCGAACGTGACTGCCGGGAATTCTCGCGACATCCACATGTCGAAGCCGTAGTGCAGGAACAAATTGGCGAGCAACGGGGAAACAGGGCCACCTTGCGGCGTCCCTTTCGTCCGGGCGTTGAGGGTGCCATCGGGCATCCGCATCGGCGCCTTGAGCCAGCGTTCCACATACAGCAGGACCCATTTCGAGCCCGTGTGCCGCTCGACCGCCTTCAGCATCAGATCCCATGGTACCGAGTCAAAGAAGGCTTTGACGTCCAGATCGACGACCCAGTCCTTCCTAAAACACCGTTCCCGGCACTTCCTGACCGCGTCCAGCGGCGACCTTCCGGGACGGTAACCATAGGAGTCGTCGTGGAACACTTTCTCCACGTCCGGTTCCAACGCCATGACCGCCACCGTCTGCGCCACCCTGTCGACCACGCTCGGAATGCCTAGAACCCTCGTGCCGCCCTTCTTAGGTATCTCCACCGCGCGGACCGGACCGGGGAAGTAACTACCCGATGACATGCGATTCCACAGCTTGTAGAGGTTATCCTTCAGCCTCTCCTCAAACTGCTCGATCGTCACGCCATCAGCCCCGGCCGCACCTCCGTTCTCTTTCACTTTCAACCACGCACCCCACACCAGCTGCTTGGGGATGTCATGCGACTTGACCTGAGATTTCGGCTCACTCATGCGATTCCTCCCTTCCGGTTGATCACATTCGCTTACCAGGGACAGCCCCGCCCCTTGGCTCCGCCCCCACTGCGATACGCAGGGACTTCACAGCTACTACGGGCGAGTCCGCCAGCGTGTCCCGCATCGGTACTCTGCTCCTCGCGGATTCCGCCGCTTGGAGTCCTCCCTCTCGCCGCTACTGATCAGCGGCAGTATCGGGACACGCCTTCGCACGTTCCATACGAGAGCCTGATCCGGGCTCATGCTGCCTATATGCCGGAGACCATCTGGGCAGTAAACGGGTGTCCCCCAGACTCATCCCGAGATAGTTTTGCGACCTCGGTTTCGATCTCATCTGACTTCATTTCGACACGTCAACGGCAGAGGGCTCACACCCATCGCTCATCTTCCCGGACCTCACCTGACACGATCCTGTCGCGCCTTTTCCCGCGACGCTCACCACAACGGTCTTCAGCCAATGCAGCTCGGGGTGGTTTAGAGCCTCTCCCCGCAGAGCGGCTCTGGAGGGCCAGCAACCTCCATCTCCCATACAGCACCGCGCTCAGTGAAGCGCCATCGCTCTCCACCTCCCGCGTTCGTGCTCACAACAAGACCCTCAAGTACCTGCCCGAGTTCCCGGCATCCTTCGCCTCGCTCGCCGACGCCCGGCAATTCTGCGCCAGCTTCTTCCACGAGTACAACTACATCCACCGTCATTCCGGGATCGCCTGGCACACCCCCGCCTCGGTCCATTTCGGGACCGCCGGCGCGGTCGACCAGGCCCGGCAGAACACTCTCACCGCCGCCTACCACGCCCACCCCGAGCGGTTCAGCCGCCGGCCACACCCCCCGGTCATGCCGGAGCAGTCCTGGATCAACCAGCCGGTACTCGAAACCCAAATGAACTGACCGAAACTGTCTCATTTGACTTGACAGATAGCGGGGCGCCGGGCAGTGCCGCAGCGCCGGGCAGGCACCTCAGGCGTTTGTGGCTGAATGACAAGCATTGGATGGGCAGTCATCCGGCTAAACGCAGTTGCTTCCCAGCCTGCCGGCCGGCCTCGTGCCAGTCATGCAGCGTTCGGAGTGGATTAACCCGGCGGGGCGTATTGTCGCGCCTTGACCTAATCTCAAGCTTTAGAAGATCATGGGGCGGCAGACCTTTCTGGGGGCATCATCGGATCATGGGCGAGAGCGACGTGCGTCAGCGGGACGGCCGGTCACGGCGTGCGGGCGGGTCAGGGTTCGACCTTGTCGCGTCGAAGCTCCGTCGTCCGCTGGTACGGCCCGGGACCGTGCGTCGTTCGTCGCTGATCGAGCGTCTGGCGCGGGTCGACCGGTGTCCGGTCGTCTCGGTGGCCGCGCCGGCTGGCTACGGCAAGACGACCCTGCTGTCGCAGTGGGCCGAGGGTAACGGCCGGGCCTTCGCGTGGGTGTCGGTCGACGAAGCGGACAATGACGCGAAGGTCCTGCTCAGCTATGTCGCGGAAGCGCTCGATGCGGTCGAGCCGGTCGATGAGCGGGTGTTCGACGCGCTTGCGTCCCCGGGGAGCTCGGTGCCCGGCTCGGTTGTCCCCAGGCTGGGGTCGGCGTTTTCGTCGATGACCTCGCCGGTGGTGCTGGTCCTGGATGACGTGCACGTGCTGCGCAACTCCGAATGCCGGGCCGCGCTGTCGGTGCTGGCCGATCACGTGCCGGGCGGTTCGCGGCTGGCGCTGGCGGGCCGGGCCGAGCCGCCGCTGCGGATGGCGCGGCTGCGCGCCGAGGGCAAGATCCTGGAGATCGGCCCGGGCGACTTGTCGCTGACCTGCGAGGAGGCGTCGTCGCTTTTGCGCAACGCTGGCGTGGCGCTCGGCGAGGATGAGGTGGCTGAGCTGCACCGGCGGACCGAGGGATGGCCGGCCGGGCTGTACCTCGCGGCCCTCTATCTCAGGGAGGGCGGCTCGTTCGCGGGCGCGGCGGTCTCCTTCGGCGGGGACGACCGGCTGGTGCGCGGCTACATGGAGTCGGAGTTCTTGTCGCGGATCTCCCGCCGGCAACGGGTGTTCCTGACCCGGGCCGCGGTGCTGGAGCGCATGTGCGGGCCGCTGTGCGAGGCGGTGCTCGACATGGCCGGATCGGCTGCGATCCTGGCGGATCTGGCCGGGTCGAACTTGCTGCTGGTGCCGCTGGACCGGCGCGGGGAGTGGTACCGCTACCACCATCTGTTCCGCGACATGCTCCTAGCGGAGCTGCATCGCCTGGAGCCCGGCCTGATGCCCGTCCTGC
>JBKQMG010000060.1:0-3763 GCA_052146815.1 Streptosporangiaceae bacterium | reverse complement strand
GGGCGGTCACCCTCAGGTGACCGCCCGGCCCGCGATGCTCTTGGCTGGCCCGCTACTTCCGGCTCCGGCCCCAGACCCGGATGATCACGATGCCGATCACCGCCAGGCCCACGGCCGCGGCGCCCATCCGGACCTCGGGCCGGGCGATCTGCTCGCGGACCTGCTCGCGCAGCCGGCGCACGTTGTTCGCCGGGCTCACCCGCTCGGCGATGTTGTCGATGGTGGCGGCCAGGCTCTCCCTGGTGCGCTCGATCTCGGCGACGATCGCGTCCGGGTCACGGCTTGTCACTTTGCCATTCACGGCCACGGTGCCGTGCACCTGGACTGGCGTGTCCGGATCGGCCATAGCGCTTCCCTCCTGTGCCGCGGCTTCCCTGGCGCCGCGGCTTCCGGCTAGTGTCCCAGGCCGGGGCCGGTGACGCACGGCCGGCTGGCCGGGAAAAGCCAAGTGCGCGGGCGGCACACGGCCCGGTGCACCCACGGCCGAAAGCCCGAAGCACCGGCGGCAAAAGCCAGGCAGGACGGCGCCGCGGGACGAGTGCTCCCGCGGCCGCCGCCGCATGGCGGGACTGATCCTGGCTAGCGGCTGGCCAGGGCCTGCGCCGCCTTAATGATCGCCCGGCAGGCGAACACCTGCAGGGCCGCGTGCCGCACGGGCACGTTATCGAACTCGGCCGCCTCGAGCTCGCCCTTGATCCGCCCGGCCAGGGCGTCCCTGGCCACCTCAAGGGCCCGCAGGGCGGCGTTGACCGCCCGGAATCTGACGTCACCCGGCGACGTGCTCTCGACCGCCCTGGTCGAGGCGATCAGCGTGGCCGCGCCGAACTCGCCGACGCTGGCGTTGAGCTGCTTGAAACACTCGCCGAGCACAGTGACCTTCGGCGGCCGCAGCGCCGAAGCCGGGTGGCTGAGGACCTGGGTGATGACCCGGCCGTCGTGCTCGTAGTCGTCGCGCAGGCCCGTCAGGTACATGAGGGTCGGCCGGATGTCGGTCTCGTCCGTCCACGGTCCGGCCAGGTGAGTCTGCGCGACCGTGATCTGGCCGCTGTCGGCCCCCGCTGAGTTCGGTCCCTGGCCCGGCGTGTTGCCGTCCAGGCCCAGGTGCCGGACGCCAGGTCCGGCGAGGCCGATGTAGTTGGTGTTGATCTCGGCTGCGTAGTCACCGTGATCCCAGGCATAACCGGTGTCCTGGATCACGCACGGGCCGCCGCAGGAAGCGGGACCAGTGGAGAGGTAGTAGTCCGGCTTGGCGAACATCGCGAACGTCGGCGTCCGGGCCGGGTCGGCGTTCACCATGTGCAGGATGGCTTCTTCGGTCGGATCGGCGATGTAGTTGTCGATCCGCTGCGTGGTCTTGGTGTACGGGTTCGCCGCGGTCAGCTTCGTGACATCCCGCTCGAGGTTGCGGACCATGGGCGTGTCCGGTCCGGGTTTGCCGGTCAGGTAGAACTCCGGTGCGGTGTCGGCCTCCAGGCTGAACGGTGTCGTGTTGTGCGCCTGGGTCGCCAGCAGGCCGGTCAGGTTGCCGTCCAGTTCGCCGAACGAGCCTGCCGGGTACGTGCACAGCACGTCCGGGGTCACGGTGTTGCCGCTGACCTTGGCCCCGTCGCAGTTCGCCGGGGTAGGCGCCACCGCGCGGCCGACGTTAGCGCCCGCCTCGTGGTCGCCCTCGTCGGAGCTGACGACGAACAGCGTGTTCGTCGGCGTGATCCCGTCAGCGGCCAGGCGCTTGAAGAAGGCGGCGAATGCCTGGTTGTAGTACTGCGCCTGCTCGATGTAGCACGCGGTGCCGCTGCCGAGGGCGTCGGGCGCGCTGGCGCAGGCCGCGAGACCCGGAATATGGCTGTTGCCATGCAGGTCGGAGATGTACCCGTTGACGACGGGAACGCCGCTTTCCAGCATGTCGGCCATGTAGGCCAGCGACTGGGACGCGTTGATGTCGCTGTAGCCGGGGAAGCCGGGGTAGTTCTTCAGGTACGCTCCGTCGATCTCGTTGCCGTTCTCGTCGACCAGGCTGCCCGTGGCGTTGGTCACCTGGTAGCCGTGCCGGGTCAGGCTGGGCGTGCCGGCCCCGAGCTGGGGCGCTACATACTTATGGCCGAAAAGGGCCGTGAAGCCGGTGTAGCCGCCCGGCTCATCAGGCAGCACGTCAGGCACGGCCGTGTGGCTCGGCTTCGTCTCGCCGAACTTCACCGCCTGCGCGCTGGCGCAGAACGCGCTGCCGCGGGCGCAGTGCACCGCAACGCCGACGTAGTCCGCGGTCTCCGGGTCCTTGTAAGGGTCGGTGTCGGCCGCCAGCTGCCTGGCCTCCGGGGAATTCGCGCCGAACACCTTGGGGATGTCGACGGCGGTGTTCTCCAGTTCCTGGTTCGCCGTGGCCACCTCGCCGACGTTGCAGCCGGCCCGGGTAAAGGGCACCCACGGCGCCGGGGTGATCTGGTCGGGCTTGATGACATGCCGGGATGTGCCCGGCGGCCGGGGCGAGTAGACCATGGCCGGATTGGTGTCATGGCCGGCGCTCGGGTGCGAGGCGGTGTCGTAGACCGGGTCGGTCCAGTAGGCGAAGGAGCCCGCCGGGTCGGTGCTGCCGTCGGGGTTATAGGTCTGGTAGTCGTTGCTGATCGGCATGCCCTGCCGGTCGCCGTAGAGGCCGGTAGCCGTGGTCAGCAGGTCGTCGGCGGTGTGCGCGATCAGCGGGGTGTGATTGTTGGCCAGCAGGGTGCCGCTGCCCTCGATGAAGTGCAGCAGGCTGGGCAGCATCTGGAGATCGGAAGGGACATTCGGGTTGTCCCGGTAGTAATGCACGTTGTCGAAGCCGATCTGGACCACGTGCTTGACCCCGTTGCCGAGATGACAGCGGCTGCCTGCCGTGGCCGTCCGGGCGGTCGCGGTCTGGCCGGCGGCCCGGGGCGCGGCGGCCGCGCCCGGTGCGGTGATCCCGATGAGGCACAGTGTGCTCACGAGCGCCGCGCTGGCGGCGCCGGTGGCTCTTAAGCCCGGCCGCCGGCGGCCGGGCTGGTGCTGTCGCATCCGATGCTCCTGTTCTGCCTGCCAGGATCGGCAGGCCTTGCCGGACATCCCAGCCGGTGACGCTAAGAGCACCGGCCAAACTCCAGGCGACGGGACGGCAACGGCCGGAACAACCTTTGCGCCCATTCGCGCCTTTCAGCCTGAGCCCTGGGCCCCTCCCACGCCATGGCCTAATGCGGGCGGGTATGAGGCGGCGGCCAGGACGACGGGTCCCGCGCTGCCGCCAGGCCCGGCGGTGCCCGCGCACTGCTTGACAAATCTAGCAAGTGCTGTGTATAGTTAGCAATGACGCCAAGGACACATGGAGAAAAAGATGACTGACACCGTCACCGTCGGCCAGGAACTGCAGGGTCAGATTCTGGACGCCGTCCGCAAGAGCCAGGACATGGCTATCGAGGCAATCAAGACCTTCACCGACGCAGTCGCGCCGATGACCTCCGCGCTGCCGCCGGTTACCCTCCCGATGGTCGGCAAGCTGCCGAGGCCGGAAGAGTTCGTGGGAAGCGCCTACAACTTCGCCGAGCAGCTGCTCGCCAGCCAGCGGAAGTTCGCCGAGGACGTCTTCCACGTGACCGCGCCGATCATGGCGGTCCCGGCCAAGAAGGCCACCTCAGCGCATGCTGGAACGGATGCGCTCCAGTGCGGCCTCCAGGTGCCGCATGTCGCGGGCCAGCACGTGCAGGATCGCGTCGGACGTGCCGGTCACCGTCGCCGCGCTGACAACCTCGGGGAT
>JBKQMG010000059.1:0-65688 GCA_052146815.1 Streptosporangiaceae bacterium | reverse complement strand
CCACGATCACGGCGTCCGGGAACTTGGTCCTCGGCGACTCGACTTCCTACACCGGCTACAACCACGCCGGTACGCTGGCCGTTGGCTCGAACGTCGTGACCCTGAATAGCGCAGCCTTCGCCAATCTGGGCGTGCTCACGACCTTGAGCGGCGGAACCCTTGCCGCCCCCAACGGCATCACCATCCCACTCTCGCCCTGGACGAACCGCTCGAAGATCCGTTCGCGATCATCGGGTGCGATGCCGATGCCCTTGTCCTCGACGGTCACCTCGACCATGTGGCCGGACTTCGTGGCCCTGATCGTGACCGCGCCGCCGTCAGGCGAGTACTTGAAGGCGTTCTCCAGCAGCTGGCCGACGATGATGTCGGTGGCCATCGGGTCACCGTAGGCAGCGGGCAGGTCGTCGGGGATTTCGGCGACGAGGGTATGCCGGTCCGACAGCGGGCGGAACGCCGTGACCGCGCCGCGCAGCAGCCCGACGAGATCAAAGGGGCGGTTGGTCACCGACAGCTGATCAGCGCCGGCCCGCGAGCCGAGCAGCAGCTGCTCGACCAGCCTGGCCAGTGACCCGGCCCGGTCGGCGATCGTCTGCACCGCGCTGCGCCGGTCGGCGTCGGACAGCTTGTCCCAGCGGTTCGCCAGCGTGCTGGCAAACCCCTGCACCACTGTGATCGGCGTGCGCAGCTCATGGCTGGTCGTGGCCAGGAACAGGTCCTTGGCGTCCTCAAGCTCCTTGGCGGCCGTCACGTCACGGAAGTCGACTACCTGCTCGTCGCGCCCGGTCAGCCCGGTGCACAGCAGATCGATCCAGCGGCCGTTCGGCAGTAAATGCGTCAGCTTCTCGCCGGGCTCCGGCAGCGGGAACGGCGGCAGCCTGCCCACCGCGGCCTCGGGCGGCACGCCGGTCAGCCGGTGCGCCGTCCGGTTCCACTGCCGGACCAGGCCGTTGCCGTCCAGCACCGCGATGCCGTCGGCGCTGCCGTCGATGACCGCCCGCTCGTGGGCCCGCTGCCGGATGACTTCCTCGAACGCGGTGACATTGGACAGGGCGACGCTGGCGTGCCCGGCCAGCAGCTCAAGCAGCTCCAGCTCGACATGCCCGACCTTCCGCCTGCTGTACAGGGCGTAAAGCGCGCCGTACGGGCGCCCGGCCACATACGACAGGCTGAGGGTGATCGTGTGCAGGCCGGGCAGCGCCGACCAGATCAGGTCGTCGAACCGGCCGGACTCGCCGGTGGCCATCATGACCGTCTTGCCCGACCGCATCAGCTGCCCGACCATGCTGGTGGCCAGGTCCGCGGTCCGGCCGCGCAGCCGGGCGGGAAGGCCGTCCATGCTGACCAGGCGGAGCCTGTCCTTCTCGATCATGACGAAGCCGCCCGCGTCGGCTCTGGTCAGCTCGCGCAGGCTGGCGGAAATGCGGTCAAGGACCGCCTCCAGCTCCAGGGAGGCGTTCATGTCAGCGACCACGTCGCCGAGCCGGCGTACCACCCGGGCTCGCTCCGCCATGTAGTGCCGGACTGCCTCGTCATCGCCGGTCTGGTGGTAGACGTGCACCCAGCCGACCGTCTCGCCGGTGCTGGAGACCAGCGCGCTGGCGTCGATCCGCAGGTCGAGCACGCTGCCGTCCTTGCACATCCGGCGGGTGGCGAAGGAGACCTGGCCGCCGCCGCGGACTCGCTCCAGGACCGCGTTGTGCTCCGCGCGCAGTTCCTCGGGGATTATCGGCGGCTCCAGGCCTACTGTCTCCGAGGCGGACCAGCCGAACATCCGCTCCGCGGCGGGATTCCAGAGCACCACGGCCCGGTCGGGGCCGAGCGCGATGATCGGATCCGGGGCGCACTCGATAACGGACCGGGCCGTCGCGTCGATACGGTCCCGGTCCGTGGCCGTTGCCGCTGACAACCTCAGCCCCACCACCTGACGATGATCGCACCGCCGACGGTGACATGGCAGGGAAAACCAGAGGCCACATGGCTGCCCCTGGGCCTGACGTCACGATGTGAGGGCTTTTATCTCTCCGCTTATCTCCTGCTTTCCCGCTCGCGGAACCACGCCGGGCGGACATGCGTCCAAGGAGCATGAAGCCAGCCAAGTTTCGGGCGCGATCGGGCGCCTGGTGTCTCGTAAGTGTCGCGCTGACCGGGGTGCTCGCCGCCGCCTGCGGCAGCGCATCGAGCAGCTCGGCCGCCGGCGGCCGGGCGAAGCCGCCCAAGATCTCGCTTGACGTCACCGTCACAGGTGCCGACGGCGTCAAGGCCAAGCACTGGACGCTGCACTGCGATCCGGCCGGCGGCACGCGCCCCGACCCGGCCGCGGCCTGCCACGTGCTGCAGACCGTGAAGAGCAATCCGTTTACGCCGCTGCCCAAGGGCATCATGTGCCCGATGATCGTCGCGGGGACAAAGCGCGCGACCGTGACAGGCACCTGGTACGGCAAGCCGGTGCACATGACCATCTACGACGGAGGTTGTTACCTCGAGCGCTGGGCCAAGGTCGGCCAGATCTTCAACTGAGCAGCCCGGGCCAGGCGCCGGCGCGGGCTGCTGCCAGGCGCGCCGCCGGCGCCGTGCCGCGCCGCTACTTGAGCAGGCGGGACAGCCGGCGGTCCGCCAGCGGCTGGCCGCCGGTCTGACACGTCGGGCAGTACTGCAGGGCGGAGTCAGCGAAGGAGACCTCGCGCACCGTGTCCCCGCAGACCGGGCACGGCTGCTCGGCCCGGCCGTGCACTCGCAGTCCCGCCTTCTTCTCGGCCTTGAGATCTCCCGCGGACAGGCCCTGCGACCGCGCGATCGCGTCGCGCAGCGTGGTGATGATCACGGCGTGCAGCGCGGCGACATCCTCGTCCGTCAGGCTCGAGGCCAGCCGGTAGGGGGACATCCGGGCTGCGTGCAGGACCTCGTCGGAGTAGGCGTTGCCGATTCCGGCGATGATTTTCTGGTCCCGCAGGACGCCCTTGATCTGCGTGCGGCGCCCCGCCAGCAGCCCGGCCAGGACATCGACGGTGAAAGCCGGGTCCAGCGGATCGGGCCCGAGAGCGGCGATCCCCGGCACCGCCGCCGGGTCGGTGACCAGATAGACCGCGAGGCGCTTGCGCGTCCCGGCCTCGGTGAGATCGAACCCGGCGCCGTCGGCGAACCGCAGCCGGAACGCCAGCGGGCCCTTGCCCGGACGCGGCGGGGCCTCCGGCAGGCTGTCACGCCAGCGCAGCCAGCCGCCGCGGGCCAGGTGAGTAATCAGATGCAGGGGGCCGCCGCTGCCGGCGGGCGGCTGGACGGTCAGGTCAAGGAACTTGCCGTGCCGCCCGGTCTCCCGGACCGTCCCGCCGCGCAGCGCAGTGAGCGGGGGGTCATACGTCTTCAGGACCGCCACCTCGGCGACGTCAGCGCGGTCGATCACCCGGCCGACGGCGCGCTCACGCAAGTCGGCCGCCAGCGACTCGACCTCGGGCAGCTCAGGCACGACATCAATTCTGCCCTGCCAGGGAGCATGACCTGACCAGCCGGGGAAGAACCGGAGCCCGCTGGAACAGGGCCCGGCCCCGGCGGATACCCCGGCGGCCGGGCCGCCCGAGTGCTAGGCGGTACTGGAGCGGGCCAGTGGCGGCCGGCACCGGTATCCGGTGACAAATGGCCGGTCGGCCGCCTATGCTGCGGCCAGCGCATGCCGGTCGCAGCCCCGGGACGGCAGGCGGCGAGGCAAGCATCTCGAATGAATGTGGGCGAGGAGGGATTTGAACCCTCACGTCCTCTCGGACACACGGACCTGAACCGTGCGCGTCTGCCGTTCCGCCACCCGCCCTGGGCAGCAGTCAGGTTAGCACGTCCGCAAGCGGTCCCATGCCGCCGATACCATCAGATGCGAGCAGGGAGAGGAGGTACCGCGGTGGGAGTTCTGCAGCGCTTCGAGCATCGGCTTGAGGGGATGGTCGAGGGGGCGTTTGCGCGGGCGTTCAAGTCCGAGCTGCAGCCCGTCGAGGTCGCCAGCGCCGTGCAGCGGGAGATGGACGACCGCGCGGCAATCGTTGCACAGGGCAGGACCCTCGTGCCCAATGACTTCGTGGTCGAACTGGCTGACAGTGACCATGAGCGCCTCGAGGTCTATGCGGACAGTCTCGGCATCGAGCTGGCCACGCTGGCGCGCGAGTACGCCAGGGAGCAGGGCTATTCCTTCGTCGGTCCGGTCCGGATGCGCTTCGAGGGGGTGCCTGAGCTGACGACGGGCACGTTCCGGATCCGCTCCGGCGTCATCCGGGGCACGACGGTGGAGGATGGCGAGATCCGGCAGCCGGCCAGCGACCTGCCGCATCCGCCGGGCAATTTCTCCGGCTCGCCGAGGCTGCTGGTCTCAGGGCCGGATCAGGGTCCCGACGGCGGCGGCCAGCGCACCTTCGAGCTCGCCGCGCCGCTGACCATCCTCGGCCGCGGCACGGACTGCGATCTGCGCCTGGTCGATCCGGGCGTCTCCCGGCATCACGCGGAGCTGCGGGTGGAGGACGGCGAGGTGGTCCTGGTCGATCTCGGCTCGACGAACGGGACTTTCGTCAACGGGCAGCCCGTGCGGCGCGTCAACCTGTCCGACGGCACTCGCGTCACCCTCGGCCGCACGACTCTCGTGTTCCGCAGGGACGGCATTTACTGACTTCCACCCATCAGGGACGCGCACCGACCTAGCCGCAGCAATTTCGGCGCTCGCCTAACCGCAGAGGCCAGCATGGCACCCGAGGATTCATAACCCGATGAACGCGCTCACGCTCACCATCATCAGGCTGGCGTTCCTCGCTGTCCTGTGGCTGTTCGTCATCGCTGCCGTCGGGGTGGTGCGCACCGACCTGTTCGGCTCATCGACCCGCCAGCCTCGCCGCCAGGCGCGCAAGGCCATGCAGCAGCGCGCCCGGCCGCAGGCCCCGAAGGCCCCGAAGGCCCCGAAGGCAGCCAGGGCCGCGCGGGGCCGCGCCGCGCCGCAGCAGCTGCTGGTCACGGCGGGCAGCCTGGCCGGCACGATCGTGGCCCTCACAGGTCAGCAAATAACCATCGGCCGTGCCAGTGATGCCACACTCGTGCTGACAGACGATTACGCTTCGACGCGACACGCCCGGCTCTTCCCCCAGGATGGTCAGTGGATCGTCGAGGACCTTGGCTCCACCAACGGCACCTACCTGGACCGCCAGAAGGTAACCCAGCCCACCCCGGTGCCCATCGGCGTG
Source organism: Streptosporangiaceae bacterium (assembly GCA_052146815.1). Taxonomy (GTDB): domain Bacteria; phylum Actinomycetota; class Actinomycetes; order Streptosporangiales; family Streptosporangiaceae; genus DATJZH01. The sequence continues at coordinate 60,481 of JBKQMG010000059.1, read as the reverse complement.
CCGATCCGCATCGGCAAGACCGTTCTGGAGCTGCGTAGATGACACTCGCACTCCGCTATTCGATCCGCTCCGACGTCGGCCTCCTGCGCGAGGGCAACGAGGATTCCGCCTACGCGGGACCGCACCTGCTCGCAATCGCCGACGGCATGGGCGGCCACGCGGCCGGAGAGGTCGCCAGCGCGGTGGCTATCTCCGCCCTCGCCCCCCTGGACCAGGAAATGGCCGCGGGCGAGATGCTGGCCGCGCTCGCCGAGGCGGTGGCGGAGGCGAACGGCACGCTGCATGAGATGAGCATTGCCGACCCCTCGGTCGAGGGCATGGGCACGACGCTCACCGCATTGCTGTGGTCCGGGCCGAAAGTGGCGGTCTGCCATATCGGCGACTCCCGCGCCTACCTGCTCAGAGACGGCAAGCTGGCCCAGATCACCCGCGATCACACGCTGGTCCAGTCGCTGGTCGACGAGGGCCGGCTGACGCCGGAGGCAGCTGCCGTCCATCCGCAGCGCTCCCTGGTGATGCGGGCGCTGCAGAGCAGCACCGACGCTGAGCCTGATCTGTCGATGCGCGAGGGACGCCTCGGGGACCGGTACCTGCTGTGCTCCGACGGGCTGTCCGATGTCGTCAGCGAGGACACGCTGCAGCGGACCCTCACGCAGCTCACCGACCTGGACGAGGCGGTGCTGCAGCTAATCGATCTGGCCATCCGCAGCGGCGGGCCGGACAACATCACCTGCGTCCTCGCCGATGTCGTGGACACTGTCGCCGGCCCGCTCGCGCCCAGTGAGGCGCCGGTGGTCGTGGGCGCTGCTTCCAGCAGCGACGGACGGCAGCGGCTGCGCAACGACAGCCCCGCGGAGCGGGCGCACGTGCTGACGCAGAGCGCCGCGGCGGCGAGCGGCGAGGCGGCCTCAGGCGGCATGGCGCGGGCGAATACCGCCCAGGCCACGATGACCCACGGCCGCCCCGACCTGGCCGTCGAGGCAGACGGCTACGACCCGCGGCTGGACGGCGCTCCGGCGGACTATGACGAGGACGATGATGACGATCTTGGCGACACCACCGTCCGGCGGCGCTGGCCCGTGGTCACCACCATCCTCGCTGTCCTGGTCATCGTGGTCGTCGGTGGCAGCTATGCGGCGTGGCGGTACACGCGAAGCCAGTACTACGTGGGCACGGACGCGGGGCAGGTCGTGATCTACCGCGGCGTCAATCAGACCGTGGCCGGGCTGAAGCTCTCGAATGTATACCAGCACACCGGCATCCCGGTCTCCGGGGTGCCCAGTACTGACACCAGCCAGATCAACGGCACGATCCCGGCCAGCGGCCTGGTCGGTGCCCAGCACATCGTCAGCCAGATCAAGCAGGACTATACCAAGTGCCACACCGCGCTCACCGCTCTCCAGCAGTGGAAGAAGGACAAGCCGAAGCCGGCCAAGGTCAAGATCAAGGACAAGGGCAAGACCAAGGTGGTCACCAGAACCCCGTCCTATCCGCCCGCACCCCAGGTGCCGGCGGGCTGCCCGTCGCCGGGAGCCGCCTGATGACGGGCACTTCCCCTGCTTACGCGCCCCCTGCCGAACTCGACGAGCCGGCTCCGCTGCCGCGCGGGCGACGCAGGACCGAACTGCTCATGCTCGTCTTCGCGGTGGCGGTCGTGCTGTTCGCCTACGCGAGTGTCGGCCTTGGCCTCAACGGCAAGCTGCCGAAGGGACTCGCGGAATACGGCCTGATCTATGCCGCGCTCGTCTTCGCCGCGCACCTGGCCGTCCGACGGCTCGCGCCGTGGGCGGATCCGCTCCTGCTACCGCTCGCCGCGCTGCTGAACGGCCTGGGCATTGTCATGATCTACCGGCTGCAGGAAGCGGGCCGTAACGGCAACGCCGGGCCGCCGGGCGGCGGCTCCATCCCTACCTTGTCAGCGCACGCGACGGCCTACCAGGTGATCTACAGCGCGGTCGGCCTCGCGGTGTTCGTGGCCGTGCTGGCTCTGATCCGCCAGCCGAGGGTCCTGCAGCGCTACACCTACACGCTCGGCGCGATCGGCCTGGTCCTGCTGGCCATTCCGGCGCTGCTGCCCGCCAGCCTGAGCTCGGTCAACGGGGCAAAGGTGTGGATCATCGTGGGCGGGTTCTCTTTCCAGCCGGAAGAATTCGCCAAGCTGGCCCTGGCCGTCTTCTTCGCCGGATACCTGGTCGCCAAGCGGGACGTGCTCGCGCTCGCGGGGCGCCGTGTCCTCGGCATTGACCTGCCGCGGGCCCGTGACCTCGGCCCTGTGCTCATCGCCTGGGCGGCCAGCCTGCTGATCCTGGTCTTCGAGACCGACATCGGCACCTCGGCGATCTTCTTCGGCATGTTCGTGGTGATGATCTACATCGCCACCCAGCGCACCTCCTGGCTGCTCATCGGCATCCTGCTGTTCCTGTTCGGCAGCTACACGGCCAGCAAGCTCTTCTCTCATGTCGGCGAGCGGTTCGACATCTGGCTGCACCCGTTCGCCGGCCAAAACGCCACCGGCAGCGCGTTCCAGCTGGTGCAGGGCCTGGAGGGAATGGGCTACGGCGGCATCCTCGGCACCGGCCTCGGCCACGGCTCGCCGTACTTCACCCCGCTGGTGCAAAGCGACTTCATCGTCACTGCGTTCGGCGAGGAACTCGGGCTGGCCGGGATGATGGCGATCCTGCTCCTGTTCGGGCTCATCGTGCAGCGGGGCCTGCGGGCGGCTCTCGGGGTCAAGGACCCGTTCGCCAAGCTGCTGGCCGCCGGCCTGTCGTTCGTGCTCGCACTGCAGGTCTTCGTGATTGTCGGCGGGGTGACCGGCCTGATCCCGCTGACCGGCATCACCACGCCGTTCCTGTCCCAGGGCGGCTCATCGCTGATCTCCAGCTGGGCCCTGATCGCGCTGCTGATGCGGATCAGCGACACCGGCCGCCGCCCCGCGCCGCAGCCGATCCAGGATGAGGGCATGACCCAGGTGGTGCGGACCGGATGAACCGCGCACTGCTTAAAGTCTCGCTGGTCTGCCTGGCGATGTTCCTGCTGCTCATGGCCAACGTGAACTACGTGCAGGCCTTCGAGTCCAGCAGCCTGGCCACCAAGTCCGGCAACGCTCGCGTCTTCTATCAGCAGCTTCAGTTCCAGCGAGGCTCGATCATCGCCGGCAACAACGTCGCCGTCGCCGAGTCCTGCCCGGTGCGGTCGTCCGCCAGGCTGACTCGGACGAAGTGCACCAAGCCCGCTCCCGGCGTCTCATCGACCTATCAGCGGTACTACCCGGACGGCCCGGCCTACGCGCCGGTCACCGGCTACGACTCGGTCTACGGCAAGACCGGGATCGAGGCCGCCGAGAACAAGCAGCTGTCGGGCACGGCCCCGCAGCTGGCCGTGCAGAACCTGATCGGCCTGTTCACCGGCAAGGCCAAGCAGGGCGCTAGCGTCTACCTCACTATCAGCCCCAAGGCGCAGCAGGCCGCCTACAGCTCGCTCGCCGCCCTCGGCAGGCCGGGCGCCGTCGTGGCCCTCGATCCGAGCACCGGCGCGGTCCTCGCGATGGCCTCATACCCGACCTTCAACCCGAACCTCTACACCACTTTCGATGGCAGCAAGCTCGTCAGGATCGACAACCGGCTGCGGGCGGATAGGTCCCAGCCGCTGCTGAACCGGGCCATCAACGCCACCTATCCGCCCGGCTCCACTTTCAAGATCGTCACCAGCGCGACGGGCTTCTCGACCCATGCCGTGCAGAACGAGCAGTCCACGGTGCCGGCGCCGACGAGCTTCAAGCTGCCGGGCTCCACGACGGTGCTGATCAACAACGATGGCGAGTCCTGCCTGAACGGGAACCCGCCGATCATCGATGCGTTCGCCCTGTCGTGCAACACCGCCTTCGGCAAGCTCGGCATCAAGGTCGGCGGCCCGGCGCTGCACCGCAATGCCACCCGTTTCGGCATGAACAACTCGGGCCTGACGATCCCGCTGCCGGTCTCGGCCAGCGTGGTGCCGAGCGAGAAGGACCCTGACTACGCCGCGCTGACCGCGATCGGGCAGTTTGACGACAACGTGACCCCGCTGCAGGAGGCGATGATGTCCGCGGCCGTCGCCAACAACGGCAAGCTGATGCGGCCCTACCTCGTGCAGCAGGTGCGGGCCCCCGACCTCCAGGTCACCCAGCAGCCGCAGCCGCAGCCCCTATCACGTCCCATGACCCCTCGGGTAGCCGGCTACCTGCAGAAGATGATGACCGCGGTCGTGCAGAGCCCGTCCGGCACCGCGTACGCCGAGAACAAGAGCGCCATCGGCGTCGAGATCGCGGGGAAAACCGGCACCGCGCAGAACGGAATCAACAACACCAACCTCGACGACGCTGTCTTCACCTGCTACGGCCCCACCACTAACCCAAAGATTGCCGTCGGCGTCATCATTCAGGGCGGCGGCTACGGTGCGGCCGCGGCCGCGCCGATCGCCGTTAAGGTCATCCAGGCCTACCTGGGGATCAAATGACCGCCCGACCGCCGGCCGTTCCGGACGGGTGCGTGCCTGTCCGGGTCACCTCACACGATTCTGAACGGGTCGCAGGCGGCCGGTCCCGCCGCGCCCGCTGGTCAGAGCAGTCCGAATTCAGGGCGGTAACGTAAGTGCGAGATATGACCCAGCCACGGATGCTCGGCGGTCGGTACGAGCTCGACGGGATCGTCGGGCGAGGCGGGATGGCCGAGGTGTTCCGCGCCCGCGATATCCGGCTCGACCGGATCGTCGCCGTCAAGACACTCCGCGACGACCTGGCCAGGGACCAGACCTTCCAGGCCCGGTTCCGGCGCGAGGCACAGTCCGCCGCATCACTGAACCACCCGTCGATCGTGGCGGTCTACGACACCGGCGAGGACATGGTCGGCCCGACGCCGGTCCCCTACATCGTGATGGAATACGTCGACGGCCGCACGCTGCGCGACCTGCTGCGCGACGACCGGCGGCTGCTGCCCGAGCGGGCCGCGGAGATTACCGACGGGGTGCTGCGCGCGCTGGACTACAGCCACCGCAATGGCATCGTGCACCGCGACATCAAGCCCGGCAACGTGATGCTCACCCGCTCGGGCGAGGTCAAGGTGATGGACTTCGGCATCGCCAGGGCCGTGAGTGACGCGCAGGCCACGATGACGCAGACCGCCCAGGTCATCGGGACGGCGCAGTACCTGTCACCGGAGCAGGCCCGCGGCGAGCGGGTGGACGCCCGCAGCGACCTGTACTCGGCGGGCTGCCTGCTGTATGAGCTGCTCACCGGCAGGCCGCCGTTCACCGGCGACTCTCCGGTGGCGATCGCCTACCAGCATGTCCGGGAGAATCCCATCCCGCCCTCGCGGGTCGACCCGGAAGTGCCGCCGTGGGCGGACTCGATCGTGCTCAAGGCGATGGCGAAGGACCCGGCCGCCCGCTACCAGTCGGCCGGCGAGATGCGCAACGACCTGCAGCGGGCTCTGTCCGGTGTGCCGCTGTCGGCACCGATGCGGCCGGACTACGGCTCCACCCGGCGGATCGGCGCCGCCACCCAGATGGCCGGCTCTACCAGCGCCATCCCTGCTTATTCGTACGGGCCGCCCGATGACGGCGATCCTGGCCTCGGCCGCCGCCGGGTATGGCCGTGGGTACTGGCCATCGTGATCCTCCTCCTGCTGCTGGCGGGCGGCATCTACGGGTACCACTACGTCACCAGCACCGGCAGCAATGTCACGGTCCCGAATGTGGACGGGTCGTCCAAGGCGGCGGCCGAGAAGGCGATCCGCGCGGCGCACCTCAAAGTCGGGAAGATCCACCAGGCCAATAGTTCCTCGGTCACCAAGGGCGACGTGATCAGGACCACCCCGCCGTACGGCCAGCAGGTGGCCAAGAACAGCGCCGTCGGCCTGTTCGTCTCGGCCGGGCAGGCCAAGGTCGCCGTGCCCTACGTAAAGGGCTTTCCGCTCAGCCGGGCCGAGGCCGACCTGGCGGCCGCGCGCCTGAACCCGAACGTGAAGAACGTCCTCTCCTCCCAGCCGCAGGGCACCGTCGTCGACGTGTCTCCGCCTGGCGGCACTAAGGTCCCGGCCGGCAGCTCAGTCACGCTGGACGTGTCGTCCGGCGGAACCGCAGTGCCGCCGGTCGTGGGCGAGCCCGCTGCCGAGGCCAGGGCGACGCTGCAGGGCGACGGGTTCAAGGTGTCGGAGATCACCGGGCAGGCGCCGGCCGGCTTCCCGGCCGGGGACGTGTTCCAGACCAGTCCCGGCGCGGGCACAACCGCGCCGCAGGGCAGCAAGGTCACCATCTACAACGCGGCCGCCCCGGCGACGCCTACGACCACCCCGACGCCCACCACGACCCCGACGCCCACCACGAGCCCGAGCGCGTCACCGACCCCCTGACGGGTCTAGGGCATTGGGACCGGCATGTAGTGCTGACCGGCATAGTGAGGGCCTGCACCGCTCGGGGGCGACGGCGCAGGCCCTCACCCTGAAGGTCGGTCCGGCGCGGTGCTGCGTTACCGCCGGGCTGCCGTCAGCTGAAGCCGGCCTGGTCGAACGGCCGGTGCACCGACGCCCACGGGAAGACGACCAGCCACAGGAGGGCCAGTAGGGCGACGGCGACCAGCACCAGCAGAGTCACCCGTCGCCTGTTGCTGCCGGGCAGGTGCTGCCAGATCCAGCTGTACATGGCGGCTAGCCTCCGTCCGCGGGCTGGCTCGGGCCGGCCGGCCGCGCCTCGGCCCGCACCAGGACGCCGATCACGGTGACCCGGTGCCCGGCGACGGCGAAGTTGCCGACCTGGCCCGGCAGCTGAGTGCCGGGCACATGCCCCGGGCCGAGAGCCAGCTGCGGCAGGCCGGTGCCCTGGACGACGACGAACTGCCGGTGCGGGCCGAACCCGGGGATCCTGAGCATGGCGACGCCTGGCCGAGGACAAGATGCTGAGGATCGCCCAGCGCGATCGACGACGTGGCCGGCCCGGACCACTCGCGGTGCAGCTCGGCGGTCAGGCTGCGCTGCGCCTCGCTGGCCCGTAGTGCTGTGCCCCAGTACATGTAGGCCATGAACAGGAACACGATGACGCCGAGGGTCACGCACATCTCGCCGGCGGTGCGGAGCTAGGTGCGCACTGCCTGCGACTCCTCGTGGCCCTCACGCTGCTTGCTACCGAACGGGTATGCAGGCTAACGGATCGTTATCAGTTCTGAGCGGAGAACTGCCATCTGACGCAGCCGCCAGGATGGACGAGGCTGGAAGAGCACACGACAACCAACGACCAACTACGCTTACCGCGACAGGCTCGCACGCGGCGGCGCCGGCGGCCCAGTGCCCCCGGCGGCCCAGCACCGCCAGCGAGGCGGCGGCGAGATTTACCCCAGGAGAAGACCGTGCCCAAGTCCCGCGTCCGGAAGAAGGCGGTTTACACCCCGCCGCCGAAGTCGGCGAAGTCAAAGGTCAGCCCCCGGTGGCTGGCCCCGACCATGGTGGGCTGCCTGCTGATCGGGCTCGCGTGGATCTCGACCTTCTACATCAGCAGCGAGAAACTGCCCATCCAGGCGCTGGCCAGCTGGAACCTGGTGATCGGCTTCGCGTTCATCATCGCCGGGGTCGTCTTGTCGACCCGGTGGCACTGATCCGCCTCAGCCGCACTCGCTCCTCGGCGGAAAAGCACCGGACCGCTAGTGTCCTGAGTCATTAATTCTATGAGTAATTTGGCAGACTTGAGGAATGGCAGGAGCTGGCCGCCCGAAGGCGGCGCTGGAGCTGACAGAAGACGAGCGGGCCGTCCTGGAGCGGTGGGCGCGGCGGCCGAAGAGCGCGCAGGCGCTGGCGCTGCGGTCGAGGATCGTGCTGGCGTGCTCGGAGGGAGCGGCGAACAAGGAGGTCGCGGCCAGGTTCGGGGTGACGCCGCAGATGGTGGGCAAGTGGCGGGCGCGGTTCGTGTCCGGCCGGCTGAACGGGCTCGGTGATGAGCCGCGGCCCGGGCAGCCGCGGAAGATCACCGATGAGCAGGCGGAGGAGGTGATCGTGAAGACGCTGGAGCGCAGGCCGCCGAATCTGGACACGCACTGGTCGACCCGGTCGATGGCCCGGGCGGCGGGCCTGAACCAGACCGCGGTGTCACGGATCTGGCGGGCGTTCGGGCTGAAGCCGCACCTGCAGGAGACCTGGAAGCTGTCCTCTGACCCGCAGTTCATCGACAAGGTCCGCGACGTCGTCGGCCTGTACATGAACCCGCCGGAGCATGCCCTGGTCCTGTGCGTGGATGCGAAGACGCAGATTCAGGCGATTGACCGCACGGCCCCCTGCCTGCCGATCCTGCCCGCCGCCCCGGCGCGGCGCAGCCACGACTATGTCCGCAATGGCACGACCAGCCTGTTCGCCGCCCTGGACGTCGCCACCGGGCAGATCATCGCCTCGCACCACAGCCGGCACCGGCAGCAGGAGTTCCTGAAGTTCCTCAAGACCATCGACACGCGGACCCCCGCCGGCCTGGACCTGCACCTGATCTGCGACAACTACGCCACCCGCAAAACCCCCGCGATCAGGAACTGGCTGCTGCGCCATCCCCGGGTCCGTATTCACTTCACGCCGGCCAGCTCCAGCTGGCTCAACCTGGCGGAACGGTGGTTCGCCGAGCTCACCGACCGCAAGCTGCGCCGCCCGGCCCACCGCAGCGTCCATGAGCTGGAATCCGACATCCACGCCTGGATCGACGCCTGGAACGACGACCCCGGGCCATTCGTGTGGACAAAGACCGCTGATGAGATCCTCGAGAGCCTCGCCAGATATCTTCAGCTAATTAATGACTCAGGACACTAGAGCGTCGGTTCACAAGCGCACGACACCCAGCAGCTGCTGATCGCGGATCACCACGGCGATCACGACGATGGCCAGCATGGCCACCGTCGCACCCGCCTGCAGCAGCGTCCGGTTGCTCCGTGGCGCGTAGACGTACGCGGCGGTCAGCAGGCTGCCGGCGATCAGGCCGCCGACATGCGCCTGCCAGGCGATGCCGGGCACGACGAAGCCGAACACAAGATTGAGCACGATCAGGATCACGACCTGGCGGCTGTCCACCCGCAGCTTCCTGGCGAGCACGAACCACGCGCCAAAGAGGCCAAAAATCGCGCCCGAGGCGCCGAGCGCTGACTCAAACGGCCGCAGGTAGAAGAACAGCACCGATCCGCCGAGGGCGCTGAACAGGTAAACGCTGAGGTAGCGCCAGTGCCCCAGCGCGCGCTCGAGAGCCGGGCCCACCAGGATCAGCGCGTACATGTTGAAGATGATGTCCAGCGGGCCGAAGTTGCCCAGGCCAGGCGGCGGCAGGAATGCCGCGGTAATCAGCCGGTACCACTGTCCGGCCGCCACGCCGATCAGGCCTCCGGACGAGCCGCGCCCAAGACCCAGCATCGCCCAGTCGTAGCCCAGGTTTGAGTCAACGAGCTCGACGAGCCACAGCAGCACGTTGATGGCGACCAGTGTCCAGGTGACCGCCGCGGCGGAGATCGCCCGGCCGCCGAACATTCCCTGCGCCGACCGGGCGCCCCGGTTTCCTTCCCGTACGCACTCGACGCATTGCTGGCCTACTGCCGCTGACCGCAGGCAGTCAGGGCAGGCCGGGCGGCCGCACCGGACACAGGACACATAAGTTTCCCGGCCCGGGTGCCGGTAGCAGGTCGGGACGCCCGTGGCAGAGGTGGCGGCGTCAGAGCCTGGGGGGGAGGCCACCGCAGTTACCCCGCGGATTCCCCAGTGGCATCGTCGCCGCTGATCTCTACTGACTCGATGACGACGTCCTCGACCGGACGGTCGGCCCGGCTGGTCTGGACCCGGCTGATCTCATCGACCACGTCGCTGCCCTCGATGACCTCACCGAAGATCGTGTGGCGGCCGTTCAGGTGCGGCGTGGGCACGACGGTGATGAAGAACTGCGACCCGTTGGTGCCGGGGCCCGCGTTCGCCATGGCCAGCAGGTAGGGCCGGTTGAAGACGAGGTCGGGGTGGATTTCGTCGGCGAACTTGTAGCCGGGGCCGCCGGTGCCGGTGCCCAGGGGGTCGCCGCCCTGGATCATGAAGTTGGGGATGACCCGGTGGAAGGCAGTTCCGTCATAGAGCCTGGCCTTGCTGGCCTGGCGGGTACGCGGGTCCGTCCACTCGCGGGTCCCGCTGGCGAGCTCGACGAAGTTCTGCACGGTTTTCGGCGCGTGATCGGGAAACAGCCGGACGACAACCGGCCCGTGGTTTGTCCGCAGCGTTGCGGTGAGCGTGTTCGTCATAGATGGCATCCTTCCATGTCCTCGCCACTGCTCGGTCATTGCTGCGGCCAGCCACGCCTGCGCTGGTAGCACTGCCGCAGGCGGTCAGCGGCGGCCTGCGCCGCCCGCCCCACCGCGCCGACAGCAGCCCTGTGCGCCGCATTCCCGTCCGGGCGCCGGGTGATGGCCGCTTGCCTGCAATGCCGACGTGGCAGGCAGTGACCGCTCGCCGGCAGCACGCCGGAACCACGTTTTGCCGTGGTTGGCGGCGCCCAGCGAGGGAAAGGGTGTCATGCCGAGCAACTAACGGGGAGGTATAAGTGTCTGTTCTGAGTAGAAACGGCGTCCAGGTGGACGTGACCGGCACGCGGGAGCGCGCCGTGGCCGCCGCGAAGCAGGCGGGGCCGCTGGTGCAGTCTGCCGCGAAGCAGGCCGGTCCGCTGGCGCAGTCCGCCGGGCGCGCCGCGATGCAGGGCACCGAGAACGTGGTGATCTGGGTGACGCCGCATGTGGACAAGGCCCGCGCCTGGGCCGCACCGCAGATCGAGCGCGGCGGTATCGCGGTGCAGGAAACCGTCGCACCCAGGGTTTCCGAGGCGATGGTGACCTTTGCTCACAAGCTGGACACCGCGCCCGCCCGGCGGCGGCGCTGGCCGCGGATCCTGGGCAGCGTAGCTCTGCTCGCCGCCGCGGGCGGCGCTGCCGCCGCCGTGATACTCCGGCGCCGCCAGGACGCGCTGGCCTACGAGCCTCCGCTGGACCCGGTCGGCGGCGTGGCGCCCGATGACCCGTCCCTGGCCGATCCCGGAACCGAGGCGGACGTCAACGGCCAGTTCGCCCGGTCCTGACCGCCCACCGGCTTCGGGCCGGCCCCGGCCGCGCAAGGCTGGCGGCCGGCCCTGGCGGGACGAGGCGCGATCTCGCGCCTCCCGGGCCACGGGCGTGAGGATGTAGTCGCCGCATGAGTAACGTGGGCATGTAGTCGCCGCATGAGTAAGTCGCTCGCGGATGGCTACTTATGCGGGTGCGCCGCAGCCAGGCCTGCCGGTCTGACCAGCCGCCGCGCAATGAGAGGAGCGACGACATGCCTGACGAGACGCGTCACGAGTCTGCCGATCTCGAGGATTACGACGTCGACAGTGCGTCGGACACGCTGACCGGAGAGCCGGGCGACGAGCCGCTCGACCGAGGAGTCGCTCCGCCCGAGCACTGGTCGGCCGCGATGAAGTTCGGTGCGACCGCTGAGGAGCAGGAGACGGGCGAGTCTCTCGACCAGCTTCTCGCCGAAGAAGAGCCGGATGTCGAGCCCGAAATCGATCACGAGCGCCCCGAAGACGAGGACGCGGGAGACGAGGATGCCGACGGCCTCCTGCTTGACGACGGCCCGGACCCGAGGGCCGGCCGGCTGGTAGCAGAGGACGAGGGAACGCATGCCGTCATCGACGGCGACCTAGTCGCGCAGGACGCAGGAATCGACGGTGCTGGGGCCAGTGCGGAAGAAGCGGCCGTTCACGTTGTGGAAGACGATGGCAATGACGTCCGGTCAGGCGACTGAATGCGGCTGACCGGATAAACCGTGCCGAGGCGCTCCGGCGCCACCGCTAAGTGCGCGCCATCCCAGCCTTCGCCCGGCGCGGCCACTACGCGTGCGGCCGGACGGCCAGCCTCGCCTGCGGCGCCGTCAGGCCTGGCGAGGGTGATGGCAGGCTCCGTGGCCCTGGGCTTACGAGTAACCCGCGCCTGACCGATAAGCCCGGCCTGGCCAGCGGGCCCGGCCTGATCGACGATCAGGGCCTGGCTGACGGCCCCAGGCTGAGGCTGGGCTCCGGCCTCGGCCGGCGTGACGGCAGCAAGCGGGCCGGCGCTACCGGTCTGAGCGGCGTCCTCGCCCTGAGGTGCGGGCCGGCGCTCCCGGCGGGCCCCTCCGTGCCCCGCCGGTACCCAGGCGAAGGCAACGGATCCTCCGGCCGCCCCGATGAGGGTGCCGAGCACGAATCCGCCTACGTCAGCGGTCATCAGCGCGGCGGTGGCAATCAGAATCGCCGCCGTCGCGTACGCCGACCGTTGCACGGGATGAAACCAGGTGAGCAGGCCGCACGCGACGAGGCCGCCCGCCAGCAGGATCGGAACCGGCCCGGCCAGGGCCGCCTCGGCCGCGAGCCTGAAGGCCCGTCCGAGGGACATGGCCACCAGCAGCTCGGCTCCCGCGGCAATCACCAGCAGCCCGCCCCAGAACGGGCGGCTCAGCTGCCACCGGCGCCATGCCCGCAGGCTGCTCCCGGCCATCCCCCTAGCCCCCGCTGGTCCGTTACTGAGCGTGCTCATCGGTGTCAGGAGTCCGCACCGGGCGGACGGCACGTCGATCCGGCGGTGACTACGAAGCGCAACTCCACGTCTGTCTCCTGCCAGCCTGGCCGGCGCGCGCACTGTGACCAGGCGCCTGCGTCCGGGATGAGCTGAGTCCTGTCACTCATGGGGGACGATGGGATGAAAGTTAACTCTTCATTCATTTTCCAGTCAAGTAACTATGAGTGACCAGATACTCTACATTGCCTGCTCGAGAGCTACCCGGCAGGGCCGGCAGGCCCAGGGGATCGTGGTTGTCGGAGACAATAGCCTCGTGCTTCTCACTGACCTCGTGCGCACGTCAGCCGCCGTCGCCCGGACCCCCAGCCGCAGTGCGAAGATCGCCGAGATCGCCCGGCTGCTGAGCCTCGTACCGCCAGCGGAGGTTTCGGTGGCCGTAGCATTCTTGTCCGGGGAGCTTACGCAGCGTCAGATCGGCGTCGGCTACGCGGCGCTCAGCGACCTGCTGGGGCCGGGGTCCGCAGCTGCCGGCGAACTAGCGGCCGGTGCCGCAGAGCCAGTTCTCACGCTGCCGGAGACCGATCAGATTCTTGCGGCTATCGGTGCCCTCAGCGGCCCGGGCTCACAGGCCGAACGGCGCCAGCTGCTGGCGGGTCTCCTGCACCGCGCGACCGCCGACGAGCGCAGTTTCCTGTTCCGCCTGCTCGCGGGCGATCTGCGGCAGGGCGCGCTCGGCGGCGTCATGACCGAAGCCGTGGCCAAGGCCGCCGGTGTTCCGGCGGCAGAAGTCCGCCGTGCTCATCAGCTCGGCGGGTCGCTGCCCGAAGTGGCGGCCGCCGCGCTGTCAGCCGCAGGGCCGTCGACCGCGCTGAGCGGCTTCTCGCTGCAAGTCGGCAGGCCTGTACGGCCGATGCTGGCGGCGTCGGCCCCGAGCATGAGCGCGGCCCTCGACCGGATCTCTCCGGCGGCGGTGGAATGGAAGATCGACGGGATCCGGATCCAGGTCCACCGGCAGGGCGGCGAAGTGCGCGTCTTTACCCGCACTCTGGAGGACATCACCGCCCGGCTGCCGGAAATCAGCCGCCTGGCGCTCACGCTCAGGGTTACCTCGGCGGTGCTCGACGGCGAAGCGGTGGCGCTCTTTCCTGACGGCCGGCCGAGGCCGTTCCAGGTCACGTCGGCGCGCGCGGCCAGTGCCGCCGATCCGAGCGCGCAGACGCCCCTGACGCCCTTCCTGTTCGACCTGCTCCATCTGGACGGCACCGACCTGATCGACGCGCCGGCCAGCGAGCGGTTCCGCCAGCTCGCCGCCGTCGCCCCGGCCGAACTGGTCATCCCGCGGCTGGTCACGGCCGATCACGACGAGGCCAGGGCCTTCTTCCAGGCGGCGGTGGAATCCGGGCACGAGGGCGTGGTGGTGAAATCACTGGACGCCCCCTACGTGGCCGGCCGCCGGGGCAGTGAATGGATCAAGGTCAAGCCGCGGCACACGCTCGATCTGATTGTGCTGGCCGCCGAATGGGGCCACGGCCGGCGCCAGGGCGTGCTCTCGAACCTCCACCTCGGCGCCCGCGATCCCGCGACCGGCGGGGTCGTCATGCTGGGCAAGACGTTCAAGGGAATGACCGACGAGATGCTGGCGTGGCAGACCGCCCGGCTGCTGGAGCTCGCTGACCCGCCGCGGCCGCCGCCGGCCGATGCGGATCGCGCCGGGCAGCGCGGCATCGTCCGCGTCCGGCCCGAGCAAGTCGTGGAGATCGCCTTCGACGGCGTGCAGGCCAGCAAGCGCTATCCGGGCGGCGTCACCCTTCGTTTTGCCCGCGTGCTGCGGTACCGCGAGGACATGACCGCCGCCGAGGCGGACACGATCGACGCCGTCCGGGCTCTCTGGGACGGCGCAGCCGCGGCGCCGCCGCAGTGAGCGCCGACCTGTCACCTGGCCGGAAAGTACGCCGCTGGCGTTTGGCAGGATGGCACCACATCGCCTCCGGTCCGCGCGGAGGCAGCCACGGCGGAAAGGGCACGCATGCGGACGGTCTGGGCGGACGACGATGGCACCTGGCGCACGACGCTGCGCGGCCGCCAGGTGCTCGCTGATCCGAGAATTAACAAGGGCACTGCCTTCAGCGAGACCGAACGGCGCGAACTGGAGGTCACCGGGCTCATCCCGCCCGGCCACATGACGCTCGAGGAGCAGGTGGCCAGGGTGCACGCGCAGTTCCGGCGGCAGGCGACGGCGCTGGCCGCCAACGTCCTGCTGACCGAGGTGCATGACCGCAACGAGGTGCTCTTCTACCGGCTTCTGGTCGACAACCTGCCGGAATTGCTGCCGATCGTATACACCCCGACGGTGGGCGAGGCGATCGAGAACTACAGCCACGAGTACCGCCGCCCGCGCGGCGTCTACCTGTCGGTGAACCATCCGGATCTCATCGAGAGCTCACTGCGCTCGCTCGGCCTTGAGGGCGACGACGTCGACCTGGTGGTGGCCACCGATGGCGGCGCGATCCTCGGCATCGGCGACTGGGGCGTCGGCGGGATGAACATCGCCGTCGGCAAGCTCGTCGTGTACTCCGCCGCCGGCGGCATCGACCCGAATCGCATCCTGCCGGTCATGCTCGATGTCGGGACCGACCGGGAGAGCCTGCTCGATGACCCGCTGTATATCGGCAACCGGCACCCGAGGGTTCCCGCCGTCGCCTATGACAGCTTCGTCGACGCATTCGTCAGCGCGGTCAGCAAGCTCTTCCCACGGGCCCTGCTGCACTGGGAGGACATCGCGGTCAGTAACGCGCGGCGGCTGCTCGATCGCTACCAGGACCAGCGCCTGACCTTCAACGACGACATCCAGGGCACGGGCGCGGTGAACCTGGCCGCCGTTCTGGCCGCTGTCCGCACCACGGGCCAGAAGCTTTCCGACCACCGCGTGGTCATCTTCGGCGCCGGTACCGCGGGGGCGGGGATAGCCGACCAGCTGCGCGCCGCGATGCGGGCCCATGGCCTGACGGACGAGCAGGCCGCGGAAAGGTTCTGGGCCATCGACCGGGGCGGGCTAGTGACTCGCGACATGCCGGGGATCAGCGAGCCGCAGGCCCGGTACGCGCGCGACCCGGCCGAGGTGGCGGACTGGCCGAGGGATCTGGCACTCGGCGGGATCGGGCTGGCGGAAGTGGCACGCGAGGTGCATCCGACCATCTTGATCGGGACGTCCACCCGGGCGGGCGCATTCACCGAGCAAATCGTCCGGGAAATGGCGGCTCACACGCGACGGCCGGTCGTCTTGCCGATGTCGAATCCGACCGATCTGTCGGAGGCCCACCCCGCCGATGTCATCAGGTGGACCGACGGTCAGGCGCTGGTGGCCACCGGAAGCCCGTTCGGCCCCTTCGATTACAAGGGGACGCGCTATCAGTTCGGCCAGGCCAACAATGCGCTGATCTTCCCCGGCCTGGGACTCGGCGTCATCGCCAGCCGCGCACAGCGCATCACCGGCGGCATGCTGGCCGCCGCCGCGAAGGCCGTGGCCGACCTGGTCGACGTTTCGCAGCCCGGCAGCCCGCTGCTGCCGCCCGTCGAAGCTCTGCGCGAGACATCCGTGGCCGTAGGCGCCGCGGTGGCGGAAGCAGCGCGCGCCGACGGGGTCGCGACGACTTACCCGGATGGCGACATCACTGAGCACGTGCGGTCCCTGGTGTGGGAGCCCGCCTACCGTCCCGTCCGGCCGGCCTGACGGCGCGCCGGGCATCTGCGGCGTGGTCGACAAGCCAGACTTCGCGCTCGTCATTCCACACGAGTCAGATGGCTTCTGGATGGTCGAGCAGCACCAGTATCCCCGCGGGCCGACGCGGCCTGGAGTTTCCGCAGGGCACGTGGGCCGCAGGCCGCCGCAGGCGGGCGGCCGAACTGGCCCGCAATGAACTGCGGGAAGAGCGGCCAGTTCCCCTGCGGCCCCGGCCGCGCCAGCCCCGGCCCCGCCGGCTCGGCTGGCCGAGCTGACGGTTCTCGCCATAGGGTGCCTCCTATGCCCGCTGGTACCCCGACGATCCTGGCTACCTCGGGCGGACTGCGCCCGGGCACGCGCTCGGAGATCGTCTTCGCCCCGCTGCTGCTGCACGCCATCGAACTGGCCGGAGTTGACGGGCGGGCGCCTCGGCTCTGCCATGTCGGGACCGCCGACGGCGACCAGCGCTGGTTTCAGGCCTGGTTCAGCGAGGCAGGCCGGGAAGCCGGCGTGGACGTCTCGCACCTGAGCCTGTTCCCGATGCCGAACGTCAGCGACATCACCGGCTTCCTGCTGGCCCAGGATGTCATCTGGGTGAGCGGCGGCAGCGTCGCGAACCTGCTCGCGGTGTGGCGGCTGCATGACCTGGAGCAGAGCTTCCGCCGGGCCTGGGAGGCAGGCGTCGTGCTGACCGGGGTCTCCGCCGGGTCCGTTTGCTGGCACGCCGGCGGCACCACGGACTCCTTCGGGCCGGACCTGCGGCCGGTCACCAACGGCCTGGGCTTCCTGCCGTGCTCGAACGGCGTTCATTACGACTCCGAGGCCCAGCGCCGGCCCCTCTTCCAGAGCCTGATCGCTGACGGGACGCTGCCGGACGGATACGCCACCGACGACGGCGTCGGCCTGCTCTACCGCGGCACCCGGATGACGGAGGCACTGACCGAAGTCAAGGGCAAGGGCGCCTACCTGGTCGCCCGCGACGGCGACCAGGCCCGCGAGGAGCGGATCGGGCCCCGCCCGCTGCCCGGGGCCCGGTGACAGCCAGCCGGGAACGACGACTTCCCGAAGAAGACGGAGGTCACCTGTCGGGCCGATGCGCTGAGCGTCCTGCGTTTCGGCCTGGGGCACGGGCTGCCGCTGGTCAGCATCTGGGCGATCCAGCGCGACAACGGCGGATGCCCTGGCGCTATCGACAGCAACTCATGCTCGGGCATCAGGCAGCCGCCGTGGGCGTTCAGTCACCTGCTGGAGTCCTACACGAGGCGGTAAGGCGCGGCGGTCAGGCCGTCAGAGCCGCGGATCGACCGGCTCGCTCTCCAGCGCCAGGACCGCGAACACGCACTCGTGCACCCGGTAAAGCGGCTCACCCGCGGTGAACCGCTCCAGCGCCTCGAGGCCCAGGGTGAACTCCCGCACCGCGAGCGAGCGCTTGTGGCCGAGGCTCCGCGACCGCAGCCGGGACAGGTTGGCCTCGAGGGTGTACTCGGGCCCGTAGATTATCCGTAGGTACTCCGGTCCGCGGCACTTGATGCCGGGCTGCGCGAGACCCCTCGGACCCCGGTGCGCGACGTCGGCGGGCTTGACCACCATTCCCTCGCCGCCGGCTGCCGTCAGTTCCTCCCACCACTGCGTCGCGGCCTGCTCGCTGCGCTCATCGCCGATTGCCGCGGCCGCCCACCGCGTGCGCCGGAATGTCGCGGCGTCGCACTCGGCGAGCCTGCCGAGGAGATCAAGGTGCCAGGGGTGCGGCCGGAGCGCATGCACACCGCCCTGGCCGGCCAGGATCTGGAACGGGGCCACCTTGAGGTCATCGACTGAGGTCACCGGCCACCAGTACCGGCGGTAGGCATCGACGAAGCGGCCCGCCGCGGCCCGCCGTTCGCGGGTCAGCGCGAGCTGCTCGCCGACATCGGCGCCGCGCTCCGCCGCGCGGGCGAGGACGTCGCTTTCGGCGTCGAGCGTCGCGATCGCCGCAGCGCCGACCGGCGCGTACTGCTCCCTGAGCAGCTCCCCGGCCTTGACCGACCAGGGCAGCAGCTCGCAGTCCAGGGCGAGCCAGTCCGTCTCCAGCTCATCCCACAGGCCCGCGGCGGCGACGGCCGCGATGACGCGGCGCAGCAGTTCCTGCTCAGTCCCGTGATCGGAGAAAAACGGCCGCCCGGTCCGGGTGTAAATCGCACCGCCAGCCTGGTCCGAGGCGCCGAAACGGCGGGCGACGGTCTGCGCGTCTCGGCAGGCCACCACGATGGCCCGCGAGCCCATGTGCTTCTCCTCGCAGATGACCTCGCGGACTCCGGCGCTCTGGTAGGCGCGAAACGCCTCGCGCGGATGCTCTAGCAGCCCGGCCATGCTGGTCGTCGCGGTGGGCGACATGGTGGGCGGCAGGTAGATCAGCCAGCGCGGGTCGACCGCGAACCGGCTCATCACCTCCAGGGCGGCCAGCGCGTTTTCCTCGCGCACGGTGACGCTCACGCCATGCCGGGTCTCGATGATCCGCTTGCCCAGGACATCGCTGATGTCGAGGTCGGCAGGCTCCCGGTCGTCGCGGGCCGCCGCAGCGTCTTGCGCCGGCGCAGCCTCTCGGGCGGGGATAGCGTCCAGAACCGGCGCAGCGTGCGGGTCCGCGGCAGTCGCCGGGTCCACGGCAGCCTCCGGGGGCGGAGCGGCCTCCGGGGGCGGGACGCCGGCGAGGGGCCTGGCCGGCTCGTAGTAGACGGCCCGGGCGGGCACCGAGACGAGCTCCCGCTCCGGATACCGCAGCGCGGTCAGCTTGCCGCCGAACACGCACCCGGTGTCGATGCACAACGTGCCGTTGACCCATTCGGGCTCCGGCACTGGCGTGTGCCCGTAGACGACCATCGCCGCGCCCCGGTAGTCCTGCGCCCACGGGTACCTGACCGGCAGGCCGTATTCGTCGGTCTCGCCGGTGGTGTCGCCGTAGAGCGCGAACGCCCGGACCGCGGCCGAGGCGCGGCCGTGCATCGCCGCGGGCAGGCCCGCGTGCGCGACGACCAGCTTGCCGTCATCGAGGACGACATGACCGAGCAGCCCGTCCAGGAACGCGGCCGTCTCGTCAGTGAAGCCGGCCGGCTCGGCCGCGAGCTGCTGCAGGCTCTCGGCCAGGCCGTGACCCGTGCTGACCCCGCGGCCGCGCAGGGCCCGCAGCAGCTTCGCCTCGTGGTTGCCGGCGACCGACAGCGCCGACCCGGCGGCGGTCATCCCCATCACCAGCCGCAGCACCGCCGGGGTGGCCGGCCCGCGGTCCACCAGGTCGCCGACGAAGATCGCCGTCCGGCCGCCCGGATGACGAGCCGCCGCGCCCCCGGCCTCCGCCTGGTAGCCGAGCCTCGCGAGCAGTTCCGCGAGCTCGTGGTAGCAGCCGTGCACGTCGCCGATGATGTCGAACGGCCCGTGCTCGGAGCGCCGGTCGTTCCACAGCGGCTCCCGCTGCACCTGCGCGGCGGCGATCTCCTCCGGGGCGGCCAGCACGAAGACGCGGTGGAAGCCCTCCTTGCGCAGGCCGCGCAGGCTGCGGCGGAGCTGGGCATGCTGCTGGCGTACCACGTGAGCGCCGAAATTCCGGTCCGGGCGGGCCGCGTTCCGCGCCGCGCAGATCTGCTCCGGCACATCCAGCACGATCGCGACCGTCAGGACATGATGCTCGCGGGCGAGCGCGATGAGGCTGCGGCGTGCCTCGGGCTGCACGCTGGTCGCATCGATCACCGTGAGCCGCCCGGCGGCCAGCCGTTTTCCGGCGATGAAGTTCAGGACGTCGAAGGCGTCCCTGGTCGCCGACTGGTCACTAGCGTCGTCACTGACCAGAGCCCGGCAGGAATCGGAGGAGATCACCTCCGTGGCGCGGAACTGCTGCTGCGCGAACGTCGACTTGCCCGAGCCGGACACGCCCACCAGAACCACGAGGCAGAGGTCGGGGATCTTGATGACCGTCATCTGCTGAACACCGCCAGCTGGGTCGGGCAGCCGCGCTCGCGATCCTGCGGCCCGACGCCGGTCAGCCGCACGCGGTATCCGTACCGCCCGGCCGCCGCCTGCGCCCACTGCGCGAACTGCGGCCTGGTCCATTCGAAACGGTGGTCCCGGTGGCGCAGGCCGGCCGCCGGAAGACCGGCGAACAGGGCGTTGTACTCGACGTTCGGGGTTGTCATGACGATCGTGCCCGGCCGCGTGCTGCCGAACAGCGAGCGCTCGAACGCCCCGAGGCGCGAGGGATCGAGATGCTCGATCACCTCCACGACCGCCGCGGCGTCAAAGTCCCGCAGCCGGCTGTCCCGGTAGGTCAGCGAGCCGTGCAGGAGATCGACGCGCTCGCGCTCACGCGGGGACATGGTGTCCAGATGCAGCCGCTGCGCGGCCTGCTGCAGGGCCCGGTGTGACACATCCACCCCGACGATCCGCCGCAGGCCGCGGACCCTGACCAGCTGGGCCATCAGCTTGCCGGAACCGCAGCCGAGGTCGAGCACCGAGGCGGCGGCGCTGTCGCCGATCACGGCGACGACCGCGGCGAGCCGCTGGTCATGCAGCCCGAGCGCCTGTTCCGCGGCTTCTTCCCGCGCGTCGCTCTCGGCGTCGCTGCGGTCGGGGTCGGCGGCCTCGTCGGACAGCAGCCTGGCCAGCGCATCCCTGGTCAGCTGGCGGTCATGGCGCAGATACCGCCGGGCGATCAGTTCGTGCTCAGGGTGGGCCGCCAGCCACGTCCCGCCGCGCCGCAGCAGCTTGTCCACCTCGTCGGACCCCGCCCAGTAGTGCTTGTCGTCGTCCAGCACCGGCAACAGGACGTACAGGTGCTCCAGCACGTCACGCAGCCGCGCTGTCGCCGTCAGCACGACCGACAGGTAGGGGCTGCGACCCCACTCGGGAAACTGGCCGTCCAGCGGGACCGGCTGGGCCCGCACCTGGTAGCCGAGCGGCTCGAAAAGGCGCCGGAGCAGCTCCTCGCCGCCCCGGCAGGGCACGACCGGCAGACCGGCCTGCACCTCGATGGCCTGGTCCGCCAGCTCCTGCCGTTCCCGGCTGCGGCCGCCGAGCGCGGTCGAGAAGACCTTGCCGAGCGCGACGGACAGGAACGACGACGCCGCATAGGGACGGTCGTTGACGTACTGCGCCAGCGCGAACCGCTCCGCGCCGCCGCGGCCGCCGCCCCTGATCAGGCCCACCGGGTCGATATCGAGCAGCAGCGCTGCCGTGCACCGATCGTCGGAGGCCTCGGGAAAGACCACGCGGGCCGTGCCGAAGCTCAGCTCCGTCACATGCTGCCGGGCGGGGTTCTTATGCAGCAGGAACCCCAGATCCGTCGCCGGCCGGTGCGTCGTCGCGATGGTCAGGAGCAACTGCCCACTCCGGTCTGGCGCAAAGGCAGCACGCCGCGCTGCTGTCTGGCGGATGGCCGCGGCCCTGTTCCGCCGTCAGCTGGGGCTCGTCAGGTTAGCCGACTGGACGCCGGATAATCCAGCGCTTTTACCCCGGAATACGCAGCCCCCGCTTTAGTACCGCTCTTTCCGGTGGCCCGAAACTCCGTTTGCTATCGCGCCGGGGACAGCGCCGCTACCGCGGCCGTCGCGGCTGCCTCGTCCTGCGCGATCCCGGCTGTCCGCGACGGCTGGCCCTGGCCGAGCACGGCGACCAGCAGGACCTGGCCCCCGTGCTGAACCACGCCGATGCTGTCGGTCACCCACCGCCGGCCGTGGCCGGTCACCAGCCAGCCGTCCGTGACTGCCGACGCGGTGCCCGCCGTCGCGGTCTCCGGGACGCCCCAGGCCTGCCCGGAACTCACGTGCCGCAGCAGGCTCAGCGCAAAGGACCGGGAGGCCGCCGACAGCGGTGACCTCGCCACGCTGAGATCTGCCAGCAGCCGGAGCTGATCATCAACGGTCGTCCGGGTCACGCCCCGGTAAGCCCGGGCGCCGAAGACGGTGTGCCGCAGGTGCAGCCGGGCGGCGGCGGGCCGCGCTCCGGCCGCGCCGCCCGCGTCGCGCCACAGCGCCGCCGCCGCCCCGTTCGCGCCGTCCTCGATCATCTGCTGCGCCAGGACGCGCTCGCGCGCGGGAAGCGGCTGCGCCGCCTGCTGATGCCGCAGCAGCAGCGCCGCCAGGATGCCGGCTCTGGCGATGCCGGCCGTCGGGAAGCTCCGCCGGCCGGCGTAAGCAGCCCTGGCGCCGGTCGTGAGGTTGACGACGCCGACGGCGACCTGCCCGCTCTGGCGCGCGAGGACGGGCTCGAGGTTGATGTCGAGCAGCCGGCGAGGGCTGTCCGGGTAGACCCCGCTGGAGTCCGTGCTGCTGCCGCCCTGGCTGACGGCCGGGCGGCTGGCCGCGCTGCCGCCGGCCGCCGCGCTACCGCCGGTTGTACCAGTGGCCGCCGCGGCAGCGGTGCCCGCAGTGGCGCCGGAACTACCGGAAGCCCCGCCGACCTGGCTGCGCGCCATGCCGGAGACGTCGGCGGTGCCGCGGTGCTGGTGCGCCTGCACGGCGGAGATCGTCACCACGGCCACGAAACCGGCCATCAGCGTGAACACCACCCCGAAGGTGAGACGCTCCCACCGTGAAAGACGGCCTGCATGGCCGGGAGTTCTACTCACTCAAATCCCCTGAACATCTGACCTAACCCCCGCTGGCTTTCGCCCGGTGCGCACGGACTTGGACGCTACGTACCGCCCTGCGATGAATGCAGGGCACTCATTGCGACATGCGCATGCTGAACTAAATTCCCCCGAAACTGCAATTGCAAGAACAAGGATAAGACTACCATTCGCGAGATGCCAGCGAAAGGGCTAAATACTCGGCTGGCTAATGCCCGGCAATTGCGTGAAGCCCAGAAATGTACGCTCATTAACTGACCCTTTCGCCGCGAGGCAGGGCACGGGCTCACCGGGCATAAGCTCACAGAGCAGCCGAGGACTGCATGGGCCGGCCGAGGACGGCAGAGCGCGCGGCCGAGGACGGCAGGCCGCTGAGGACGGGAGCCTGATGACCGCGACGATGACGAACTGGGCAGGAAATGTCAGCTTCCGGGCCAGCCACCTGCACCGTCCGGCATCGGTCTCGCAGCTGCAGCTCGCGGTCGCGCGCAGCGGCCGGATACGCGCGCTCGGCACCGGGCACTCGTTCAGCCCGGTCGCCGACACCACAGGCGACCTGATCTCGGTGGCCGGGCTGCCGCCGCTCATCGACGTCGACGCCGCGGCCGGCACGGTGACGGTGAGCGCGGGCCTGCGGTACGGCGAGGTCGCGGGGCCCCTGCAGGCCGAGGGCCGGGCTCTGGCGAACCTGGGGTCGCTGCCGCATATCTCGGTCGCGGGCGCCTGCGCGACGGGAACGCACGGATCGGGAGTCGGCAACGGCTGCCTGGCCACGGCCGTCCGCGCGCTGCAGATGGTCGGCGCCGACGGCGACCTGATCACCCTGGCCAGGGGCGACGACGGTTTCCCGGCGGCAGTGGTCGCGCTCGGCGCCCTCGGCGTCGTCACCCGGCTCACGCTGGACACCGTCCCCTCCTTCGACGTGCGCCAGCAGGTGTACGAGGGGATTGGCTTCGACCAGCTGGCCGCGCATTTCGACGAGATCGTCTCCGCCGCCTACAGCGTCAGCCTGTTCACCACCTGGCGCGAGCCGGTCATCCAGCAGGCCTGGCTCAAGC
Source organism: Streptosporangiaceae bacterium (assembly GCA_052146815.1). Taxonomy (GTDB): domain Bacteria; phylum Actinomycetota; class Actinomycetes; order Streptosporangiales; family Streptosporangiaceae; genus DATJZH01. The sequence continues at coordinate 36,551 of JBKQMG010000059.1, read as the reverse complement.
GCCGCGCGGACGACCCGCGGCTTCCTGGCACCCTCGGGTCGGATGAGGTGCCGCCCGTCTGGATGGGCGGCACGCCGGCCGACGGCCCGCGGCACCCGGTGCCCGGCATGCCCGCCGGAAACTGCACCGACCAGCTCGGGGTGGCCGGCCCCTGGCATCAGCGGCTGCCGCATTTCCGGCTGGACTTCACCCCGAGCGCGGGTGAGGAGCTGCAGACGGAGTACCTGGTGCCCCGCTCAGCCGCGCGCGACGCGCTCAGCGCTCTCGAGGCGCTCGCCGCCCTGCTCGCGCCGGTGGTGCAGATCTCGGAGTTCCGCACGGTCGCCCGCGACGATCTGTGGCTGAGTCCCGCCTACGAGCAGGACTGCGCCGCGTTCCATTTCACCTGGATAAAGGACGAGGCGGCGGTCGCTCCGGCCGTCGCAGCAGTGGAGGAGGCGCTCGCACCGCTCGGCGCGCGGCCGCACTGGGGCAAGATGTTCGGCATGAGCGGCGGGGCGGTGCGCGGGCGGTATCCGCGCGCCGGCGATTTCCGTCAGCTGATGCGCCGCTACGACCCGGCCGGCAAGTTCCGCAACGATTTCCTCGACGTCTACCTGCCGCCCTGGCCCTGAGCCGCGTCTGCCCCGGCCGCCGGCGCGATCTCAGCCGCGCTCATGGCGCCGCGAAGAGATCGCCAGCCGGAGGCGGCGTGTCTATGATGAGAAAATGCGGGCCTGCCCCCAGCCCGCCGTGACACTGTGACGTGCGGGAACGGCGGCGTGCGGGAGGGGCGAAGCACATGATCGGTGATACTCAGTCCGCCGGCGAGCAGCCGGCCAGCGAGCGGTCCGCCGCCAGTGATCGGTCCAGCGATCCGGGCGGCCCGGTAGCCCCGGCCGCGGACCGGCGCCGGTTCCTGCTCGGGGCCGGCGCGGTCATCGGGGCGGGCGCCTTGCTGCCGCGCTCGCTGACCGGCGAGCATCAGGCCGCCGAGCACGCACGGGCCGGCGCGAGGACGCAGCGGGCCGTCTGGCTGTCCAGCGACCGCTCCGGTCCCTCGAACGCCGACTGGGCGGCGCTGCGCGCTTCCCTGTCGACTCATGATCTCGTCCGGCCCGGCCAGCGTGACTACCGGCAGGCCAAGCAGCTCTTCGACCCGCGCTTCGACCGGCTGGAGCCGGCCGGCATCGCCTACTGCGGCAGGCCTAACGATGTGGCCGCGTGCCTGAGCTTCGCCACCAGGTTCAAGCTGGCGGTGCGGGCGCGGTCGGGCGGCCACAGCTACGCGGGGTGGTCGAGCGTCACCGGCGGCCTGGTGGTGGACGTCTCGCGGATGAGCTCGTTCGGCGTGGGGAACGGCACCGTCCGGGTGGGCGCCGGCCTGGCGCTGATCGACTTCTACAACCACCTGGCGGCCAGGGGCCTGGCCGTCCCCGGCGGCTCGTGCCCGACCGTCGGCATCGCCGGGCTCGCGCTCGGCGGCGGCATCGGCGTGGTGGCGCGGCAGTACGGCCTGACCAGCGACGCGCTCGAGGGCGTGCAGATGGTCACGGCCGACGGCAGCGTGCTCAACTGCAGCTCCAGCCTTCACAGCGACCTGCTCTGGGCCTGCCGGGGCGGCGGCGGCGGCAACTTCGGGGTGGCGACCGCATTCACCTTCCGCACGCATCACCTCCGCCAGCTCGTGCTGTTCTTCCTGTCCTGGCCGTGGTCGCAGGCCGGGCGGGTGGTCAACGCCTGGCAGTCCTGGGCCCCGCACGCGCCGGACGCGCTGTGGTCGAACCTGCATCTGTCCGCCCCGGCGGGCACCGGAGGACCGGTGGTCCAGGTCGGCGGCACTTACGTCGGCAGCGTGCACGGCGCCGCGCGGCTGCTGCAGGAGCTCTACGCCCGGGTGGGATCGGGCCCGAGCTCGTCCTTCCTGAAAAACGAGTCCTACCTGGACGCCATGCTCGTGGAAGCCGGGTGCGCGCAGTATTCGGTGCCCGAATGCCGTACGGGCCCGGCCGGACGGCTGCCGCGAGTGCCGTCCTACGCTAAATCCGATTTCTTCTCGAGAAAATTGTCCGCGTCGGGCATCCGCACCCTGCTTTCCGGGATCGAGCGACTGCGCGGCGTCCGCGGAGCGTCCGGCGGCGGGGGCGCCATCGCGTTCGACGCCCTCGGCGGCGCCGTCAACCGGGTGCACCCGAACGCGACGGCGTTCGTCCACCGCGATGCCCTGTTCGGCGCCCAGTACTCGACCTCATGGAACTACCCCGGCTCCAGCCGGGGGGTGGCCAACCAGCACGCGTGGCTGCGGTCGTACTACGCGGCCGTGCATCCGCACGCGAACGGGCAGGCGTACCAGAACTACGTCGACCCGGACCTGACGAACTGGCGGCAGGCCTACTACGGGTCCAACTACGCGCGGCTGGCCCGGATCAAGGGCCGGTACGACCCGCATCAGCTGTTCCGCTTCCCGCAGGGCATCACGCCGCCGGGAGTGGGCGCCGCCGACTGACAGACGTGGCTTTCGGCGCCCCTGGCGGGTCCTTCGCCCGTGGCGCGCGAGGCCGACAGCCGGTAGAAAGAAACCGGCAGGAAGAAAGCTGGGGTGGCGAACATGACCCGCTACCTGAACCGGGACCGAAGCGCGATCGCCGCGGCCTTGCTGGCGCCGATCGCGGCCGCGGCCGTTCTGCTGCCGCTGCGCGCCAGCTGGTCGAATACGAACGTCGCGCTCGTGCTGGTCGTCGTGGTCGTCGCGGTCGCGGCCATCGGGAACCGGGTGGCGGGGGCACTCGCGGCGGTCGGGGCAGCCGTGTGGTTCGACTTCTTCTACACCCATCCCTATGAGCGGTTCACGATCAGCAGGTCGGCCGATATCACCACCGCCGTGCTGCTGCTGCTGGTAGGCCTGGCGGTCTCGCAGCTGGCCGCCCGCGCCCGGCGGCTCCAGGTGATCGCGATCACCGATGGCCGGTATCTCGCCCAGATTCATGAGACCGCCGAGCTGGCCCGGTCCGCCCGGTCCGCGCATGCCGTCGTTGATCACGTGCGGGACCAGCTTCCCGGCCTGCTCGGCCTGCGGCAATGCCGGTTCGAGTACGGCACCCTGCTGGGCCATCCCCCGCGGCTCGAGCCGGACGGGACGGTCACGTTCGGCCGCCATCACTGGGACGTCGAGCGGTGGGGGCTGCCGGACGAGGAGATCGAGCTGCGGACCTTCGGCCACGGGCAGTATTACGGCCGGTTCATGCTGACGGCGCAGCCGGGCTCCCGGCCGTCGCTGCAAGCGCGCCTGGTCGCGGTGACCCTGGCCGATCAGGCCGGCCGCGCGCTCGCCAGCGATCAGCTCGCCCCTAACGGCGACTGACGCTAAACGATCTTCCCCTGCCACCGCTTGTTAGCGCTCGGCACATCCGGGTAGCCAGGTCGAGCGCTGAAGCGCGCTGAGGGAAGGACGCATGTGATGGCAGACGTGAACGGCGCGCCGAACTCCGCCCGGACGCCGGCGGCGCCGACCGGAGATCTCGTCAAGCAGATGACCGAGCAGGTCTCCCGGCTGATTCGTGATGAGCTGAAGCTGGCCGAGATCGAGATGACCCGCAAGGGCGCGCGGGCGGGCCGCGGAATAGGGATATTCGGCGGCAGCGGCGTTATTGCCCTGTATGCGGTCGGCTGCCTGCTGGCCGCGGCGATCGCCGGTATCGCGACGGCGGTGCCGGTGTGGCTGGCCGCCCTGATTGTCGGTGTGGTGCTGCTCGGCGTGGCCGGGATCGGCGCGCTGGCAGGGCGCAGTCAGCTCAAGAAGGCCACCCCGGCGATGCCGGAGGAGACGGTGCAGAGCGTCAAGGCCGATGTCGAGGAAATCAAGGAAAGGGCACACCGATGACCGCGGAGGAATCGGCCGGCGCCGTCGCGCACAGCGCCCCGCCGAATGACGAGCAGGCTGTCGTGGACGATATCGCCCGGACCCGCGAACAGCTCGGGGAGACCGTCGAGGCGCTTGCGGCGAAGGCGGACATGAAAGCGCGGGCCCAGGAAAAGGTGGCGGAAGTGTCCGGGCGCCTGAAGGACAAGGCTCAGGACGTCCGGGACCAGGTCACCAGCCATGCCGACCAGGCGCGCAGCGGGCTCGCCGACACGACGGCCGACGCACGGCAGAAGATCGCCGGTGCCAGCGCGCCCGTCGCCAGCGGTGTCCGGGATCAGGTATCCAGCCGGGCCGCTCAGGCGGGCACGGCCGTGTTCAGCGCGGCCCCCGAGCCCATGCAGCAGACGGCGAAGAAGGCGGCCGGCAAGATCTCGGAGAACCCGGTTCCGTTCGCGGTGGCGGCCGGCTCGGCGCTGCTCGTCGGCGTCCTGATCTACCGGTGGATGCGGCGATGAAGAAGCTTGCGTTCAAGGCGGTGAGCCTCGGCCTCAGCATGCTGGGCGGCAGCCTCGCGGGTGCCATCGTCAAGCGCGGCTGGAAGCTCGCCGCCGGCGAGGACGAGGCGCCGAAAGCTACCGACCAAAGCTACGGCTGGCGGACGGTGCTGATCGCGGCGGCGTTCCAGGGAGCCGTCTTCGCCGTGGTGAAGGCGGCGCTGGACCGCGCGGAAAGCGCCCGGAAGCTGACCGGAACCTGGCCCGACGACTGACCGGAACCTGGCCCGACGACTGAGTCCGCTCCCGGGGCGCCGACGACAGCCCGAAGTCCCCGCGGACCGCCCGACCATCAGAGCGGCCGGCGCGCAGATCACGATCTGCCCGCTGGCCGCTCTGCGCGCGCCGGGAGCCTTCGCACCACGGGAGCCTGTGTCCTCGCGGGCCCGCATTCCCGTGGGTGGCGGCCGGGACTGTTCCACCCGCCCGTCAGCTCGCCCCCGCACCCGCCAACAGCGGGGCGGGACGGAGCGGTGCGGCCAATTTATTCTGCAGATATTGACATTTCTGTTTAGACTCTCCCAGAACCGGGTGGTTGGCGCCGTCAAACAAGCCCCCGGGTTGCCGTGGAGGATGGCATGAAATGACCGGCAGAGCTCCCTTCTCCTGGCGGCCGGCCCGGCCGGCGGCGGCGGCGGTCGCCGCCGCAGCGCTTGCGCTCGCCGGGACCGCGATGACGGCCGGCGCGGCCGCTGCCGGCGGGGCGGCGAGCGCGATCGCCGCGGCGGCGCCCAACAGCTGCGCGCCCAACGGGCCGGCGGGCAGCCAGACGATCTATGGCACGTTCGGCGACGCCAGCGTCCTCGGCTGGACCGGGAACAGCCAGGCCGTCGTGGCGTGCCTGGGCGGCAGCTTCTTCGTCGACACCAGCCCGGCCGACGCCGGTCCGGGCAGCGCCAGCACGGCCGCGGTCACCGGCACGACCTATGGTTACGGCGTCTATAACGACACCAGGACGACCTGGAAGAACGCGGACGGCTACCTGCCCGCGCTGGTGACCACGTTCCACCGCGACGGCGCCCGCGTCTCGATCACCAATTTCGGCGACCAGGTCACGATCGGCGGCCACGCGTTCGTGGTGATCTACAGCCGGGTGCAGGTGGCCAACCCCACCGACCAGGCGATCTCGGTCAGCCCGGAGGCATCAGCGGGCCTGGTGGCGCTGAACTCCGCTCCCGCCACCGTGCCGGCGCATGGCGTGGTCGATCACGACTACGCGGTGGCCGCTAACCGCTTCGGCGGCAGCTACCCGCTGCCGTCCGCTAGTGCCCTGGCCGCCGCGGGCGGCTTCGGCCAGCACTTCGCGCACATGCGCGCGTACTGGAACAGCCAGCTGGCGGGCATCGCCCAGATCGTCCGGCTGCCCGACCAGAGCCTGGCCGACGCCTACCGGACCGGTTTCATCTACACCCAGATCATCCGCTCGGGCAATGAGCTGAAGACGGGCGCCAACGGCTACGACAAGGAATTCAGCCACGACGTCATCGGGATCCTGGCCAACCTGTTCACCCAGGGCTACACCACCGGCGCGCACGGGCTGCTGGACCGGGCCCGCTACGTCATCGGCACCCAGACGCAATACGACGACGGGGTATGGACCTACCCGTGGGTGTGGGCCATCTACCTGCTCAAGACCGGCGACCTCAGCTTCGTGAAGGCCAACTTCGCCACCGAGGGGCCGGCCGGCAAGACCGAACCGAGCATCGAGGACACCGCCCACCTGATCGCCGCCGACCGCACCGGGCCCGGCGGGATCATGGAGAAGACCAACGACATCGACGCCAACGGCTACTGGACGATCGACAACTACGAGGCGCTCACGGGCCTGGCCACCTACCAGTGGCTGGCGCAGAAGGTAGGCAGCACCGCGCAGGCCAAGTGGGCGGCGGCGCAGTACGCCAGCCTGCTGAGCGCGACCAGCAAGACGCTCGACGCGACGATCTCGGCGAACCAACTGAACTACCTGCCGTGCTCGATGACCGAGCCGAACACCGACAACCGGTGCGCGAACGCCGAGGACGCCAACTGGGCCGCGCCGTTCCTGTTCGGCCGCTGGGCCTGGGACGGCTACCTGTTCGGCGCGCCGCTCAGCGGTCCTGGCCTCAGCCTGATCGACGCCACGTACAACTACGGCTTCGCCCGGCTGGCCGGGAAGCTCCCGCCGAACACCTTCGGCGGCTACCCGACGCAGTACTACAGCACCGCCTACAACGCCGGCTACGGCGAATGGGCGCTGGCCAGCTCCGCGCACCGGGATCAGGGCATCCTCAGCTACCAGTTCATGATCAGCAACGGGCAGAGCGGTCCGTACTCGTGGTGGGAGAGCCAGGAGTTCCCCAACACCGGATCACCGTGGGCCGGCACGCACCCCGAAGCCGGCAACGGCTCGTCCCCGCACGCCTGGGGCATGGCGAACGCCAACATGGTGCTGCTCGACTCGCTGGCCGCCCAGCGCAGCGACGGCAGCCTCGTCGTCGGCCGCGGCGTGCCGGGCAGCTGGGTGGGCAGCGGCCAGGTCATCCAGCTCGCGCACTTCCCGACCACGGACGGCCATCACCTCGGACTGACCATCCGGACCAGCGGCCGCGCCGTCACGCTGACCCTGACCGGCCAGCGTCCGGCCGGGCCCGTGCTGTTCCAGCTGCCGGCGTTCGTCGCCAACATCGCGCACGCCAGCGCCGGCACGGTCAGTGAGCAGAGCGGAACCGTCACCCTGGCGCCATCGGCTCGCAGTGTCACCGTCGAGCTGAAGCACCCGGCCAGCTGAGCCGGTTAACGGGCACGAGCCTGCCGGCGCGCACATTGCGCCGGCAGGCTCGTGTTGTCCTGCGGGGCTTGGAGGCGCGGCCGCCGGGAACGCAGCGGCTCAGCCTGCGGGTGACCTAATCGGGCTGGACGAACCCGCCCTCGGGCGTGAAGCCGGCATTAGCGAGCATCCGGCGCAGGTCGAGGACGGTCTGGGTGTCGAGATCCTTGTGCACGGGCGGGTCGAAGAACTCGATGTCGGCGCCGAGCGTCACCGCGATCTTGCCCTCGGAGTGCTCCTGCACCGAGCCGAGCGCTTCGAGCAGCGAGACCACGGATCGCCACTCGATGTTGTGGCTCACCGGGTGCTGGAAAAGCTCGCGCAGCGTGTTGCGGTGATGGTTGCTGAGGTGCACTGGCTCCGGCGTGACTGACATTCGGACTCCTGACGCTGCGGGCGGTCGTTACCGGTCGTAGTGCGTGGGCGGGAACGGATTGCGCTCGGCGGCGGGCCCGAGCTCGCCCTCGTCTTCCTCGCGCCTGATCTCGGCCCGTTCCTCCTGGTACTGCTCGGTCTCGGTGAGTTCGGTAGGAACGGGCGCGTCGGTCGCCGGCGGCACCTCATCGGGATCGAAGGGATCGAGTCCCGCCTCGACGCGCTCCTCCTCGGTCAGGCGGGCGAGACGGTCGTCGTCCAGGTGCTCAGGCGCGCCGCCGTGCTCACGGCGGTCACGATGGAACCGCTCGTCTGGCAGATCCGGGAACTCATCAGTCATCGATCGTGCCTCCAACCCCTAGGGAACAGGCCGTGCCACCTGTCGCACGGTCTCGATGCTACTCGCGGAGCTTCCGCAGCAACTGCTCGACCGCTGCCGGGCGCGGTCAGTGCATTGCACACGCTGCGCGGTCCGCGCTAGGGACATTCGGCCCTGTCAGACGGCGACATTGGCCCCTGCCCGGCGGCGAGCCTCGGCGGCAACGTCGAAGTAGGCAGCGGGAGTAGTCAGTTAAGGGAGGCCGCCATGCGAGCCGTGATCGTCTTCGAATCCATGTACGGGAACACTCACCTGGTTGCCGAGGCTATCGCGGCGGGCCTGGTGTCCGGCGCCGGGATGGACGTCGAGGTGGTGCCGGTATCCGGGGCCGGGCCGCACACGACGGACGACGCTGACCTCGTCGTGGTCGGCGGCCCGACGCACGTCCACGGCATGAGCCGGGCGAGCACCCGCAAGGGCGCGGCCGAAGCCGCGCAGAAGCCGGACAGCGGGCTGGCACTCGAGCCCGACGCGCTCGGCAACGGCCTGCGCGAGTGGCTCGCCACGGTCGCGGCGGCCCAGACAAGCGGGCAGGCCCGGCCCAAGGCGGCTGCTTTCGATACCCGGTTCCACGGCGCGGCGGCGCTGACCGGACGGGCGTCGAAAAGCATCGCGCGAGAGCTCCGCCATCACGGCTTCGGGCTTGTCGCGCCGCCGGAGAGCTTCCTGGTGACCAGGGAAAATCACCTCGACCAGGGCGAGGAAGACCGGGCCCAGGCATGGGGCGCCGCGCTGGCGACAGAACTGGCCGGGCAGCCCGCGCGGGGCTGAGACACTACACGGCTGAGACACTGTGGGCGTGGCGGACGCCTACGACGACCTGGCCGCCGATTACGCGTGGCTGTTCGCCGACGAGGTCGTCGGCGGCCAGGCGGAATTCGGCGCTACCTCGCCGGGTAATCAGCCGCTGCTGGCCGCTGCGCTCGGCTCGCTGCGGCCGGGAGCTGCCGTGCTCGACTGCTCGTGCGGCATCGGCGCGGACGCGATCGCGCTGGCCGGCAAAGGCTTCGCCGTCACGGCCGCTGACTCCAATCCCGGCATGGTCGTGGAGACTCGCCGCCGGTCCGCGCGCTACGGCGTGCCGCTGAATGTCTGCCAGGCGCAATGGCACGAGCTTCCCCGGCGGGTGCCGGGTATCTTCGACCTGGCCGTCTGCCTGGGTAACTCCCTCGTCCACGCGGGAAGCAGCGCCGGCCTCGTCCTCGCCCTGCGGAGCATGCGGCAGATGCTGGCTGAGGGCGGCACCGTAGTCGTGGATTCGCGGAACTGGGAGCTGCTGTATCAGCAGCGGCGCCGGATCGTCCCCGCCCGGCGGGTGGTTGAACGAGACGGTATCCGCTGCCATTCGCTGTACGTCTGGACGATCCCCGCCGACCTCGCCGAGCCCTGCCGGGCTGAGATAGTGCTCCTGTTCGAGGAGACCCGCTCGGGCCGGATCAGCCACCGCCGGCACGTGCTCGACTTCACGCCGTTCCGGCACGAGCAGCTCACCGAAGCGATGCGCCTGGTCGGCCTCGACATCCGGGCCGACTCCTACCGGGCCGACAGCCCCTTCTACGCCGTCGCCGCGGTGGCGGGATGACGACGGGGCGGTGATCGCTAGACGGCCGGCCGCGCGGCAGATGACGGGCGCGGAGGCTAGGCCAGGCGCGGGGGGAAGCCGCCGGTGGCAATGGGCCCCCACCGGTCGATCGTCACCCGGATGAGCGACTTGCCCTGTCGCTGCATCGCGGCACGGTACTCGTCCCAGTCGTCGTGCTCCCCTGCGATCGCCCGGAAGTAGTCAACGAGCGGCTCCAGGGCCTCGGGCAGGTCGAGAACTTCCGCCGCCCCGCTGACCTGGACCCAGGGCCCGTTCCAGTCGTCGGACAGCACCAGCACGTCGACATCCGGGTGGCGGCGGGCGTTACGGGTCTTGGCGCGCTCGGGGTAGGTGGCCACCACGATGCGGCCGTCACTGTCGAGACCGGCGGTGACCGGGGAGAGCTGCATCGTGCCGTCCCGCCTGGTCGTGACCAGCACGACGTGATGCCTGTTGCGAATGAAATCGAGTAGCTCGCCTCGCCCGACGCGGTCCGCGGTGGCGATCTGGGGGCTCATCGGGGCATCCTCATAGCGGTCATTCTAAGAGGGCCTGGGCCGCCCGGCGGGAGGCCGGCTGCGGCCGGCGGCGCTAGCGCGAGCGGAGCAGGCTGAGCACTACGACGGCGACCACGGCCAGGGGCAGGATGGCGACCGCCGCCCCGCTTCCGGCCATGGCGGCCGCGAGCCACGCGAACATCAGCACGGGAACGATCGGCACGCTCCGCCGGGCGCGCGGCGGACCAGGCAGGCGCGGCGGTGGCGGCCAGCCGGGCATCGACGGGTGCGGGGGGGGCGCAGGCACGAGGGTGCCCAGCGGCCCGGTCGGCAGGTCCGCCGTGAGTGCCGCGAGCTCGGCGTAAGTGCGGGAGGCGTAGACCTGCCCGACCCGCTCGGTGTACTCCTCCTGGGTCAGGCGCCCCTCGGCGAACGCGGCTTTGAGGACGTCGACGGCGCGCTCCCGGTCGGCCTGTGACGATCGCATGTGGCCGTAGTCCGGTCGCTCCATCCCGTATCCCGGCCCCGCCGCCATCGAACCTCCCGCCGTCGCCCCTATGGTCAGGATAACCGCGGGGCGACGCGGTCGCGCCTGGCCGCCCGGCCCCGGATATGCCGGCCCCCTGGCGTGCGGCCGCCGGGGCTGGCGGGAAGCACAGGCCGGCAGCGACTGAGGCATGAGCCGACCCGCGCATGAACGGTACTGCCGGGTCACCCGCGCCGGTCATCCGGACCTGGCGGCCGGCGATTAGGTCCTCGCAGGATCGGGGCTGGCCAATTATCTAGATAAATCGGTCACTAACGTGCGATTGCATCAGCCGGAATGATTGGTTCTGCTCACGAAGGTAATCCAGAGCGCCTTCTGTCACGTCCTATTCACCAACGCGGCCCCTGGGATACATCGTCCCGACGGCCGCCCGTGGAGTAAATGCCCCATTAGGTGGGAAACAGGAGGAAACTGGATGAGAGTCAACCGGTCGCCGGGGGCGGCCAGGAACCCGGACCCAGCGACGACCGGCCGCCTGCCCGGTCTTCGCCTCGGCAGCGGCGCCGTCCGGGTGATGTCGGTGACGGCATTGGCCACTGCGACCTGCGCCCTGTGGGCAATTCCGGCGTCGGCCGCGCCGGTGGCGCATGCCGCGCCGTCGGCCCGTCATTCGGCAGCGCAGGCTGCGCACCGGGCGGCCAAGAAGCACTCGTCGAAGATTGCGGTGTCGGCCACGCCTGCGACGGCCTACGCCGACGCGAGTGTGAGCCTGTCCGCGACCGTGAAGTCGTCGGGCAAGACGCCGAAGGGCACGGTGAGCTTCACGGCGGGGGGCAAGAAGCTGTGCGTCGGGCGCCTGTCACACAGATCGACGCACTGTTCCGTTAAGTTCGGCACGGCCGGCACTTATTCGGTCAAGGGCACATACTCCGGCGATTCCACACACGCCAAATCCTCGGGAAAGTACGCGGTGACCGTCGAACGGTACACCACCACGACGACCCTGAAGGTCACCCCGGCCGAGCCCACCGCGGGCGCGAACGTGACCCTGTCGGCCACTGTCGCTTCGACGGGCGCCGGGGCACCGGCCGGCACCGTGACGTTCTCAAGCGCGAGCAAGGCCGTGCTGTGCACCGGCAAGCTTGCGGCAGGCGCGGCACAGTGCTCTTACACTTGGCCGGACACGGGCGCCCCCACCTCCGTGATCGGCACCTACTCCGGTGACGGTGCCCACGGCGGATCTTCGGGAACGGCCGCCGTCAAGACTGGCCTGATCGCGACGACCACCAACATCACCGCCCCTGACCCGGTCGCCACTGAGCCTGCCGGTACCCCGTACACCATTGAGGTCACGGTGACCTCGGCCTCCGGCCCGGCCGCGACGGGAACGGTGAAGCTCGAGCCGACCAACCTGGGCGCCAATCCGGCGGCCAACCTGACCTGTACGGCGACGCTCACCGCGGGTGCCGGGTCCTGCCAGGTCGATCCCCCCGTCGGTACCTGGGGATTCATCCTGTACCAGGCCACGTATTCGGGTGACGCGACGCATGCCGCGTCGGCAACGCCCGCGGGCGACGAGCACAAGCTGATCACCCCCGACATCACCACCACGGCCCTTACGTTCAACCCGGCGGCGGCCACCGTCAATGAGGCGGACACGCTGTCGGCGGCCGTAGTCGACGAAGGCCACGGCGACCTTTCCAAGGGCGCGGGAGGTCCGGATCTGGTGACATTCACGGCCGGCGGCGCTGCCATTAAGAACTGCACGGGCGTCCCAGTGAAGTTCGACTCGATGACCAACGCCAATGTCGCGACGTGCTCGTATACGCCCACGGCACCGGGGACAGTGCAGATCGGGGCCGCTTATGGCGGGGACCTTTACACCACGCCATCCTCGGACACCGAGACACTGAACGTCGGAAGTTAAGCCCACATCCCGAGATGCTCGGCAACCGGGCCGTCCCAGCCAGGGGCGGCCCGGTTGTGCGTCTAGCAATGTTTGCGCGCATCCCTGACCGGCTCGCTGGCAAATACGGTTGCCGGGCCACGCGTCACGACGGAGACGTTCGGGCTCGGTACGCGGGGTAGTCAGCGCTCATGGCCGGGAAGCTGGCGTCCTCAGTGCGGAGGGCGCCCCCCAGGGCGTGGGCTGCGGTGGCGCGCCAGTGTGCTGGCCGCCGTGCTGGCACTGCTGGGCACGGGGTGCAGCAGCGGATCAGCGCCCGCGTCGCACATGCGGCTGACCGCCGGACCGGCCGCCGCGGCCTTCATCGCCCTGGTGCACTTCGCCGTGCGGGGACTGCCCCCACGGGAGTCGTCACCGTGCAGGCCCGCACGCGCGACTACGAAGGCCGCCTGTGGGAGTCCGGTGCGACGTTCAGGGCCACCAAGGCCGGAACCTGAACCTGGCCACCACGCGGCCGGTCTCGGGCAGTTATCACGTCGCCGACGTCGCGGGGCTGCTCTGGTCACTCCACCCCGCCTTCACCAGCAACCCGGCGCTCCAGTACTACGCGCCGAACCCCGGATACAGCGTCACCGTGCGGGTGCTGAGCGGCGGTCAGATGCAGGCGGCGGCCACGCTGCGCCGCAAGATCCTGTCTCCGGCCAGCACCGAGACTGTGCGCCGGGACGGCTTCGCCAGCACCCTGTTCCTTCTGCCCCGGCCCAGACCCGGTGCCGCGGCCGTGATGGTTATCGGCGGCTCAGGTGGCGGCGAGGACATCCTCACCGCCCAGGCGCTCGCGATGACGGGCTATCCGGCGCTGGCGCTCGGTTACTTCCAGGAGCCCGGCCTGCCGAAGTGCCTATGTGACATTCCGCTGGGGTATTTCGCCCGCGCCGTCCGCTGGGCTCCGCGCCCAGCCTATAGCCCGCGGCCGCCCGATCGACAGGTACGGAGTCTCCCGCGGCGCCGAGGCAGCGCTGCTGATCGCTTCCTACGAGCCGCGCCTGTTCGATGCCGTCATCGCCAGCTCGCCCAGCAATCTCATTAACCCCGCGTATGGCGGCGGGCCAGGGGCAGCCTGGACGTTCCGCGGTAAGGCCCTGCCCACGGATGCGATCATCCCGGTGGGCAGGATACGCGTCCCGCTGCTGGTCGGCGACGGCGGCGCGGACGTAGTGTGGCCGTCGGCGACGTCGGCCGCGGCGGTTGCGCAGGAACTGCGCAGGTCCGGGGAACGCGCCCCTTACACGAACCTGTACTTTCCTGCTGCCGGGCACGGCTACCTGGGGTTTCCGCCCTATTCCCCTTTTCCGCCTACGGGTCCTCGGGAAACCCTCTCGGTGGCAGCTCGCAGGCTAACGCTCTGGCGGCAGAGCAGTTCTGGGCCAAGATGATCAGGTTCCTTAATGATCCCCGGCAGCCTTTGCCCCGTGAGCCATAGCGCCGGGCCCTCGGAGCACAGGGCTCAGGCCAACCGGGCGCAGGCACGCGCGGGGGCTTTCTCGGGCGGTGGGCTCAGAGGGCGGCCCATATCGACGCCATGACGGCGACGACCGTGACCTCATTCGGGGGGCCAGATCCTGCGGTGCGGAGATGCCGCTGACGACTTGCCGAATGGTCTGCTGATATTCCGGATTGGCCTGGATCGCGGCCACGCTCTGCCTGACTTCCTCGAATTCCTCTGACGTCTCCGGCAGCGCCTCGACCCACGCTTCGACGTCGGCTTCATGGCCGGAGAGCGCGGTGAGCACCTCGGGCAGCGACGGGGAACGGCGAGCGCGAGAGCCGCGATCAGCGCCTGGCGCTGAGTGTTGATCCGGGCGCCTTCGCGGGAGGCACCTTCGATGGCGGCCAGGCGGGACCGCAGATAGCCCAGGAGCTTCGTGACCGGGTCGGCTATCCGCTGGGGGTCCTCGGTCGACTCGATCAGCCTGCGAAGCCTATCGGACATACCGGAAGTATCTGAGATCACAGCAGGTCACCCTACCGACATGATCAAGGAGGCACCAGACACTCTGCGGGTGACGGGTGTGAGACACGAATGTAGGTGCTTGGAGTAGAGGCTGGTCACGGCGTGGTCTGGTTGTGGATCAAACAACCAGATCAGGAGCGGTCGATGGCCGAGCCCTCGCTGCCCGAGCTGGAGACCCGGCGGGCCAGGCTGTATGCCCGGCTGGCCGCGATCGGCGATTTCCGGCGCGGCAGCATCAGCGAGAACTACCGGCGCTGCGGCAAGCCGAACTGCGCCTGCGCGCACCCGGATCACCCCGGGCACGGGCCCCGCTGCCTGCGGACCCGCACCGTGGCTGGCAGCGGTACCCGGGGCCGCCAGGTGGCGGCCGGGGAGGCGGAGAAGGTGCGCGGCGAGCTGGACCGCTACCAGGAGTTCGCCACGCTGACCGGGCAGATCGCGGAGGTGGACGAGGCGATCTGCGAGGTCAGGCCGCCGCTGGCGCTGCCCGGCGCCGCGCCCCCTCCGCCAGAGGGGGAAAGGGGGGGCTCTGCGAAGCGCTCCAGGCGGAGGCCGCCGCCGAGAAAGGGCGGCCGGCCGGGGCGGTAGCCGCGGCCCTGGCGTCCGGCGGCGCCGTGGAGGCGGCGGAGCTGGCGATCCGCGCCGGGCTGACCCAGCTCGGCGGCGGCCTGCCGGAGCGGCTGCTGGCCGCCGACTCCGGTCACCGGGGCCCGCAGGCGGACTGCGAGGCCGGCCACCAGGCCGGGTTCGTGTCCTACCGGGACAAGAGCTTTGACACGGTGCCGGGCCCGGTGACAGTGAACCGGGCCTGGTGTCACTGCGCGCGGTGCCATCACGGCCTGGCCCCGCGGGACGCCGGGCTGGGCGTGGCCGGGGCGACGATGTCGCCGGGACTGGCCAATATGAGCGCCCGGGCCGCCGCCGCGGTGCCGTTCATCCCCGGCGCCGGCCTGGTCGGCGAGCTGGCCGGGATCGCGCTGACCGGCCGGCGGCTGGGCCGCCACGCCGAGGCCGACGGTGCCGCGGCCGCCGCCGCGATCGAGCAGCAGGCCGCTGCGATCGCCGCCCGCACGGTCATCCCCTGCCGCCCGCGCAGCTGCCGGACATCCTCTACGTCGCGATCGACGGCACCGGCGTGCCGATGGTGGCCGCCGAGACCGAGGGCCGGCCCGGCAAAGGCGCCGACGGCAAGGCATACACCCGCGAGGTCAAGCTGTGCTGCTGCTTCACCCAGACCACCACAGATGACGACGGCTATCCCGTCCGAGACCCCGGCTCCTCCAGCTACCTGGCCACCTTCGCGCCCGCCGCGCCGTTCGGGACGCTGATGGCCGCCGAGGCCCGCCGCCGCGGCGCCGGGCACGTCCGCCAGCTCGTCATCCCCGGCGACGGCGCGCCCTGGATCTGGAACCTGGCCACCCGGCACTTCCCCGAAGCCACCGCCGTCGTCGACCTGTACCACGCGCGCGAGCACCTGCACGAGCTGGGCAGGCTGCTGGCCTTCATGCTCGGCGACCAGCACGCCGGCTGGCTCGCCGAGCGCAGCGAGGAACCCGGCGCCGGGGACATCGACGCCATCGCCGCCGCCGCCCGCGCCTTCCCCCTGACCGGGATCAAGGCCGACGAGCGGGACAAGGCCCCGGGCTACTTCGAGACCAACGCGCACCGGATGCGGTACCAGCACTTCCGCTCCCCGGGGATGTTCGACCGGCTCCGGGAATGTTGAGGCAGGGTGCAAGGCGATCGTCGGGCAGCGCCTGAAACTGTCCGGCATGCACCGGTCCCAGCCCGGCGCGACCGGCATCCTCACCTTGCGATGCCAGCAGGCCAGCGGCCGCTGGGAAGAGATCTGGCAGCAACCGCACAACCAGACGCCGAGCGCTGACATCGCCAGACAGGCAAGCTGATCTTGCTACCTACAAAACTGTCCCACACCCGCGGGTGACGGGTGTGGGACATAAACGTAGGTGTCCTTGATCGTGCCTGCGTACGGGGCTAGCCTGAGTTAGGTTCTTGCTCAGATATGCCTCAGGAGGCGCACGTGCCGGATGAGCCTGACCTGGCGGGGCTGGAGGCTGAGCGGGCCCGGCTGTATGCCGACCTCGGCCGGGTTGGTGATTTCCGCCGGGGCGCGCTGAGCGCGGTGCGGCGCAAGTGCGGGAAGCCGAACTGTGTGTGCGCGCGGCCGGGTCATCCCGGTCACGGGCCGCAGTACAACCTGACGAGGTGGGCGGGCGGCAAGACGGTGACAGTGCACCTGCGGCGCGGCGCGGAGCTGGAGAAAGCAGAGCGGGAGGTCGCCGAGTGGGAGCGGTTCAAGTCGCTGACCGGGCAGATCGCCGAGGTGAACGAGGCGATCTGCGATGCCCGGCCGCCGTTACCGCAGCCCCGCACCGCGGCCCCTGACCCCGAGGGGCAAAAAGGGGGCTCTGCGAGGCGCTCGCGGCAGAGGCCGCCGCCGAGGCAGCCCGGCTGGCCGGCGCCGTGGCCGCGTCGCTGGCCGGCGGGGAGGGCGTCGAGGCGGCGGAACTGGCGATCCGGGCCGGGCTGACCCGGCTGGGCCGTGGCCTGCTGGAAGGCCTGCTGGCCGCCGACGCCGGCTACCGGGGCCCCCGGATCGGCTGCGGGACCGGGCACCAGGCGGAGTTCGTGTCCTACCGGGACAAGACCTTCGACACGGTGCTTGGCCCGGTCACCCTCAGCAGGGCCTGGTACCACTGCAAAGAATGCAGGCACGGCTTCGCGCCCAGCGACGCCGAGCTGGGCGTGGCCGGCGAGACGATGTCGCCGGGACTGGCGAAGATGAGCGCCCGGGCCGCCGCCGCGGTGCCGTTCACCCCCGGCGCCGGACTGGCCGGCGAGCTGGCCGGGATCAAGCTGACCGGCCGGCGCCTGGGCCGCCACGCCGAGGCCGACGGCGCCACGGCAGCCGCGGCGATCGAGGAACAGGCCGCCGCGATCGCCGCCCGCACGGTCATCCCCTGCCGCCCGCGCCGCTGCCGGACATCCTCTACGTCGCGATCGACGGCACCGGCGTGCCCATGGTGGCCGCCGAGACCGAGGGCCGGGACGGCAAGGGCGAGGACGGCAAGGCACATACCCGCGAGGTGAAACTATGCTGCTGCTTCACCCAGACCACCACCGATGACGACGGCTATCCCGTCCGCGACCCGCACTCCTCCAGCTACCTGGCCACCTTCGCGCCCGCCGCGCCATTCGGGACGCTGATGGCCGCCGAGGCCCGCCGCCGCGGCGCCGCCCACGTCGGCCAGCTCATCGTCCCCGGCGACGGCGCGGCCTGGATCTGGAACCTGGCCACCCGCCAATTGCCCGAAGCCACCGCCGTCGTCGACCTGTACCACGCCCGCGAGCACCTGCACGAGCTGGCAAAGCTGCTGGAGTTCATGCTCGGCGACCACCGCACGGAATGGCTCGCCGAGCGTCTCACCGACCTCGACAACGGCGACATCGGCGCCATCGCGACCGCCGCCCGCGCGTTCCCGCTCACCGGGGTGAAAGCCGCGGCACTGGACACCGCCCTGGGCTACTTCGAGAACAACGCGCACCGGATGGCGTACGCGCGCTTCCGCTCCCTCGGCATGTTCGACCGGCTCCGGGAACGTTGAGGCAGGATGCAAGGCGATCGTCGGGCAGCGCCTGAAACTCTCCGGCATGCGCTGGTCCCAGCCCGGCGCGACCGGCATCCTCACCCTGCGCTGCCAGCAAGCCAGCGGCCGCTGGGAAGAGATCTGGCAGCAGCCACGCAACCAGACAGGAGCAGCCTGACCCGGTATCTGACAACGGCACGCACTCAGACCACCGAGGCCAGGCCGGGTTACCCGCCAGTCACCTACAAACTTGTCCCACACCCGCGGGTGACTTAACTCGCCGCCAGTGTCGGCCCTGCTGCTTAAGCTCGGTTCATGACTATTGAGGGGCAGGCGCGCGCCGATGCCGGCTTTGCCGGCCTGGACCGCGGCGAGTACGACCAGCTGACTCGCGAGCTGACCGGCTATTGCTACCGGATGCTCGGCTCGCCGTTCGACGCCGAAGATGCGGTGCAGGAGGCGATGCTGCGCGCCTGGCGGCAGCTCGAGCACTTCGAGGGCCGTTCGTCCTTGCGGACATGGCTGTACCGGATTGCGACCAACGTCTGCATTGACATGCTGCGTCATTCCGGGCGCCGCTGCGTCCCGATGGACCTGCAGCAGCCGTCAGTTCCGGACGGCTCGCAGATCGGGGCACCGCTGGCCGAACGTACCTGGGTGCTGCCGATCCCAGACACCCGGTTCATGGCCGACACCAGCGATCCGGCTGAGCGTGCCGCCACGCGCGAAACGGTCCGGCTCGCCTTCGTCGCCGCGCTCCAGCAGCTGACGCCGCGCCAGCGCGCCGCGCTGATCTTGCGCGACGTCCTGCAGTTCTCGGCCGCCGAGAGCGCCGAACTGCTCGGCACCACCGTCGCCTCGGCGAATAGCGCCCTCCAGCGAGCACGCGGCGCGCTCCCCGCGGCTGAGGGGACCAGCGACGCTGCTGCCGGACAGGTAACGGCGCCAGAGGGCTCGGCTCAGGGCGCCGCGGACGTGCCGGATCAGGGCCTGCTGGAGGAATACGTGGCCGCGTTCGAGTCCTTCGACCTGTCGCGCCTGACCTCGCTGCTGCGCAGCGACGCCGTTAACTCGATGCCTCCGCTGGCGATGTGGTTGCGCGGCACCGACAACATCAGGCAGTGGATGCTCGGGCCCGGCGCCGAATGCCGCGGCTCGCGCCTGCTGCCAACGGCCGCGAACGGCGGCGCCGCCTACGCCCAGTACCGGTCCGACGGCCACGGCGGGTTCTCGCCGTGGGCAATCCAGATCATCGACACAGACGGCGACCGGATCAGCGGCCTGCACTGCTACGTGATACCGGAGCTGTTCGCCCACTTCGGCTTTCCGCCGTCGCTGTGACCAGCACGCCGAGATATTCGCGCGAGCCGATTACTTAGGAGCCGCTCACTCGTCAGATCTCCTAGCGGGGCCATCCGGAGTCCTGTCGAAGCTAGGAAGTCGTTGATGAGTCTTCCCGCGATTGTGTCGCGTGATCAGTGGCATAAGGCCAGGGTGGCGGCCGCTTGCCGAGGAGAAGAAGCACACCCGGCAGCGTGACGGCCCTCAACGCCGAGCGGCGGCGGCTGCCCATGGTCAGAATCGAGAGGAAGTACGTGTTCGACGGGCCGCAGGGACCGGTCACGGCCTACGGGGCAGGCCGGGGCGGACGGTGCCTGGTATTCGTCCTACGACAGCGATTTCAACTACGACTTCGAGGTCGCGCTGGATGAGTCCAGGTCGCAGCTGCGGTACAACTACCGTCCCGAACCAGAACTGCTGGACGGTCAGCGTTCCAGCGAGATGCCGGGTTACAGCTGCTTCCTCCGCGAGGGCGGCGAGATCTTCCACACCTATTCCACCTTCGCCCGGGGCACCGAGTACATCGGCAGCACCTACACCCTGCTCGACTTGACCGCGCTCGGCCGCCAGGAAGACTGGGAAGAGCCCACGGGCCGGGTGAGCAAGCCGCAGGGGCCGACCCCACGTTCACCGACTGACGCTACCGGGCCAGCGGTGCCGGGCTGACGGCGGCGGGCTGACGGCGGCGGGCTGACGCCAGGCTGGCGTGCCGCGCAGCCCGGCGATAGCCTTCGCGGTGCGGGCTTCGCCGGATGCCCGAGGCCACAGGAAAGGAGGCGGCGATGAATCCCCTAATTACTGCGCTTCCCTCCGTCCCAGGTACGGGCCGACTCTGAATCCTGGACGGACGGGGCGCGTCTCCCTCGGAGAGTGCCTTGACTTCAGCACAGCATGACCTGACCATCCGTCCGATCACCGGTGCCGGCGAGCTGGACCTGTTCTGCCGCTTCCCCTACGTCCTCAACGAGGAACTGGCCGCTGACCTCGAATCCGGCCGCCGGCGGCCCGGCTGGCTGTGGGTGGCGCTGAGCGGCGATCAGCTCGTGGCGCGTGCCGCCTGGTGGGCCAGGCACCAGGGCGGCGGCAGCCCGGATGTCCTCGACATTCTCGACGTCGACGACAACGCCGGCGGCCCCCGGCGGGTGGACATCGCCGCGCGGCTCCTGGTGACTGCCGCGGCCGACGTCCTTCCCGCTGGCCGTCCGCAGCCCGAGTACAGCCGGTTCGTCCCGCCGGACTGGCGCGACCACCCGGCCTCCCGGCGGGCGGTGGAAGACCGCATGGCGGCGATCGCGCAGACCAGCGGGCGGCTGTTCGTCGAGCGGCTGCGGCTGGAGTGGCGGCGCGGGACGCCGGTCCCCGAGCCGAGCGAGCGCCTGGTGTTCGGGCGCGCTGGCGGGCCCGGCGAGCATAGGCAGCTCATCGCCCTGATGACGGCGGTCCTGGCCGGGACGCTCGACGCCCATAGCCAGGCTGATCTGGCCCGGATGCCCGCTGAGCAGGCCGCGGTCCGGCACTACGAAGATGAGCTGATGGTCTACGAGAGCCCGCGGGAGTGGTGGCGCATCGCGCGGCGGCGCGACGGGGAGCCCGTGGGCTTCGTGATCCCCGCGCATAACGGCTACCACCCGATCATCGCCTACCTCGGGGTGGTGCCCGCGCACCGCGGCCACGGTTACATCAGCGAGATCCTCGCCGAGGGCACCCGCATTCTCGCCGGAAATGACGTGCCGCACATCCGGGCGTCGACGGATCTGGCCAACGTCCCGATGGCTGCGGCGTTCCGGCGGGCGGGCTGGGTCAACTTCGGCCGGACGATCAACATGAGGTGGAGCTGATCTACAGGAATGCCACGCCGGAGTGTGCATCTAAATTACGCAACCGGCGGTTTCATATAAGGATCCAGGCTGTTAGCCTCGCGAGTACACGCAACCGCCGGTTGCATATTACCAGGAGGCAGGCTGATGATCCCGACCGCCATCGAGCCGAGAGATCCTGATCCAGGCGCCCGCGGCGACGGCCTGGAGCGCACTGACGGAGCCCGGCCAGATCAGCCAGTGGTTCAGTGACGGCGCGCAGATCGACGTCCGCCCCGGCGGCGAGGGCATGCTGACGTTCACCGACCGGGCGACCAGCCAGCAGGCGACCGTCCGGCTCCGCGTGGAGTCGGTCGAGCCGCCGCGCAGGTTCGCCTTCCGCTGGGATTACCCCGACGGCGCAGTCCCCGACGCCAGCAACGCACCGCGCGTCGAGTTCCTGCTCACCGCCGAGGGCCAGAGCACCCGGCTGAGCGTCGCGGAGAGCGGGTTCCCGGCACTGCAGCGGCCGGAAGACGAGAGGGCGGCCTACGTCAGCGAGCACGGCAAGGGCTGGGACATCCATCTGGCGAGCCTGCGCGACTACGTCGCCGCGAGTTCCTGAGCCGCGGCGCAAACGAACAGAAACCCATGTTGCTAAGGCTGGCCTTATTAGCCTTAGCAACATGAGCGGGGAACTGGATGCCAGCGAGGTAGCCGGAGCGCTGCGGGTCAGCATCGGCCTGCTCGTCCGACGGCTGCGCCAGATGCAGGCCGAGGGTGACCTCACGCTGCCCGAGAGCTCAGCCCTCGCGCGCCTGGACCGCGACGGCCCCGCCACCCCGAGCGCGCTCGCCAAGCGCGAGCAGATCAGCCCGCAGTCCATGGGGGCGACGCTCGCCGCCCTCGAGACGCGCGGCCTCGTGGCGCGGCGGCCCGATCCGGCGGACGGCCGGTCGGTGATCATCTCGCTGACCGAAGCCGGGCGGGAGACCGTGCAGAACAGGCGCGCCGCGAAGACCGAGCACCTGGCCGAGGCCCTCGCCACCACGTTCAGCCGCGCGGAGCGCGAGCAGCTGATGGCGGCCGCGCTGCTGATCGAGCGGCTGGCGGAGAGCCTGTGATGCGGCTGACCAGATTCTGGCCAGCGGGCGGCCGGAAAGCCGGCGACCAGGTGGCGGGGACAGACGACCGGTACAAGTGGGTGGCGCTGTCGAACACGACCGCCGCGGTGTTCATGTCCGTGCTCGACGGTCTCCATCGTCATCATCGCGCTGCCGGCGATTTTCCGGGGCATCCACCTTGATCCGCTGGCCCTGGGCAACGTGGTCTACCTGCTGTGGATGATCATGGGATACCGGCTGGTCCAGGCCGTTTTCGTGGTCACCGTCGGCCGCCTCGGCGACATGTTCGCCGGGTCCGGATCTACAACAGCGGCTTCGCGGTGTTCACCATCGCCTCGGTCCTGCTGTCCCTCGACCCGTACTACGGCACCCGCGGAGCAATGTGGCTGATCGGCTGGCGGATGATCCAGGCCGTCGGCGGATCCATGCTGACCGCGAACTCGGCGGCCATCCTCACCGATGCCTTCCCTGCCGACCAGCGCGGCTTCGCCCTCGGCACCAACCAGGTCGCCGGGCTGTCCGGCCAGTTCATCGGGCTGGTCGCCGGCGGCGTGCTGGCGACCATCGACTGGCGGGCGGTGTTCTGGGTCAACGCGCCCGTCGGCATCTACGGGACGGTGTGGGCCTACCTCAAGCTCCGCGACAACGGCGAGCGGCACGGCCGGCGCATCGACTGGTGGGGCAACATCACCTTCGCCATCGGCCTCAGCGCCGTCCTGATCGCGGTCACCGATGGCATCCAGCCCTACGGGCATCACACTATGGGCTGGACGAACCCGTTGGTCTACGGCCTGCTGGCCGGCGGCGCCGCGCTGCTGGCCGCCTTCATCAGCTTCGAGACCCGCGTCGCAGAGCCGATGATCCAGCTCACCTTGTTTCGCATCAGGGCCTTCACCGCGGGCAACATCGCCGCCTTCGTCGTGTCCATTGCCCCGGGGCGGCCTGCAGTTCATGCTCATCATCTGGCTGCAGGGGATCTGGCTGCCGCTGCACGGCTATCAGTACAGCGACACGCCGCTGTGGGCCGGAGTCTTCCTGCTGCCCCTCACCGCCGGCTTCCTGGTCTCGGGTCCCGTCGCCGGAACGCTCTCCGACCGGTTCGGCTCACGGGGCATGGCCACCGCCGGCATGGCCGTGTTCGGCGGCAGCTTCCTCGGCCTGATGCTGCTGCCCATCGACTTCCCCTACTGGGTGTTCGCGCTGCTCATCGCCGCGAACGGGATCGGCAGCGGCATGTTCGCCGCGCCCAACACCTCCTCGATCATGAGCAGCGTTCCCGCGAGCCAGCGGGGCGTGACCTCGGGCATGCGCTCGACTTTCCAGAACTCCGGCACCGCACTCTCGATCGGCGTGTTCTTCTCGCTCATGATCGCCGGCCTCGCGAGCAGCCTGCCGCAGTCGCTGACCAGCGGGCTGACGGGCCAGGGCGTGCCGCACGCCGTCGCTCATCACGTCGCGACCCTGCCGCCGATGTCCTCGCTGTTCGCGGCGGTGCTCGGGGTGAACCCGCTGCAGCACCTGCTGGCGGCCAGCCGGGTGCTGTCCACGCTGCCGGCCGCCGCCCGGCAGACCATTATCGGCCGGGAGTTCTTCCCCGATCTGATCTCCGGGCCGGTGCACCAGGGCCTGGTGGTGGTGTTCGCCGTGGCCACCGGCCTGAGCGTGCTCGCCGGCTTTGCCTCCCTGCTCCGCGGGGGCGCTCCATTCCGGCGGCTACTGGGACGCCGTCTGCAGACAACCCGCCTGCAGACAACCCGCGCGCAGACAAGCCACATGCTGATAAGCCGCATGCAGACACACCACGGGCGCCGAAAAGTGAGGATCGTCCTCGAGCGCGCTGAGCCGCACGCATCCCCTGCCGAACGACACTCCCTTTGGAATGAGGAACACAGTGGCACTGTCCGCCATCGACCCCAAAGTCGCGCTCGTCGTCATCGACCTGCAGAAAGGAATCGCCGCCCTCCCGACGGTGCACCCCATGGATGAGGTCGTGCAGAGGGCGGCGAGCCTGGCCGCTGCCTTCCGCGGCCACGGCCTGCCCGTCGTACTGGTCAACGTCGACGGGACCTCACCCGCACGGACCGAGACCACCCGGCCCAGCTTCACCGCGCCCGCGGGCTGGGCTGATCTCCTCGAAGAACTGGATGCCCAGCCAGACGACTACCGGGTCACCAAGCAGGCCCGCAGCGCGTTCCACGGGACCTCGCTGGACGCCTACCTGCGCGGACTCGGGGTCACCCAGATCGTGCTGACGGGCGTCTCGACCACCTCGGGCGTCGAGTCCACCGCGCGCTCGGCGTACGACCACGGCTACCACGTGGTCCTGGCCACCGACGCGATGACCTCGACGAAACCGGTATCCGTGAAAGTGGTCATCGCCGCGCTCCATTCCTGCCGCCGACGCTGTCTACCGTTCTACCCGCCGCGACACTGAAGGCGCCAGCGCTGGCCGGCTAGCGGGTCTTCTTGAGCAGCTCGAGGATCTCGCTCGTCGTGGCGGTCTCGCCGGTCTTCGGGAAGATCCGCTCGATGCTGTTGCGGTGCGCCTGCTCGTCGGTGCGGCCAGCGGCTCCCCGGTCCAGACGCCCCGGCCCGCGTCCCAGGACTCGGCGCCCTCCACGAGGCGGTCGACCAGGACGCGCTCAACCCGGCCGCCGACAGCCGCCAGGATGGCCGCGCCGAACTGCTACACCTGAGGCCGGCCGAAGTCGATCCCGTTCAGCTGAGCGGCCAGGCTGAAGGCCTCGGCCGGCCCGATCTCGATCGCGAGCTGCCGGTCCCCCGACGGCTCGGTCAGCACGACACATTCGAAGGTCTCGTCGTCGGCCAGGGCAAGCCCACCACCTTGGCGATCCGCATCGGCGCGGCGGACTGGGTGTCGGCACGCGCCCGCGTGGTCGGCGGCTGCTGTCGCGTCGGCCCCGCGGAGATCGGCGCCCTGGCCGCCCGGCTGGTGCCAGCCGCAGCCTCGCGCTCCGGCGACGCCCTGCCGTCCGCGCGGGGGGGCGATGATGACGTCAGACCTGGGGCCCGGGGCCGATGCGGGACGCGCGTGCCTATCTCCGCCAGGCCGACCGGGTCATCGCCCGGCTCATCGACGCCCGGCCAGACTTTGATCCCCGCAGCTGGCTGGCCGAGTGCCCGCCGATGGACCTCTACGGCGCGCTCCTGTTCCAGGTCACCGGGCAGCAGCTGTCGGTGAAGGCCACCCGGCGGATCATCGCCCGCATCCAGGCGCTCTTCGGCGGCAGGCGGCCGGCGGCCGGTGAGCTGCTGGCCGTCGACCCTGGCGAGCTGCGCACCGCGGGGCTGTCCTGGCGGAAGATCGCCACGCTGCGGGACCTGGCCAGCCGTGTGGCCGACGGCCAGCTGGACCTGGAGGCCCTGCGCGGCATGCCGGACGACGACATCATCGCGGCGCTCACCGCCATTTCCGGATCGGGCCGTGGACCGTCCAGGGCGCCCTCATCATCGCCCTGCACCGCGCGGACGTCGTGCTGCCCGGCGACCTGGCCCTGCGCAAGGCCGTCCAGGCCGTGTATCAGCTCGGCCACATGCCGTCTCCCGACGAGGTCCTGGCCATCGCCGAGCCGTGGCGCCCCTACCGCAGCCTGGCCACCAGCTACCTGTTCAGCGCGGCTCTCGACGGCAGCGCTGCGGGGGCCTGACCAGCGCCAGGAGTGAACGGCGCTCAGCGCTGGCGTGTGCTCCTGCAGCAGACTCACGCCGGTCAGGTCGCTGAGGCGCTACGGCTGGTCAGCCAGGAACGGCTGATGGTGGTAGCCGGACTTGCCGAGAACGGCGACGGTCGACTCGGGTACCTCGATGAAGGCGCCGGGCAGGTCGGTCAGCGGCTCGGAGACTATGACGTGCGCATGCTGGCCGAAGACGCGCAGCCGCTCGGCGCTCGGGTACATGGCCTCCAGCGTGGGGACGTCGGCGGAGTGGAACAGGGTGCGTGTCTGGTGCTGCGAGGAGTACCGGAAGGCCCACACCGTGATCCCGTCCGAGACGGCGACCGTGCCCTGCATCGGGAACTGCACCCCGTGCTTCCGGCCGACCGACTCCACCGCCTGGATGGCCTTCGCCACCCCGGCGACGGGATCCTCTTGCAGCCCCTGGGTAAGGGCGAGGTGGAACAGGACCTCGGAGTCCGTGGTCCCCTGGATGTGCGGGTACAGCGACGGGTCGACGGCAAAGGTCAGGTCGCGCTTGACCGAGCTGAATCCGGCGAGAGCGCCGTTGTGCATGAAAAGCCAGTTCTGGAAGCGGAACGGGTGGCAGTTGGTCTGCTGAATCGGCGGGCCGGCCGCGGCGCGGACGTGGCTGAAGAACAGCGGAGACTCGATGGACTGAGTGAGCTCGCGCAGATTCTGGTCATGCCAGGCTGGCTCGACGCTGCGAAAGAGCCCGGGAACACTGCCCGGCTGCAGGTCTCGCGGGTACCAGCCGAAGCCGAACCCGTCACCGTTGACCGTCTCCGCGCCCAGCGGAGAATCCAGTGACTGCGCGATGAGCGAGTGCTTGGGGTCCAGGATCAGCTCCGCGGGCTGCAGCGGCTCCCCTGAATACGCCAGCCAGCGGCACATAGCAGATCTCCCCGGCTCGCACGCGTTCCTGCAGGTCAGCTCCGACACTACGCGCGACCATGGGAGCGGCGGAAGATGCTGCTTGCTGGCGGCCTGAGCCGCGTCGCCGGTCCGGCACAGAACCGGTCTCACGAGAAGATGCGACGATCGGCGTGTGAGGGATCCCGGGGCACGCCGCGGCGGGGCATGGGGATCCGCCCTGCGCAGTGGCGAGTTCGCCGCGCTCCGGAGCGCCGGGTTCGAGCCGGCCGGTCAGGTCTTCGGGGCCGCCGTCTATCCGCTCAGCGCCATCACGGGAACCAGCTGTCCGGGGACCGGCGGCCGTGTGCGGGGAGAGTCGCCTGAGGCGCCGGAACTTGCTCCTGGTGGCGTATCGGGGCCTGGCATCCCCGGCCCGGCCGCACGGATCGCGCGGGCGCTCTATGACGGCCGCCGGACGGCGATCGACCGGATGGCCGCCGAGTGCGCAGAACTGGGCGGCCACGGCGTCGTGGGCGCGTCGGTGCAGATCAGCGAGGTTGCGCCAGCCGACGGCTGGAGAGCTGGCGCCGTCGAGTTCACGGTGACCGGCACCGCCGTGCGGGCCCGCGGCTGCCCGCGTGTGAGCCGCCCGTTCGCCTGCGACCTGTCCGGCCAGGACTTCGCCAAGCTGATCATGGCCGGCTGGGCGCCTGCCGGGATCGCGCTCGGCCTCTCGGTAGCCGGGCTGCACGACGACGGGCTGACGACCGGCACCAGCCGCCTCGGCCCGAGAAACGCGGAGGTGCCTGCCTACGCCGATCTGATCGCCAAGGTCCGGCAGGAAGCGCGGAGCCTCCTGGAGCAGGCCGCAGGGGCGCTAGGGGCTGACGGCGTCGTCGTGTCCGCAATGACCGTGCACGTCCGCGGCGGTGCGTGCCGCCGGGGCGGCACGAATCATTTCGCGGAAGCGGTCATCACCGGTACCGCTGTGGCGCGATTCGCCGGCCAGCGCAGCACTGCTCCCCCCAGCCTCCCTAATGTCCTGCCGCCCGGCTCTACTAATAGAGTTATAAATCTGCGACTCTAAGTGTCGTAAGGTAGCAATAGATGAAACTTAGGAGTCACATGGCTGCGTCCAGGACACCCGCCGCAGTGGCTAACGGCCAGCGACGAATCGGCGAGCAGCTCGCCACCTGGCGGCGGCTCCGCAGGCTGACGGCAGCCCAGGTGGCCGACCGCGCGGGACTGTCTCGGCATTCCGTGATGCGCCTCGAGAACGGTCAAGGGGCCAGCCTGGAGAGCGTGCTGCGCGTCTCCCGGGCGCTGGGCGTGCTCGACTCGCTGGTCGGGGCACTGGACCCCTATGCGACCGATGTGGGGCGCCTGCGGTCAGAGGAGGCCCTGCCCGAGCGGGTGCGTCCAGCCAAATCGGAGCGGACGGCGTGAGCGGCGATATAGGCGATATAGCTGTCTTCGCCGCCGCCGGCCCGGAGAATCTTCTGGCGGGCCGGATGTACTCTCACCGCCACCGGGGAGTCGAGTCCGCCAGTTTTGTTTATGACCACGGATTCCTGGCCAGCCCCCAGGCCTACGCACTCGACCCCGCGCTGCCGTTGGTCACCGGAACCTTGCAGACACCTGCGGGCTACGCGCTGTTCGGGGCGTTCGCCGATAGCCTGCCTGACCGGTGGGGGCGAACCCTGATCCAGCGCAGCGAGCGAGTCCGGGCCAAGGCTGCAGGAACGGCGCCGCGTTCAAGGGGCGAGATCGGCTTGCTGCTCGGAGTGCGGGACGATCTGCGTCAGGGCGCGTTGCGCTTCCGGCTTGACCACCAAGGACCATTCCTCGCGACTGAGGCTTCCGGAGTTCCCGCCCTGACGGACCTGTCGGCGCTTCTGGACATTGCCGCGCGCGTGGAGCAGGACAACGCGGACTATGAGGACCTGAAGCGATTGCTGCGAGCCGGCAGTTCGCTGGGCGGCGCGCGTCCGAAGGCACATGTCCTGGACGCTGGGGGTCGCATTGCCATTGCGAAGTTTCCGAGTGGGGGCTCGGACGCCTGGGACGTGATGGCGTGGGAGAAAGTGGCGCTTGATCTCGCGCGGGCCGCTGGAGTGACAGTCCCCGACTCTGAGCTAGTCCGCATCGGGGGTCGGCACGTGCTCATCGTCGACCGGTTCGATCGCCGCGGTTCGGCTCGTATTGGCTATGCCAGCGCGATGACGATGCTCGAGGCGAGAGACGGCGACCAGCGCAGCTACCTCGAGATCGCGGCAGTGATCGAGGAACGGTCGGCGGCCGCTTCCGCGGAGCTACGCCAGCTCTGGCGGCGGATAGCCTTCGCGATTCTGATCTCTAACACCGATGACCACCTTCGCAACCACGGGTTCTTGCACCAGCACGCCGAGTCCTGGTCTCTGTCACCCGCTTTCGATCTCAATCCCAATCCCGCGCCGGGGCCGAAGGAACTCAGCACCGCGATCGACTACGCCGACGCGCGAGCGAGCGTAGAAACCCTGCTGAGCGTCGCTGATTTTTTCCGCCTGGATACCGGCAGCGCGATGCAGGTTCTCGCTGAGGTCACTCAAGCTGCCGCGAACTGGCGCAATGTCGCCTCTGCGCGTGGACTGACCAAGCGGGATCTCGACGAGATGGAGCCGGCGTTCGAGCACGCGGAGGCTGAGCGGGCCAGGGCGCTGGCCCAGGGCCTCTGGCGCTGACTGCACAGCAAACGCCGAAGACCTGCGGCCCAGGTTAGGCGAGGGCGCGCCGCAGTGCGTCGATGCGGCGCTCCCAGATCCGCTGTGACAGCGCAGATTCGGGGGCGAAGCTCTCTGCGGCGTGGTACGCGCCCGGATTGACAAGCAGCTCAGTCGGAACCCAGGCCTGCATGAGCCGCGCGGCGAACGCGATGTTCTCGTCGCGGATGCCGCCGGCGTGGATGTAGTAGATCCCTGGGAGGATCCCCAACGCATTCACCGGCCGGTAGATCCGCACCTTGATGTCCGGCGCGCCGTCCGGGCCGGGAACCGTCTG
Source organism: Streptosporangiaceae bacterium (assembly GCA_052146815.1). Lineage (GTDB taxonomy): Bacteria > Actinomycetota > Actinomycetes > Streptosporangiales > Streptosporangiaceae > DATJZH01. The sequence continues at coordinate 6,655 of JBKQMG010000059.1, read as the reverse complement.
ATCATCGGAGGTGACGCTCGGGTTGGGCGGGTATCTCCAGGGCGGCGAACAGTGCCGTCACGGCCTCCCTGCGGGCAGCGATATCGGGGATCGAGTTGAAGCCGCCGGGTATGGCCTGGAGCAGCTGGTCCAGGGGCTCGCGTACTTCGGGGTCGATGAGATCGCGACGGGACATGAACCCTCCCAGGGCTCGCCGGGTTCCTGCGGCATGTCGACGATAATGGCGGACGCTTACTGCGGATCAGCTGAACGCGGAGATCCCGGTCAGGTCCCGGCCGACGATGAGGGCCTGGATACTGTCGGTTCCCTCGTAGGTGTGGACAACTTCCATGTCGGTGAGGTGCCGGGCAACGTGATGCTCGATTAGCAGCCCGTTGCCGCCGAGGATGTCGCGGGTGTCCAGGCAGACCTGGCGGCCCTTCTGGGCGTGGTTCATCTTGGCCAGCGACGCCATCGGCCCGGTGAGCCGGCCCTCGCAATGGCATGCCCCAGTGATTCCCAGGCCGCTCCGGCCCGGGTGGCGGTGAGAACCCGGGTGGCGTCGCGGAAAGAGCGACCCCCCTCAAGCCAGTTTTCCGCTCGTACGCGTACGTCGCGCAGGACGACATCAGGCTGCCAGACGGCCCGCTTGCCGATCTTGCCGGTGATCAGCTCGGTCTCGTAGCCGTCAGGGTGGGCGCCGGTGGCGACCTTCTCCACGACGAAGGCCTTGACCTGGCCGTCGGCGACGTCGCGGGCCCAGACCACCACCACATCGGCGAAGCTCGCGTTGCCGATCCAGCGCTTGGCTCCGTTAAGCACCCAGCTGCCGCCGTCGCGGCGGCCCGTGGTCTCGAGCCGGACAGAGTCCGATCCGTGCTCAGGTTCGGTCAGCGCGAACGCGCCGACCAGCCGCAGGGCGGCCATGGCGGGAAGCCAGCGGCGTTTCTGCTCCTCGCTGCCCAGCAGCGCGATCGAGCCCATCGCGAGCCCGGACTGCACGCCGATGAAGGTGTTGATGCTGCCGTCGCCGCGGGACATCTCGAGCGCGACCATGCCCGCGGTCGACGAAGGCGCGCACCTCGCGGGCCTCGTCGGTGAGGAAGTCGTCGAGCAGGTAGTGGTCGGTGCTCTGGATGTCGGTGACGGTCATGGCATGTCCGTTCCCTGACCGGGCCGGTTAATGGGGGACCAGGCCGGCCCGGCCGGGCACGTCGATGGCGAGTGGCCCGTCTGGCACGGCCGTGCCCTCACGCGAAGGCCAGGATGCCGGTCAGGGCCCGGCCCATGATCAGCATGTGGATCTCGTCCGTGCCCTCGTAGGTCCGCACGCTCTCCAGGTCGCTGGCGTGCCGCAGCGGGGAGTGGTCGAGCGTGATGCCGTTGCCGCCCCACATGATTCCGTAGCGCCCACAGAATCCAGTTGTTGACCATCAACTCCGCGGGCCCGCTGGCGGAGTTATCGGCCCAGAACTGCCCCAGGAGCCGGCCGCCCCCCTCATCCGCCGCATCACGACGCCCGGCCAACCCGGCTCCCTGACCGGCTGACCGTTGCCCAGTAAGCCATGGCGGAGATCAGCCGGTCAGGGACGAAAGGCTCAGCTGCCTTCGGCAAGCTCGCTGGCTAGTTCCTTCTCGTCCTCCTCAGACAGTGAGGTCTTGAGCAGCTTCCCGCCAAAGGGCCCCATCGCGTCGGCGAACTTGTCCTCGGTGATCTTCGACGCCATGACCACGACTGCGGCGGTGCCCGGCTTGAGCATGTCCTGTACCTGGGTGCGGAACTGGTCATTGACACCGGACTTGCCGAGCTTGCCGAAAAGCGCGCCCATCGCGCCGCCCAGCAGCAGCCCCACACCGGGGACGAAGAACAGCAGGCCGATCAGCATCCCCCACAGGGCACCGGATGCCGCCGACACCCCGACGATCTTCTGCGGCGTTTCGACGTGGCTCTTCCCCTCGGCATCGACGTGCACGATCGCCAGACCGGTGAGCGAGACAACAAAATCCTTGGTAAGGTCCATGACCTTGTTGTAGGCGGCGGTGGCGCTGGCTTCGTCGTTGTAGCCGATCACGATCAGCTCGGACATGGGCTCTCCTTGTTTCGTTTCGCGGGGCTGCCGTTATCCCCAGGGGCAGGCGTCAGCCGTTCAGGATGCGGGTCTTCTGCTGCTCGAACTCGGCATCGGTCAGGATCCCGGCCTGCTTCAGCTCGCCGAGCTCGGTGAGCAGGGCGAGCCGCTCCGCCATGTCGTCCGGCGGGCCGTTACGCCGCCGGGCGCCGCACCGGTCGGGGGACGCCCGCGCATCCAAACAGCCCTGATGCTGGCCAACCTAGCATTCGCAACTCGCGGGGCCAAACCCGTCCTGTTGCCATCCGCGACGTGCCAGATAAGCCAACCCCAGCGAGCCCTCGGCCGGCGTCGTTCAGGTACCTGACTTTAGGGGAAGGCTTTCCCGGACGCCACTCGCGGCTGTTAACCGGCAGGAGCCGAACATGCCAGATTCTATTTACCTGTGGTTCAGCTCCGCTGCATCGTAAAGGCGGGCTGTCGCGGCTAGCGTCAGGCTGTGTGCCCGGCTGCTCGCCGGGACTGTTGAGGGGGGGAGACGGCGTGATGAAGCACACGGCTGAGGGACAGCGCCTGGCGGCAGCCGACGACCGGGGCGTGCCGTGGCGCCGGTGGGGACCGTACCTGAGCGACCGCCAGTGGGGCACGGTCCGCGAGGACTACAGCGACAACGGTGATGCGTGGAGCTACTTCACCCACGACCAGGCGCGCTCGCGGGCCTACCGGTGGGGCGAGGACGGCATCGCGGGCGTCAGCGACGACCAGCAGCACCTGTGCATGTCACTGGCCCTGTGGAACCACGCCGACCCGATTCTGAAGGAACGGTTCTTCGGCCTGACCAACGCCGAAGGCAACCACGGCGAGGACGTCAAGGAGTACTACTTCCACCAGGACAGCACCCCCACGCATTCCTACATGCGGATGCTCTACAAGTACCCGCAGGCTGCCTACCCCTACGACGATCTGGTGGCCACCAACCGGGCGCGCTCGCGCACCGACTTCGAGTACGAACTGCTGGACACCGGGGTGTTCGCCGAGGACCGGTACTTCGACGTCGAGGTGGAGTGGGCCAAGGCCGACCCGGAGGATCTCGTCGCCCTGGTCACAGTGACCAACCGGGGGCCGGATGACGCGCCGATCGACGTGCTGGCCACCGTCTGGTTCCGCAACACCTGGGTGCCCGATGCTGCCGCGCAGATCCCGGTGCTGGCCGCCGACGGACCGGGCCGGATCGTGGCCACGCACGCCAGCCTCGGGCAGCGAGTGCTGAGCGTCGACGCGGACGCCGAGTGCCTGTTTACCGAGAACGAGACCAACTTCAGGCGCCTGTTCGGCGGCGAGAACCGGTCCCCCTACGTGAAGGACGGCATCGACGAGTACGTGGTCAATAGCCGCGCCGACGCCGTGAATCCGGCCCGCACTGGCAGCAAGGCGGCGGTCCGCCACCACCTGATGGTCCCCGCGGGTGGCTCCCGGACGGTGCGCTGGCGGCTGCGCCCGGCGGGGGCCGAGATGGTGCCCGGCGGCGAGCTGGGCCCCGATTTCGATGCGGTGTTGGCCCGGCGCCGTGCCGAGGCTGACGAGTTCTACCAGGCCATCACCCCGCCCGCCGTCGACGCTGACGGAGCCATGATCATGCGGCGGGCCCTGGCCGGGATGCTCTGGAGCAAGCAGTTCTACTACTTTGATCTCGACCGGTGGCTGCAGGAGCACCACGGGCACCCGCTGCGCGCCCCTGAGCGCGCCGACGTCCGCAACCGGCAGTGGTTCCACATGCAGAACGGGCACATCCTGTCGATGCCCGACTGCTGGGAATACCCCTGGTATGCGGCCTGGGACCTGGCTTTCCACTGCGTGCCGCTGAGCATGGTCGACCCCGTTTTCACCAGGGGGCAGATCGAGCTCATGCTCAGCGACGTGTACCTGCACCCGAGCGGGCAGATCCCGGCCTACGAGTGGAACTTCGGCGACGTCAACCCGCCCGTGCACGCGTGGGCGACCCTGTTCGCGTTCACCGCGGGGTCGGGCCAGGGCGCCGAGCCGCAGACCGACTTCCTGCGCGATGCGTTCAAGAAACTGCTGCTGAACTTCTCGTGGTGGATTAACCGCAAGGACCCGGCCGGGCGCAACCTGTTCGAGGGCGGTTTCCTCGGCCTGGACAACATCGGCGTCTTCGACCGCAGCGCCCCGCTGCCGACCGGCGGGCATCTCGAACAGGCGGACGGCACCGCGTGGATGGCCCTGTTCAGCCAGAACATGCTCGACCTGGCCCTGATCCTGGCGGCCGACGACCCGAGCTACGAAGACCTCGCCCTCAAGTTCGTCCAGCATTTCTTCTGGATCGCCGCCGCCATGGACAAGGTGGGCCAGACCGATGACGAGATGTGGGACGAAGAGGACGGCTTCTACTATGACGTGCTGCGCCTGCCCGACGGCTCGGCGACGCGCCTGCGGATCCGCTCCATGGTGGGGCTGATTCCCCTGTGCGCGGTCTCGATCATCCCCGGCGACGTTGTCGAGCGGTTCCCCAGCCTGGCCGCGCGGGTCCGGGAGAACTACGAGCGCTACGCCGACCTGCTGGGCGGCGCCGCCAACCCGATGCTGCCGGGAGCGGAAGGCCGGCACCTGCTCTCGGTGCTGGACGAGACGAAGCTGCGCCGGGTCCTCCATCGCATGCTCGACGAGAACCGCTTCCTCAGCCCGCACGGGATCAGGTCGATTTCCCGCAGCCATCTGGACGATCCCTTTGTCTTCACGGTGCACGGGCAGGAGTACCGGGTCCAGTACCTTCCGGCCGAGTCCGACACCGGCATGTTCGGCGGCAACTCCAACTGGCGCGGGCCGGTCTGGTTCCCCATCAACCTGCTGATCATCCGGGCCCTGCTGCACTACTACGTGTACTACGGCGACGACTTCACCATCGAGTGCCCGACCGGCTCGGGACAGCAGATGACGCTGTATGAGGTGGCCAAGGAGATCTCCGACCGCCTCGTCTCGATCTTCCGGCGCGACGAGACCGGCCACCGCCCCGTCTACGGCGGGATGACCACGTTCCAGGACGACCCGCACTGGCGCGACCTGCTGTTGTTCCACGAGTATTTCCACGGCGACAACGGCGCGGGCCTGGGGGCCAGCCACCAGACCGGCTGGACCGGCGCGGTGGCTCGCCTCGTCCAGCTCTTCGGTTCGGCCGGGGCCGCCGATGTGCTGCACGGGCCGCCCCTGCCGCTGGCCCGGCCCTACCAGCCGGCCGAGGCCGCAGCGATGCCGGATTCTGAATCTGGCCGATGAGCGGCGAGATCAGCCTGCTGGTACTCGGCGGGGGACCAGCTGGGGTAACCGCCGCTCTGCAGGGCCGCGAGCTCGGCGCGCTGGTCACGCTGCTCGAGGCAGATCAGATAGGGGGGACCAGCCTCAATCGCGGCCCGGCACCCGTGCGCACGCTGGCGCGCGCCGCCCGGCTGGCACGTGACTGGTCCTCGTGGGCCACGTTCGGGCTCCAGGGGCCGCCGCCGGTGCCCGACCTGCCCGCCATCCTGGCCAACAGCGAGCGGATGGCCCGCTACGCACACGACAAGAAAGACATGGCCGGTCATCTCCGCCGGACCGGGATCACCTTGATGGAAGATCTCGGCCCAGTTCGCTTCGTCGACGCGCACACGGTGGCCACTAGCAGCGAGCACACGTGGTCGGCGGATCGCATCATCGTCGCCGTCGGCGGCCTTCGTCGGCTAATGGGCTGGACGCTTGCTGTTGGCGTCTCGCTGGACCGGCGGCGGCTCGCTCAGCACCTTCGTGCGGGCCGGGTCGGACAAGGCGACCGCGGCGGCCCTGGATGCGTTCCTCTCACTGTGCGGAAAGACGACGACGCGGCTGTGCGCCTTCTCGGCCGGCTCTGCCGCCGCCACCCGCAGGAAGTACGCCACCCTGCTGGCACGAGCCGGGAAATCTCCGATCCGGGTCGGAGCCGGGCAGCCCGATGTCAGCGAGAGCTCCATCATCGCCCTGACCGACGGCAACCTGTACCTCGTGCACCCGGCGCCCGGCTTCTCCGAATTCACGGGCTGGGCCGGGCTGGCCGACGTCCTCCAGGCGCTATGGACAGCCCGCAGCCCGGCCGCCCGGTCCGCAGACGGCCCGGCGGCTGCCAGGACGGTGACAGCAGCGGCCGACGCGGCGGCTAAGGAGGCCCACTCAGGCGCCGAGCAGCAGCTCTCGGTCATCTGCGGTGAGAGCCCGAACCCCGCAACCGTCAGGGCTTCCATACGCCAGGCCGACGCCTCGCGGCACCGATCCGGGCTCAGCGGCCAGATCTGGCCGTGGACGGCGTACTGCGTTGACTGGCCCGTGAGGGCCGCGTCCCCGTACCTGGGACCATGGAACCATCACACCAGCCCGATCGTGGTCGTCGGCACCACCGGCGACCCGGCCACGCCTTACAACAACGCCGTCCGCACCGCGCGGCTGCTGCCCGGCGCCCGTCTGACCCGAATCCGCGAGTACCGCGTTGAGTTGATCTTCCGGGGCGGAAGCTGATCTTGGCGGACGGGTTCCGGGGGTGCGGGCAGGGGTGAGGCCCGGGCGCCGCGCCGGGTTCGCGTTGTCCG
>JBKQMG010000058.1:0-9349 GCA_052146815.1 Streptosporangiaceae bacterium | reverse complement strand
CTCGGCGCAGCCGAAGCACGGATGCCACAACAGTTGCCCCCGGAATTTAATCCGCCGGCACGGGGCCGGCGCGTAACCGGTGACAGAGATCCCGCTCCTGATCAGGTGACCGGGATCGAGTTCCAGCGAGGCTCTCGACTGGCGGCAGCGCCCGGGCGGGGACCGGCCAGGCAGCCGCCGCAGGCCAGGCCGCCGCGCCGTCCGCGCGCCACCTCCCGGCGGTGCCCGGCAATACGCCGGCCGCGGCGGGAACCTGGAAGATGCTGCCCGCGGCCCCAGCCACCACCAAGCCGTCCAGAATCGTCAGCGTCTGGACCGGCCGTCAGATGATCATCCACGGCGCCTTCGGGACTTACCCGACGCGGGGCCGTTTCACGTTCGCGTACCGGCCCGCCACCAGGACCTGGGCAAGACTCGCCCGCGGTCCTGCCTGGATGGCGGTGGAGAGTGACGATATCGCCGTGTGGACCGGGTCGCGGATGCTCGAATTCGGGCAGACCAACGCCTCCTACAACCCGGCCGCCAACCACTGGACACCGGCCCTCGGCCCCGACGGGCCCACCAGCAGCGTGCTCGGCTGGAACGGCCGCCAGCTGATCATGTGGCTCGGCTCCTGCTGCGGCGGGGGCTCTGACACAGCAGAGTCCTACACCCCCGCCGCCAATACCTGGCACATGCTTCCGGCCTCGCCGCTGCAAATGCGCTCCAGTGCCAGCGGCACCTGGACCGGCAAGGAACTCGTCGTCGCCGGCGGTTTCACCTCTGCCCGGGTCCGGCGCGGACCTTGCGTGACGGAGCGGCTTACAACCCTGCCACCGGCAGCTGGCGGAAGATCGCGCCGATGCCCCTGGACCACTGGGGCGCGACCGCGGTGTGGGACGGCAAGGAGGTGCTGTTCATCGGCGGCTCCATCCGCGCGCCCGGCACGGGCATCCGGCTTGCCGTCCGCAGCCTGGCCTACAACCCCAGAACCAACCGCTGGCGGTGGCTGCCCAGGATGGCATACCCCCGCTCCGGTTTCGCCGCCGTCTGGACCGGCCGCCAGGTCCTGGTCTGGGGCGGGCTGACCGCCGGCGAACATCCCCCCGCCACACGGCGAGGCCTACACCCCGGCCACCGGCAGATGGACCGCCCTGCCCGCCGCGCCGCTACGCGGCCGGGCCAACCCCACCGCCGTGTGGACCGGCCGCCAGATGATCATCTGGGGCGGGTACCTCCCCGGCATCTCGCACCCGACGATCTTCACCAACGGGGCAGCCTACACGCCAAGCCAGTGAGACAAGCCCGCTGCGCCGAACCGTGAGCATGGGGGACGTTGGCCCCTTCCTCGGGACCTCGGCCGGCAAGAGCCTTGGCGAGTACAGGGGCGTTGCCCTGCGCGTTCGGGCACCCGGCCGGAGTCCTGGCTGGTTTGCCTGAGTGCCGCTAGCGGCTGGAGGAACCGGGTCATGAACGCACGTGCATCCTTAACCGCAGCAGGCCTGCGACGGCCTGTGCGCACCCTGGTCCTCGCCCTGGCCGTGGCGGCCGCCCTGGCAGCAGGCGCCAGCGGCTATGCCCGGGCCGGATCGCGGGCCACGGCTGGCCGGGCTGCTGCCGCGCCGCCGGCTGCCATGGGGCAGCTGGCCGGGGCATGGAAGCTGCTGCCGCCCGCTCCGGTCACCAAGCTGCCGCCCGCCTATTCCCTTTCGAGCGCCTGGACCGGCCGCGAGATGATCATCCATGGCATCGGCTCCATGAATAGTGCCGGCGCGCGGGGCGTCACCTTCGCCTACCGTCCCGCGACCAGTACCTGGAAGAGGCTGCCGAGAGGCCCTAAGCCTGTCCTGGCTCAGGAGAATGACTTTGCCGTGTGGACCGGGTCTGAGATGCTCGTGCTCGGTCTGACCAGCGCGGCCTACAACCCGGCCACTGACAAGTGGCGCCCGATAGCGCGGCCGGACCTGGCGCCGAGCCAGATACTGGGCTGGACTGGCCGCGAGGCGATCCTGTGGGAGGGCACCTGCTGCGGCGGCCAGGCCAGTCGCGGAGCGGCTTACAACCCGGCGACTGGCAAGTGGAGGGAATTCGCCTCCCCGCTGGCCCCGCGAGTCGGCGCCATCGGTGCCTGGACCGGCAGGGAACTGGTCGTGGCGGGCGGCCTTTCGCAGCCCAGCGGCGTCACGGTGAAGGCCTTCCGGGACGGCGCTGCCTACAATCCGGCCACTCATACATGGCGGAAGCTGGCGCGGATGCCCCTGGGACGCTTCGCCGCGACCGCGGTGTGGGATGGCAGGGAGATCCTCTTCCTCGGCGGGAAGACCGGGAACCGGCTGGCCGTGCGCGGCTTGGCGTACAGCCCCGCGGCCAACCGCTGGCGGTGGCTGCCCAAGATGCCATACCCTCGTTCCGGTTTCGCGGCGGTGTGGACCGGCCGCCAGGTCCTGGTGTGGGGCGGGCTGACCGCCGCGGGCATCCCGCCGCCGCACGGCGAGACCTTCGACCCGGCTGCCAGCCGGTGGACGGCGCTGCCGTCGGCGCCGCTGCACGGCCGGGTGGTGTCCGCGGCCGCATGGACTGGCCGGCGGATGATCGTCTGGGGCGGCTACACCGCAAGCCGGACCTTCCTCGACGGTGCGGCCTTCACGCCCCGCACGCCATGATCGTCACGTCCTGAGGAGAGCCTCGCCCCAGACGAGGGACGTAAGGCCCACTCTGGCCGGGGGCCGCGAGCGCAGTCATCCCCCGACGCGCGCTGGCATCCGCCCGGAGCAGGACACGCCTTGCCGTGTCACGCGGCAGAGGACGCCCACTCATCGGCTACAGGTCGCCTTCCTGCACCTCGGGACATCACGGCGCCAGATCGGCCCGATCTGCGCACCCTCGCCGGGCAAAGCCGAGGGTTGCGGGCCGCGCCGATCGGCGGATCCGGCCGGTTGCGGATGCGGCTGCGGGGACGGCGAGTTTGGTCGCGGCCGGGCGTTCAGCGGGAGTGAGGTGCTGACGGCGTGCCGTAACGGGTCGGGTGACCTGGAGCTGATCGGCTGGGAGACGGCGGCTGATTCGTTCGCGGTGACGCGTGCGGCGGATAGCGGGTCGCAGGCGGGCACGGCGCAGGAGGTGACACTGGCGCTGCTGGGCCGCACGGCGGTGACGGCGGTGCGCAGTGGCAGCGGCCGGCTGCTGCTGATTACCTGGGATGCGCCGGGGGGGCTGGCCTCGATCACCCGGATCTGGGATAGCGGGACGACGGCGGGGGAGGCCAGCGCGCTCGCGATGACCGCGGTCAGTGACTCGCTGCTGGTGACGGCGGTGCGGGCTGGTGACGGTCACCTGCTGCTGATCTGCTGGCGGCTGGAGCCGGACGGCACGCTGTCGCGGCTGGGTGACAGCGGCACGCTGGCCGGGCAGGTCAAAGCGGTGACGATCGCGGCGGTAGATTCCGCCAACGTGCTCACCGCGGTCTGCAACGGCAGCGGCAACCTGGAGCTGATCGGCTGGGGCGTGTCCGCGGCGGGCCAGTTCTCCCGCTGGCAGGGCACGGGGCAGGCCGGGGCGGTCTCGGATATCGCGCTGGTCCCGGCCGCGGATGGCAGCGGCGACATGGTGACCGCCGTCTGCAATGGCAGCGGCATCCTGGAGCTGATCGCCTGGCGGCCGTCCGCGGCTGCCGGGACCATCGACCGCCTGGCCGACAGTGGCACCGAGGCAGGCGCCGCCACCGACATCGCGGCGTGCTCGGCGCTGACGGCCGCCGGCACGACCGTGGTCCTGGCCGCGGTGCGTAACGGCGGCGGCAGCCAGCAGATCCTCGCGTTCGAGCTCATCGCCGACGCGGCCGGCAACGCCGTCATCATCCGCACCGGCGACTTCACCAGCCCGGCCAACGACGAGGTGAGCGACAACGCCCTGATCGCCCTGGAAACCGGCCGGATCCTCACCGCCGCCCAGCTCAACAGCAACCTCCACGTCACCACCTACACCGTCAGCGATGCAAGCCAGACGCTGGCGCCGGCTGAGGTCCTGACGATCCGCTACGAGAACCAGGGCTTGCCGGCCATCGGCGACACCTCCTGGGCTACGAGCAGCGGCGGGACCTTCCCCGTCCACCGAGGCGTGGAGTGGTTCCAGCCGCTAGCCCTCACCGACGAATACGATGAGACGTCCCTGGTCGGCTGCTCGGGCTGGGTCATCGTTCCCGATGACTCGGGCGCTGACATGCCGTTCGATCATCCATTCGGCTTCGACTGGGAATTCCATATCGTCCTCGATGACGACAAGAACGGCTATCCGGCGCTGCTCAGCCCCGCCAGCCTGACCGGCGACGACAGGCTTGAGGCCGCGCAGGCGCTCGGCCTGCCGGTCGCCAACGGCCTGCTCGGCGTTGAATGGGATCAGGGCCTGCTGCCGCGCAGCTTCCGCGGTCAGGTCAACCACGGCGACAGGGTTGCGATATTCGGCCGCTGGATAATCGATGACGGCCACGACTTTTCGGGTTTCTTCCGCACGGAGATTCACCCGCCGCTGCTGGTGGCGACAGGCAGCGTCCAGCAGGATAGCGACGGCTCCCAGGTAACCCGCATCTTGCTGATGTCGAGGCCGTACCTGCCCGGCCAGACCTACTGCCTGAATCCGGCAGACGCCTACGAGGACGGGACGGATGACGACGGAACTTTCCTGGACCATCTCGTCAAGGAAATAGTCAAGGTCATGCTGCTTGACTCGCGTCAAGTCGAGGCTCATCCAAAGATCAAGTCGCATCCCTTCCTGGGCTCGCACTCCCTGCACATGGTGGTGAGCCCGCCGCCACGCCCAGACGGCGATTATCGCCTCGCGGTATCGTTCCAGTTCACTGTCCGGGACGGCTGCACAGTGGAAGTAAATCCCGACGGCGAAAGCGTCGACATCGTCGTGGCGCTCGACAGCGGCAAATACAGCCCGCCTCCACTGCCGGAGCGGACCGAGCGCAGCTACGGTCCGGACGAGCTGAACAAGCTAGCCGCGGGCTCGGGGACCGACATCATCGTTGGCGATGCCATCGTCACGGCAGTCGAGGCTGCCCTCGCCGGCGTGCTCGGAACTGGCCTTGGCCTATTCCTGGCCGCCTACGTCCTGTATATCCTCACCCGGGGCATCAGGACCGATGAGTACGCCGCGCTCCCCGAAGTCGATATCCGCAACGCCGACAGCGCTGTCATCGACGCGGCGGTCAACGGCATCCCGGACGGTGCCGGAATAGTCGCCGACAATAGCCAGGCGCATCCGATCTTCGGCTGGCTGGAGATCGGCTGGGTGCCGGCTCGTCGCAAGCCCCCGCTGACGACCGCGACCGCCAACCAGTGGATCACCAACGTGCTGGCCGACCCGGTGCGGGCGCGGCAGCTGCGGGCGGACTGGCGGCAGCTGGTGCTCGATGAATTCACCGTCACTGCCGAGCAACGAGCCAGTCTGGCTGACATCCCGCCAGACGACGCTAGGGAACTCCAGGACGCGGTCTCCCTGGTCGTGGATCAGGGAGGGACGATACGGCTGGAGCGCGAGTCCGAGCGCAGCCCCGGCCGGCTCGTCGTCGCGCCCGGGCCGGCCGGCCCGGTGACCGCAGAGCTGTCAGTCGGCATATTCCACTGCACCTACGACGCAAACTGCCGGAACTGGCGGTGCGGCTGGGGGCCAGCGCGCAAGTGACACCGACTGCGCATCGTCAGCGCGGCCGAAGGGGCGCGGGCAGGTAACGTCACGGCAGCCGTGACGCCCTCACCCACGATCAGCGGTTCGAAGACACGAGCTTTCTATTTTCAAGCGGGACAGACTGTAACTCGGCGAATACATGGCAGCACCGAGAGTCCGTGCATGTGAGACGCGGCCGAGTACCTGGCTACTTCGCGGAGTTGCCGGTGGCCACCGGACCTGCATCCGGCGCGTCATGCCAAAACGTCCGAGGCCCAGAACAGCCTGCTCTGCGCGATCAGACCAACGAGCGCTCCGGGGCCGACAGCCGCGCAGCGGCGGAGTCCTTCCACCTCCGCTCGGTTACATGGCGCCTCGTGGCGCTCCAGGTCGCCCTCCCAGTGCCCGGGAACGGCCCGGTCCCCGGCCTCGGCCGGCCGCTCGCTGATCATGACCTGCGGGGTCAGGAACGTCTTGCCCCGGCTGCGGGCACGAGCCCGCGGGACGCGCAGCGCCCGTCCGGTCCGCAAACACGCGGTGAGCTCGCGCCGCAGCGCGCCGCGGCCCTGGATATAGAGGGCCTGGTAGATGGCCTCGTGCGAGATCCGCAAGGACTCATCATCGGGGTAATCGATCTCGAGCCGGCCCGCGATCTGCTCGGGGCTCCACGCCCTGGCCCACCGCCGGTCCTGGCGGCGCCCGTGCCGCCGCCCGATCCAGCGGACATCCGGTCCGGCCACGCTCGTCCCGTCCGGCCTGGCCACCGCGCCCGCCAGCCGGTCCTGCACGTACCGCCGTAACGCGTCGCTGCTGGCAAGCCGGGACGCTTTCGGCCGCCGTGCCCGCCGGTCCGCGTGCCACTGACCCGTGGAAGCCCGGTAGCTCAGGCAGCCGCCCCGGGTCGCCGCATTCCGGCGCAGCTCCCTTGAGATCGTCGACGGCGACCGGCCGGCCCGGCGTGCGATCTCCCGGACTCCGCACCCGCGGGCCGCCAGGATCGCGATCTCCTCCCGCTCGGCGAAGGACAGGTAACGGCCCGACAGCGGGGCCCGGCTGACAGTGCGCATTCCGCCACCCTGGCGGAACCAGCGGACGCCGACCGCCGGCGACACGCCGGCCGCGACGCCGGCGTCCTCGCTCGACAAGCCGCGGGAAACCGCCACCCAGAATCGCTGGCAATCCTCCCGCCGGGCGGCCGGCGGACGTCCCGGCGACCGCATCGGCGACCGTCCTGTCGCAGCCGCTGCCCACCCTCTTGGCCGTCCCATGCGCACACCTCCAGATCGAGGTGTTGCGACCACCAGTTGAATCCGCCCTGGCTGCCCCGGTCCGAGTGCAGCACGATCGTTCCCGCTGGTGAGCGCAGCGCGACGGCGTTGTTCAGGGCGGACACGGCCAGTGCGCCTGTCATCCGGGCGTTCATGGAGCAGCCGACGATCCGGCTGGAGTACACGTCTTTGATCGCGCACAGGCAGAGCTTGCCCTCAGCTGCCGGGTACTCGGTCATATCGGTCAGCCACAGCTCATCAGGCCGGGCGGCGGTGAACTGCCGCCCGGCCAGGTCGTCGTGCACCGGCGGCCCGGCCTTGCGGGGCAGGCCGCGGCGCCTGGCGAGCACCGGCCAGATCTGCTGCCGGGAGCACAGCCGGGCCACACGGTTCTCGCCGGCGCTGATCCCTTCTCCAAGGGTCCCCAGCCTGTCGCGGGACGTGGCGCCAGGGACCTCGCGGAAGCCTTTTGCAACACGCGTGAGCGACGTGGTGCTCGTTGTCGTCGCTGATCAGAAGCCCGGCCCGTGCGGACCCGCCACGTGTGCAACACCCGGGCCAGGCGATGGCGAGAATTTGATCATGCGCCTACCTGGACGGTTCGCGGGAACGCCCCATTTGCACTGGTCCTCACCCCCGGAGAACATGCCGGCGGCGGCGAGCTCGCCGGTGATGAACCGGTACCCGAACGCCGGGTCGCCTGCGTGGATGTCGATGGCGGCGTTGATCAGGTGCGCGTCGTCCCAGTCCCTCCTGCTGACGGGATTGTGTTTCCACGCATAGAACGCCTGCCTGGAGAAGCCGGGCACCCGGCAGGTCACCGCGACAGGGATGCTGCCGGCGGCAAGGCCAGGGACCAGCAGGCAGGTCATTTCGGGGAGATCTCCCGGGCGAAGCACGCCGCCGCCCGGCGCAGGATCTCGTTCTCCTGCTCCAGCGTCCGGTTCCGCTTCTTCAGCTCCCGCAGCTCCGCGGACCCGGCCGTGGTGACCCCCGGCCGGACACCGTCATCGACGTCGGCGAGCTTCAGCCAGCGGTGCAGGCAGGACTCGGAGATCCCGAAATCCTTGGCGATCTGCGACACCGGCGCCTCGCCCTTGCGGGCAACAGCGACGACATCCCGGCGGAACTCAACAGGGAACGGCCTGGGCAGGACAGACATCCTTCCAGCGAGGACGAATCCTCACAGGCAAGGAGTCAACCGAGGCCGGGGCAGTCCCCACCAGCGGAACCTCGCCGGTGAGGGAATAGGACGCTGAGAACCACGAGATCGCAAGCTCCTGCGTGATCACAGAAGTGGCGATCCTGGCACCTCCGGGCACGCCAGAGTCCAGGCCCTTCAGGTCATGAGCCCCATCCGCCCCAAGCTTCGCGGATTGCCTGGATAGCCGGATACTGGCAAGTGAAGATGGGCACGGTGACGAGCTGGGCAGGTCTAGGGAGCCCGATGGCCGGGGGGGAACGTATTCTGGTTGCGGCCGCACTGGCACGGATAATCGAGCCGCTCTTGACGCATGAATTCTGCGACGCCACGATCGAGCTTGCGGAGAACAGGATGGCCGTCGAGCATGCCATCACGGACAGGGTCAGGTTCGATGTCGTGCTCTCTGACCTCACCTGGAATGACTATGCCGCCGAGTTCTTGTTCGATGGGCTCGACGTGCTGGACATACTTCGCAAGGCTCAGCGGCCAGCGCCGGTCATCTTCGCGGCTCAAGGCCACTTGATCGAACGTGACCATCTGGACGAGGCAGTCGAGCAGGCCGAGGTCGCGGGCATTTACCGGAAGGCAACAGGGCCGAGGCCGCTCTTCGAAGCCGTGCGCATGGCCGCAGCAGGCCGCACGCTGCCTGCTGCTCAGTTCCCTCTGGGTGCTAGCCCGGCCGAGGTGCCACGGATTCACACCTACTTCAGCAAGGGACGCGGCATCACGGCTGCCACCATGGCCGGTGCCATCGCTTCAGGTCGCGCAGTGAACCACGAGACGCTGGCGGAGGCGGCTCACGTGAGCCGCAATACCGCGAGAAGGCTCGTTGACTACCTGGGCCCCCTGATCAAGGCTCGAGGCGAGCATAGCGGTGACCGGATGATGACTCCCGAGGTCGTGTACCGCTGGTGCGGTGAGCATGCCCGCTACATCCTGAGCTGGTGTCGGCGCCACGGGCATCCCGAGCTTGCGACGCGTTTAACTGGGACGCTGGGAATCCGATGACGGCTGGGGCTCGCCGACTCGATGAGGAGCCCTGACACGGGCGCCGCGGATCCCGTCGAACGCAATATGGCACTTGCCCAGCCAGTCGGACGGCGCTGCCGCCATCTGTGGGGTCTTGTGCTGCCGGGTGGAGCTCGGCGGGTAACTGGCGGTGGCGTGCGGGGCTGGTCAGGCCGTGCGGGCCTGCGGTGCCTCGGCCAGCGATTCGGTGTCCTCGCCTCGC
>JBKQMG010000057.1:0-11201 GCA_052146815.1 Streptosporangiaceae bacterium | reverse complement strand
GCCGCGATCGTAGATGATGGCAGGGGCTGACATCCCTGTTATGCTGATGACAGCAACTGACATCGGTCTGTTCCGCGCACGCCCTGTGCCGGGGACATCCGGCTACCTGGAGGTTTTCTCATGCGAGTTTTCGTCACCGGCGCGTCCGGCTGGATCGGCTCCGCCGTCGTTCCCGAGCTCCTCGGCGCGGGCCATCAGGTCACCGGGCTGGCTCGCTCGGATGCCCCGGCCGCTGCCCTCACCGCCGCCGGGGCGCAGGCGCATCGCGGCACTGTCGATGACCTCGGCAGCCTGCGGGATGCAGCTGCCGAGTCGGATGGCGTGATCCACCTCGCGTTCAAGCACGACCTCGCGTTCTCGGGGGACTTCCAGGGCGCTGCCGATGCGGATCGCCGCGCCGTCGAGACATTCGGCGACGCGCTCGCAGGTTCTGACCGGCCGTTCGTCATCGCCTCCGGGACCCTCGGCCTGGCACCGGGACGGGTGGCGACCGAACGGGACGGGCACGATCCCGACCCGGCGGCGGCCGCTCTGGGCAGCGGTCCGCAGACTCGGCTGGCCACTGCCGGGCTGGTGCTCTCCCTCGCTTCGCGCGGCGTCCGCTCGTCAGTCGTGCGGCTCCCCCCGACGAATCACGGCGAAGGAGATAACGGCTTCATGGCGGCCCTCGCCGGCATCGCCCGCGACAAGGGCGTCTCCGGGTACATCGGCGATGGGTCCAACCGCTGGCCCGCCGTGCACCGGCTCGATTCCGCGCGCCTCTTCCGCCTGGCGCTGCAGAACGCCCCGGCCGGATCGACGCTGCACGCGGTCGCCGACGAGGGCGTGCCGATCCGCGACATCGCCGAAGTCATCGGCCGCCACCTGAACCTGCCAGTAGTTTCCATCTCGCCCGAGAACGCAGCCGAGCACTTCACGTGGCTGGCCGGCTTCCTCGCGGCCGACAGCCCGGCCTCCAGCGCACTAACCCGCGAACTGATGGGATGGCAGCCCACGCAGCCCGGGCTCATCGACGACCTCGACCAGGACCACTACTTCCACAACTCATCCGCATGACCACATCGGTCGCTCCCGTCCTGATGCCTTCACCGTCCGCCTGACCGGCCCCCCTAATGACGCCGTCAAAGGGCGGTGCGAGCACACCGGGGGCACCGGATTCCGCCATAGGCGGCACGAGGACTCGCAGCCCGATCTGGGTCAGCACAGCACAGAGAGTCATCGTCTCCGCTCGCGGGCGCTGGCCGCCAGCGGGCAGTTTCTGGACCAGACGGGAAGCGAGAGGTGCCGGAGGGACGGCTCATCTGGCTCGCCCCGGAGGCGCTTTGGCCGGGCGCCTGATGAGACGTTCATGATGACCGAGGCGGACTTGGGCAGATGGCGTGCGCAGTCTACGTGCCCGACGCGGCGGAACAGGAAGGCGGTGAGGTTGCTGACTCCCCACCGGGGTGGTCCGGCTGCCCTGAATAGGGAGAAGCTTCCCGCGCCACCGCTCGATGTCATTACAGACGCACGGGATACGTGCGGTACACGGGCTCACGGAACATGCGGGTGCAGCTCCGAAGCCAGCCAGGCCCTGGCCACCGCGGCAAAGGTACTGGCTGGGTCAGCGCGCAGATCACCTCCAAGAGAGCGACGCGAACTTGCACGGAGAGTCCGCGGCATATTGCGGCGGTGACGAATGTGATCTACCGTGCGAGCACGCAACGGTTTTCTATAGTTGCTGAAGCTGCTTGCGCTTGTGTGTAGCGGCAAATGCAGGGTGCATGTGCACGTTCCAACTGCCCAGGCCCTCGGCAGGCCTTATCTGGATTTCCGTGAGCCGAGGCCAGCGTGACCGAACGTGATGGCAGTTACAACGACGAAGTGGTGCGCATCACCTGGACAGCCCGCCCGGCGGTCCTGGCGATCGCGGGCGAGATCGATGAATTTGCCCATCCCGCCGTGATGAGGGCAGCAGCGACGCTAGCAGGACCGGGCTGCCTCGTCCGGGCCTAACAATGGGAGGATCGATGAGTTTCTGGAAATGGGCATGTGCGGCTGGCGCTGTCACTGTCGGCGTGATCTTGCTGATCGGCAAGGACGACATGATCCGCTACCGCCAGATGCAGCGCATGTAACTGCGGGCCCTTAACGGCGCATAGTGCCACCTGGTGAAGCCGGGCGAACAACCGGGCGTCGCATCGCGAGCGCGAACCGGGCGCGTTGAGGCATGCTCACTCGGATCGCTGGGCGGCGGCAGGTGCCCCGCGCCACTATCCGAATAGCAAGCTGAACCCCACGACCCGGCGGGCGATCAATTGCAAGCAGTTCATGCAGTCTGCGCGTCCTCGCAGAATCTCACCGGCGATTCTGGTCAGCGGGCTGGCTGGCGTGGGGCGGGTGCTGGTTGAAGAAGCGGATGAACTCGGTGCTGGCGTCCGGGCCGCGCGGGTCGGTGTAGGACCCGTGCGGGAGTCCACCGGACCAGGCATGGCCGCTCTGGTGGATGGTCCAGCATTCGGCCAGGTCCGCGCCGGCGGAGTCCTGGTAGCGGGTGCGGGTGTAGGCATGCCCGCCGGGGACGCGCCCGGCGCGGGTCACGGCGGTGGGCCGGGTGCCCGGATCGCGGTCCGTGATGCTCGCGGCCAGGGCGTGTTCGATGAGGCCCGCGGCGTTGGCGTGGGCAACCGTCGCATCCCGGTCACCGTGGAAGACGATCAGCGGCAGGGGCCGCGCCGGGTGCCGGCCGGCCTGTGACGGGCCCTGCTTCATCGCCGCGAACGCGGAGGGCAGGTCAGCGGCGGCGGCGTAAGCCAGACCGGAGTGCACGCCGACGGCAGCATAGATATCGGGGTAGACCGCGGCCATCACCGCGGCCATCGCGCCCCCGGCGGAGAATCCGGCCACATACACCCGGCCGGCATCTGCCTCGTAGCGGTTCATGACCTGGCCGGTGATCCCGGCGACCAGCGACGGCTCGCCGGCGTCGCGGCGCTGATGACCGGGGGCAAACCAGTTCCAGTACCGGCCCGCGTTCGCTGAGCGGGCCTGCTCGGGGTAGGCGACGAGGAACGTCTGACGCTCGGCGAGGTCGTTCATGCCGGTAGCGGCGGCGAAGGCGGTGGCGTCCTGGGTGCCGCCATGCAGCATCACGACCAGGGGCAGAGGGCCGCCGGTGTGACCGGTGGGGATATAGAGCCGGTAGCCGCGGGTGCCGGCCGCGTTGGTGTAGGAAAAGGCATCAAACCGCCCCGCCGGCCGCCGGGCGACCGGGGCCACCGACCGGTCCGCGCGGCGCAGGCCCGACGCCGCTCGGCGGGGGAGAGTGCGGGGACGGGGAATCCAGCCGGAACGGACCAGATTCAGCGGTGTCCCCTCCCGAGCGCGCAGCGCTGGCGGGGCATCCGGGTAGCGGTCAGGCGTGGCACCGGCCTCGGCGCTTGGCGCATCCGGCACATGCCGTATGCCCGCCCGGCTGGCCAGGGTTTGCTGGATCAGCGCGGTTGCCTCAACGAGGCGGCCCTGGCGGGTCAGGCGGGTGGCCTCGGTCATCGCCGCCATCTGGGCTGCATCCATAGTTGTATCCCTTCTCGGGGTTGTTCGGTGATCTTCCTGGCCGGGTGGCCGCCACGCTGACTGGCTGGCGGGCCGGCCGCTGTGGTGATCGCGGCGGCTCAGGCGGTGCGAGGCTCCAGGGCGGCCTTCACCGCGGTGGGTGCGCGGAAGGCGCCGAGTACCTCCACCGACGCAATCGTGGCCAGGGCCAGCTGGGGGGAGACATCGGCGGCGATGCTGGCCAGCCCGAGCACCCGGATATGGATCATCTGTCCGGTGTCGCGGATCTCCTCCAGATCGCGGCGGGTGTAGTGGCAGCTGCCGAGGGTGAGGGTGCGCCGGGCCGCTGTCTGGTTGAGGGCCTCGTCGCGGGTGGCGAGCTGGGTGCGGATGGCCGTGCGGATGAAATCGGTGCGGTTGGTGTAGAAGCCTTCCTGGACCAGCAGGTCGATCTGGCCGAGGTCCACCAGCCCCAGGTTGATAGTGATCTTCTCGGTCTTCTCGCCCTCACTGGAGGCCACCCGTCTACCATCTCCTTACCATCTAAGGGGATGGTAGACGGAGGGTGCTCCGCGATGCAAGGTCCTGCGCTGGCCGGCTGCCACAGGTGCCGATGCCAAACTGCCGCACGGTGCGGCTGATCACCTCCGCCGCACTTCGGCGGCGGCGCGCCTGATCACACCAGGACGGCCGCGAACAGGGCCCCGCGTCACGCGTCGTTCACGTTCAGCCAGGTCACGGCACCCGCAGGCCGCGGCGTGACCGTGCGTTTTGCCAGCGTCCTGCGCGGGCGGCTCGCCCGGGTGTACTGGGGGCCGGCGCGGCGGCGGCAAGCATGCCCTGGGACGACTGGGGGTCGCACCGATGAGTTCCGTCGCGCCGAGGCGTCTTACAGTGCGTGAGCAATTCTCGCCCAGGAGGCAGCGCCGCTGGTCCAGAGTGTTTTTAGCCACAGGATGGTCGATGACCGTAGAGGAGTTAAAGATGACCAATATCCCGGAGATCGTTTCAGCCGAGAAGTGGCAGCAGGATCGCGAAGAGCTGCTCAAGGCCGAGAAGGAGGCCACTCGCGCGCTTGACGCGCTCGCCGCGCGTCGCCGCCGGCTCCCGATGGTCAAGTTCGACAGCAACAGGTATGTCTTCGACACCTCAGCCGGCCCGAAAACGCTGCTCGACTTGTTCGCCGGACAGCGACAGCTCGTCGTCTACCAGTTCATGGACAACGGGCCCGACGACTACTGCCCGGGCTGCACCCACTTCACCAGCAACGTCGTCGACCTCGCCGCGCTCGCCGACAACGGCGTCAGCTGGGCGACAGTGTCCAACATGCCGCTCGCCCAGATCGAATCCTACAAGGCGCGGATGGGCTGGACGATGCCGTTCGTGTCGTCGCACGGCACGACGTTCGCCGACGACTGCGGCGCCGGGGACCTGTTCATGCTCAGCGTGTTCCTGCGCGACGACGAGGACGCCTACCGGACCTACTGCACCACCGCTCGCGGCGTGGACCGGCTCTTGTTCGTCAACAACATCCTCGACCTCACCCCGTACGGGCGCCAGGAGGACTGGGAAGATTCCCCGCCTGGCTGGCCGCAGCATCCCACGTACGGGTGAGAGCGGCCAGGCAAGTCAGGGGTGATCGATGTGAAGCCGGCTGCCTGTGGCCGAGGTGATTGACTCCAGGTCGTCAGGATCGGAGCAGACCCACCACCGGGGGTGGTCCAGCCGGACTGAATGGGCTTCAGAGCGCTCGCCGTCGCTTTCAGGCGGGCAAGCGGGCGTCACGGGCGCACAGCTGCGGCCAAATCATTGAGCTCTCCCGACTGTCGAAACGCGCACTCTCGCCCGCTTAGATAGTGCGAGCTGGATCATGTCCCGGACGTGGCTCAGTTGCCGTGGCCAGGATGGCGGCGATGTCGTCCACGGAATCGAGTTTCCCCGCGGCGACGTCCACGATGAGTCCATAGGCTTCGTCGTTGGTCAGGGTGAGCCGGCGGCCGTTGACTCCGTAGAAGGCGGTAGTCGCGGCCAGCGCGAGCCGCTTATTGCCATCAATAAGCGCATGGTTATTGGCCAGCGAGTGAAGCAGCGCCGCAGCTTTGGCATCCGTGCTCGGGTAGGCATCGGAGCCGAAGGCGGTGGCCTGCGTGCGGCCGAGGGCGGACTCTAGCAATCCGTAATCGCGGACGGCGGGCTCACTACCCAGGGCGCGCGCGGCGATATGCAGCAACTCGGGTAGCGTCAGGTAGATCACTGCGCTAGCCGCT
The DNA here is from genome assembly GCA_052146815.1 of Streptosporangiaceae bacterium. Taxonomy (GTDB): domain Bacteria; phylum Actinomycetota; class Actinomycetes; order Streptosporangiales; family Streptosporangiaceae; genus DATJZH01. The sequence continues at coordinate 5,400 of JBKQMG010000057.1, read as the reverse complement.
CCAGCGCTTCCGCGTAACGGGGCAGCTCCTCATCCAGAACCCGGTCGAGCAACTCAGCGCGGCTGTGGCTCTCCACATACTCGCGAATCGCCTGCCGGACCAGTTCCTGCATCGGCCGTCGCTCCAGCTCGGCGCGCCGGCGCAGCACCTCGGCCTCGTCATCCGTCAAGCGCAAAGTCATCACCATGACGAAATGGTATCACCTCTGATACCAGACGACCTCACACGTATCTGTCCTGGAGCGGCAGTCCAGACGGGACGGCTGACAGCCCGGGGTATCCGGGCGGGGCGGCCAGCCGAAGCCAGCGGCCGGTGGCGAGATCCCTCAGCGCCATGTCGTCGGGCCGGATGGGGCCCAGGGCCATTGCAAAGAACGGACCCAGTGCAGCTGGTTCTCGATCGACCAGTGCCCGCGGATCCAGGCGGCGAGCTGGGCCGGCTGGGTCTGTGCGGCGGGCAGGGAACAGATCGCGTAGGCGGTCTCGGTGCGCCATTCGTGCTTGCGGGTCTTGCGGGTGATCTGGATGGCCTCTCGGCGTAGAGGAAGGCCAGGCCCGCGGTGACGGTGGCGGTCTTGAGGACTCGTTTCTCGGTGCGCCCGTGGGCGCGGCCGGCCTGGGTGTGCCCGGCCGGGACGTCTTTCCAGGGCAGTGCCCTGAGCTGGGCGTGCAGGCCGGGCTGGTTGCCTTTGACGGTGAGCAGGTAGTGCGCGCCGCGGCCATGCACGTAAGCGGCGTGACCAGGTCGGGGACGGCGCCGGGTAACCCCAGCTCAGCCCGCAGCCCCTTCGGCGCATCGCAGGCCCACTCCGCGATCGCCGTATAGGAGCGGGCGCCGGCCAGGGTTGCGCACACCGCCACCGCCAGGACCGAGACCAGGCAGTACCGCACCCCGCGCGGATCACGGGGTCTGGCACCTGCGCCAGCGCATCCAGCACGCCGGCCGGCACCGCATCCGCAGACGCCAGAGTGCTCGCGGAAAGGGCATCAAGGTGGCCCGAGGCCAGGCCAGTAGGCGAAGATGACAAGGCAGGCACGGCTCCCGGCGATGATCACGAAGTCTCGACAACCTCATGATCACTGCCATGCCGTGCCTGCTCTGGTACCACCACGATTCCGGCGTGTCGTACTAATCCCGGCCCGGCTCAGACCCAGTCACACGACTACGCAAAGGCCGTGGCGCGATGACTCCTGCAACTCGGCACCGCTCCTGCTCATGACGACGTAGGTCACCTCAACGTCCCGGCATGCCGTGTAGGTATCGGAAGCATGTCGCTTAAGGTGCCAGGTCCCGCCAGACGTGGCATGCTTCGAGACGCGCAAGTCCTTAAGGCCCGGTGTTGCCCACTGGTTAAAATTGTCCCAGTCGGCACAGAGCACCGGGTAGGCATTCTGGCACCTCTTAACTGCGGTAGAGATAGCCTTAGGGTGGCTATGCCCCCATACCTTGACCTGCCCCTTGCCGCGTTGTATGGCGGGCTCGTCACGACAGCGGCATACCCATAGCGAACCCATACGCCATGTGTGCAATCCCTGCGGTACTGCTTATCGGTCTTTCCCGCCTTAAGGCATTTGTTGTAAGCGCGACCCTCCGCCAGAACTTTGCTGGCCGAGATGGCCGTAAACGCACGCGCCATAGACGGTGAGAAAATCACGGCGAGGTAATCTTTGTCCCTGCCAGCCTGCGGTGCAGCGCTGGCAGGCGCCGCCGTCGCAGCGGCCAGCGCCGCCGCCCCGAGCGCCGCCACGGCCAGACGGGTGAGCTTCATGCATCACTCCTTGAATCGGCGCGGCCATCAGCCAAGCCTAGGGATCCTTGGTCCCCAGCTTCTGCACACTTGAGTCAGGTTTTCGGGCGGCGTACCGTCGAAGATGCCCGCTCCACATCTGCGGGCAGAGTCCTGATCAGCCACTTTGAGTGGCACGACCGGCCGCATATGTCGGCTGGACCTTGGCGCAGCGGGTGGCGGCGGTCGGCTGATCTTGACCGCGGGTCCCTGCGCAAGCCTGCGCCCAGTTCGATCGTTTCCGCTATTTGCGCAGGTCAGCCACGTCGCCAGGCGGTCAAAGGCGGAGCCTCACTGGTACGGCAGCCGCCATTCGGGTTGTGAGCTGCGGCTGAGCGTGCTGGTGTTGGTTCGACAGAGCCGACTCCCGCCTCAGCCGGGACGGTGCCGAAGGTGTGGCCGCAGCGCGTGCGGATGCCCGGCCGTGACCCCGGTGACCTGCCGGTGATACCGGACCCCTGCGCAGCCCGGCCGCCGTCAGTGGCTGCCCGCGGCTGGGGCCCTTGGCCACGATGAACAGCCGGCTGCTGGCAGTCTCGGGTCGCTCGGCCAGCAGGTAGACCTGGATCACCGACGCCACATCGGTATCGAGGGGGACCCGCCGCTCCCGGCTGCCCTTGCCGGTGACCTGCAGCCAGCGGCCGCCGACATCAACGCCGGTCACGTCCAGAGCGAGCACCTCGCCGCTGCGCAGCCCGCAATACAGCATCAGCCCGGCGATGGCCCGGTCCCGCCAGGTACCGAAGCTGGCCAGCAGGTCGCCGGCCTCCTGCCGCGACAACGCCACGGGCAGACGGCGGGACTCGCGCAGCCGCAGCGCCGAGCGGGATCTGGGGCGGCGGGCAACATGAGCCAGCAGGCCGTTCCGCTCCCCGGCGGCGGGCCGGCTGGCCTCGCGCCCCTTCGGCACCGGGCTCACCGCCGCCGGGTCCCGCATAGCCCGGAACGCGAACATGCCCGAGATCGCCGCCAGCCGGTGGTTCACCGTGGTCGCCGCGTACTGATCCATCCGCCGCCCGCCCAGGGCGATCACGTTCGGGCCCGGCCGACCCGGCACCCTGGCTTGCCGGCAGGCAGCCAGGAACCGCAGCATCACACCAGCGCTCACCTCTGCCAGCTCGATCCGCTCGGCGGCCAGCCAGCGGCAGAACGCCAGCAGGTCGAACTCGTACGAGCGGACCGTGCGGGGCGAGTAATTCCAGTCCGCCAGATACCCCAGGTAGTCGTTCACCAGCCCGAACCTGTCCGCACCCGACCCGGCCAGGACCCAGTCCCCGTCGCGCTGCTCAAGCCGAAGCGAGCAATCCCCCGTGCTCATGACGGACGGGTGTATCGCCGCCGTCACCGCCAGGCAAGCATCCCCGCACCACGTGGCGTGCCACTGATCTGCAGCTTCCCGGCGATTAGCCGGTTAAGGGGCACACGCTGGTCCGGCCGGCCGACGCTGGTCCGGATGCCGCGGGCCTGGCAGAACGCGGCGAACTCCGCCGAGGTGTACTGGGCACCTCTGATGCCCTCCTGTTAGTCAAGCCGGGCGGTCAGCTGGCGCAGTGGTCGGCTTGGCGAGATTGAGAACGTAGTAGATCTCGCGGGCGAGGTAGCGCTTGAGGCATCTGATGATCTCGAGTTTGGAGTGTTCCTGGGCAGTCTTGCGGGCAGCGTAGACCTGGGTGGCCGGGTCGATGCGCAGGCGGCTGATCACTGCCAGGTTCAGGGCGGAGTTGGCTTGCCCGGTCGCCGCCGCGGTTGAGCCGGTGCCGCTGGGTCATGCCGGAGGATTCGGGCAGCGGGGCAACGCCGCAAAGCATCGCGAAGCTGGCCGCGCCGAACGGCGGCACTGCGCGCGCTCGTCGAACTGCCCAGCGACGCTCCGTGACCAGCCCGCGAATGCTCGGTCGGCGGCATGTGCGGACATCGGTTGGCTTAACATGTCGCGCGCCATACTTAGGTGACAGATCTGCTCGGAAGGGGTCTTCTGCCGCTTGACCAAGGGCCGCCCGAGATCGGTGATCGGGTCGGTGGTCCCGGCCGGGACAGGATACCGACGTGGGGAGGTTTGCCGCCGCCAGGTTGAGCAAGCACTGATGTGCAATCTCTGCCCTCCGCCCTGTGTGATCAGCGGCGTAGCCGGGCGTGACTGCGCAACGTTGTCGTCGCCTGCTCGCTGGGCACCACGTCGCTTCTGGTGATGACGGCGGGCGGGACGGGATCCGCCTGGTGTGTTCGGTGCTGGCGGGTGAGCGACCTCCTCTTGCCGGGCTCGTCACGCTGGCGGCCGGGTCCGGGGGCCTGGGAGCCGGGGACCCTGGCATCCTCGGGCTATGGACAAGGCGCTGGTGCCCGTGCGCGACCTCACGGACTCTGATCAGAACCAGGCGGTGCTCGACGTGGCCTCCGCCCTGGCCGGGGGCCGCGCGGCGGCGGGGCGTGCCGCGGGCAGCCACGGTCCGGCGGTGGCGGCCGAAGCGATTGCTGCGGCTCGCTCGCGGCGGCGGCTGGGCGAGCTCATCGGGCCGATCCACCTGACCGTGGTGTGGGCCATGTACGGCGAGACGGGCCGCATGGTCCCCCGTGCAGCGCACCCGCACGGGGAGGACTTCGTACGGACCAAGGTCCGCCAGCTCGACTGGCTGACCGGCGGCCTGCCCGGCGTCACGTGGAGCATCATCGCCTGCGACGACGGATGCCCGGACCGGCCCTCGAGTGCCGACCTCATGACGGACATCGCGGGGGCCGAGGGCTACCCGTGGAAAGGTCACCGCAGCGTGACGGTGCTCAGGCTGGCTGAGGTGATCGGGGGTGACATCCCGGTCAGCCCCGCATTCGACCGGCTGATCTCGACCGGGCAGTCCCGCAAGGGCGGATCGATACTGGCCGGGCTGGCCGCCGCGGTCGGGACCGATCCGACGCGGGCGAACGGCGCCGGCCGGCATGTGGTCTGCTACACCGACGCGGATCTGTCCGCGAACCTGGCCCAGCTGGGCTCGCTGGCGGCGCCGGTGGTGGCCGGTGACAAGGTGGCCGGCGCGCTCGGCCAGCGTTACGGGATCGACGGGGCGGTGCTGGTCCGGGCCGACGGGCCGGTCACCGAGCCGCACAGCACCAGCGACAAGCCGGACAAGATCATCGTCCTGTTCCGCCATTTCGTCCGGGCCTTGCTCATCCCGCCCCTGGCCCGGGTGCTCGACACCCAGGCCGGCTTCAAGGTCTTCGACGGGGCCGCGCTCGGCCCGGCCATCCGGCAGATGACGTCCTTCAACGAAACCTTCGACGTCGAGTTGCTCATCCATCTCGCCCAGCACTACGGGCCACAGGCCCTGGCGCTCGAGCCGATCGTCTTCACCGAGGACTTCGCCGCGACGAACTTCCCCTCCGTCGAGCCCGGGCCGCGCCACCTGACGATGGTTCACCAGGTCGTCGAGCTCTACGACCGGCTCGTCGCACCGATCGCCCCCGTCACTGGCGAGGCGGCCGACCTGCTCGCCCTGATCAGGACGCTCGACCTCGACGACTATGTGACCTTGATCGAGCACCTTCGCGCCGAGGACCGGGACAACCCGACACTGTTCGACCGGCGATGGCCCGTGCAGCACCTTCGCGACATCCTCGGCCGC
>JBKQMG010000056.1:0-5169 GCA_052146815.1 Streptosporangiaceae bacterium | reverse complement strand
GAGGTGGCCGATCTCGCCGGCCATGCCGCGGCCGCCGCGATAGATCTTCCGATCGATCACCAGGGCACCGCCCACACCCTCATCCAGGACCGCGACCACCGCGAAATGCGGCTGCGGGAACCGCAGCTCGCGCGAATCCGGGTCCTTCTTCCAGATCTCACGGACCGCCCGCGCGTTCACGTCGTTCTCCACCACGGTGGGCAGCCCAGACAGCTCCTTGCTGAGCATCTCGCCAAGCGGGAAGACCGGCCACACGTTGGCGGCGGAGGACGGGACACAGATGACCGTGCCCTGGTGAACATGACCGCCGAGTTCCACGCCCACCCCGAGGACGCTGCGCTGCTCGTCCTTAATCAGCCGCTGCACCACATCGCCGACGATCTTGACCAGGACCTCGTGGTCTTCCGACCCGCTCAGCTCCTCCTTCTCTGACCTGTCCTGGAGGGCGCCGTCCAGCGTGGTGACAACGCCGGCGACTTCCACCGGACGGCCGCCGTGGTGCCGGATACTCACTCCGACCAGGATCCATTGCGAGCCCAGCCGCAGCGGGATAATCGGCCGGCCAGGGCGCTCGACGCGACGGTTCTCCTCCGTGAGCAGTCCGAGCTGGAGCAGCAGGCTGGCGGCTCTGCTGACGCTGCCCTGCGGCAGTTCCGCGAGCCCGGGAAGCATCGGCCCCTTGGCGATATCGACGCGCGGTACCCCGTCTGGGGCTGCCATCACAACCCTTGCCAGGACGTCCGCCACTGTCTTCTGGCCGACTCCGAACTCCTTCAGCTGGGCGGGGTCAAGCACCGCATCGAACCCTGACGCCATCGCCCGCCCCCTCGTTCGAATGGTTGGGATCGCTTCACTTGAGTGTGACCCATCTACTGCCTGAGCGCAAGGAGCTACTTCCATAGAGAGACATGCAAGTTCTTGTACGAGTGTAGAAATATATAGCACGGACTTACCTAATTGATTCGGGGGTGTAAGTTGCTACATGTTATGAGGATTTTACCTGTACCCTTTGGTCTGAGGGCCGGAGGCAACGATGATCGCAGCCAGGTTTGGCCAGAGGGACAAGGACCACCGCCCAGGATGCCCACACGCTCGCGCCGTACAGCGTGATGACCGAGAATCTCCTGGTTTGTCGGGGCGAGACCGCCCGCCCTTGAGTCAGCTCGCCGGGTGGCTGGCGAACGGACTGCGCGCAGCAGGAGAGCGGCTGCACGCGGCACCTGACGGGCATGCGCGGGCGAATGGCTGGCAGGTCACGGTCCGGCAAGGCGGCCTGGGACGAGGTTACCGCGACCCGCGTTTCGACATGCTTGTCAGCTGCTCCGACTGTCATGGTCGCGGGGCTGGCGGCCAAGGCGAGCCGTGCCGCCGCTGCTCAGGAACCGGCCGCCTGAGCCTCGATCGCCACTCCGGCTCCGGGATGGGGTACCAGCCATGACAACGCCGCCCCCGCGCTGGCGGAGCCGCCGGCAGGCGCTCGCGCCGCTCGCGGCAACCCTCGGCGCAGTCGCGCGCCCCAACCCGCTGGTCTGGGCATGGCGCTGGCGGTACGAGCTCATCCTGGCCGCCGCGACGTCCTACGGCGCGATCCAGTCGGCGCAGGTCCTCGGCGGCGGCGGGGCAGTGGCGCTGATCGCAGCGATGATCGCCATAGCTACGTTGTGGGCCCCCGCCCGGCGCCGGCTCGCCACCAGGGCGTGGTGCGTGATCACCCCGCATCGCGTGCGCACCGGCTGCGCCGAGGCCTGGATCCACTCCCGTCACGGCAGGCTCCCGGCAGTGCTGCTCACCACCTGCCAGCCGTTCGGCGAGCGCGTACACCTGTGGTGCCGCCCTGGAACCTCGGCGCAGGACTTTATATCCGCCAGGGCAGTTCTCATCGCCGCGTGCTGGGCCCAGGACATCCGGGTGACCCGTAGCCCCCGCCACGCACACCTCGTGACCCTCGACATAATCCGCCGCCCCGTGTCCAGCCGACCTGATAGCCCGACCGCCAGCGAGCAGCCAGGAGAATGCCCCGCCCAGGCTGGTCTCCGCCCCTGAGCAACGAGGGCTTCCAGGAGGCCGCGGCCCATCTGCGCTCCCACCCCGACGCCGCAGCCCGGCCCCAGCAGCCTGACTCCCTCGAATAGGAGAAGAGGACATAATGCCTTATCGAACAACCCGGCGGCCCCGCTCGCGCCTCACCCGCCGTGCCCGGCGAGCCTATGGTCCAGCGCGCACTGCTACCAGCCGGCCACGGCAGATGCCACGCGCAGGCGCACGTGGCCTGCGTAAATCCCGCTTGTTCCGGCTATCCGGAACGCGTCCGCGCCGTCCAGTTAGCCCTCCATGGCCCTGGCGGCTGCTCGCGGGCATCCTTGCAGCGGCCGTTCTCGCCGGGGTTGCCGTACTCGTCGTGCACGCACACGGCAGCGGCTGTTCCGCAGCGCACGACGAAATTATCTGGGCTGACCAGGTAACCAAAGAGGAAGGCGACGACCCCACTCCGCCAGGTGACCTAATCGGACGAGCGGACCAATTCGCCTCGTGCGGCGGTGGCGAACTCCTCCTGATCCGCGCTGCCGGCCAAGGCGGCGTGGAGGCCGGACGGCCCGTATCGCTTCGCATCGACCGCGAGCCCGGGCAGCTTGAGCAAGACCCGGCCGCACGTCAGATGGCGGTGCAGCACCTGATCGGCAACGCCTTCCGGCGGGCACGAAACACACCTGCCCCAGGCGCCGGGCGAGACGTAATCGGGCTGCTCGGCACGATTACGTCTGAGCTGGGCAGCGGCCAGAACTATGTGTGGATCCGCACGCTCGGCCTGCCGACCGTCGATCCCGCAAATGCGCGCGTCCTGATGGCCGCCGACCCGGCGCAGGCAGTCGCCTCGATCGCCAGGTGGGTGCCATCCCTGCGACGCGCGCGAGTGCACCTAATACTATCGCCCCCAGCTGGCAGCCAGACGCGGTTCAACACTGCCACCGACGCCTGGCGGCGCGCGTTCATGGTGGACCTGCTGCGCCAGGCAGGCGCCGACCTGGTCTCGGTGAATGAGGTAGCGACCGTCGAGGCACCGGCTCCCGGGGCCCCGACCGCGCCCGTGGTCCCTAACCTGCCAGATCCCACGCCGGAACTACCGAAGAAGCCTCAGCCAGGTAAGCCATACGTGGTCAAGCTCAACAGCTCGGCGTTCTTCCTGCCCGACTCCACCGCGTTCGCGGCCAGCACGGACAGCGTTCTGACTGACCTCCAGCCGATAATCCGCGCCTGGCGAACCGGCAAGTACTCCCACATCGAGGTTGTCGGTCACTGTGCGAAGTTCGGACCACCCGCTGGCGCGCTGCTGCTGAGCCGCCAGCGGGCCGCAAGAGTAGCCGCGCTGCTCCGAATCCACGGCGTCACAACTGTCACCTCGGAAGGCGTCGGATACGACCAGCTGCTGACGCCTGATCCCCAGAACGCTGCCAACAGGGTCGTGATCGTCACGGCCTACCCCAGGAACTGACCTTCGGAGGGCCCAGAGATGATCGGACAATTTCCCGGAGTGCCGCTTGATGACCCCAACCTCGAGCGATACCGAAGCGCCCACAGCGTCGACCGCGACCTGGCGAGCACCATCCTGGCCATCAGCATCGCTCAGGACGCATTCGCGGCAGGACACCCCGGCGACCCGGATGCCGCTACGAGGGCCCTGACCGGCCCGCCGGGCGCCGCAGCGGTCCAGGCCACCATGAACCCGTTCGTCGACGAGGCAATCGGCCACGACGAGACAGCCGGGCAGAATGGCGCCGAGGCGGTCCAGTCCGCGCAAAGCGCGAAAGAGGCCGCGGAACGGTGGCGCGACCTGCCACACGAGCCGGTCCAGATGGCCGACGGGTCGTCCCGGACCCGCGGCCAAGTGCAGGCCGGACACGACCAGCGGCTCCTCGCGGCCGCTCAGCGGGAGATGCGCGGCGACTTCGAGCACCTCGCCACACCGCCCGGCGCGGCGGCCCGGCTGCTGGTCGTGCCGGTGCTGTCGCTGATTGAGGTATTCCTGCTGATCTGGCCGGTAACCAACGCGTCCTGGAACGACGTCAAGAGCGTCGCCTACGTGATCGGCCTGGTGGCGATGTTCTTCTTCATGAACGAGCAGCTGCCCAAGCTGGCCGGGCAAGCCGTCCGTGACGCCCGAGAAGCCCGAGACGCGGCCCGGGAGCTCACCGCCGTAGGTGTCACCGCAGCGCGGGCCGGCGACACGGCCGGCGGCCGTGAGATCACCGGCCATGCCGACCAGCGGTTCGTCCGCGCTGCCGAGCGCAAGAAGATGATCTGCTGCATTTTGGTGGGGCTCGCCATTGCTGTCTACGCAGCGGTGATGTTCACGCGCGTCCTGGGGCTCGCAGCACCCCTCGGGTCTTTCTTGTTCTCGCTGCTGGCCGCTGCGCTGATCACCGCCTTTACTGCAGGTGCCCCCGTGGTCATGGCCCGGTGGTGGGCACGGGGCAATGCGCTCGGCGACCAGCTCCGCGAGTACGGCGCGAGGACGGACGGCAGCCGGATCCTGGCCGGGCAGCTCAGCGACCTATCCCGTGCAGATGCCCGCTCGTCTCACGCTACTGCCGAGCAGGCCCGGCAGCAGCTGGGACTCGGCGACCAGGTCATCAGCGACGGCTACCGCGTCGTCTGCGTAGGGCTGCAGAAAGCAGCAAAGATCCTGGGCCTCCACACGGTACTCATGCCCAAGGCGGAAAATCTCTTCCCCGTCGACCGCCCGATCCGCGCCCGCGCTGTCGGAAACCTCGGCCGCGCAGCATCTATCCTGTCGGAGGCACAGCAGATCCTCGCCGGCCGTGGGCCGTTCGAGCCCGCGGGGGCCGTCCCGAATCCGTGGCAGATTCGCACAGACCCACGGCGCGGAGTGCCGAATCCCACCTTCGTCGAGCCATCCCAACTCGGCCCCCTGCACACCCCCGATACGGCGCCAGGGCAATGGTGGGTCAACAGGCAGGTGCTCGTCGCCGCCGTGATACTGCTCGCAATTGCCGCGCTGATGGCTACAGTCATGCTTGGGTAGATGCCGCCATCTGTGGGGTCTTGTGCTGCCGGGTGGAGCTCGGCGGGTAACTGGCGGTGGCGTGCGGGGCTGGTCAGGCCGTGCGGGCCTGCGGTGCCTCGGCCAGCGATTCGGTGTCCTCGCCTCGC
>JBKQMG010000055.1:0-51921 GCA_052146815.1 Streptosporangiaceae bacterium | reverse complement strand
GCGCCGGCGGGTTCGCCAACGATGCCAGGGTCAACATCCGCTGGGTGACCAGTGATGACTGCCGGACAGCCGAGGGCGCCGCGCGCCAGCTTGACGGGGCGGACGGGGTGCTGGTGCCTGGCGGGTTCGGCGTCCGCGGCATCGAGGGGAAGATCGGCGCGGTCCGGCATGCTCGTACGCACGGCATCCCGCTGCTCGGGCTCTGCCTGGGCCTGCAGTGCATGGCCATCGAGGTGGGCCGCGATATGGCCGGCCTTGAGGGGGCCAACAGCGCCGAGTTCGATCCCGACGCCGCCTACCCGGTGATCGCGACCATGGCCGACCAGCAGGACGTCGTGACCGGGGAGCGGGACATGGGCGGCACCATGCGCCTGGGCCTGTATCCGGCGGTGCTCGCCGAGGGCAGCCTGGTGCGCGAGCTGTACGGCGCCGAGGTGGTGCAGGAGCGGCACCGGCACCGGTATGAGGTCAACAATGCCTACCGCGAGGTACTGGAGCATGCTGGGCTCGTCTGCTCCGGCCTGTCTCCGGACGGGCGCCTCGTGGAGTTCGTCGAGCTGCCCCGCGACGTGCACCCGTTCTTTGTCGCCACGCAGGCACACCCGGAGTTCCTGTCCCGTCCGACGCGGCCGCATCCGCTGTTCAGCGGGCTGGTCGCGGCCGCCCTGGAGCGATCGAGGGCCGTGCATGCGGCCAGCTCGGTGACAGCCGCGAGCGCGTGACGGCCGCGAGCGTGGTAAACGGCAGGCCGCGAAAGCGGCGCCAGTGAACAGGCAGGAGACCCGCGGGTGAGTGAGACGATCGATGCCGGACAGCTGAGCGACGCCATCGAGCACTGGCCAGTGACGGACACCGCGCAGCTGGCCCAGGGCAAGATCGCCCGGCTGCGGCGCGACACCGTGCGGATGCCCGACGGGCAGAGCGCCAGCCGGGAGGTAGTCGAGCACCCCGGAGCGGTCGCGATTGTCGCGCTGAACGACGAGGAGCGGGTCCTGATGATCCGCCAGTACCGGCACCCGGTCAGCCGCCTGCTCTGGGAGATCCCGGCCGGGCTGCGCGACGTGGAAGGGGAGCCGCTGCTGGAGACCGGGCAGCGCGAGCTCCTGGAGGAAGCCGGCTACCAGGCGCGGGACTGGCGCGTGCTTGCGGACTTCTTCACCTCGCCAGGCATCAGTACCGAGCGGCAGCGGATATTCCTGGCCCGCGGCCTGACGGAGGTGCCCGCTGGGCAGCGGACTTTCGTCCCGGAGCACGAAGAGGCACAGCTGGTCGTCGCATGGGTGCCCCTGGACCTGGCGGTGGCCCGCTTCCTGGCAGGTGACCTGCACAATGGTGTGACCGGTGTCGGTATCTTGTCCGCGTATGCCGCCCGGAAGGACGGGTTCGCCGCGCTGCGGGGCGCGGACGCACCGGAGCGCTGAGCATCCGGCGAGCTGATCAGCGGGCAGGCGCGCGCAGGACTCGGGTCGCCAGGCAACGGGGCCGGGCAGCCGAGGGGACAGGAAGGACGGGACGTCATGAAGGTCGGGGTTCCCAAGGAAGTCAAGAATCATGAGTACCGAGTCGCGATCACCCCTGCCGGGGTGCACGAGCTGACCAGGTACGGCCATGAGGTCTACGTCCAGAAGGACGCAGGCACGGGCTCGTCCATCCCGGACGAGGATTTCGTGGCCGGTGGCGCCCAGATCCTGGCGGCCGCGGACGACGTCTGGCAGGCGGGCGATCTGATTCTCAAGGTCAAAGAGCCGGTGGCTGAGGAATACCACCGGATGCGCAAGGATCAGATCCTCTTCACCTACCTTCATCTGGCCGCGTCCCGCGCGTGCACCGATGCGCTGACTGAGTCCGGGATCACCGCTATCGCCTACGAGACCGTCCAGCTGCCCGACGGCTCGCTGCCTTTGCTGGCGCCGATGTCGGAGGTCGCCGGCCGGATGGCCCCGCAGGTCGGGGCGCATCACCTGCAGCGCGATGGCGGCGGCCGGGGCGTCCTGATGGGCGGCGTCTCCGGCGTCTACGCGGCCAAGGTCGTCGTGCTGGGCGCGGGCGTCTCCGGGATGAGCTCGGCGGCGATCGCGCTCGGCATGCAGGCGGAGGTCCTGCTGATCGACAGGAACATCGCCCGGCTCCGGTCGGCCGACGCGATCTATCAGGGGCACTGCCAGACCGTCGCGTCAAACTCCTACGAGATCGAGCGCGCCGTCATCGACGCCGACCTCGTGATCGGAGCCGTGCTCGTGCCCGGCGCCAAGGCGCCCAAGCTGATCTCCAACGAGCTGGTCTCCCGGATGAAGGCGGGTTCCGTGCTCGTCGACATCGCGATCGACCAGGGCGGCTGCTTCGAGGACTCCCGCCCCACTACGCATGCTGAGCCGACCTACCGGGTGCACAACTCGGTGTTCTACTGCGTCGCGAACATGCCGGGCGCGGTGCCGCATACCTCGACTTATGCCCTGACCAACGTCACCCTGCCGTACGCGGTGGAGATCGCTGGCCGCGGCTGGCGCGAGGCCCTGCGGGCCGATCCCTCCTTCGCGCCCGGCATGAACGTGCACGAGGGCGTGATTACCTGCCAGCCGGTCGGCGAGGCGCACGGCCTGCCCTGGACGCCGCTGGCGGAGGTGCTCAGCTGACCAGCGCAGACCCCGCTGCCGTTCATCCGCCGGCCGCTCCGGTGTCGGCCGCCCGGGCACCGGCCGCTCAGCAGGCCGGAGTGCAGGCGCAAGGAACTCAGCGGGCCAGCGTGGCCAGCGCCATCCACCGGTATCTCGATCACCTGACAGTCGAGCGGGGGCTGGCGGCGCTCACCCTGCAGGCCTACCGGCGGGATCTTGAGCGCTACACGGCGACTCTCGCCGCTCGCGGCACGTCGCAGGTCAGCGCGGTGACGACGCAGGACGTCGCGGATTACCTCGCCTGCCTGCGCGAGGGCGATGAAAAGCACCCGCCGCTGGCGGCCAGCTCAGCAGGCCGCGCCGTCGTGGCCGTGCGCGGCCTGCACGCTTTCGCGCTGGCCGAGGGGATGGCGCCGGACGACCCGGCTCGCCGGGTCAGGCCGCCCGCGGCGCCCCGTCGGCTGCCCAAGGCGATCTCCGTCGCTGAGGTTGAGCGGCTGCTCGCCGCCGCTGGCGGCGGCGCGGCGGGGCCAGCGGCGGGGGCGGCTCCGGGACCGGCCGCGGCAGGCGCGGGCCAGGCGGGCGCGGGCCCGGTGCCTGCAGGCGGCCAGAGCCCGGCGCAGCTGCGTGACCGTGCCCTGCTGGAGCTGCTGTATGGCACCGGGGCGCGGATCTCGGAGGCGGTCAGCCTTGATGTTGATGACCTTGACCTGGCGGGTCAGGACCGGTCTGCCGCCGTGCCCGCAGTGGTGCGGCTGTCGGGCAAGGGGCGCAAGCAGCGCGTCGTGCCGGTCGGAAGCTACGCCAGGGCCGCCCTGGACGCTTACCTCATCCAGGGCCGGCCGGTGCTGGCGGCCGCCGCCGTGCGGCGCGGCCGAGCGAGCCCTGCGGTCTTCCTCAACGCCAGGGGCGGCCGGCTTACCCGCCAGGGCGCTTGGGGGGTGCTGCAGGCCGCGGCGGCCCGGGCCGGCCTGGCGCACGTCTCGCCGCACACCCTCCGGCACTGCTTCGCCACCCATCTGCTCGACGGCGGCGCCGATGTGCGCGTGGTCCAGGAACTGCTCGGCCATGCGTCGGTCACCACCACCCAGATCTACACGCTGGTGACCGTGGAGAAGCTGCGCGAGGTGTATGCGGCCGCCCATCCGCGGGCGATCAGCTGACAAGCTGCGGCCGGCGGCCGGTGGGCAGCCGGCCAGTCACCGGCGGCGCCGCGATCGCGCCCGGCTGGCGCCGCCGGCACCCGGCCGGCAGCTGGTCGGGCGCACCGCCTTGCCGGGGAGCCCGGCAAGCGGGCCATCTGCCCCCGTGTCATACTCGCTGCGCCCTATCCGCCGCGCTACGCTCCCTTGCGGGAACGCCCGTGGCGCCCTTTTCCCGCGAACGGCTGGTTCTTTCCGCGAACGGCCAGTTCCTTTGCCCGTGTACGGTGAGTCGGCTTGCCGTGCCCGCAGGCAGGCCCTAGAGTCCGGGTCTTAGCGGGCGTATTGTGGCGGCCGCCGGGGGAGGTGCAGCAAACTTTGGCAGCGTCCCGAACGTTGGAGGTCAAGCCCGGCGTGCTCGGTCCCACCGGTCGGCCGATGCCGGCTTTTCCCGATCCCGAGCCGCTGCTGGTGCACGGCCCGGCGCGGGTCGCGGCCATCTGCAACCAGAAGGGCGGCGTGGGCAAGACCACGACGACGATCAGCCTGGGCGCCGCGCTGGCCGAGCAGGGGCGCCGGGTTCTGCTGGTGGACTTCGATCCGCAGGGCGCTCTTTCGGTAGGCCTCGGAATCCAGCCGCACGAGCTCGACGCCACCGTCTACAACCTGCTGATGGAACCGGGCCTGCCCATCAGCGACGTGATCCGGAAGACCTGCGTCGAGGGCATGGACCTGCTTCCCAGCAACATCGACCTGTCCGGGGCCGAGGTCCAGCTCGTGCATGAAGTCGGCCGGGAGTTCGTGCTCAGCCGGGTTCTGCAGCCGGTGGTGCCCGACTATGACGTGATCCTGATCGACTGCCAGCCTTCTCTGGGACTGCTCACCGTGAACGCGCTGGCCTGCGCCGACGGCGTCATCGTGCCCCTGGAATGCGAGTACTTCGCGATGCGCGGCGTCGCCCTGCTGATGGAGACCATCGAGAAGGTGTCCAACAGGATCAGCCCGAAGCTGGCGCTGGACGGCCTGCTCGCGACCATGTACGATTCGCGCACGCTGCATACCCGCGAGGTACTGAGCGGCGTGGTCGCGGGGTTCGGCGACAAGGTCTTCCATACGGTCATCAGCCGTACTGTGCGCTTTCCTGACGCTACGGTGGCAGGAGAGCCCATCACCCGCTTCGACCCTTTGTCCAACGGGGCAGGCTCGTATCGCGAGCTCGCCAAGGAGGTACTGGCCCGGTGGCGGCAGGGCGTCCCCGCGGGGCGCGTTCACGGCGGGTAAGCCTGCCGGGCGTCGGCGAGCTGCTCAGGCCGTCGGCGCGTACTCCCGACGTCGAGACCCAGCGCCAGGCCAGCGGGCGAGAACAGCATTCCCAGAAGATCACCGTGTATCTGTCCGCCCGGGAGCTGATGGATTTAGAGCGGGCCCGGCTGGCACTGCGCTCATTCGGACTGGCTGTCGATCGCGGCCGGATCGTCCGCGAGGCCCTGGCCGTTCTCCTGGCTGACCTGGACGCGGAGGGTGATCAGAGCCTGGTGGTACGGCGGCTGCGCGAAGAACGATGACCGGGGCGGGCGAGCGCGCAAGGGCCCCCGCTGGGGATCGGGCCGAGGTGGCCTCGCAGCGGCCAGGCACTCGCTGCCCGGCGGAATCGGATAGCGTCTTGGGCAGTGCGGCGAGTGCCGCGGGCAGCAGAGCGGCGAGGCAGCGGCGGATCGGCGGATGACAAGCGTGGCGACCGGCGGGGCGGGCGATGCTTCGCAGACCCGGCCTGCGGGCGGCTTCGAGGTCCACCTGGATGTTTTCGAGGGCCCATTCGACCTTCTTCTCGCCCTGATCTCCAAGCACAAGCTTGATATCACTGAGATCGCGCTCTCCAGCGTCACCGACGAGTTCATCAGCCATATCCGGGCTCTCGCGGACGCCTGGGACCTGGATCAGGCCAGCTACTTCCTGGTCGTCGCCGCTACCCTGCTCGACCTCAAGGCCGCCCGGCTGCTGCCGGCTGGGGAGGTGGACGACGAGGAAGACCTGGCGCTGCTCGAGGCCAGGGACCTGCTGTTCGCCCGGCTTCTGCAGTACCGCGCCTACAAGGAGGCGGCTGCGGTTCTCGCCAGTCAGATGACGATTCAGGCCCGCAGGTACCCGCGCCGGGTGCCGATGGAGCCGAGATTCGCCGAGCTGCTGCCTGAGGTCCTGCTCGGTCTCGGGCCCGCCGAATTCGCGGCGATCGCGGCCCGGACGCTTGCGCCCAAGCGCCCTCCGGTGGTGTCGACTGCCCATCTGCACGTCTCCCATACGACCGTCCGGGAGCAGGTTGCGATAATTACTGAGCGGCTCAGCCGGCAGGGCAGGATGACCTTCCGCCATCTGTCGGCCGACTGCGCGGACACCTACGAGGTAGTTGCCCGGTTCCTGGCCGTGCTTGAGCTCTACCGGGACGGGCGGATCTGGCTCGATCAGGTCGTGCAGCTCGGTGAGCTGCACGTGTCGTGGAGCGCCCAGCCGGGCGCGGAGAGCCGGAAACCGGACGCCGCGGCAGCGAACCGAGAGGAAGACGACTAGGCGATGCAGGACGGATTTCCAGCGTTCGCCGGGAACCACGGCGGCTCGGGCCCCGCCGATGGCGACGGTCCGCCCGGTGGCGCCGGGAGGCCTGCGGGCCCCGGGCGCGACAGTGCTGACCCCGAAAGTGCCGGTCCCGGCAGTCCCGTATTGGGCGGTTCAGAGCCCGGCAGTCCCGGACCCGAGGGATCGGGGCCGGGGCTGCCGGCCAGCCTGGAGGCCATCCTCCTGGTCGCCGATGAGCCTGTTCCCGAAGTCGTGCTCGCGCAGGTGCTCGAGCGGCCCCGCGATGAGATCGCTGGTGCGCTGGCCGGGCTCTCAGCCGCCTACACCGACCAGGGGCGCGGCTTTGACCTGCGGAAGGTGGCGGGCGGCTGGCGCTACTACACCCGCGAGGAATACGCGCCCGTCGTCGAGCGGTTCGTCAGCGACGGGCAGGAAGTCCGGCTCACGCAGGCGGCCCTGGAAACGCTCGCTGTGGTGGCCTACCGCCAGCCTGTCAGCCGGGCCCGAGTGTCGGCGGTGCGCGGGGTTAACTGTGACGGCGTGCTGCGCACGCTGGTGCTGCGCGGGCTGGTCGAGGAAGCCGGCGCTGATCCGGAGACCGGGGCGGTGCAGTTCCGGACTTCGGGCTACTTCCTGGAGCGGCTCGGCCTGGACAGCCTCGATGAGCTGCCTGAGCTTGCGCCCTTCCTGCCCGACGACGTCGACGAAGAACAGGATGCCGGTCATGACCACGCGAGGGCGTGACCAGCGCGGCCGCGGCGGCCGCGGGCGCGGCGGCCAGCCAGGACGTGCGCCTGCCGGTGGTCGTGCACCTGGTGACCGTGCTCCGGCCGGTGACCGTGCTCCTCGCCCTGACCGCGGCTCTGGCCCGGACCGTGGTCCCGGCCCGGACCGTGGTCCCGGCAGCGGCCAGGTCCAGGCCGGCGACGAGGACTTCCTCGATGACGATTTCCCCGACGACGATGACGGTCACGACTCGCTGACAGATGTTCCCGGCGGGGTGCGGCTGCAGAAGGTGCTGGCCGCGGCCGGGGTCGGCAGCCGCCGTCATTGCGAGGAGATGATCGGCGAGGGCCGGGTTGAGGTAGACGGCGAGGTCGTGCGCAGGTTCGGGGCCCGCGTTGACCCGCAGCACCAGGTCATCCGGGTAGACGGCCGGCGCATCCCCGGCAGTGAGGACCTCGTCTACGTCGCCCTCAACAAGCCGGCCGGAGTGCTCACCACGATGTCGGACAGCCGCGGCCGCCCCACCATTGCCGATTATCTCGGCGATCGCGGTGAGCGGCTGTTCCACGTCGGCAGGCTCGACTACGACACCGAGGGCCTGATCTTGCTGATGAATGACGGTGAGCTCGCGCACCGGCTGTCCCATCCCCGCTACGGCGTTCTGAAGACCTACCTGGCGGATGTGGCGGGGCCACTGCCCAGAGATCTTGGCCGCCAGCTGATCTCGGGCATTAGGCTGTCCGACGGGGCGGCGAGCGCCGACCGTTTTCGCGTGGTGGAGCGGGCAGGCAACCGGGCGCTGGTGGAAATTACCCTGCATGAGGGCCGTAAGCACATCGTCCGGCGGATGCTCGCCGAGGTCGGCCATCCGGTCAGCCGGCTCGTCAGGACCCAGGTGGGACCGGTCACCCTCGGGTCGCTGCGGCCCGGGTCCACGCGGCGGCTCACCACCAGGGAGATCGGCGACCTTTACGCCGCAGTGGACCTGTAATGCTGGAGGCCTGACATGCCGTGGGCCTGCCATGACCGGAGGCCTGCAGCGCCGTGGGCCAGTCATGACGTCTTGTGCCCGAGGGCCGAGGCCCAGAGCCGTCGCGGATAAGGAGTCCGAAATTGGCAGTCAGGGCAGTGCGGGGCGCGACCCAGGTCGATGCTAATGACCGCGACGCAATCCTTGGTGCCACCGCGGAACTGGTGATCGAGGTCATGAGCCGCAACGGCCTTAGCACCGACGATGTGATCAGCGTGCTGTTCACCGCGACCGCGGACCTGAACGCCGAGTTCCCCGCACTTGCGGCCCGCAAGCTGGGCTTCCAGGACGTGCCCCTGCTGTGCTGTACGGAGATCAACGTGCCGGGCAGCATGCCGCGGGTGGTGCGGCTGCTCATGCATGTCGAGACCGATCAGCCGAGGGCGGCGATCCAGCATGCCTACCTGCGGGGTGCGATGGCCCTGCGGCTGGATATCGCGCAGTGACGTCAGGGCCAGCCACGCCAGCCGCACCAGGACCAGCCACACCAGGGCAGGTGACGCCCGAGGAGGCCGCTCCGGCCGTCGCGCCGGCCCGGGCGGTGGTGATCGGCACCGGGCTGATCGGCACCTCCGTAGCGCTCGCCCTGCGCGGCCGGGGCAGTGCGGTCTGGCTGGCCGACCGTGATCCCGCCTCGGCCCGGCTGGCCGCCGAGATCGGCGCGGGCGAGATCCTGCCCGAAACGGGCCTGCCCGCGGGCCCGGCCGACATCGCCGTGCTGGCCGTCCCCCCCGACGCCGTCGCGGCCGCGCTGCAGTGGGCCCAGCAGCGGCAGCTGGCGCAGTGCTACACCGACGTGGCCAGCATCAAGGAGCTCCCGCTGGCCAGAGCGCGGGAGCTGGGCTGCGACCTGCGGTCCTACGTGCCAGGTCACCCGCTGTCCGGACGTGAGCGCTCCGGGCCCGCCGCGGCCCGGGCCGACCTGTTCCTCGGGCGGCCCTGGGTGATCTGCCCGGCCCCTGAGACGGCCGGCGCGAGTACTGCCGCGGCGGCCGGGCTGGCTCGCGCCTGCGGAGCTCAGCCGGTCATGATGACACCTGACGAGCACGATCGTTTTGTCGCACTTGTTTCGCATGTGCCGCATGTGGTGTCCGCAGTCATGGCCGCCCGGCTCGAGGGGGCGCCCGCCGGTGCCCTGGCCATCGCCGGGCAGGGCCTGCGTGATGTCACCCGGATCGCCGCCGGAGATCCGGGCCTGTGGACGCAGATCCTGACGGCCAACGCCGCGCACGCCCGCGAGGTGCTGGCGGCGCTCGCCGCGGAACTCGCCGCCGCCGAGGCGGCGCTGGCCGGCGCGGCGGCCGGCGACGAGGCCTCGGTCAAGCGCCTGACCGGCCTGCTGGAACGGGGCGGCGCCGGGGTGGCGAGGATTCCCGGCAAGCAGGGCAGGCCCGCCCCGCATTACGCGATCGTCCAGGTGGTCATCCGCGACCGCCCCGGTGAGCTCGGCCGCCTCTTCGCTGCCGCTGGCGCGGCAGGCGTCAATATCGAGGATGTCGCCATCGAGCATTCACCCGGCCTGCCGGCCGGCGTGGCCGAGCTTTCGGTCCGCAGCGAGGCCGTGCCGCAGCTCACTGAGGCGCTCGCGGCCGGCGGGTGGCCGGTCCGCCGGTAACATCACAAGGTGACCAACTCGGCTCCCAGCACTCGGCGGACGATCGGCGACGCTGACTGTCCAGCGCCCGCCCGTCCGGGCCTCGTTATCGCCGTGGACGGCCCCGCGGGCTCAGGCAAATCAAGCGCGGCCAGGGGAGTCGCCCGGGCCCTCGGCCTCCGCTACCTGGACACCGGCGCGATGTACCGGGCGCTGACCTGGTGGCTGCTGGCCCACCGCATCGACACCGCAGACCCGGCCGCCGTGGCCGGGGAACTTGGCCGTCCGGTTATCGAGATCGCGGCCGATCCTGACCATCCGGTCGTCCGGGTCGATGGCGCCGACGTGTCAGGCCCGATCCGGACCCGTGAGGTCTCCAATGCCGTCAGCGCCGTTGCCGCCATCCCGCAGGTGCGCCAGCACCTGATCGCCCAGCAGCGGGATCTCATCAGCCAGGCGGTCGCCGCAGGCGGCGGGATCGTGGCCGAGGGCAGGGACATCGGCAGCGTCGTGGCGCCGGACGCGCCAGTCAAGATCTTTCTCACCGCTGCCGAGGAAGTGCGGGCTAGGCGCCGCAGCGCCGACCTGGCGGCAGACCCGGCCGTGACCCCGGCGCTGACGCTGCGCGAGCAGGCTCGCCGCGATCGCCGCGACGCGCCTCAGATGGCCAGAGCCGCCGACGCAGTCGAGGTCAACGCGACCTCTCTGACCCTGGACGAGGTTATCGGCGAAATCGTCGGCCTGGCCCGCGAGCGGCAGGCTGGTGCCGGATGGACGACCTGAGCATCGCGGCGCAGGACGGCCTCGACGGCGAGCAGCCCCCCCAGCCGCCCGCGCCGGTTCTCGCCGTGGTCGGACGGCCGAATGTCGGCAAATCGACCATGGTCAACAGGATCCTCGGCAGCCGGCAGGCGGTGGTCGAGGATACGCCCGGCGTCACCAGGGACCGTGTGACCTATGACGCGACGTGGCGGGGCAGGGCATTCACGATCGTGGATACCGGCGGCTGGGAGCCGTCCGTCGAGGGCTCCCAGGAACTGGCCGCACGGGTAGCGGCCCAGGCCCGCGTCGCGGTGGACGCCGCGGACGCCGTCCTGTTCGTCGTTGACGCGGTCGTCGGCGTCACCGACGCGGATGCGGCGGTAGCGGCGGTGCTGCGACGCTCCCGCAAGCCGGTCGTGCTGGCCGCCAACAAGGTGGATGACGCGCCGGGCGAGTCCAACGCCGCCTCCTTGTGGTCCCTCGGGCTCGGCGAGCCGGTTCCGGTGAGCGCCCTGCACGGACGCGGCAGCGGCGACCTGCTCGATCTGGTGCTCGATGCCCTGCCTGACGCGCCGGCCGAGCCTTTCGAGCACGAGGGCGGCCCCCGCCGGGTCGCCCTGATCGGGCGCCCGAACGTCGGCAAGTCCAGCCTCCTGAACAAGCTGGCCGGCCAGGACCGTGTCCTCGTCGACTCCGTCGCGGGGACCACCAGGGACCCCGTCGATGAGCTCATCGAGCTGGGCGGCCGGACCTGGCGGTTCATTGACACCGCCGGCATCCGGCGCCGGGTGCGCGAGACTCAGGGGGCAGATTATTTCGCTGCCCTGCGTACCGAACGGGCGCTGGAGCGGGCCGAAGTCGCCGTGGTGCTGGTCGACGCGAGCCAGCCGCTCGCCGAGCAGGATCTGCGGATTGTCTCCACGGTTATCGAGGCAGGCCGGGCCCTGGTGATCGCCTACAACAAATGGGACCTGGTCGACGAGGACCGCCGGCACTTCCTGGACCGCGAGATCGACCGGCAGCTGCACACCGCGCGCTGGGCGCCGCGAGTCAACATCTCGGCGGCGACCGGGTGGCATGCGGACCGCCTGGTTCCCGCCCTGGAGGCGGCGCTCGAAGGCTGGGAGACCCGGATCCAGACCGGCCGCCTGAACGCCTGGCTGGCCAGCCTCGTCGCGGCGACGCCGCCGCCAGTCCGGGGCGGCAGGCAGCCCAAGATCATGTTCGCGACGCAGGCGGGGATCCGCCCGCCGCATTTCGTGCTGTTCACGACCGGCTTCCTGCAGGCCGGCTACCGGCGCTTCATCGAGCGCCGGCTCCGGGAGGAATTCGGCTTCGCGGGCTCGCCGGTGCATGTGACGATGCGCCTGCGGGAGAAGCGCGGCGGCGCAGCCCGGTCGGCGCGCGGTGCCCGGCAGGGCTGACCGCCTCGATTCTCCGGCCAGCCTCAGTCCTCCGTGCGCAGGGAGAACCACACAGAGGTGGTGCCGGCCGGATTGCGCAGGTAACCCCACTGATCGGCCAGGCTCTGCACCAGGAACAGGCCGTGACCGTCCGAGGCGTAGGCTCTTCCCTTCACGATCGGCGCAGTGACATCCGAGCCGCTGTCCGTCACCTCGATGCGCAGCCCGCCGGGCACCTTGATGACGACGAGCGTGACCGTACCGCCGGCCAGGCGGGAGTGGCTGTGCACGACCGCGTTGGTGACCAGCTCAGAAGTGAGTAATACGGCGGTGTCGCAGCGCTCGTCTTCCGGCTCGCCCAGCATCTTCGCGACGAAGGCGCGGGCCTCGGTGACATGCTCAGGGCGACCTGGAATCGTCAGGCGGCCGAGGATTGACGCGTCTGCCAGCGACGCGAGATCCTCGGCGGCGTCGCCCTGGCGAGCGGCTGATGCCATCTCCGGCGCTCCTTCCCCGGCGGGAGCCGGAAATGACGAGGCCTTTCAGGCGGTGATCTTTACCGCGAGTCAGACGGGCCGACGCGGGCCAGACTGCTAGAACTCATAATGGTCTGGGCATGCACGCCACGCAAGTGCGTCACAGAAGTCTGCGTCGCGAAATTTCAGTTGGGATCCCATCGGGCGCCCTTTTCCCGTATCGTGACCGATAAGACCATCAGGCAAAGTGGCTGTGTCATGTCCCGTCCGAAAAGGGGCGTCGCGGTGACTGTCCTCCCTAAGGGGGCGAAACGCCATGTCGATCGGTCCGACCGTACGGCGTCGTCGGCTCGGCAGCGAACTGCGGCATCTGCGTGAGGCGCAATCCATCAAGCTTGAAGAGGTCGCGGACCGGCTGGGGCTGGCCGCCTCGACCTTGTCACGGATCGAGACCGGGAAAGCGCCGACGCGGACCGCCTATCTGTCGGCGATGCTGGACCTGTATGGCGTGCAGGACGCGGCGCACCGGCAGACGCTGACCGAGATGGCCCGCGAGGGCCATCGTAAAGGCTGGTGGACCGGCTGGGACGATGTCCTGCCCACCGGGTTCAGCGTCTACGTCGGGCTGGAGGCCGAGGCGTCGTCGCTGCGGGTCTATGAGTCCCAGGTAATCCACGGCCTGCTGCAGACCGAGGACTACGCCCGGGCCGTCATGACCGCCGTGCGCCGCAGGCGCACCGCACAGGAGATCGAGCGCCTGGTGGCGCTGCGGATGCAGCGCCAGGAGGTCCTGCTGCGGGCCGACCCCATCCAGCTGTGGATCATTCTGGACGAGGCGGTCATCAGGCGGCCGGTGGGCACTCCCGAGGTAATGCACCGCCAGGTCGATCACCTTTGCGAGGCCAGTCATTGGCCGAACGTGACCTTGCAGGTACTGGCGTTCTCCAGCGGCGGACACCCGGCGCTCAACGGGCCGTTCGCGATCATCGAATTCCCAGAGCGATTCG
This sequence comes from Streptosporangiaceae bacterium, assembly GCA_052146815.1. GTDB lineage: Bacteria > Actinomycetota > Actinomycetes > Streptosporangiales > Streptosporangiaceae > DATJZH01. The sequence goes on along the minus strand of JBKQMG010000055.1, from coordinate 38,595 downwards.
ATCCCGATGTCGTGTACTCGGAAGGGGTGGGCGGGCAAGCTTACCTAGAGGAAAGAGAAAGGGACGTACGCGCACGGTCGGAGGCGTTCGATCTGCTCCGCGCAGCAGCTCTTCCGCCTGCCGATTCAGTAGATTTTATTACCGCAATCGCCCGATAAAGGCACTTTAGTCTTGCGAAAGGATCAGCGCGATGAGTCCGGATCTTTCCGACGCGGCCTGGATCACCAGCCGCTTCTGCAACAACTCCGCCTGCGTTCAGGTCGCGCATCTGCCGGGCGGCCTGGTGGCGCTCCGGGACTCCAAGGACGTGGCCAAGCCGGCTCACGTCTTCGACAGGGACGAGTGGGCGGCGTTTCTGGCCGGAGCGAAGAACGGGGAATTTGACCTGCCCGGCTGACCGGGCAGAACAGGGCCGGTGATGGCGGCTCCGGTACCCTCGCGGCGGCCGGAGCGCGCCGCCCTCCGCCATGGTCAGCGGCCGCGGCGCAGCCGCCGGCTCAGGGCGCCGCGTGGTGGCAGCTCCGTGGGGCGGCATTCGGCAGCGGCGCCGTGGGGCGCCTGCTAGTACTCCAGTCATAGTTCGTGATCTGACGCAGTGTCATGCGGTGAGGGCGAGTCGGGTTCGGTAGTGATGCCAGCGGGCGCGGGCTTGGTGGCGGCGTCGCCACTCGGACCAGTTCAGATGCCGGGCGATCCGGGCGCGTACGGAGTGCGGCGGCAGGTTACGGGTGAGCGTCGTGAACACGTGGAACAGTCGCTGGACCTCGGGCACGGTCAGCGCGATGGTGCCGCAATCGGCCGGCGGAAGCTGATCGGGGTCCTCGGGCAGGACCGGGCTGGGGTGCGCGGCCCGCTCGATGGCCGCGACCACGGCCAGGAACGCGAGGGCCGCCATCGCCAAGGTGACGTGGCGTTTCCACGCCCGCTAGAGCCTGACCTGGGTCTGGTCGAGTCCGACGGTGGACTTCGAGGCCTGGAAGTCGTCCTCCACCTTCCACCTCGCCCCGGCGATCTTGACTAGGTCGGTCAGCGAGCAGACGCGGTTCTCGGGCGCGTAGGCGTAGAAGTACGCGACCTCACTCGGGTCGGTGATGGAGCGGCGGATGAGCAGTTGACGGCGCGGGTGGTCGGTGGTGATCCACGCCCAGTCGTAGTAACGCGGCCCCTTCGCTCCCGCTCCGCACGAGCGGTGGTTCCAGCCGCCTGGTTCGACCAGGTGCAGTGCCTGGTCCGCGCGGATGCGCACCTGCCCGGAGGTGGTGACCTGGTGGTCGACGGGTACCGCGAACACGTAGCCGATCCCGCGGTGCTCGAAGAACTCGCGCAACTCCCGGCTGCGCCCGTACACCTCGTCCCCCGTCGCCCACGCCGGGCTGATCCCGGCACATACAGGTCCCGATCGATCAGGGCGTGGCCCCGGTCCGTCGCGTAGGTCGTGTACACCGCGACAATCACGTTCTCGACCCGGCCCATCGTGCCGGAGTACTGCCGGCCTACGGTCAGTGGCCGCGCCCTTCTTCGCCTTCCCCGTCTCGTCGAAGATCAGGACCCCGCCGTCGGCGCTGAGGTGCCGGGCGAGGAAGGCGCGCACCGCATCCCGCGCCGCGTCCTCATTCCACGCGGCCCGCTCAAGCAGGTGGTGCAGACGGTACGGCCGGCTAAGGCCCACCGCCTCACCGATCGACCAGCAGTTGCCCGCGACCTGCGGCATCAGCAGCCCGCGGACGTACAACAGGCCGTTCGCCCGCGCGTCGCGGCGGCGGTAGACCGGCGCGAGGTCTGCCGCGAGCTCGGCGAATGCCGCTTCCATCCACTCGGGATCTAAACTGGCGGCGCAGGCCGCCCAGTTTTCGTTATGTATCACAACATCATGATCACCAGGCGGCCTGCCGCCGTGCGTACGACGCCCACAGCCGTAGTGCCGCCGCAGCTCCCGCTGCGCACGGCGCGTGACGCCGCATCCGGCGAACCAGCGGAGCAGCCCGTGGTCAGGCGGCTGCGTTCGTACGGAAGTGAAAGGGGATGGGGGAACGGGGTCGGCAACGACACCGCGTCTTCGGCTACCGATGCCAGAACTTCAGTTGGTCCGCCTCGACCACGCCCCCGCCCTGCTCGTGTTCGAGCGGGAGAATCGGGCCTACTTCGCAGCCGCGGTGCCGGACCGAGGAGACGAGTTCTTCGCCGAGTTCGACGCGCGGCACGCGCAGCTGCTCGAGTGGCAGGCCGCCAGGACGGATTACTTCCACGTACTGATAGCCGAGAGCGGCGAGGTGGTGGGGCGGGTGAACCTGATCGACGTGGCGGACGGGTCGGCGGAGCTCGGGTACCGAATCGCGCAGAAGGCTGCAGGGCAGGGACTGGCCACCGCAGCGGTGCGCGAGGCACGCGAACTCGCAGCCGCGCAGTACGGACTCACCAGGCTGCGCGCCAAGGTCACGATGGATAACCCGGCCTCGCACACGGTACTAGAACGCAATGGGTTCCTCGCTGCAGGCGAGCTGACGCTTAACGGCAAACCAGCCATGTCCTACATCTGCGAGCTCTGCTGACGCAACGCCCTCATCGCATGACTCCGCGTCAGATCACGATCTACGACTGGAGTACTAGGCAGGAGCGCCGGATTCGCCGTCGCGTGCTCCGCCGACGAACGCCTCCCACTCGCTTCTGGTGAACAGGCGCGCCGGCCCGGCCGGACTGCATGAGCTGCGCATGGCGATCTTCCCGTCAGGGAGGAAGGCGACCTCGACGCGGTTCGAGCCGTCCGGTCCGCTGCTGATCCAGCTTACCTGTGCCGCGAGGTCGGCCGTCGGAGGGCCGCCGCCGCTCATGCGGGACCTGTCGTCTCCCTGAGAATGGCGCGGATGATGCGCCGGGATTCATCAGGGGCCGCGCTGATAGCGCTGAGCTTGTCCATCGCCTCGGCGTAGCGGTCCACGTCAGATCGCTTGTCCAGGTACATGGCGCTGGTCAGCTGCTCCAGGTAGACGACATCGGGCAGGTCGGCGGCAGCGAAGTGCAGGATGCTGAAGCTTCCCGGCACGATGTGCGCTCCGGCTAACAACGGGGTGATCTGCAGGGTGAAGCCCGGCCGGTCGCAGATCTCGTCCAGGTAGTCCAGCTGGACGCGCATGGCCCTGGCGGTGCCCACCGGACGCCGCAGCGCCACCTCGTCGATGATCGTCCAGAGTTCCAGGCCGCCAGAGGTGAATCGGCGCTGCCGCTCTTTGCGCAGGTAGAGCAGGCGCTCCGCCTCCTCGGGCGGGTAATCGCCCAGGGCGATGACCGCCGAGGCGTAATCCTCAGCCTGCAGCAAGCCCGGAATGAACTGAGCCTCGTAGCTGCGGATGGACTGCGCGGACTCCTCCAGCCCGATGTAGGCCTGGAACCAGGCGGGCATGATGTCCTGGTAGCGGTGCCACCAGCCAGGCTGATTAGCCTGGCTCGCCAGCGACAGCAGCTGCTCCCGCTCGGCCGAGTCGCTGATGCCGTACAGGGTCAGCAAATCGGCGATATCGACCTCGCGCACTGCGTTACGGCCCAGCTCCATCCGGCTGATCTTGGACTCTGACCCGCGAATGGCCCGGGCGGCCTGCTGGGCGGTGATTCCCCGTGCCTCGCGCAGGCGGCGCAGCTGAGTGCCGAGGAGGATGCGCAGTACCGTCGGCCCGCCCGGCCCGTCCGTCGTCACTGGCGCTCCCTATCACCGCGATCCCCGCCCAGTGACCCTCGCGTCACTGCCGCAGCTGATCTCATCATGAGTTCACGGCCGTCCGGTACCGATTTCAGGACAACAATCCGAAAGCAATTGCGTAAATGACGCTCACTGCCCCATCTATGGCTTGAATGATATCGCGAATGAGATTTCACGCCCAGCCTGGCCGCTCCCCGGCGCCGCCCGCGCTGACCAGGCCGTCCGTCGCCCGGAACCTCCCTGCGGTGCCGCTCGCCTGCGGCGGCCCCGCTGTGCCGTCCGCGGTCGCCGCCCGCCCGGTCGGCCGGTGCCCGGTGCTGAAGGTGAGGTGAGGCGCAGTCGCGACGACGGTCCCTGCCCCGCGCTCCGGGCGGCCGGGCGGGCGCCGATACGATCGGGCCAGCAGATCGAGAAGGCGGGCTGGAGCGGGACGCAGAGGCGGAAGTAGTGCCCGCCGCCCTGCACTTCGGCCTGGGTTGTCCTGCCGTTCTTCCCGCTGGCCAAGGGGCTGCTGACGGGCAAGATACGGCGCGGCCAGGGCCCAGCCGAGGGAACCCGGCTGGCCGCGCAGGCGGACTATGTCACCGGAGAGCGGCTTGCCGCGGTCGAGGCCCTGGCCGACTGGGCCGGTCAGCGCGGCCGGAGCATCCTTGAGGTGGCGGTCGGCGGCCTCGCTGCCCAGCCTGGCTGCTCCTCGGTGATCGCGGGCGCGACCTCCGCGGAACAGGTCAAGGGCAACGCCGAGGCGGGTGAGTGGGTCCCGACGGCTGCCGAGCTGCGCGAGATTGACGAAATCGTTTCCGCCGCCCGCCTGACGGCGAGCTCCCGGCGCCGGGGCGGCCTCGCGGCCCGGCGATGCCGGTCAGGACTGATGCGCTGTCGCGATCTTGTAGAGATCGCGGACGTTGGACAGGAACCTGGCGGAGTAAGAAACGTTGGGGGAGTCGCCGCCCTGCTCGTAGCCGCCGATCACGCCGACCACCAGGCCGTCGCCGGTCTTGCGGCTGACCTTCATGAGGAAGGGACCCCCGCTGGTGCCGTCGGTGTAGTTGTCACAGTCGAACACCAGCTGCTGGAGACCGCTGTGGACGGGGTTGTAGGCGCTGGCGGTCGCGGTGCAGGTAATCGGCTGCCGCTTGGCGTCGGGGTAGCCGATGACCTGGACGACTTCGGGCGGAACCTGATCAGCCAGCAGCTTCTCCGCGCCCGTGTACTTCTCGATCTGCTTGCCCCGGATGTGCACCGCGAGGAAGGCGAAGTCGTCGTTGGGGTTGCGGTGCCTGGACCAGCTGCTGTTCACCCATACCCCAGTGACCGGCCACAGCCCGTAGGGGAACTTGCCCTCGTTGTAGCCGGGCGCGAACTCGATCCTGCCTCTGCTGAGGCTCTTGCCGGTCATGCAGTGCGCCGCCGTGATGAGCAGGTTGCGCTGGGGGCTGTGCACCACGCTCGCGGTGCAGAAGTGCCGGACAAGCTTGCCGCGCGCCGTGATGAACAGAGCGCCCACCGCAGGAGTCCCGTCAAACGGGACGCCCTTCTTGGTCCCCGGCGCCTGGCCCGGGCCAGCGGCGACCGGCGCTGCATCGTCAGCGCGAAGCTGCCCGGCCTGAGCGGCGGTCGCGCCGAAGGAGGTTTCTACGGCGGACTGCGGCGCCAGTTGCGCCATCTGCACCAGCACGTAGGCCAAGAGCCCTGCGAGTGCGAGTACCGAGGCGGCCAGCCCGCGCCTGGCGGGCCGTAGGGCCAGCGCACTACAGGACGCCAATTGACGAGCTCCTTACCAGTTCGTGACGTGACCTGATTGTGACGTTATCCATGCAGAAGGTCCATAGCCGGGACATGGGAGGCGCCCGGGAGATTGCTGAGACCTGGTACTGATCCCCTGGTGGGGGTGTGAGGTGCTCAGCGTGGCCTACTTGACCACTCTTAGTTACCCATGCTTGCGCTCAGTTAGCTGTCATGGGCAGGCTCGCCCCCGGCGAACCGAGGTTGCCGAGGTGCGGTTTTGGGAAGCTTTGTTGTAATAGATGAGGACGACCTGGGCAACCATATGCCGACGCGCACGCTTTAGGCCTCTCACGCGAAACGGAGAATCGCGGTGGACAGTGCGGCCGGAGCAGTGGCCCGCCCCGCGTCCGCGGTCCGCAAGCCGACCTTCGGTGACGTCTTAGCCGTCAGCGAGTTCCGCGCACTGTGGATGGCGCAACTGCTGTCCGCTGCCGGAGATCAGCTCGCACGGGTTGCCATCACGGTTCTGGTGTACGACCGCACGCACTCTGCCCTATGGTCGGCGGCCACCTACGCGGTCACGCTGCTGCCCTGGGTACTGGGTGGCCTGATGCTGGCCGGGCCTGGCTGACCGTCTGCCCCGCCGTCAGGTGATGATCAGCTGCGACCTGGCTCGCCTGGTGCCTGTCGGCGCGATGGCCGTGGTGAGCGGGCGGGCGACCGGTGACGCCGCACTCTGGATCATGGTGATCTTGCTGTTCATCGTGACGCTGCTGGACTCTCCGTTCAAGTCTGCCCGGTCCGCTACGTTGCCCGATGTGCTGGACGGCGAGATGTACGCGCGGGGCATGGCTGTCTCGCAGATCGCTCTTCAGGCGGGCTGGTGTCAGGGTTCGCGCTCGGCGGCCTTGCCGTCACGGCTCTCGGCGTCCCGGCCGCGCTGCTCACTGACGCTGCGGTCTACGTAATCTCGGACATGGCTGAGGACGACGACAGTGCCGAGCACAAGCCGGGCAGCTGGTAGCCGTACTGCAGCGCTGCCCCGGTGGCGTAACCGTGGCCCCACGCCGGCCGCGCCAGCCGCCAGCCGAGCTCGACACCGGTGAACGGCATCTCCTCCTCCAGGGTGCGCAGCCCCGTGAAGCCGATGAACTCGCCGGACGCGCGGACCTCCACAGCCCAGAAGCCAAAGCCGTAGCGGTCCAGGTCGTCCTGGAAGGTCAGAACCCAGGCCGAGGCCTGCTCGAAGGTCAGCAGCGGGCCGAGGTACTGCCGTACCTCCGGATCGGCGTTCATCGCCGCCCACGGCGCAAGATCGGACTCCCGCCAGGCGCGCATGATCAGTCGTTCAGTGCTGGTCTCCGCCACCCGGCCAGCCTACGGATAACTGATCATGTCCAGGAATGTTATATGACGTTCCACGGCCGCGCTGGCTGGCGCCCGGCAGTTCTGCGCCATCCGCAGCTACCTGCCGACCGCAACCAAGCACGGCCTTCATTTCTTCGACGCCCTCGTCATGCTCACCGAAGACCGCCCCTGGATGCCGGCTACGGCGTAATCACACAATGATCACCGACACCTGACCAGTTACCCGCGAGCAACCGTGAGAATCTCAGCCCAGCCGCTGGGCGAGAGGACGAGGTCAACTTCCGCAGCAGTTCCTGCAGCAGATTGCCGACGAGGGAGTTCCGGCTTAGGCAAAGCCGTCGGCGGCTGCCACCATGCCTGGGCATTTCTCCGGGCTATACGCGCGGCATAGGTATTACGACGCGCCTGCTGCCCATACACATATCGGACGGGCTCCGGCAGGCCATTCTGTGCTGAGGCGGGCTGGCGGGGCACGGTTCTCGCTGCCTTGATCGCGGCCATGATCTCTGCTCTTCCTCCTGCGTGGCGCCGCCGCCGCCCGCGTGAGCTGACTGCCATCACGCGAGTCTGTGCGGACCAGGCCCTGGTCCTCTAACCTCCGGCCGGGCCCATGGCGACGCGGAGTGGCTGTGTTGAGTCTACTTGAGACGTTCACTCAGTTCGGTCCAAGATCGGCGTTCGCCCTGGCCCGGTCCCGGCGGCACCGAGAGAGCGGCAGGATTCCCGGACGGGCGTGTTACGCACTCTGCCGCGATTACAGCCCGCTCGCGGGCCGGTCAAGTCGGGTCAATACGCATGCGCTTAGACTACTTCTCCTTCGAGGCATGTCGATCTTGCAGCCTTTGCCTGCGGCGCGCTGCAGATCAGCAGCCGCGTCGGCAGTTTTCCTGCGCTGGAAATTGCCGGTGAGAGAGATAAATTCAAAAACACCGGCTTCATGGGCACCCTCGCTGCGCTGGCCGATGGGCAGGATGAGATCCACGTCAAGCTCGCAGCTCTGGCCTACTGCGATCCGCGGCTCTGCGAGCGATCGCCGGCTCACTGATTGTGCTGCTGAACGTTCTGCCGCCGCTTCGGACCGGTTGCGGGCACTGGGCTGCGAGCACAGGGCTGCGGGCACAGGGCTGCGAGCACAGGGCTGCGAGCACTGGGGAGTACCGGGAAGCCGGAAGCGGTCGGGTGAGAGGATCGCAAGGGACATCAGCCGACGATGCCGGAGGCGAGCCGACCGATGAAAGCCGCGCTGTACGACCAGTACGGAGGCGCCCGCGAGGTGCTGCGGGTCGAGGAGATCGAGCGGCCGGAGCCGGGGCCCGGGGAGGTCCGGGTCCAGATCGCGGCCTCCGGAGTCAATCCCACGGACTGGAAATCCCGCAGCGGTGCCACGCCGCGCCCGATCGAGGGCTTCCAGATTCCGCATCATGACGGTGCGGGGATCATCGACGCGGTCGGGGAGGGCGTCGACCCGGCACGCATCGGGCAGCGCGTGTGGATCTGGCTGGCCGCGGCGGGCCGGCCCTGGGGAACCGCTGCCGAGTGGAGCGTCGTCCCCGACCGCCAGGCGGTACCGCTGCCGGACAGGGCGTCCTTCGAGCTCGGCGCAAGTCTCGGCGTGCCCGCGATCACCGCGCACCGGTGCCTTTTCGCCGACGGGCCGGTAGCCGGGAAAACGATCCTGGTGGCGGGGGGTGCCGGCGCGGTCGGCCATTTCGCGATCGAGTTGGCGAAGCACGCTGGTGCCCGTGTTGTCACGACGGTCAGCGGGCCGCAGAAGGCCGAGCTTGCCGCCAAGGCGGGCGCGGACCTCGTGGTGAACTACCGGGAGTCCGACGTCGTCGACCAGATCCGGTCCTTCGCCGGCCACGTCGACCGGGTCGTCGAAGTCGCCCTCGGCGCCAACCTGTCGCTCGACCTGGCCGTGACCGCGCCGCTGGGGCAGATCGTTACCTACGCGGCTGAGCCGGAAGACCCTGCCCTGCCGGTCCGCGCCTGCATGTCATCCAACCTGGTGCTCAGATTCGTGCTTCTTTACGGCGTCCCGGTTCCCGAGCTCGAAACGGCGGCCCGTGACATCACCGCGGCCCTGGCCGCAGGCGCCCTGGCCGAGCTGCCCGCCGTACGGTTCCCGCTCGACGAGATCGCCGAGGCGCAGGAGGCCGTCGAACACGGCGTCGTCGGCAAGGCGCTCGTCATTCCCGGCTGAAGCCGCCGCTTGCCGTCGCCGTCAGGCGGTGAGCGCGCTCAGCTCCGGTGCTGGTCGGCGCCGTGCTTGCGCAGGTAGTCCAGGTACAGCGGGCGAAGCGAGTCGGCCACGTCGCTCTCACCCGAGCCGAGCGCGTCGGAAAGGAGAGCGGACAGGTGCGCCGCGTCCGCCCCGGCGGCCTCAGGATGCCCGGCTGCGGCCTCGCCGGCCGGGATCTCGCGCAGCAGCTGCCAGAGGAAGGCGACGTCCAGGTGCCGGAGGGCCCGGTGCACGGCGAGATCGTGCAGCTCGCGCGAGGAAAGCGCGTCAAGCTCGTCCGCATCGGTCATGATCGGAACCTTACCGGGCATCACGGTCGGGCCGGCGCAATACTGCCGCCAGCGGCCAGGCGCCGCCATGATGGGGTAGGCCGGGGTGCGCCGCCTGGTCATCGTCGGCGGGGCGGTCAGCCTCGAAGTGGCACCGGGCCAGCGCCTGGTCGACACCCCGGATTTCCCGGCCGCGTGGAAGCCGCCGGCGCTGGCCCATGCCGAGGTCCTGGAGCTCCTGCGCACGGCCGATGACCTGGACTGGACTTACGTCAGCCCCGCGGCCGTGATCGAGCCGGGGGAGCGGGCCGGCACGTTCTAGGTAGGCGGGGATCAGCTGCTGACCGATCCTGACGGCAGCAGCCCGATCACCATCCCGGACTTCGCCGTCGCCATCGCCGCTGAGGTGGAGCGCGCAGCCGCGATCCGCCGTCGCATCACCGTGGCCTACTGACCCGGCCAGCGGCCGCATCGCGCCGCCCGGGCGACAGAAGTGCCAGCCCGCTGCGGCGCCCACGTGCGCGGCTGCCGTTCGCGGTCACGATCACCGCGGCCAGCCTGGTGGGCACCGAGCCGCTCTGGTGACGCCGGCCCGGTCCGGCTGTGCAGCCGTCACGGGCTCAGCCGGTGCAGGTCACGGGGGAACAGGGTGACCTGGCGGACGTTGGCGGCGCCGGTCAGGCGCGCGGTCCAGCGCTCCAGCCCGATCGCGAAACCGCCGTGCGGCGGCATCCCGTGCTCGAACACCTGGAGATAGCCCGGGTACTGCGCCGGGTCCTCGCCGCGGGCCGCCAGCGCCTGCAGGTAGTCAGCATGCCGGTGCAGCCGCTGACCGCCCGTGACCAGTTCCATCCCGCGAAAGAGCAGGTCAAAGCTATTGGAGTAAGCGGGCTGCGCCGGGTCGGGGTGGGTGTAGAACGGCCGCATGGCCATCGGGTACCCGGTCACGAACAACAGCTCGCAGCCATGCTCGCGCGGCGCCCAGTCGCCGAGCCACCGCTCGTGCGCGGGCGCGAGAGTCCTCGCTGCTGGGACGCGAGGCCGCCTTCTCAGCTGCCGGCGGCTCTCGGCTCGCGTGGTCCCGTGCTACTCGTCTCCGTCAGCGCGTTAGCCCCACGATAGCCGCCATTCGCGCCGCCCGGTCCGCGATAATCGCTGCCGGGCACGTGCCGCCCCTGCACGCCTGTGCCAGTCCCGGCTCGCGGCTAATCTGGAGGTGTGTACCTGCCACGGCATTTCACCGTCTCCGACTTCACCGAGATCTCCGCGTTCGTGGATGCGGCCGGGACCGCCGATCTCGTGACCTTCGACGGCACCAAGCCCGTCGCCACTTTGCTGCCGGTCATCTGGGATCGCCCTGCAGCCGCCGAGACCTCAGCGGCTGCAGGCGAAGCGGGCGAGTACGGGCGGCTGCTCGGGCATATCGCGCGGGCGAACACCCAGTGGCAGACGGCGCAGCCTGGCGCGCTCGCGCTGGCGATTGTGCACGGGCCGCAGGCATATATCTCGCCGGGCTGGTACGAGAGCACGGCCCGGCACGGCCGGACCGTGCCCACCTGGAACTACCAGGTTGTCCATCTCGCCGGCACGCTGACGATCCATCAGGATCCTGAGTGGCTGCGCGAGCTCGTCATCCGGCTGACCAGGCGCTACGAGGACTTCCGGCCCCAGCCCTGGTCGGTGGAGGATGCCCCGCCGGAGTACATCAACGGCCAGCTGCGGGGCATCGTCGGCGTCGAGCTGGCGATCACGACGGCGGAGGCCAAGTACAAGCTCGGCCAGAACCGCAGCGCCGACGATCAGGCGGGCGCTGTCGCCGGCCTGCGCGGCGAGCCGGGTCCCGGCCCGGCAGCGATCGCTGATCAGATGGCGTCGCTGACGCAGGCCGCCGACCCCGACTGAGCCTCCTGGGGTTAGCGGGGCCAGTGGGCTGCCCTTGACCGGGCTAGGCTTCGCGCGCGGAGTTCCTGTCGCCGCGCGGAGGCGTTCGATGACTGCTCAACGCGTGACTGACCGTCAGGTCATGCCTGATCAGCGAGCTGCCCGCCGGGCGAGGCGCCGGCTCGCCGCGATCGCGGGGTTGGTCCTGCTCCTCGGACTGCTGCCCGCCGGGACCGGCCTGGCGGCAGCCTCCGTGCGCCCCGCGGCGTCCCGCCGGGCTCTTTGCGGGACCCAGCGGTCTTCGCCCGCCGAGATCGAGCATGTCGTGGTCGTCATGCTCGAGAACCAGAGCTACCGCGACGTCATCGGCAGCGCGTACGCGCCCTTCCAGAACCGTCTTGCCCGTCAGTGCGGCGTCGCCACGGCCATGTTCGCCGCGACGCATTACTCAGCGGCCGATTACCTCGCGGTCTCGGCCGGGCAGTACCCTCCGGCCAGCACGAGCGGCTGCAACACCGTCGGGCCCTGTGCGACGACTGCGGACAACCTGTATCACCAGCTGGGCCGCAGCGGGCTGACCTGGCGCGGGTACCTGGAGCGGATGCGGTCTCCCTGCCAGGGCCACAGCGGCGGGGGCTACGGGTACAAGCTCGGCCATAACCCGATTGTCTTCTATACCGACATCGGGCGGCATGCCTGCGACGCCGACGACCTGCCCGTGCCATCGCTGGCGGTCAGGGCCGGGGCCTTCTGGCTGGCCCTGGAGAATCAGACGCTGCCCTCGCTTAGCTGGGTGTCCCCTGATCGCGCTGATGACGGCGAGGGCCGGGGGACCGGGGCAGCGCAGGAACTGGCGGCCGACAAGTGGCTTCGCGCCTTTCCGCCGTCGTGGCCGCGTCGCCTTCCTATCGCGGGGGCAGCACGCTTGTGCTGGTGACCTACGACGTGGGCAGAGGCGGTGACAGTCACCGGAACGAGCACTGCTCTGACAAGGCTCTCGATATGCCAGTGAGCCGCGGCCGCAGCGCCAGGCAGGACTCGTGTCATGTGCCGCTCTTCGTGATCAGCCCTTCTGTGGCCTCAGGCAGCAGCGACGGCGGCTTCCTTGACGACTACTCCATCACCAAGACCGTCGAGCAGCTGTTCGGCCTGCGATACCTGGCTCACGCGGGCGACCGCAGCACCGGCAGCATCCTCGGGCACTTCGGCCTGCCGGCTCCGCGTCCGCGTTCAGGTCCGGGCTGACGCCGCGCCCGGGTCTGCCTCTGCGGCCGCGCCCGGGTCTGCCTCTGCGTCGGCGCTTGCCTCTGCGGGACACGGCTCGTCCGCCGGATCTGCCGCTGACGGATATGACTCGTCATCCGCGTCTGCCGCCCCTGGGCACTCTGCCCCAGCGGACGGCCAGGGCCGGCCGCCGGCGGCGGCCAGCGCGGTGCTGATCTCCTGCAGCTGCCCGATCTGCTCCGGGCTGAGCAGGTCGATCATTGACCGGCGCACCTGCTCCACATGCCCCGGCGCGGCATGAGCCAGCGCCTTGAAACCGTCGTCCGTCAGCTGCGCGATCTGCCCGCGCCGGTCGGTCGGGCAGCTCAGCCGGACAATCCAGCCGCGCTCCTCCAGCCGGGCCACCGCATGCGACAGCCTGCTCTTGCTCGACGTCGACGCCTCGGCGAGCTGGCTCATCCGCAGCGCGTGATCCGGCGCCTCAGACAGCCGGACCAGGATCTCGTAATAGCCGTGCGGGATGCCGTAGTCACGCTGCAGCTGGCCGTCCACGGCGCTGAAGACCGTCTGACAGGCGGCTAGGAACATCCGCCAGGCGGACTGCTCGTCGGCGGAAAGCCACCGTGTCTCGGACGCGCTCATGGTCACTAGGATACCCTAAATTTGGTTGAGCGTTTGACAACAGAGTAGTCCCCATGGTAAACCTTGAGCATTCAACCAAAGACTTGCTCAGTCCCAGGACCAATCCCTCACAGTGGAGTGATCATGACAGCAGAGCTCTCGACCAGCATCCCCGGTTACGTAGCCGGCACGTGGAATATCGACCCGGTGCACTCCGAGGTCGGCTTCTCAGTCCGGCACATGATGGTCAGCAAGGTGCGCGGCAAGTTCACCACGTTCTCCGGCCAGCTGATCACGGGCGAGAACCCGCTGGACTCGTCCGTGACCGCCGAGATCGACCTTGGCTCGATCGACACCGGCAACGAGCAGCGCGACGGGCACGTCCGCTCGGCTGACTTCTTCGACGCCGACAAGCACCCCAAGATGACCTACCGCTCGACCGGCGTGCGCGCCGAGGACGGCGACTACGTCCTCGAGGGCGAGCTCACCATCAAGGACATCACCAAGAGCGTTCCGCTGAAGCTTGAGCTCGGCGGCTTCGGCCCCGACGCTTACGGCGGCACCCGCGCGGGCTTCACCGCCACCGGTGAGATCAACCGCAAGGAGTTCGGTGTCAACTTCGACGCTCCGATGCAGAACGGCGGGGCGGTCGTCAGCGACAAGGTGACGCTGAACCTCGAGATCGAGGCTGTCCTGGCCTCCTGAGCCAGCTCCCACCGCCAGCCGCGGCGCGCGTGCAGTGACTGCACCGCCGCGGCCGGCGCCTGTCTGCGGGCCGGTGCCGCCGGACGCAGCCGATACTGTGTCCGCCTGGTCCGGGGCCGACGGTTCCCGATCGGCGTCACGCGGCACCCGGCCGGCGCACGGGAATCGAGGACGAGGGAGGCACGTTGCGGCCCTATGTGATTGTTCGTGACATGCTGCCCGGCGAGCTTTCCGACGTGGGCCGGATCCGGGTCGAGGCCTATCAGGCGGGCGGCCATCTCGCGCCCGTGTCCGCTTATACCCCCACGCTCGCTGCTCTCGGCTCAGCCGATGACGGCCTGGTGCTGGTCGCCGCCGTGGAGGGCCCGCGCATCGTCGGGACGGTGATGCTGCAGCCGTGGCCCCAGGCTCAGGAATTGGCCACCGGTCCCGGCGAGACCGTGATCAGGGCCCTAGCCGTAGCCCCGGACGGGCAGGGCCGAGGAGTTGGCCGTGCCCTCCTGCACGCCGCGATCGAAAGGGCTGCCGCCCTCGGTACCCGGCACCTGGTGCTGTCCACCCAGCAGGAGATGCGCGCCGCGCACCACCTGTATGAGGAAGCGGGCTTCACGCGCCTGCCCGACCGGGACTGGTCGCCGGGTGAGGGAAAGCTCCTGCTCGCCTACGGCCTGATCCTGGATGCCCGTCACCGGGCAGCGATCCGCGAGTCATGATTGAGGGCTCTGCCAGTTCGGGCTGCTGGCGAATCACCGTGATCATGAAGTGAGCTCCTGAGTGCGATCAGCCCGCTTCAGTGAACTTGGCTGGAACGGCCGTATGAAGCTCGGCGGCGGCTTCGCCGCTGCAGCACCCGCAGCCGGTCTCGGCGGCGCCGCACCCGCACGCGGATTCACCGGCGCAGCAGCTCGATGCGGCCACGGCCGGCGGTCCGGAGAGGCTGAACGCTTCCGGTGACCTGGCTGACCCGGCAGACCTGGCTTCCGCTGGCGCTGAACCGGCAGGCCGGGGCGTCGCTGACGCCCCCGCGCTCCGGCCCGAGGCACGTCCGGAGCCCGGCGCGGAGACGTTCAGGCGCCGCAGGCGCAGGCTGTTCCAGACGACGAAGACCGATGACAGGGTCATCGCCGCCGCTGCGATCAGCGGGTTAAGGAAGCCGAGCGCCGCCAGCGGGATCGCGGCGACGTTGTAGCCGAAGGCCCAGGCCAGGTTCAGCCGGATGGTGCGGAACGCGCCGCGCGCCAGCCTGATGGCCTCGGGGACGACGAGCAGATCGTCCCTCAGCAGGATGATGTCCGCGGCGCTGATCGCGACGTCGGTGCCCGATCCGAGCGCCAGGCCCAGGCCGGCGGCCGCCAGCGCCGGCCCGTCGTTGACGCCGTCGCCGACCATCGCCACCGACCGGCCCGCCGCGCGCAGGCGGGTGACAACTGCCACCTTGTCGGCCGGAAGCGCCCCGGCGATCACCTCGTCCACGCCAACCGCCGCGCCCACGGCGTGCGCCGTCGCCTCGTTGTCCCCGGTCAGCAGGACCGACCGCAAGCCCAGGCGGCGCAGTTCCGCGACCGCTGCCGCGGCTGATGCCTTGATCGTGTCGCTCACGGCCAGCACGCCGCGGATCTGGCCGTCCCATTCCGCCAGCACGGTGGTGCAGCCGTCGCGTTCCCACTGCGCCGCCTGGTCAGCCAGCGGGCCAGGGACACCGATGCCGCGCTCGCGGAACAGCCGTATACGCCCGATGGTCACCTCCTGGCCGGCCAGCACGCCCCGCGCCCCGAGGCCCGGCAGCGCGGTGAAGCCACTGGGCTGGGTCAGTTCCCCGACCTCGGCGCGGGCGGCCGCGGTGATGGCGGCGGCCACCGCATGCTCGGACGCCTGCTCGACGGATCCGGCCCGGCGCAGCAGGTCAGCGCGGCTCGTGCCCTCGGCGGCCAGCAGCCCGGTCACCGACATCCGGCCAGTGGTGACGGTGCCGGTCTTGTCCAGCACCACGGTGTCGATCGACCGGGAGGACTCCAGTGCCGCGTAACCCTTGATGAAGATGCCCAGCTTGGCGCCGCGCCCGCAGGCCACCACCAGGGCCGCGGGCGTGGCCAGGCCGAGCGCGCACGGGCAGGCGATGATCAGGACCGCGAGCGCGGCGCTGAATGCGTGTTCCGCCCCGCTGCCGGCCAGCAGCCAGCCGGCCAGCGTCAGGACTGACATCGCCAGCACGGCCGGGACGAAGACACCGGAGATCCGGTCGGCGAGCCGCTGGATGGCTGCTTTCTGGGCCTGAGCCTGCTCGACCAGCCTGATGAGCGACGCGAGCTGGGTGTCCTCGCCGACTTTTTCGGCGCGGACAATGAGCCGGCCGGACAGCGCCACCGTGCCGCCGACGACGCTGTCGCCCTTCGCTACCTCGGCAGGCACCGACTCGCCGGTCATCATGCTGCGGTCTACCGCCGACTGGCCGAACAGGACCTCGCCGTCGGCCGCTATCTTCTCGCCGGGCCGCACGACGAACATCGCCCCGGCGCGCAGTTCGGCGACCGGGACCCGGCGCTCGCTGCCGTCGGCGGCCAGCAGGCACACGTCCCTGGCCCCGGCCGCGGCTAGCTCCCGCATCGCGTCGCCGGCCGTCACCCTGGCCCTGGCCTCGAAGAACCGGCCTGCCAGCAGGAAGGTCGTAACTGACGCCGCCACCTCGAGGTAGATGCCGCCGCCGGAGGCATGAACGAGCTCGTAGAACCCGCTCTCGCGGGTGCTGGCGCTGTCCAGGAAGAACATCGCGTAAATCGACCAGCCGCAGGCCGCCGTGATCCCGAGCGAGACCAGCGTGTCCATGGACAGCGAGCGGTGCCGGGCGCCCCGAAGCGCCGCGCGGTGAAACGGCCAGGCGGCCCAGAGCGCGACCGGCGCGGCCAGCGCGACCAGGACCCACTGCCAGCCGGGGAAGCGGAACGACGGGAACAGCGACAGCGCGACCGAGATGTCCGACAGCGGGATGAAGAAGATCAGCGCCAGGATGAGCCTGCGCCGCAGGTAGCCGGCATAGTCGTCCGCCGCGTCGCTCTCCTGCGCCGGGTCGGCCTCGGCGGATCCGGCGGGCGGCCGGGCCAATGCCGCGCGGTAGCCGGCCTGCTCGACGGCGGCGATGAGGGCCGACACCGGGACGGTCTGCGGCGCGCTGACGCTGGCCCGCTCAGTGGCGAAGTTGACGCTGGCCCGGACGCTGTCCAGGCCGTTCAGCTTCTTCTCCACCTTGGCCGCGCAGGCCGCGCACGTCATGCCGCGGACCGACAGCTCGATCTGCTCCGTCCCGAGCTGCGTCGACCCTGCAGCATCACCAGCCAGCGCAGCCGTCGACATCGTCGCTCACCTTTCTCTGCGCTGGACGCCGCGATGCCCAGCATTAACAAGTGTGCCAGTGCCGTCGGCGCAGCGGCAGCGGGTGTCAGAGCATCATCACCAGCATGTAGCCCATGGTCACGCCCATGGCGATCTCGCAGCACGCGGCGAGCCGCAGTGAGACCGGTCGCCTTTCGCTCCGCCCGGCAGCTGCGGTGACCTGCGGCGGACGGCCCGCCGGGCTGGCGCTTCGGCCCGGCGCCTCCTGGCGAAACGGCCCCGCCGGGGCCAGCGTTCCGATCCGGGCCAGCACAGGGAGCAGCGCGGGTCCCGCGGCCACGGGTGCCAGCGACGCGAGGCGGTCGGTCGCCCAGACGGCGTATCCGAGCAGGGCCACGGCCAGGACCAGCGCCAGAGTGGGGAACCTGGCTGCGCTGCCGGACATCCCGCCCGCGGCGGCCACGGTGCGGCCAGCGGTCCCAGGGGCCGATTTCACGGCCAGCAGCATGTAGAGCATGGCCACGCACGCGAGTAGATGCTGAACATGATGATGGGCATGTGCCCGGCGCGCGGCGTCCTGGCTGCGGAGCCCGCGGACCGCGTGCCAGCCGAACCAGGCCGCGGCCCCGCCGAACAAGGGGGCCCAGCCGCCCGGCCACAGCACTTGCAGCCGCGGCACCAGCATGCCCGCCATGACGACGCCCATCACGATATGCATGCTGTCCACATCGTGGTCGGTCGGCCTGCGCTGCCGCCAGGCGACCGCCAGCCGGGCGACGCAGTACACCGAGGTGAGGATCATCACCCCGGCGAATACGTAGGCCAGCCAGGCGGGCCCGGTCATGGTCAGCTCGCCCCCGCCGGTTCGGCCAGGGCGGCATCGGCGGTCCGCAGCGGCCAGTAGGCGACGGCGAGGAGCGCGAGCAGCGGGCCGGTGCTGGGATCGGTGCCCGCGCCGGTCAGGATGCCGCCGAGGCCCTCGGCGAGCCAGACGGAGCCTGCCACCGCGATGGCGAGCGCCACGATGATCCTGGCCCCGCGGGGCGGCAGGTAGATGCCCGCCGCGATGACGGCCATGAGCGCGGCCAGGATGACCGCTGCGGCCAGCCCCTGGTGACTCAGCGCCGCGCTGAACTGCCGGTCCAGGTTCCCCAGCCAGGCCGGCTGCCCGGCCGACATTGCGGAGATCGTGCTGCTGAGCGCCTGCGGGGCGCGTGCCGCCGGCTGCAGGGTGAGGCAGGCCAGGCCGCCCCACAGCACCAGCCAGAGCAGCCGGGCCGCAGCAGGGCCGATCCGCCCGGCCGCAGCGAACGGCGCCCGCCGATCGCTGTCTGACCCGCTGCGCGGCTCGCTGGGCGCAGCGCCGTGCGACTCACCGCGCGAGTGACCGCGCGACGGCCAGAGCGCCACCGCCAGCAGCGCATAGAGCAGGGCGGCGCCGGGCGCCCCGGCGGCGGGGCTGGCGGCGCCGGTCAGCAGGCCGCCCAGGCCCTCGCCGAGCCACCACACCGCGAGCGCCCATGCGATCGAGGCACCGAGAGCGAGCCGCACAGTGGGCCGGAAGGCGATCCCCAGCCCGAGAACCAGCTGGAGGCCGGCGAAAACAGCGTTGGCGGCCGCGGCCTGCTGGCCGATCAGGTGCGCGGACCAGGAGACCGGGCCGGCGATGACGGCCGGATTGTGCTGCCCGGTGGCATTAAGCATCCGGGTAAAGGAGCGGGTGAACATCAGCGACTGGAACTGCAGCACGGCGTCGAGCAGCCAGAGGGCCGCGAGCACGAGCTGCAGCCGCCGGATCAGGCCGGGCCCCGCGAAGCCCCCGGCGGCCGGGACCTCGGCAGCCGGGGCGGGCACCGAGGCGCGCGCCCTGGCAGGCCAAATCGTTTCGCTCGACATACTTTCCTTCCGCGCGAATAGAGATTAATAGCGGGTCTCGTATTCGCACAAGGGCGCCGCAGCAATCCGCAGCAATCAGCACCGCGCCTTCAGCGACGTGATCTGGCTGGTCATAACCCTGCGGGGGTATTAACAAAGCGCGCGGCGACGCTTTCCGTGGCCCCTGCGGGGTATGGCAAAAACCCGTCGGGGGTATTTATCTCGCCCAGTCCGGCGGCAGCGAGATGGTTTGGGCGGCGAGATGGTTAATGTGCGCCGTCGCGCTGACGATCCAGCGCGGCCTAGCCAGCTAGGCGGCGAGCGAGGCGACCTGGGAGGCGATCTGCTCGGCGGAGGGGAACGTGAGGCCGATCAGCGTGACGTGCTTCCAGCGCACGATGCCCTGGCCGTCGAGGACGAATACCGACCGGCGCAGTCCGGCGCTGCCCAGGGTGATTCCGTACTGCCGGCTGACGGCCACGCCGGTGTCGGCCAGCAGCGGCATGGCCAGGCCGTGCTTGCGGCGAACCGCTCATCGCTGTCCACGTCCTGCGGGCTGATGCCCCACACGGCCGCCCCGAGGTTCTCGAAACTTTCGAAGCCCGAGGTGTAGGAGCACAGCTGGCGGGTGCGCACGGCAGTGTCGTCGCCGGGGTAGAACGCCAGGACCAGCGGCCTGCCGCGCTCCGCCGACAGCGTGTACTCGCGCCGGGCGGCCTCGCCCGCCGTTACCTGCACGCCGGGTTAGCGTGAAGTCGGGCGCGGGCGCGCCTAGCTCAGGGCTTTTCGCCATTCTCGGTCCTCGGGCTCAGCTCCGGCGGCCGGGTCGCGGGCCAGCCGCAGAAGTCTATGCCCGCAGCAGATCGTCCAGGGCGGACTGCTCGGCGCCGGTCACCTCGATCAGCTTCGTCCGGCTGGCCGCCCCGCGGATCAGGGTCACCTGCCGGCGCGGCACGCCGAGCGCGGCGGCGACGGCGGCGAGAGCGGCCTCGGTGGCCTTGCCGTCGACAGCCCGCGCGCTGACCCGGACGACCAGGGCCCCGTCATGCTGGCCGCCGATCCCGGGCCGCGCGGATCCGGGCCGGACCCGCAAGGTGATCCGCATCGAGGGCACGGCCGCCGGTGTCACCGCCTCAGGGTATGCCGCCAGGCGGGCCGCTCACTTGACGTCCGGGGCGGCCGCTGCCGAGGCCGAGGGGGCAGGTGCGGCGTGTGCGTCGGGCACGCGGCCGCTTCGCATGATTCTGATGAGGTACCGGCGATTGCCGCTGACTTCTGGGACGACCGCGGCGCCCGCGCGCTGGCGCTGACCTCCGGTACCGCCGCGAGCCACGTGACCTGAGGGCAACTGATTGATGGCTGATGATTGTCTTCGGTGACGACGGGGGACATAGTCGTCACGGCAGCCTTTCTGCCCGGACATCAGTCGGCGGGCGGCTTCAAGGGCCGCTACGCACTTAGCAGGGGAGACGACATGGCGGGTAAGTTCGTGCTGAAAAAGGGCGCAAGCGGCAAGTTTCACTTCAACCTCGTCGCCAGCAACGGCCAGGTGATCGCGACGAGCGAGGCCTACGAGCGCAAGCAGTCCGCGCTGGAGGGCATCGAGTCGGTGAAGCACAACGCCCCCGACGCTGCTGTAGACGACCAGACCGAGGATTAGCCCGGCGGCGCAGCGCCAGCGGCACGAAGACCCAGGCCTGCAGGTCAAGCGCCGCCAGGCGCCGCACATCGAAGGACGCCACGGCCAAGGATCATGTCAGGTCGCCGCCCTGGACATCACCAGATGAGGACAGGGCTGACGCTGTCCCTGGCCGCCCCGAGCCGGGCGGCGCTGGCCGCGAGACATCGGTCGGTGCAGCCCATGCGTCGATGCAGCCCAGGCAAGGTGCGGTCGATTTCTGGGGCCAGGGCGGCGAGCAGGCCTCTGGCGGAGCGGTCAGCAGCTAGCGACTGGTGCGTTATGCGCTATCATCGTGGACGTCAAGAACAGGGCGGGACGTGGCCCAGCTTGGTTAAGGCGCCTGACTGGGGGTCAGGAGAGCGGCGGTTCGAATCCGCCCGTCCCGACTTAGTAAGTGGCCGCCAGGTCCGCCTGGCGGCCACTTTGTCAGAGCCCGATGTTACCGTTCACAGGCATGACCCAAAACCAAGTGGAAAGACGCAGCTGGTCTGATTCTGACTTAGCGTCAGCAGTGTCGGCCTCACATTCGTGGCGTGCCGTCATGCGTAAACTGGGCCTAAACGCGACTTCCGCCGGAGCCATTCGTTTTATCAAACGTCATGTCATTCGTCTTGAACTGGACACCTCTCATTTCACTGGCAGCGCCGCTGGACAGACGCACAGCTCAGGCGTGCAGCGGCTGACGCTGTGTCGTGGGACGAACTGATTGCGGCTCTCGACCTGGCCCCCAATCGCGGTGACAGCCGTACGTTGGTCAAGGCGCATGCCGCGCGCCTGGGACTTGACCTGAGCCGGCTACAAGTGCCGGAGGCAACCGAGGTCAGCCCTGCCCTAAGGCCCGATATCGCAAGGCTGAGGGACGCGGGAGCCGCGCTCGCGGCAACCTGGTTCCTGCTGTGCGGGTGCAACGTATCGTTTCCCATCGAGCCGACGGTGTACGACCTGCTGGTCGCCATGCCCGATGGAATTAAGCGGCTGCAGGTTAAGACAACCACGTATAAAGCAAGAACGGCTGGCAAGCCCAAGTGGGCAGGCGCCCCTATTCAGTAGGTAATCGGGGGTTGCTGGCGCCGTACGATCCGGATGCCTTGGATTTCTTCTTCATCCTGGACGGCGAGCTCACCATGTATCTCATCCCCAGCCAGGTGATTGCGGGACGTGTAGGAATTCTCCTCAGGAACTACGCCAGCTACGTAGTGGGCAATGCCGCCTTCCTGATGGAGGCACGTTTCCGCGGATGGTCCGCCCGCAGCCTGGTTGGTGCGCGCTGAGCGAAGATGTCCCGATCACCGCCGGGCCCGGTGCAGAGGCGGCAGCCGCGGGCCGCCGGGCCGCCGGGCCCTCGGGGCGCTGCCCTGGCCCCCAGAGAGCGGTGGGCTCGCTCCGTCGCCGGTCGCTGAGATCAGCGTTGATGCCGCCCGCGAGCTGCCTGAGGAGGGATACCGGCTGCTGATCGGCCCGGCGCGGATCCGAGTGGAAGCCGGCGGCCAGCGGGCGCCTTCTATGCGGCGCAGACCCTCCGCCAGCTGCTGCCGGAGACGGCCTGGCGGACCGCGCCGGTGCCGGGGCCGCCCTGGCGTGTGCCATGCGCGGAAATCGAAGACGCGCCCGCCCTGTCCTGGCGCGGCGCGCATCTGGACGTGGCCAGGTTTTCTATCCCAAGCGCGAGCTGCTCGCGCCGATCGATGCCTGCGCTGCCCTCAAGCTCAGCCGGTTCCACTTGCACCTGACCGATGACCAGGGCTGGCGGATCGAGAGCCGGCGGTACCCGGCCCCGCACGAGGTCGGCTCGCATCGGCCCTGGAGCAGGCCCAGCCTGGACGGCGAGGCGCCGGTCTACGACGAGAGCCCGCATGGCGGCTATTACACGCTGACTGACCTGGCGGAGATTTCCGCCTACGCCGCCCAGCGGATGGTGACCCTCGTCCCGGAGATCGAAATCCCCGGTCACGCCTCGGCCCTGCTGGCGGCCATGCCCGGGCTCGGCTGCGGCCCGGCGGCAGCCGCCGGCTACGCAGTGAGCGCGGGCTGGGGGATCTTCCCGGCCCTCGTGTCGCCGCTGCCGCCGACCAGGGACTTCCTCGGTGAGATCTTCGCCGAGCTCCTCGCGGCTGTCCCGGCAAAGTACGTGCACATCGGCGGGGATGAATGCGTGCTGGACGCCTGGCGAGACGATCCCCGGGTTCAGGCTCATCGCCGCCAGCTCGGCCTGGCCGGGGAGCAGGAACTGCACGCCCATTTCCTGCGGGAGATCGCCGACTTGCTCGCCGACGGCTTCGGGGCCAGGGCCGTTGTCTGGGGGACGAGGGCTTCGCCAGCGCGGCCAGCGGCGGACCGGTCGTGGCCGGCGGCAGGCAGGGTCCGGGCGGCGGCGGCCAGCCGACGGTAGGCGAGAGGCAGGCTTCAGCCCTCGGCGGGGGACAGGCCGTCGCGGGAGGCCATGCCGCGCTTAGCGGCCTGCGTCCCGACACCTGGCCGAGGTGGCCTGGACCGGCGGCCTGTCTCTGTGGACCGACAGCCCGGCGCCGCCGGCGGCCAGCGGGACAGCGTTGGCGGCGCCACTGGCGCCGCGGCCGCCGCTGCGTGGCCGGGTCGCGGCGCAGCTGCGGCGGCTGGACGCTGCGGGCGTGGAGTACCGCCCCCTGGACGGGCCCCGGCCCTGGCAGCAGGGCGGCACCGGGCCCCGGCGACACCGGCCTGGTTACCGTGTCGCCGACATGGCCGCGCACCTCGGCCAGATCGCCGCTGGTCCCGGCGAGCCGCTACCCTGATGCGACCGCCGGTGCGGCACTTCCAGGTGCCGCAGATCGTTGGCATTACCGGACACAAGGAAGCCAGGGCCGGCCCTGGCGATGAGCTCGCCCGCTAGCACGCAGTTACTTCCCCTACCGGAGCGCCGCAGTGCCGCAAGCAGGACGCGAGGACCCCGGCTACCTGGGCCCGACTGTGCCGCTGCGTGCCGGCCGTCCCCCTTCCCCAGGTCAGCCCTCGCCGGCACCGGCGCCCGCAGTTCCGTCCTCGGGCGGCCCGACCAGACGGCTGCCGGCCATGCAGGCACCCGACAGGCAGGCACCGGACAGGCAAGCACGGGGTCGGCAGGCACCGGGCCGGGCAGGCGGCACCCTGCCACCAGTGCGGCGGCGCAGCCGCTGGCGCAGGTTCCTGACCGCCGTGCTGAGCCTCGTGGTCGTGCTCGTGCTGATGGGCGCGGCCGCGTTCGGCCTTTTGCTGCTGGTCACGCCGTCGGTCGGCAACGCTCGCGCGCTGGTCCGGGCCCAGAACCTCGCTCATCACGCCGTCTATCCGGGCCCGCCGGCTCCGTACCGGTTCGCGACGGCGCTGGAGGCGACCGAGGACCATCGCTTTACCGAGGAGCCCGGCGTCGACCCGATCGCTATCGTCCGGGTCGGCCTGGCCCATCTGGAGGGGAAAGGCGACCAGGGCGGCGCGACGCTCTACCAGCAGCTCGCCAAGGTGCTTTACACCCAGAACCGCACCGGCCTGGCGGTCGAGCTGGAGCAGGTGGCACTGGCCGTCAAGCTGAAGTTCAGCTACAGCGCGGCACAGATCCTGCGGATGTATGCCAACGCTGTCTATTTCGGGCACGGCTTCTACGGCCTGAAGGCGGCGGGCTGCGGGTATTACGGCACCACGCCGTCGGGTCTGTCGTGGCCGCAGGCCGCGCTGACGGCCGGTCTGGTCCAGGGGCCGTCAGCCGATGACCCGCTGATCCATCCGGCGCGTGCCCGGGCTCGCGAGGTACATGTGATCGGCCGGCTGGTAGCCATCGGCGCGCTCACCCAGGCCCGGGCGAACACTGCCCTCAGGATCCCGGTGTCGGGCCTGGTCGCCCGGGCCGGCCAGGGCTGCAGAATCTGACCGCTGGTGCGGGCCGGGCACTCAGGGCCAGGGCCGGGCCCTCATCAGAGCTTCGCGGCGGACGCCCTGCGCGAGCTGCTGCGGGCATGCCTGGGCCCCGTCCACTGCGGGGCGGGCGCCGTCTGTGGCATGGGCACTGCCCCCGGTGGCGGCGCAGCGGTCGAGACGGCCAGCAGCAGCTGAGCATCCTCAGCTGCGGACTCGTGCCCGCCCGGCGCGGCGCGCCAGACCCATCGGCGGTAGGACCAGAACCGGAAAATCGTCCCGAGCCCGATGCCCAGGAAATTAGCGACCGTGTACCAGAACTTGCCCGGCAGGCCGAGGACGTCCTGGACGAAAGCGATGCAGGCGTACTGGATGAGCAGCCCGACGGCGTTCAGCACGAAGAACAGGACAGTCTCGCGGCCGGTCCCGCGCCGCTCCCGGTGGCGGAACGTCCAGTAGCGGTTGCCGACGAAGGTCGCCACGGTCGCGACGACCGTGGCGATCGTGACCGAGGCGTACTTCCCGAGACCGAGGTCGTAGCGCAGTATATCCGCGCCGACCAGGACGATGACGACTCCGGACAGCCCGACAACACCGAACTTGGCACCCTCGTGAATCAGGTGCCGGAATCGCAGGTAGAGCCCGCGCAGTGCGTTCACCTGATCGGCCGTCCTGGCCTTCGCGGCCTCGTCAGCGTTCCGGTCTTAACGGGAGCGCCCGACCTCATCCTCAAGCGAGCCGCGGGCGTGGCGGGGCGACGCCGACATCGCGGCGCCGGACTGCGCCGTGTTCCCGGACTGCATCGTAGCGCCCGGCTTCTGGCTCGCGCCTGGCTGCGCCATCATGACCGGATGGTCAAGTTCCTGTCCGCCCAGCACGGCCTCGGCGGGCGCTGGCTGCGGCGCGGCCCACACCCACTTGCGGTAGGACCAGAAGCGGAAAAGAGTGCCGAGCACGATGCCGATGAACAGCGCTACGGTCACGGGAATCTTGCCCGTCTCGCCCAGCACATGATGGACGAATACGACGCAGGCTTCCTGGATGAGCCACCCGATCCCGGCCAGGACAAAGAACAGGGCTGTCTCCCGGCCCATCCCGGTACGCTCGCGGTGCCGGAACGTCCAGTAGCGGCTGCCCAGGTAGGTGAAGGCGATGGCGACAAACGTGGCTATCGTGCTCGCCACCACCGGATCCATATGCGGGTACGCGACCAGCAGCAGGTCGGTGCCGCCAAGAGTAATAAGCACCCCGAGGCCGCCGACGACACCGAACTTGGCGCCTTCGTGAATCAGCTGCTGGAACCGCAAATACAGCTCACGGACCATGCTCACCTGGGCGAACCTTCCTTCTTGCTCTTTGCCGCGACCCCCGCGCCGCGTTTCCCCGTGCCGCCGGGCCGATGCCAGCGAGGATACCGACACCAGCCGGGCTGAGCGCCGCCCCCGTGCTAACTGGCCCGCGGCGTTTCTCAGTCTTTATCCGCTCTTTGTCTGACGCAGCCCTTACCGTGGCGCACCGCGTCTTCTGCCAGGCGCTGCCCCGTGTCATGCCCACACCTGTCATACCCGCGGAGCGGCACGTCCCACCCAGTACCCGCCGGCGCGGTGACCGCACCAGCAGCGATACGGCTTCTGCTGTCCGGTTCGCCGCATCTTATTCGTTGGGTGCTGTCTTACCTGCCGGGTAGTGTCGCGGACGTGCCCGATCCCGACATCCTGATCCGCGCCCGCGGCCTGACGAAGAAGTTCGGCGACTTCACCGCAGTGGACGGCATCGGCTTCGAGCTGCGCCGCGGCGAGGCATTCGGCTTCCTCGGCCCCAACGGCGCGGGGAAGTCCTCGACGATGCGCATGATCGGGTGCGTCTCCCCGCCGACCGGCGGGGAACTCTCCATCCTGGGCCTGGACCCGGTAGCGGACGGACCGGCGATCAGGGCCAGGCTCGGCGTGGTCCCGCAGGAAGACACGCTGGATGTGGAGCTTACCCTCCGGGAGAACCTGCTCGTCTACGGGCGCTATTTCGGGCTGCCGAAAGACATCATCGCGGACCGGACCAGCCGGCTGCTGGACTTCGTGCAGCTGTCGGACCGGGCGGGGGACCAGGTCGAGCCGCTGTCCGGAGGGATGAAACGACGCCTCACGATCGCCCGCTCGCTGATCAACGAGCCGGAGGTGCTGCTCCTGGACGAGCCCACCACCGGACTGGATCCCCAGGCCCGGCATGTCGTCTGGGACCGGCTGTTCCGGCTCAAGCAGCAGGGCGTGACGCTGGTCCTTACCACGCACTACATGGATGAGGCCGAGCAGCTATGCGACCGGCTGGTGGTCATGGACAACGCCAGGATCGTGGCGGAAGGATCGCCGCGCGAGCTGATCGCCGAGTACTCGACGCCCGAGGTGCTTGAGCTGCGCTTCCCCCCGTTCGGGCATGATCAGGCTGCCGAGAAGCTCGCCGACGTGCCCGCCGACCGCCGGGAAGTGCTCGCCGACCGGATTCTGCTGTACGTGGCGGACGGGGATGCCGCGCTCGCCGCGGTCCGGGGCGTCGGCCTCGAGCCACTGACCTCGCTGGTCCGCCGCAGCACGCTGGAGGACGTCTTCCTGCGGCTCACCGGCCGGCGGCTGGAGGACTGATGGCTCAGGTGCTCGCCCGTGATCAGGGTCCGGGTCCGGATCACGGGCCGGCGAAGGCCGCGGCCCGTCTGGCCGGCCCGTGGTCGATGGCGGTCCGCGAGTTCCGGTTCTGGCTGGTCAACTACCGGCGGACCTGGCGGGGCTCTATCTACTCCAGTGTTCTCAGCCCGGTCCTGTACCTCGGCGCCATGGGCCTCGGCCTCGGCAAGCTGGTGGACGCGCACGGGACGGCGGGCCTTGGCGGAGTGAGCTACCTGGCGTTCCTGGCTCCCGGCCTGCTCGCCGCGACCGCCATGCAGACCGCGGTCGGCGAGTCCACGTATCCGGTGCTGGCGTCGGTGAAATGGATGAAGACTTATCAGGCCGCAGCCGCCACCCCGCTGCGGCCCGCCGACCTGCAGCGCGGGCACCTGCTGTTCACGGCCATGCGGCTGACGATGAACAGCGCTATCTTCCTGGTGATCATGGCGGCCTTCGGCGCCGTGCGGTCGCCCTGGGTCCTGGCGGCCCTGCCGGTCGCGGTGCTCACCGGCCTGGCGTTCGCCACGCCGATCGAGGCGTATGCGGTGACGCGGGACAAGGACCAGTCGTTCGCGATGCTGTTCCGGTTCGGGATGATCCCGCTGTTCCTGTTCTCCGGCACGTTCTTCCCGATCACCCAGCTGCCGGCCTGGATCCGCCCCCTCGCCTACGTCACGCCGCTGTGGAACGGGGTGGCCCTGAGCCGGTCGCTGAGCCTCGGGACTGCCACCCTCGGCGGCGCGTTCCTGCACGTCGGCTATCTCGTCTGCGTCGCGGCCATCGGCCTCGCCGCCGGCAGCCGCACCTACCGGCGGCGGCTCTATGTCTGAGCGCACGGCGTGCCCCGGAGTCGCCCGATGACCGCGCCTACGCTGCGGCAGCTACCGCTGCGGATCCTGCCGGCGCCGATGCTGCTGCCGCGCCACGGGGGCCTCGGCGGCCGGGGGAGCGCCCACCTGATCGAGCGGCATGCCCGTGCCTACCGGCACACCTGGCTCATCCTGGTCTCGGGCATCTTCGAGCCGCTGTTCTACCTGCTGTCCATCGGCGTCGGGCTCGGCGCCCTCGTCGGGAAAGTCGCCGGGCCCGGCGGCCAGCTAGTGGGCTTCACCAGCTTCGTGGCGCCCGCGCTGCTCGCCACGTCCGCGATGAACGGCGCCGTGACCGATTCCACCTTCAATGTGTTCTTCCGGCTCAAGTACGCCAAGCTCTACGACTCGGCGCTGTCCACGCCGATGCGGTCGGCCGACGTGGCCCTCGGCGAGGTCGGCTGGGCGCTGATCCGCGGCGGCCTGTACGCGGTGGCGTTCCTGGTGGTCATGCTCGCCATGGGCCTGATCCACTCGCTGTGGGCCATCGCGGCGCTGCCGGCGGCCCTGGTGATCGGCTTCGCCTTCGCCGGCGCCGGGATGGCCGCGACTACCTTCATGACCAGCTGGCAGCACTTCGAGTTCGTCACCCTGGCCACGCTGCCGATGTTCCTGTTCTCGACGACCTTCTACCCGCTGTCGGTCTACCCGCGCCCGATCCAGATCCTGGTCGAGTGCACGCCGCTCTATCAGGGCGTCGTGCTGATGCGGGACCTGACCCTGGGCACCATGACGCCGAGCGTGGGGTGGAATGTGCTGTACCTGGCCGTAATGGGCGCCGCCGGGCTGGCCCTCGCGGGCCGGCGAATCAGCGGCCTGCTGCTGAAGTAGCCGGGAGGGCCGCTTCCTGCTGAAGTAGAAGGCGGGACCGGCCTGACGTCAGCAAAGGAAGAAAGTCATGCGCGCGCTTTTCATCGAGCACGACCACTGTTCCCCGGCCGGCCTGGTGGGGGAGCGCTTCACCGAGCGCGGTGTCGACGTGACGCACTTCGTCGTCGTGCCCGAAAGCCGCTACGCCAGCCCCGGCGTCCAGGTCACCTTCCCTGATCCGGGCGCGTTCGACGTCGTCGTGCCCATGGGCGCGATCTGGGCGGTCTACGACCACGCCCGGATCGGCAGCTGGCTGGACCCGGAACTGGATCTGCTGCGCACTGCCTGCCGCCGCGGGATCCCGGTGCTCGGGATCTGCTTTGGCGGCCAGGCTCTTGCCGTGGCGCTCGGGGGTACTGTCGCGGCGGCGGCCAGGCCCGAGATCGGCTGGCAGGAAGTCGAGACCCGCGCGCCGGAGCTGATCGAGGCGGGCCCGTGGTTTGAGTATCACTACGACAGCTGGAGGCCGCCGCCGTCCGCCCGCACGCTCGCGCGGACCGCGGCCGCGCCGCAGGCCTTCATGGCGGGGAACTCACTCGGCGTGCAGTTCCATCCGGAGGTCACCGCCGATGTGCTGCAGGTCTGGCTTGACAACGGCGGCGAGGCTGACCTTGTGAAAGCGAGGATCAGCCCGGCGCAGCTGCTCGACCAGACCAGGGCGGCCGAAGCCGGCGCCAGGGTGCGCGCGCACCGGCTGGTCGATGTGTTCCTGGACGTCATCGCCCCGGCCGCGGCCCGCGTCCCGGCCTGACCGGGTTACCGGCGGGCGAGCTGCTCCACTCTGGCGTGCAAGACGGGCACATAACACTGTTCTTCAGGCTTCATCAGCACGCTGCGCAGGATCCGCGCCGCATCCTGGTCCGCCTCGACGCCGGGATGCCGGCGGGTGAAGGCACCGGCGCCGACTCGCAGGGTGCTGAGGAACACCGGATCGCGCGTATCGGCCATCCCGGCGGTCAGCATCTGGTCGCAGGCCCGGTCGATCGCGGACAGGCGGGGTCCGGCGGCCGCCGGGTAATAGCTGACGATGTCCAGCTCGGGCGGCTGGTACAGCTCCAGGCTGGCCGAGTCGCTGATCAGCCCGGCCCAGTCCAGTGCGGCCTTCCGGCACGCGGCCAGCACCCGGCCGAGGCCGGCCGCCTCAGGCGGGAGCAGCCGGAACGTCAGCCACAGGGCCGCCGCCGCGGCCCCCGGCCGCGAGCACTCCAGGCTGATCTCGCCGAGGTGCAGCTCGCCGGAGGTGAAGTAGGTATAGGGCGAGTCGTGCCGGTAGAACCGGCCCACCGACGGGTCGGTGAACAGCACAGCGCCGCAGCCGTAGGGCTGCAGTCCGTGCTTGTGCGGGTCGACGACGACCGAATCGCACTGCGCGATCGCCTGCCACGGCGCCGGGTCGAGGCCGGCCCGGTCGCCGCGCCCGGCCAGCAGCGTGTAGAAGCCGCCGTAGGCCGCGTCCACGTGCACCCGCACGCCGTGCCGGCGGGCCACCGCCAGGATCTCGTGCACCGGGTCGATGGCGCCGAGCCCGGTGGTGCCCGCCGTGGCGACGACCGTGCCGATCTGGCCGGCCGCCAGCAACGCGTCCAGCGCGCCGGCATCCAGCCGGCCGGCGCCATCGACCTCCACGGCAGTCCCGGTGATGCCGAGCAGCGCGCACATCCTCGCGTGGGTGTAATGGGCCTCCGCGCTGAACGCCACGCCCTGGCCGGGATGCAGCTCGCGCGCGACGTACAGCGCCTCGAGGTTGGCGATCGTGCCGCTGGTCGTCAGGTGACCCAGATGGGTGCCCAGGCCGAACATCGCCGCCAGCTGCGCGACGGCCTCCTTCTCCATCCGGGCGGTGGCAGGTCCGCCGTCGAGCGCGTGGTTGTTCGGGTTGATGAGCATCGCCGTGAGGTAGCCGACCACCGCGGCAGGGTGCGGCGGCTTGAGCATCTGACCGGCGTAGGAGGGATGAAAGAACGGGTAATTCTCCTGCAGCCGGGCCGTGAACTCCCCGAACGCCTCGGCGAACTGCTCATCAGAGATCCGCGCCGACGAGTCAGGCTCCGCCGGGGCGAAGGACGATTCCCACGCCCTGACCGCCTCCACGCTCTTGCTCAGCCAGTGCTCGATGTCCACGGCAGATCCTTCCCGTATGCCCGGCGCCGGTTGACCAGCTATATCGGCGGCCGGGCTGCGGCCACCGTATACGTCGCCAGCCTGTCCGGCCCGGTGACCCCGATCCGCGTCCGCGGCGAGCGTGCCCCGGCCGGCCCGGCTGTCCGGCCATTGCGCCAAAATGGGCCGCATGCGCGCGGTCGTGATTTCCAAGCATGGTGGTCCTGAAGTCCTGCAGCCCGGCGATCAGCCGGACCCGAGCCCTGGTCCCGGCCAGCTGCTGGTCGACGTGGCCGCGGCCGGGGTCAACTTCATGGACATCTACCAGCGGACAGGCCAGCCGCCCTACCGCGGCGAGGTGCCATTCGTGCCGGGCGCCGAGGGCGCGGGGATAGTGACGGCCGTCGGGCCTGACGTGACGGACTTCACGGCCGGGGACCGGGTGGCCTGGACGGGCGTCCCCGGCAGTTACGCCGAGCAGGCGCTGATCCCGTCGGACCGCGCCGTTCCCGTTCCCGACAGCGTGGACCTGGAGGTCGCGGCCGCGGTCATGCTGCAGGGGATGACGGCGCATTACCTGTGCCACAGCACCTACCCGGTCGCCCCGGCGGACCCGGTCGTCGTGCACGCGGCGGCCGGCGGCGTGGGCCTGCTGCTGACCCAGATGGTGAAGATGCGCGGCGGAGTCGTCATCGCCACCACGTCCACAGACGCCAAGACGCAGCTGGCCCGCGAGGCCGGCGCTGACCATGTGGCCCGCTACGAGGATTTCGGCGCGGTGACGGCGGACGTCACCGGCGGGGCCGGCGCGGCGGCCGTCTACGACGGCGTCGGGCAGGCCACGTTCGGCGCGAGCCTGGCGGCGCTGCGCCCGCGCGGGTACATGGTCCTCTACGGCGCGGCCAGCGGCCCGGTGCCGCCGTTCGAGCCGCAGCGGCTCGCGGCGTGCGGATCCCTGTACCTCACCCGCCCGACGCTCGCCAGCTACATCGCCACCCGCGCAGAGCTGCTCCAGCGGGCCGAGGACCTGTTCAGCTGGATCAGCGAAGACCGGCTCACCGTCCGCGTCGGCGGCCGGTACCCGCTCGCCGAGGCGGCCAGGGCGCATGAGGATCTCGCCGCCCGGCGCACCACCGGCAAGCTGCTGCTGCTGCCGGACGCGTAATTCCCGCGCGCGGCAAAACGGCGCGGACGCGCCGCCCGCCGCCCGGGGCATTCGTCATCGGCGGCAGGAAACTGGCGGGTTAATAAGGGCCGAAGGACCCTCGACTGACGTCAACCGGAGAACGTAGCGTGTGGCCGTACCGGCCGGTAAGGAGCTGGGCGGTGTTGTCACGAGCGCGGGGAGGCGGCCGATGAATTTCGAGTTCGACTCCCGCACGGAAGAACTCCGAGCGCAGCTGCTCTCTTTTATGAACGACAATATTTACCCTGCGGAAAAAGTACTTGCCGCGCAGGTTGCCGATGCTGCCGCCGGGGGCCGGATCTGGGAGCGGCCGCCCGTGATCGACGAGCTGAAAGCGCAGGCGCGCAGCCAGGGGCTGTGGAACCTGTTCCTGGCCCACCACCCCGAGGGCGCGGGCCTGAGCAACCTGCAGTACGCACCGCTGGCCGAGATCACCGGCCGCAGCCCGGCGATCGCGCCTGAGGCGCTCAACTGCGCCGCCCCCGACACCGGCAACATGGAACTGCTGGCCGAGTTCGGCAGCCCGCAGCAGCAGGCCCGCTGGCTGCGGCCGCTGCTCGACGGCGAGATCCGCTCGGCGTTCTGCATGACCGAGCCCGACGTCGCCTCCTCGGACGCCACCAACATCGCCACGCGGATCGAGCGCGACGGCGACAGCTACGTGATCAACGGGCGCAAATGGTGGTCGTCGGGCGCGATGGACCCGCGCTGCGAGATCTTGATCGTGATGGGCAAGACCGATCCGCAGGCCGACAGCCACCGGCAGCAGTCGATGATCTTGGTCCCGCGGCAGACGCCCGGCGTCACGGTGCAGCGCGGCCTGCGGGTCTTCGGCTTCACCGACGGCACGCACGGCGGTCACGCCGAGATCGAGTTCCGCGACGCGCGGGTGCCGGCCGAGAACCTGATCGCCGCCGAGGGCGACGGCTTCGCCCTCGCCCAGGCCCGCCTGGGCCCGGGCCGGATCCACCACTGCATGCGGCTGATCGGCGCGGCCGAGCGCGCGCTGGAGCTGATGTGCCGGCGGGTGACCGAGCGCACCGCGTTCGGCAAGCCGCTGGCCGACCAGGGCGTCATCCAGGACTGGATCGCGGAGTCCCGGGTGCGGATCGAGCCGGTCAGGCTGCTGGTCCTCAAGACCGCCTGGCTGATGGACACCGTGGGCAACAAAGGCGCCCACACGGAAATCCAGGCCATCAAGATCGCCACGCCGGCCATGGCCGAATGGGTCATCGACAGGGCCATCCAGGCCCACGGCGCCGGCGGGGTAAGCCAGGATTTCCCGCTGGCTCAGCTGTGGGCCAGCGCGCGGACTCTCCGGTTCGCCGACGGGCCCGACGAAGTCCACAAGCGCTCACTCGCGCGACGCGAGCTGAGGAAGTACCGATAACAGGAGGAGAAATGTCAGACGCAGCGCAGCGAGTAGCGATCGTCACCGGGGGAGCCCGGGGCATCGGGGCGGCCACCGCCGCCCGACTGGCGGCCGACGGGCTCGCCGTCGCCGTACTCGACCTGAAGGAGGGCGACTGCGGCGCCACCGTCGACGCGATCACCGCGGCCGGCGGCAAGGCACTCGCCGTGGGCGCGGACGTCAGCGAGTCCGACCAGGTCGCCGCGGCGATCGAGAAGGTCGCGACCGAGCTGGGACCGCCCGCGGTGCTGGTGAACAACGCCGGCGTGCTTCGTGACAATATGCTGTTCAAGATGAGCGTGGACGACTGGGATACTGTGCTGCAGGTGCACCTGCGCGGCGCGTTCCTGATGACCAAGGCCAGCCAGAAGCACATGGTGGACCAGAAGTTCGGCCGGGTGATCAACCTGTCGTCGACGTCGGCCCTCGGCAACCGCGGCCAGTCCAACTACTCGGCCGCCAAGGCGGGCATGCAGGGCTTCACCAAGACGCTCGCCATCGAGCTGGGCAAATTCGGCATTACCGCCAATGCGGTAGCGCCCGGCTTTATCGTGACCGACATGACGGCCGCGACCGCCGCCCGGATCGGCGTGCCGTTCGAGGAGTTCCAGAAGAGCGTTGCCGCGCAGACCCCGGTGGCACGGGTCGGCTACCCCGAGGACGTGGCGCATACGATCTCGTTCCTCGCCAGCGAAGGGGCCGGCTTCGTCTCCGGCCAGGTCATCTACGTCGCAGGAGGTCCTACTTGCTGAGGCCGCACTGTGTCCGGTGGCACCGTGACCGGTGACACTGCTACTCCCGGTGCTGTTTCTGCCGGCGGCGTGACGGGGGGTGAACTGCGCGGCCAGGTGCGTGATTTCCTGGCCGCGCACGACCCCGCCGGAATGGACCGGCTCGAATTCCTGCAGGCGAGGTTCAACGCGGGCCTGGCCTGGGTGCACTATCCCGAGGGCCTCGGCGGCCAGGGCTTGTCGCGGGCGCTGCAGACGGTGATCGACGCCGAGTTCGCGGCCGCCGGCGCACCGACGAACAGGCCCGAGCGCAACGGGATAGGCCTGGGCATGGCCGCGCCCACCATCCTCGCCTACGGCAGCGTGCAGCAGCGCAAGCGCTGGCTGCGGCCGCTGTGGACCGGCGAGGACATCTGGTGCCAGCTGTTCAGCGAGCCCGGCGCCGGATCGGACCTGGCCGGCCTGGCGACCCGCGCGGTCCGCGACGGGGATCACTGGGTGGTCAGCGGGCAGAAGGTCTGGACGTCATCGGCACATGTGGCCCGGCGCGCCCTGCTGGTCACCCGGACCGACCCGGATGTGCCCAAGCACAAGGGCATGACCTACTTCGCGGTCGACATGACCGCGCCGGGCGTGGAGGTCAGGCCGCTGCGCCAGCTGACGGGCGAGGCCGAGTTCAACGAGGTCTTCCTGACCGAGGTGGTCATTCCCGACGCTGACCGGATCGGCGCGGCCGGCGAGGGCTGGCAGGTCGCCACGGCCACGCTGATGAGCGAGCGCGTCGCCATCGGCGGGGCGGCGACGCCCCGCGAAGGCGGCATGATCGGCTCGGCGGCCGCGTCCTGGCGCGAGCACCCGGAGCGGCGCACGCCGGGCCTGCATGACCGGATGCTGCGCTTGTGGGCCGACGCCGAGGTCGCCCGGCTGGCCGGGGCGCGGCTGCGCCAGCAGCTCGCCGCGGGCCAGCCCGGCCCGGAAGGATCGGCGGCCAAGCTGGTGTTCGCCCGGCTGAACCAGGAGATCTCGGAGTTCGAAGTGGAGCTGGCCGGCGTCGTGGGCCTGCGTTATGACGACTGGACGATGCGCCGCCCGCAGGCGGCCGACTTCTACGGCCGCGACACCGGCTATCGCTTCCTGCGCTCCAAGGGCAACTCGATCGAGGGCGGGACGTCAGAGATCCTGCGCAACATCATCGCCGAGCGGGTGCTCGGGCTGCCGCCGGAAATACGCGTCGACAAGGACGTGCCATGGAAGGATCTGCCCCGTTGACGGAAACCGTCCAGGCCAGTACCTCCGGCCAGTCCAATGTGCCCGGACAGATCAGTGGTTCAGCGGAGACCGGCGCCGCGGACGGAAGCGGCGCCGCGGCGCAGCGGGACCAGGCCAGCGCCGTCCCTGATCTGCTCTACGGCGAGGCCGAGACCGAGCTCCGGGCCGCCGTGCGGGCGCTGTTCGCAGACCAGGCGGGCTGGCGCGAGGTCCTGGCCAGGACCGAGACGGCGCAGTCCTACGACACCGGCCTGTGGCGCGCCCTCGCCGCGGACGTCGGCTGCGCGGGACTTCTCGTCCCCGAGGAGCACGGCGGAGCCGGGGCTTCTTTCCTGGAGGCGGCCGTGGTGGCCGAGGAAGCGGGCCGGGCTGTCGCCCAGGTGCCTTTCGTGGGCAGTGCCATCGTCGCCACTGCCGCGCTGCTGGCGGCGGGTGATCAGGAACTGCTGCCCGGCCTGGCCGACGGGACGGTCACCGCAGCGCTGGCTGTCCCGTTCGCCGCGGCGCCCGGCCCCCGCCCGGCGCTGACGGTCCGGCTCAGCGGCGCCCGCGACGGTGATGAGCCGGGCACCTACCGGCTGACCGGATCGGTCGCCGGGGTCGCTGACGCGCTGCCCGCTGACGTGCTCCTGGTCCCGGCCGACGGCGTCCCGTTCGGTCTCTACGTGGTCTCCGCGGCGCAGCCCGGCGTGACCATGGCCCCGGTGGTCTCGCTCGACGCGACCCGCCAGCTCGCTGACCTGACGCTGGCCCACGTGCCGGCCCGGCAGATCGCCGCCGGGGACGCCGCCGACGCGGCGATCCTGGCCGCCCTGCGCGCGGGCGCGGCGATGCTCGCCTCCGAGGAGCTCGGCCTGGCCGAGCGGTGCCTGGAGATGACCGTCGCCTACGTCAAGGAGCGCCGCCAGTTCGGCCGTCCGGTCGGATCATTCCAGGCGATCAAGCACCGGCTGGCCGACCTGTGGGTCGGCGTGACGCAGGCCCGAGCCGCTGCCCGCTACGCGGCCGCCTGCCTGGCCGCGGGTGACCCTGACGCGCCCGTGGCTGTCGCGCTGGCGAAGGCCGCATGCTCGGACATTGCGGTCAAGGCCGGCCAGGAGACCGTCCAGCTGCACGGCGGCATCGGCTTTACCTGGGAGCACCCGGCTCATCTGTTCCTGAAGCGGGCGAAGGCCGACTCGATCGCCTTCGGCACGGCCGACGCGCACCGGGCGTCACTGGCCGATCTGGCCAGCCTGCCCGCGGCGGGCGGCTGATGCGCGACGTCCGCGGCGCCGGCATCGTTGTGACCGGCGGCGGCAGCGGCATCGGCGCGGCCCTCGCCCGCAGGTTCTCGGCCGAAGGCGGGCGGGTGGTCGTCAATGACATCGACGCGGCGGCCGCGAAGCACATCGCGGCATCATGCGGGGCGATAGCGGTCCCCGGCGACGCGGCCAGCACCGGCGGAATTGCGGCGCTCATCGAGGCGGCGACCGCGCAGCTCGGCCAGATCGACCTGTTCTGCGCGAACGCGGGAATCGCCCGGCCCGGCGGTCCGGCCGCGCCGGAGGCGGACTGGGAAGCCTCCTGGCAGGTCAACGTGATGGCACACGTCCGCGCGGCCCGGCTGCTGATCGGGCCGTGGCTCGAACGGGGGAGCGGGCACCTGATCTGCACCGTGTCGGCGGCCGGCCTGCTGTCCATGCTGGGGTCGGCGCCCTACTCGGTGACCAAGCACGCGGCGCTCAGTTTTGCCGAGTGGATGGCGATGACCTACCGGCACCGCGGCATCACCGTGCAGGCGATCTGCCCGCAGGGGGTGCGGACCGGGATGCTGGACGGCAGTGATCCGGTGGCCGAGAAGCTCCTCGGTGATTCGGTCATCGCGCCGGAGGCGGTCGCGGACGCGGTGCTCGCGGCGATCGCGGACGGGCGGTTCCTCATCCTGCCGCATCCCGAGGTCGCCGGCATGTATGCGGGGCGTGCGGCCGACCCTGATCGCTGGCTGGGCGGGATGAACAAGCTCCAGCGCAGCGTCGAGAACGCTGGGTTCTGACCTGCGGCCGAGGTGCGCCGGCCCGCCTCGGAGCCGGCCGCCGGCGGTGATCACGGCCAGAGGTGATCACCGGCCAGCGGGCGAGCGTGGCTAGTTGGCGTGCACGACCGCCACGGCTTCGTCAGCGAAAATCGCAAGAAAGTGGTCCAGGCTGATCTGCCGCAGTTCCGCGTACATCGCGTCCGGATACATCAGTCCCAGCATTTGTTCTCCTCCGCTGAATAGGTCGGGCCGTGCCCTTCCCGGCTCCTTGCTGTCCGCCCGGAGCGGATCGGCCGCGGCGGTCGTCGCTTCGGGGCCCGCTGCTTGCTGCGTACTGGCCGCTACGTTGCCTTCCGCCGGTTGCAGCGGCGTTCCCCGCCGGTTGCAGCCCGGTAGCAGCGGCACCGGACCCGCATCGGCGCCTACCCGCCGGTCCGCCTGCCACACATCCGCCGGTATCGGTTAACCCGGGAAAGTCGGCGCCTACCTGGGCCTTTTCTGGCCGAAAGACATGAATCGGATGTTTGCCGGTCGAGCTAATGTCATAGTGTTACTTTATGAGTACGGAAAGTGATGAAGTGGCGCTGCCGGACGGCGATCGGGGAGCGATCCATCATGTCGAGCTCTGGGTCGCCGATCTCGGCCGGGCGGTCATCAGCTGGGGCTGGCTGCTCGAGGCCCTGGGGTACCAGCCCTTCCAGGTGTGGCCTGCGGGCCGCAGCTGGCGCTGCGTCGTGGTCGAGCAGTCGCCGGATGTCGCTGGCGACGGCCACGACCGGTACCGGCCGGGCTTAATCATCTCGCTTTCCACGCCGGCGACCGCGCCGAGGCGGACGATCTGACCGCAGCGGCGCAGCGGCACGGCTGGACGCTGATGTTCGCTCACCGCCACCCCCATGCGGGCGGTCCGGGGCACTACGCGGCCTACCTGGAGAACGAGGACGGCTTCGAGGTCGAGCTCGTCGCCGGCGGCGCCGTGTCGTGATCACCGGCGATTATTGCGGGCCGGGCC
>JBKQMG010000054.1:0-8983 GCA_052146815.1 Streptosporangiaceae bacterium | reverse complement strand
CTCAGAACATGACCACGGCCGACCGGCTCATCCTGGCCCAGATCGCCGCCGTAGCCAGGCGCTACGCCCGGACTCGCATACGGAGTGACGAGGAGCGGGCCGAGGCGGTAGCGAAACTCACCGAGGTAGCCGGTGGCCGGTCGGATCTGCTGGCCGAGCATGCAGGGCTCTCGCTGGGGCTGGGCCAGGTCTCTCTTGAGATCCTGGCATACCAGTACGAGATGGCCGCGGAGCTTTGCATCCTGGCTGGCGCCGACGAATCGCTTATCCCGCAGTGGATAGCCGAGGGCCGCAACCGCGCCGAGACGGCCAGGCTTGTGCCGTACTCATCCGGCGCTGTCGGGCGCCCGAGTCGCAGGGGAGCCTAACTGGGAGCCAATCGTTACCGATCTGAGGCTATCTAAGGCCACTCCGAGCGACAGACCGGGCAAGGAACAGCAGGTCAGGCCGGGTCTAGGCTACTTCTGGCGATAGTACGGCCTTCACTCGTAATGAATAGGTCGTCGGTTCGATTCCGACAGGCGGCTCCAGCAAGACCCCAGGTCAGAGGCGCGCAGAAGTCAGCGCGCGGGCGATCTGCCGTGCCACCAGCAAGCGGCGTGCCACTTCCGTGCCAGATCACAACGACTCGCCACGCTGTGTCGGCTGCCTGGCCAGCGCTGACCGGGCCATGTCGCTGACAGTCTCGGCGATGGCCCGCTGCCGTTCATCGCCGCCGTGCAGGTAGATCAGCGCTGCGCGAGTACTGCTGTGACCCATGCGTTCCATCAGCTCTCGCAGGTTCGCCCCGGCGTCCGAACTGAGCTTGTTACCCGCATGGCGGAGATCATGAAGGTGGATGCCGGATAGTCCGGCGGCCCTGGTGGCTGGAAGCCAGGGTTTATCAGCACCCTAGCTTCCGGATGCATACCAGTGTCGCAGCCGCCACCCTTGGAGGCCTGGCACAGTTGCCGTCAGCTGGGAGCCCTGCGACTGTCCAGCTGCCCAGGCAGCCCGCGGCGGGCACATCGAGGTCGCATGCGGCGCCCCAGGCTGCCAGGAGCTGTGGCAGAAGCCGAGGCACGAGCCCTTCAGACTTCCGAGGATCCTCGGTCACCACCGACCCGGCCGGTAGCAGCGAACATCCCCTAGGCAAGCGTTGACTCCCACAGCTGACACCAACGAGGTCGAATGTAGCCAGACGTATGCGGACCAGCCACGGGGCAGTCTCCAGGTCAGCTACCACGTTGGACACTCCGGCCATGTCTTACAAGCGAGTGGTCAGGCATCGGGTCCTTGCGCCTGAGTGGCTGACCAACTGAGCGACCACCTGACTTCGGCACGTTGGCGTATCGCCTTGGTGCCTTTTAGTTGCAGCGGGCTACGCGACGCGCTGAGATGATGCGCAGCGGCGTGGACTAACCCGCCGGGGGACTGGGCGGATGAATCGGGCTACTCGCCGCTTCCGGGGCGGTCAGCTTGCCCGCTCCCTGCGAGAGGAATCCCTCCGGTCGCGGGCGCTGCCGACGCGCCGATGCCCCGCACCCGCAGTCCGGCGGTACCTCGCCGCTACGTTCCCTCACCGGCGCGGGCCAGCACGGAAGGGCCGGGCCGTCCTCCACGCGCCGGACAGTCTGTCAACGCGAAAGATCACCATCAAGATACCGGTGTCGGATACGTTGCCGAGTACAGCTATATAGGGGACAAGGCGGCGCCGCTACGCGGCACCGCGTCCGGCGCTCCCCGCGCCGGGCTCTGCCTTGGGAGCCCCGCCCGGCACGCCCGCGCCGGTTCCAGCCGAGCAATGCCCCCTGATCTTGCGGGTCGATTCGTCATGCATCCTGGTGCCGTAGGCCAGCCGTCTTCCTCGGCCTGTCAGTGTCCCGGTCACGGCCGCCGCGTCAAGGGCGCCTTCGGCGTCGCACGCGATCGCTTCGCGACCCATGACCCGCCGACCGTTTCCCAGAGATTCGGCGCCTACGAGGAAGACGGGGGCAGTGCAGGCATCGTTCCATACAGCGCGTCTAGCGTCGCGTCACAGAATGATCTTCCAAGGAGATGGCCGCAGACCAGGCGACCGTTAAAGAGCACAAGACCAAGGGCCGCGCGGGTTGACGCGCGGCCCTCAGCTGAATCTGCTTAGCTACCGGTGCATTGCTGGCTCGCCTGAACTAGGCCGACCCCGAAACCGAAGGCCCTCGGCTGGAAGGCGGCATTGATCACCACGCCGGTGCCGGTTGGCAGGGCCGAGGGGTGGATGATGATGACGCTGGAATACCCAGACTGCGCCAACTGGAAGACCGGTGCTAGCACAGCCCGTCGTTGTGCGGGT
This sequence comes from Streptosporangiaceae bacterium, assembly GCA_052146815.1. Lineage (GTDB taxonomy): Bacteria > Actinomycetota > Actinomycetes > Streptosporangiales > Streptosporangiaceae > DATJZH01. The sequence goes on along the minus strand of JBKQMG010000054.1, from coordinate 6,672 downwards.
GTCCCGCTGGTGGGGTACCCCTGGCAGGCTGGGTTCCTGGTGACGCTGACGCTGGCCGGTATGCCGTCGGCGCGGAGCTTGCGCTGCAGCTGGGACGGAGCCCGCAGCTCGCGGATGGTGACACGGATACTGCCATCGGCCTGCTTGGCTACCGTCCAGGCGGCTAGCTGCGCGCGGGCAGGATGGCCAGCCTGATGGCTGGCTGGCAGCAGCGTGGTCACGGCCAATGCCGCCCCGGCCACCACAGCCAGAGCTCCGGCGGCGCCGGGTATCCGGCGGCGGGCGCGTATCGTGCGGCTACGGCTCACGATCTGCTCCGCCGGGGTGCTCGAATGAATGTCGGTGAAGGACTCCCGCACCGCCGTGATCAGTTCGTCGTCGTTCATGATGGGCTCTCCTGCTGTCGGGTGGGGATAAGGTCGTCGCGCCACGACGCGATGGCACGGGCCAGATGAGTCTTGACCGCGCTGGACGAAATGCCGAGCACCTCCGCAGTGCGGCCGGTGTCCAGGTCGAGGAACATTCGCAGGGCGACCACCTGCCGCTGCCGGGCAGGCAACCGCATCAGGGCCGCCATAATCCGCGGATCGACGGGGCTGTCGGATGCCCCCGCGACCGATGCCTGGTCCACGACCGTGCCGGGGTCGGGCACTGATATCTCCCGGCGGCGGCGCCGCCAGCGGGAGACGTTCGCGTTCAGCGCGGTACGGACCACCCACGCTACGGGTACGGGATGCCTGCTGACCGTGCGCCACGATGCGCACGCTCGGGCAAAGGCCTCGTCCACCAGTTCCTGCGCCGTGTCCTGGTCACCGACACTGACCAAGATGATGCGGAGGCATTCATCCCTGGATCGGCGGTAGAACTCCGCAAAGTCCAGTCGCTGGGTTTCCACACTTAGTAAACGCACAACCGCGCTGCGGGGACCACAAGGGGTCTGCCGTCTTCCCGGAGCGCTGCCCGCAGCATGATCGGCGCATCTCAGCCGACTGAGGTGTTCGGGGAAGGGCGGCGTTGCCGACCATTGGTGCCCCCTGGTCCTCCCCTGGGCCCGCCGGGCGGTCCATGGCCGATCAGGTGCTGCCCGCCGGTCATGGGGGGCCGCATATTGGTGAAGGACCAGATACCCAAGGTGAACATCCCCGCCACCACGGCGGCTGAGGTCACGGCGGCCAGGGCTGCCCGGCGCGGAACGCGGACCACTAGCCAGGCACCGAGCAGGGCGATGGCGCCAGCCGCAGGGATATAGAACCGGACGGCCTGCAAGGTGGTCAGGCCCGGCTGGGCCGTCCAAGTATAGGCAGCGTACAGGCCCCACACGCCGAACCACGATGCGGCCAGGGCGAGCCCGACGGCCACGTCGCGGCGGGCCACACTGCCCAGATCACCGCTAGCGTGCCGCAGGCGCACCCACCGTACGGTCATCCAGGCCAACGCCGCCAGGCCCAGCACCAGCACCGGCATGGCCTCGATCAGATGGGAGGGCATGTACCGGAAGTTGCGCCACACCGCGCCGAAGCTGAAGGTGATCTCCCCGGGCTGGTACCCAGACTGGAACGGGCCGCCGTACACGATGCTGTCGAACACGCCCGCGCCTGCCGCAAACACCGCGGCCGAGCCCAGCCACCAGGCCAGCGCCCTGGCAGGCAGCTTCACCGCCCGCAGCCGCCAGACAGCCACCACCGACACCACGGCGCAGCCGAGCACCACGATGTCGGTGTAGCGGACGAACGTCGCGGCCTCCAGAGCCACGAACCCGCCCAGCCCGGCCCAGATCCGCCGCCTGGGAACTGCCTCAGCGGCCAGCACCGCCCACAGCAGCGCGCCGGTACCCGCCGCGATCAGCGAGGCGTCGGTGAACGTGGGCATGTAGTCACGCCAGGCGAACAGCAACGCCGCGCCCGACGAACAGAACAGACCCACCGCCGCCCCCCCGCCGAACCGGCCCAGCCAGCGGCGGGCGCCGAAGAACAAGCCGACACAGCCGAGCGCCCCGTAGAACAGTGGCGCCAGCCCGATGATGCCCAGCAACTGGAACGGCACCGCCAGGAACGGATAGCCCGGATCCTTCTCGCTGATCCACCGCCCGTCCGGCAGCCGAACCCACTGTTCGGGAGGCCCCCCCGGACCCAACGTTCCCGGGCCATCAGCTGACCGGGCCAGCTGCGCAGACACCGCATGCACCTGGGCGGCGGACAGGCTCAGCAAATGCCCATCGACCGCAGCCGCAATCGAGGTCCGGTAGGCGAAATCGTCAGGCTCCACCAGATTAGGAACCGACGCGGACCTTGCGACCACGACGCACAGCACCGCGAACGCCGCCACCGCCAGAACAACCTCCGCCCGCCCCAGGCTTTTCGAAGACACCAGCCCTCGGCCGGGGACCGCCGCCCGCGGACTCGCCGCTGCCGAATCCGCCACGCCACCCTCCTGTCACTTCACCTGCCCGGGCGCAAACCTGACCCGCAGCCGGTCACGCCATGGCATTCGCATCCCTGGCGTGACCGCGCCTAGCTGCCCGAGGTGCTAGAGCGTAACCGGCGAGCCTCAGGATCGCCTGCCAGTCGGGTGGGAGCTTCGTGTGAGCAGCCACTCCCCACACGCCCGCTGCGGCCCAACCAGATGGCGAAAGGCGCAATACGGCGACACCGAGGACTGACACCCACAGCTGACACCACGCGCCTGGATCCCGCCGTACTTTGACGGACTCACGAAACGAGTCAGCCCAGGCCACGGACCATGCTGGACACCATGAATGGATTTTGCAAAACAGGGGTTCACCGAAGTCTGGCCTGCAGACGCTGAAAGCCCGGCTCGATGGCAGCCGTGCCAGATTCGTGCCAGAACAGACCCGCCGTAGCGGTCGTTCACAGGCACTGAGAGGCCAAGCACACGGGACTTGACCTGGGCTGCAGCAGATAGTGACGACACCCGAAACGATCTCGTAATGAATAGGTCGTCGGTTCGATTCCGACAGGCGGCTCCCAGGTCACAGGCATGATCACGGCCCTTGGGCCGAAGCCCGTGGAACGGGTCTGGTGAATGGGCCTTTCGTTCTGTATGACCAGAGGGCACATCGAGTCGCCGCCCAGGGGTCCCTACCAGGCGCATGTCTAAGCTGCTGGCGATCCAGTCGCTGGCCGGAAACGGCGGCTCAGCGCACGGTCAGAACCGAGGCGGCGGGATCATTAAGCCAGTACTGCGCGATGGGTGGTTCAGTCGGCTGCCGGGGACTGAGCATTATGTAGATGGCCGCACCGATGCGACGGGCGCTATGGGCCTCGCCCAGCCGGTCTCCGGCTGCGCGGAACAGTTCCAGGGCGTTCCGTAGCTGTTCGGGCGCTTGCTCGCAGTGGCCCTGCCGTAGGTTGATGACGCCGAGCTGGTTCACCGCGCCGGCCTCGGCCTGCACGTCACCAATGCGGCGGGCCGCCTGCAGCGCAAGGCGTTGGATAAATATGAGCACGGTCGGGCCGGGTACGGCCATCCCGCAGCCCATCGAAGTGGCCCGCGGCCTGCCCAGCGCGGAGAGCAAAAGCGATCACGAACTCAGCCCGATGAGCCTTTTCTCCGGGCCAGTGGCTCGATGAGGACCGTCCGGTATGGGGCGGCCAGCCGGGCGAGGTCATCGGGATCCGCGGTCTGGACCACGCCGCCGCCCGCTTCCACCGCCACCGCGACGGGATGGGCGTCCGCGAAGAGCGCGGAACTCGCACCCGCCTCAGCAAGGAGAGCCCCGATGAGGCGAGCCAGGGTGCGATCGGTGTCGCGGAGTAGCAGCCCATCCCCCGCCTCCCGGGCGAGCAGCGCGTCCAGGGCCTGATTGCGCCCGGCCCCCCGGTACAACTCGGCAAGGGTTCCCGTCGCGATCGCGACCTCGCGGCGCAGCCTACGCGCCGCTTCCATGGCACGCCGGACCTTCCGCTCTGCCGGGTGTCGCGGATCAAGCAGTGCGTTTACTGCCTCGGCATCGAGTACCAGCCGCATCAGCCGGCCCGCAGTTCGTCGGGTTCTTCTGCCCTACCACCGAGAAGGCGGATATACCTCGCAATTTCGGCCTCATCCTCTGGCGTGTCCAGCCTGCCTCGCTCGTCAGCCAGGTGATCGAGAAGATGTGCCAGAGCCTGCTGACGTCTGCGCCTGGTGAACTCCGCCCGCAAGGCCGAATTCACCTCAGCGGATAGCGTCGTACCGCTGTCAGCTTCAAGCGCCGCGACGAGATCCGCGTCAAGGGTGACCGAAACCTTCCGCTTAGCCTGGAAAGTCATACCAGCATCCTACCACAGTCGCCTTATAGTGCTCAGGCTGGCGATTGCGGTTCAGCCGGGTCCGGGAACGGCCAGGCGCTCTCTCCTTGGTCCGGCTCCTTGGTCTGGGCCTGTTATGCCGTGCAGTCGGCCCTGTGGGCTCCGAAAACCCATGTCACCAGGCAATACTCATGAATCACGTCCCCAGTGCCGCAGGTTGTGCGACATAATCAGAGGCGTGCTCGATGGCGATGCCCGCGCCGTCGATGACTTCGGCCGGTGCACAGCTGGTGGGGTTCGGGGCGAAGTCGGCTCACCGTCCAGGCAGCATCCAGGTGCGACGGTCCAAGCGGCGCCGCTGTAGCTGGTAGATCCGCGTGCGCGTCCGAGCGTCGGGCTTGTGGATGCACGTAACGGGCATGTGCTGCGAGGCCATCCAAGGGTTGACCGGCATGGTCAGGTCGGGAACCGGCATGCCGGGCAGTCATAAAGTTCTGGCAGGTGCCGGTGCAACTGGGCTGACCCGTTCGGTGAGGTGGTGGCATGCGGCATCCCGGCCGGGATTGTGAAGGCCTTCCGCGGGACGAACTCGACGGGTCTGGTTATCGCATCGCGCCGATGACGCAGCCGCCGGCCCCGGCGATCAGGATGCCGGCCAGCACCTTGCGCGCCTGGGGCGTTCCCGGCTCGGGGGCATGGAAGGCCCAGATGCCGATGCTGGCGTTGACCAGCAGGCTGAGCTGGGCGATGGTGAAGCCGGTTCCGGTGCCCATCCGGGTGACGAGGGCGAGCAGGGTGAGGTCGCCGATGCCGAACAGGACGCCGGCGCCGAGCTGCGTGGCTGCGGGCCGCAGGCCCAGCCGGGCCGGCTCGCCGGCCGGGAGGGCCAGGGCCAGGCCGGCGCTGAGGATTCCGATGGCGAGCGGGAAGTTGCTTACCTGCGCGGGTACTGCGGCCCACTGTGCTGGAACGAAATAACTTCCCCACAGGAGCCCTGCCGCGCCCGCCCATAGCAGGCCGCCGCGTGCTGTGGCGGCCGGCCGGCCCGGTTCGGCCGCCGTAGCTGCCCGTGGGGATGGCGGGCAGGGCGGGGTGGCGGGGCTGCCCTGGGAGCTGACGATGAGGAGTACTCCGGCCAGCACGGCCAGCAGGGCGACGCCCAGGATGGCGAAGCGGGTGCCGGAGAAGTGGTCCAGCTCGCCGAAGAGCAGGGCTCCCCAGGCGAACGCGACGATGATGTTGAGCGGCGTCCAGGTTCCGGCGGCCCGGGCGAGCCCGATCGTCTCGGAGGCCCTGAAGGCGGAGTAGTTGCCCGCCGTCCAGACCGCGCCGCCGGCCAGCGGGAGCCAGAAGCCCCGCCAGCCCAGCTCCAGGCGGCCACCGCCGGCCAGGAGGGCGATCGCGGCGACGGCGAGATTGCCGACGGCCACGTAGAAGATCCGGGAGCGCTGCGGCACGCCGGGCAGGAGCTGGGCCAGCGGAATCCAGGTACCAAAGGCGGCCACCGTGACGAACGCGAGCAGCGCAGTCATGGCCGCGCCTGTTTCCCGCCCGCCCTGTGTCTTTCTCCCACTCTCGCGAGATTATCATCGTTAAACGAGCATAAAATAGGCGGTGAGATGAAGGCAGGACCCCGGATTTCTGCGCAGGCCGCGATCATGCGCGCGGTGCACAGCCGGCCTGGCGTGACCCGCGCCCAGGTGGCCGCCGAGATCGGGATACCGAGCGGCTTCGCGGCCGAGACCGTCGCCCGTCTTGTCGCCGCCCGGCTGGTCTGCGAGCGACAGGCCCCGTCCACGGGCCGGCGCGGGAGGCCGACGACGGAACTGTGCGCGCACCCGGACGGGCCGCTCGTGGCCGCCGCCGCCATCACGCATGACACCTGGCAGGTTGCCGCGGTCCAGCTCGGAGGCACGAAGATGGCGGCGACGGTACGCCCGCATCACCGCAGCCAGGCGCGCGTCCTGGACGCGGTCGCCGCGGAGCTGGACAGGGTAAGCCGGCGCTTCGGCGCCCGCGTACGGGCCGCGGCGGTCGCCGTGCCCGGCACGGTCGCGGGCAGCAAGCTCGTACACGCCCCGGGGCTGGGCTGGCATGACACCGACCTGTCGGCGCTGTGGCCCCGCCACGAGCCCGGCCGGGAGTTCGTAGCGGGCAACGACGCGACCCTCGCCGGCGTCGCCGAGTCACGCCACGGTGCGTGCGCTGGCACGGGCACCATGGTGTACCTGCACCTCGACGCCGGCGTCGGCGGCACGGTCCTCGAGGCCGGCCGTGCGATACGGGGCACGACCGGCGCCGCCGGCGAGTTCGGGCACATGCCGTTCGGCGATCCTGCCCGACGCTGCCGGTGCGGCGCCAGGGGCTGCTGGAACACCAGCCTCGACGGCCGGGCTCTGGCCCGCCTGCTGCACCAGCGGGTCCC
>JBKQMG010000053.1:0-3646 GCA_052146815.1 Streptosporangiaceae bacterium | reverse complement strand
AGGTCCGGCCAGCAGGCCTCGACCAGGTTCTCGTTCCACCGGGCGGACAGCAGCGGCCCGGCGTGCGGGTACAGCGCGGCGATCGCGGCCGGGGTGTCGTCCCGGATCATCGCGATCTTCCCCAGGTCGCGGACGCGCGGCGACAGCACCTTCCCCACCAGATCGAACAGGGCAAAGTTGATGAGAGTCACACCGTGCGTATCGGTCGCGTGCTCGTGGACGGGAAGATCGGTGGCGTTGCCGAGGAAATCGTCCAGCACGTACTGCGCCTCACGGGTGGTCGCCACGATCACCTTCGTGCCGAACGTCGAGTGCTGGTCGGACACATGCGTGTAGGTCGACAGGACCTGCCCGCCGAACACCGTCATCTCCCGGCCGGTCAGCGACTTGCCGCGCACCGGGAACCGCTGCCCGTCCGACGATGACATCGTGCCGCCGCCGAACACTCCTGCCAGTTCCAGCGAATGGTGATGGTTGACGATGCAGGTGTTGGCCTCGCGCAGCGTCTCCTCCCGCACGTACCACTCGGCCGTCCACGCCAGCACGTCGTAGGGCACTCCGCACGCCTCCGACATCCTGGCCAGGCCCAGATTCGTGGCCATCGCGATCAAGACCGCCAGGATGCTGCGCTTCAACTCGGCCGACCGGGCCTGCTTACGGCCCCCGGCGTGACCGAAGCAGTCCAGGAACCCGGTGCGCTGGTCCAGCTCGATCAGCAGCGAGGCGATCGGCGCGAACGGCAGCATTCCCGCCAGCTCGTCCTTGAGCTCCCTGGCCTCCGCGGGAACATCCTCGGCAGTGAGTTTCGGGATCACCAGCTTGTCGTCTTCGTCCAAGCGGACGGCGCGGGTGTCGTCCGGAAGCGCGCCCGCCAGGGTCTTCTCCAGCTCTGCCAGCGCGGCGTGCAGTTCCTCCTTGCCCTGGGCGAGAGCGTCAGCGGCCTTGGCGGGTTTGCGGACGAGCTTGCAGTACGCCTCGCGCCGCAGCTCCCACTGCCCGGGCGGGTACAGGTAGGTCGACGGGTCGGCGTACCGGCGCGACCCCGGCACGAACACATCCCCGCTGCGCAGCCCGTCCCGCAGGCCAAGCAGAACGCACAACTCCCAGTAATGCCGGAACGAGGTGTCATCGCCGGCCTTGCGGGACTTCTCCAGGTACTCGGCGAACCGGGCCGGCACGAAGGCTTCCGGAGCCCCATCGGGGACCCTGCGGCCGCCTGTCCGGTTCAGCTCCTTCAAAATCGTCACAGCCTCCATCAACTCAGCCGTGCCCGGGCCGCCCTGGAAATCGATCACCGACAGCACGTTCGGGGCGAACTGCCGCAGATACGAGTAGGAGGAGCGCATGGCCGACAGGCGGCCACGGTCACGCGGAAGCGGATTCCATCCGCCCGCCGCAGCCTCCCGCAGCCGCTGCATCCCGATCTGCTCGCGCAACAGGCCGCCCACCTGCTCGTCCGGGATCGCCGGGTCGGCCAGCGCCGGCAGGATCACCTGCAACAGCAACTGCCGCACCTCGCCGGTCTTCGCGCGCTCGACCAGTGCCTCGTCGGTCCTGGACTTCGCCCGCGATTCCCGTGCCGACACAGCCTGGTCGAACAGCGACACCACCTCGTCCAGCTGGTCGGCCGCGGACTGCGTGACCAGCGCCAGCAAGATCGGGTACCGGCGCTCCTCGCGGCGTTCCAGCGCCTGAACCGTGGAGCGGCGGCCCACCGCGGCCAGGAACCGCCGCCGTTCGGTCGGCAGCATCGACAGGTCCAGCAGATGCGCGTCCATGGCGCGCAGGAACTCCAGTTTCTCGATCGAGGTCTTCACCGCCGACGCCGTCGCCTCCACCGCCGGTTTGACCAGCCAGGCCAGCCGGGCCATCCCCAGCCCGGCATCGAACTGAAGCAGCCGATCCAGATCCGAGCGCACCTGACCGCTCAGCAGATGCGCCACCTGCTCGAAGGTGAGCTCACCCGCCCCTGCGCGAGCCGCCCCGACCATCTCCATCAGCGTCACCACGCCCGGCCGGATCACCTTTGCCGAGATCAGATACTCGGCAGCCAGGTTGAACAGCAGCGTCGGCGAATCATGCTCCATCGCCCGATCCAGCAGGAACTGCTCCAGCTCTTTCATCGCCGCGCCGCCCGGCGGCGCCTGCTTCCACCCCAGATACCCGACTACCGACTGCAGATGACCCGTCCGGGTCTGCTCTCGCTGCCCATACCCCTGCAGCTCGGCAGGATCAATGGCCAGACGATCCGCCAGCCGGGTCACCGCCACCGGCGGCGCCGCAGTCACCTCGTCAGGCACAAACCCCAGCCACGGCAACGTGCACAGCTGGACGGCGAACCCAAGCCGATCACCTGGACCCCGGCCCCGACCCGGATCGACGAACGCGACATCAGCGCCAGTCAGCGTGAAGTACCGGATCAGGTCGTCCTTGCCGATGTCCGGGAACGACCGCAGCTGGTCCAGCTGATCATCCGAGAACAAGCGCGCCGCCACCGACACCATCCCCACGCAGAACCAGGCAAACGGCTCGAACAGTAGCGGCACCGATCAAGTAAGCCGACACTGACCCCGGCGTTAGCGCAGGTCAGCCATATTCGTTGTTTTTCCTGTCATTACTACCGGGACCCCGATCACCGTCGCCATGGTGACCAGCATGATCACCCACAGCACGGTGGTGAGCACCCGGATCGACTCGATCCGCCGGTAGAGCGCCGCGACGATGATGACGACCACGGCCAGGCCGATGAGGTGCATGAGGTCGCCGGGGGAAGACCGAAGCGGCCGAGCCCGGTGAGCAGAGCCGCCGGGCAGCGCAGCCAGGGAGCCGCCGGACCGGGCGGGTGAGCGCTGCAGCGTCCGGTCCGGCGGATCAGAACAGCAGGTACGGGACGATGACCCCCGCATGCTCGGGGTGGACCGACGTAGCGCCCGGAGCCTCCTGCGCAAGCACCCCGGCCAGCTCTTTGGCCTGATCCTCGTCGTTGGCGCCGACCACCAGGAACTTCCAGCGGCGGATCACCGGGCGCCCTTCTGTCCGCAGCCGTTCGGCCAGTTCCACCGCGTCGCGATGGCTGGGCAGTTCCACCCGGACTTCCCAGAGCGCCCGCCCGCTGGACAGCGACTCCGCGGTCTCCTCCGCTTCGAGCCGCTGGTGCTCTTCCTGCTGCTGGCCGGCCGTCTGCGGCATCGCGGCCGTGGCGTCCTCCCATTCCTCGGCAACCGGATGCCAGCGGTCGACCGCATAGTCGGCCGCCAGGCCGCGCTGCGTCATGACCTGGCGCGCTACCCGGTCGGCCTCGCGCGCGGCCTGCTCGGTGCCGGTGTAGAGGTAGAGGCTCGCCCCGTCCGTGGCGACCGCGACCCGGTGATGCAGCCGCAGGAGCGGGTCGTCTTCTGCCTTCTGCTCGAGCAGGGACTGCACGCCCCGCCCCACATGCCGCTCGTCGCGAAAAGTAACCGTTACCCGCCAGTCGTCGTCAGCCACGGCGCGACTCTACGCCTGAGCGCGCCAGTCCCGCGGCGAGCTAGTGCCGTGTCAGGCTACGTTTGCCCGGTTGATGATGCGGCGGAGCCGTTCGTCGTGGGCGTGGGTGTTGCGCCAGATGATGTACCGGCGGATCATGCTGCCCTGCTCCTTGTGGGTG
>JBKQMG010000052.1:0-39501 GCA_052146815.1 Streptosporangiaceae bacterium | reverse complement strand
ACGGCACCAGCATCCAGGTCCGCACCACTTGCGCCGGTGCTGGCGGGAGGTTCTACGCGTTCGCCCTCAGCCCAGGAGGCAAGGAGAAGCCGGTTAGGTGGACGCCTACAGCGCTCGAGGAACCGAGCTTGGTTCGGGTAGCGGCGGTTAACCGGAATGCGCCCGCGGACTTTCGCGGCGGCTCCCCAGGACGCCACCAGGCGCCGGTGGCAGCGAAGTGTCCGGTGTGCTTGGCTTGGCGGGTGACAGCTGCTGAATTCTGCAACCGGGTGCGGCGCGGCGACGTGGTCTACGGCGGCTGGGTCAGCATCCCGCACCCGCTGAGCGCCCGCGCCCTCGCCGCGGCCGGCCTGGACTACGTGGTCATCGACCTGCAGCACGGCGGCGCGGTCGAATCCGACTTGCCGGTGCTGACCGCCGCCATCCGGCTCGCGGGCGCCGCGCCGATCGGGCGGATCCGGTTCGCTCACACCGCCGACATCGGCCGCTCGCTCGACCTCGGCTGCGAGGGCGTCATCGTGCCGAACGTGGAATCCGCCGAGCAGGCGCGGGCCGTGGTCAGCGCGTGCCGCTACCCGCCGGAGGGCCACCGTTCCGCGGGCGGGGTGCTGGCCGTCGAAGATCCGTTGTGCTTCGTGATGGTCGAGTCCACCATCGCGGTCGCCGAGCTGCCGGCGACCCTGGCGATTCCCGGCATCGACGGGATCTACGTAGGCCCGCGCGACCTGTCGCTGTCGCTCGGCTGCGCCCTCGATCCGCATGACCCGGTGCTCCGGCCTGAGCTGGAGAAGATCTGGGCCGAGTGCGCGGCAGCGGGCAAGCCGGCGGGCGTGCACGCGATGGACGGCGCGACGGCCCGGCTTTACCGGGAGAACGGCTGCCGGATGGTCACGGTCACCGCGGATATCCCGACCCTGAACCGCGGGGTCGCCGGGGAGCTGGCTGCTGCCCGCGCGGGAGTATCGGCATGACGCAGCAGCCGTGGGCGGCGGTTGACCGCTACTTCGAGGAGCTCTTCATTCCGCCCGATACCGTGCTGGACGCCGCGGTGGCCGCGAGCGCCGAGGCCGGGCTGCCCCCGATCGCCGTCTCGCCCACCCAGGGCAAGCTGCTGCACCTGCTGGCGCTCAGCCTGCAGGCGCGCCGGATCCTCGAGATCGGCACCCTCGGCGGCTACAGCGCGATCTGGCTCGCCCGCGCGCTACCGGAGGGGGGGCGCCTGCTGACCCTGGAGGCGGATCCGCGCCATGCCGAGGTCGCGCGGGCGAATCTCGCCAGGGCCGGACTCGAGCGGATTGCCGAAGTGCGGCTGGGCCCGGCGCAGGACACCCTGCCGCAGCTGGCGGACGCCGGCGAGGAGCCCTTCGACCTGATCTTCATCGATGCGGACAAGACGGGTTATCCCGCTTACCTCGGCTGGTCGCTGCGGCTGTCGCGGCCCGGCACGGTGATCGTGGCCGATAACGTCGTGCGCGGCGGCGGCGTGGCCGACGCCAGCAGTGAGGACGCCGCGGTCCGGGGTGTCCGGGAGTACCTGCGGCTGGCAGCGGCGGAGCCCCGGCTTACCTCCACGGCGATCCAGACGGTGGGCGGCAAGAGCTACGACGGCTTCTCGCTGAGCGTGGTCCGGGCTGACCCATGATCACGGAGGGTAGGCTGCGGCATGCGCTGGCCGTCCTCCGTGATCATGGTGCTGAGCCCTGGGGCAGGAGCGGCCGGGGGGGTGGGCCGGACCATCCCAGGGTCACCCCGCCGGGGGGCGGCAGGGCACAGCGGGCCGCTGGGGGTTAGCGGCCACGTGGCATGTAACGCCTTTTGCGGCCTGTATGCATCCCGTTCCGGCCCGATATGACCCATCTCACTACTGGCGGGTAACCTCGGGGCCGCCGGCTGCACGGTCAGCCGGCGGCGGACACGGCGATATCCCGGACGGTGTGCACGTCGGTGCCGGTGCCGGTGGCGGCGGTGAACCCGAGCATTGATGCCCTGGTCAGCGAGGGCGCGGCGGACTGGAGGACCTGCTGGCCATCCAGCAGCACGATGAGGACATCGGCGCCGCCTGAATTCCTGACCTCCACCGTCACCGTGTGGGTACCGCTGCGCAGCGGTCCGATCGCCTGGGCGACCGCCTGGAATCTCAGCGAGCCGCCGGAGGCGCGGCGGGAGATCGCGACGAAGTTAGCCGCCGGATATCCGGCATACCGGTTGGTGACCAGCGTCACCGCGACTCCGTCCAGCCCGCCGAACCCGAGCTGGGCGCCGCCGCCGCCCAGCGAGACGGCCCTGCTACGGGCGGGGTTGAGCAGCACGAAGGTCAGTCCCGCGGCGCCGGTGCCGCCGCCCATCTGCACCTTGTACGTCGCCTTCAGCCCGTTGCTCGGCTCGGGAACGTCATACACCGCCGACCCGGCCTGGTCCTTCGCTGCCCGGGTGAGCGGCAGGGCGCTGCCTGACATCCCTCCCTGGATGGCCTGCTTCCAGCGCACGGTGGCGGTCTGCGCGTCCAGTGCCTCCAGGTACTGGTGCGGCTGGGCGGCGGCGGGACCGTCGTCGACGACGGCGACCACGTAGAGCGTGCCGGTGGCCGGGTCGTAGACCGGCGCGCTGGTTGGTAATGCCGATGTCGGGGGTGAGGTCAGGGCAGCCGACGGTCGAGGACGGCGGCGGGGGGCCGAGAGACGTCCTCCAGATGATCCGGCCGTTGGCGGGGTTCAGCCCGTAGACCTCATTTTTCTCGGTGGTCACCACGAGCGTTCCGCCGGCGATCAGCGGCTGGCCGTACACCTGGCCGTACACCTGGCCGTCGACCGGCGTGGCGAACAGCTGGCCGAAGCTCCCGTCGGCGACCACCGCCGGGCTCAGGGCCGGCTCGGCGGGACCCAGCCGTCACGCAGATCGTCCTGCGAGGCGGTGACCTCGTCGGCGCGGGCGGCCGCGGCGGGCAGCCGCCGCCCGGATCTGCCCGGCCTGTCAGTGTCACGGTGCTGAGCCATCCGGGTACCGCGCCTTCCCGAACCGGGCCGTGCTGCCACCGGGGCGGGGCGAGCAGGACACGGGCTGCCTGGGGCTGGCATGGCAAGCGGAAGCGCGCTCATGGCATACGTGGCCCTGCGGGAAAGACGCTTAACGTCCGGATTCGGTGGCCACGGGCGCACCCGGACCGGTTTAGCCCGTCAGGCGGTTTTTCGGCAGGCCGCCTGCGCCGCGGTCCTGGCCGGTGCCCCGCCTGCTGCGGCGCCCTGGCCGGACTGTGCCTGCGGAGCAGTGATCTCGTAGCCGCTGACGCCCAGCACGATCCGGATCCGGGCCAGCGCGGGCACCTCGCGCAAAGCGGCGCCGGGCATGACCGCGCGCACGAGCCGGGCCGCGGGCCGCTGGTCGGCCGGGTACTCGATCATGGTCTCGCTGATGTCCTGCGTCGGCCAGGTCAGTGCGGAGCCGTGGATCGCGAAGCCCACCTTCCCCAGCTGGGCGCCGGTGGCAGCGGACAGTCCGCCGATCATGGTGCCGTTGTACACGTCGATGGAAACCCGGCTGCGGCGCAGCGACGGCTTGTGCCGTTTCCGGGGCGCGGCCCGCTGGTCATTCCTCAGCGCCGTGAACAGCGCATGGGCGTGCGTCTTGCTCCACAGCACCGCGGACTGGCCCGACCTGGTCAGGTAGTCGGTGGACGCCAGCGGAACGGTGGTGAAGGTGACGTCGCGCGGCCTGATTCCGCGCATCTCATTGGCCAGCCCGGTGATGTTGAAGCCGTTGTCGACCTTGACGGCGGCGGACACGGCGGACAGGAACCTGGTCAGCCGCAGCGGGTTCGCCACGGTGCCGGATGTGACTGCCTCGCTCAGCAGCGAGGCGAGCAGCTGCTGCTGGTCGCCGATCCGGGCGAGATCCGACGCCGCGAAGGAGTGCCGGTCGCGAGCGAACTTCAGCGCCGTAATGCCGTCGACGTGATGCAGCCCTGCGGACATCTTCAGCCCGGTGTAGGAGTCGTCGACCGCGAACGGCAGGCAGATGTTCACTCCGCCGAGAGCGTCGATGACCTTGACGAACCCGAGGAAGTTGATCTCCATGAAGTCGTTGATCTTCAGTCCGGTGGCCTGCTCGACCGTGCGCACCATCAGCCGCGGGCCGCCGATGCCGTAGGCCGCGTTGATCTTGTTCATGCCATAGCCGGGAATGTCGACCCAGGAGTCGCGCGGCAGGCTGACGACCCTGACATAACGATGGCTGGCGGGGATGTGCGCGAGCATCAGTGTGTCGGAGTTGTGGCTGACGTCGTGGCCCACGTGCAGCGCGGCCTGCTGATGCGGGGTCAGCCCCGACCGGACGTCCACCCCGGCGACCAGGATGTTCAGCGGGCCGCTCGTCGGCGTACCCGTGGTACCGGCGTTGATCCGGCCGATGCTGCCGCTGACGTAAGTGGTCACTGCCCAGGCGCTCCCGGCCGCCATCAGCACCAGCGCCGAGAACGCGCCCACCAGCGTGAGCAGGGTCCTCTGCTGGCGGGCTCTGCGGCCTGCCGAGATGCGTTCCATGAGCTGGCGCTGCGCTGCGGTGGGCCCCGGCCGGCGCCGGGCGCCGGGCGGGCGCGTTCTTGCCGCTGTCCGGGCGTCCTGCGGGCCGGGGCCGGGATCGGCGCGCGGGCTGCCCAGCGGGACGGCGGGGCCCGCGGCGGCCCCTCTGGCGGGCGGCGGGGGCGGCGGGTACAGGCCCGGCCGGGGGCCGGGGATGTGCGGATCGGCGGCCGGGCCAGGCGAGCGGGCGGGAACCTCGTCACCGCCGGCGGGCACGCTACGGCCGGCCGCGGGCACTGTGCCGCCGGAGGCAGGCTCCGTGCCCTGGCCGTGCTCTGCGCCTTGGCCGCGATCCGTGCCGTCGGTCAACAATCCCCCTGAGTGTGCTGCTTTCTGCAGGCTAACGCGAGCGCGTCGGGAGGCACGGTTTCCGCGCCGGCGGGTCGCCGGTGAGTCGCCCAGGGAGCCGCGGGGTGATGCGGCCGGCCACCACCCCTGCGGGCGCGGGACGCTCATGCGCAGTGAGAATTCGGTTCCCGCCGGGGACCGATAGCATCCGTTGGCGTGACTGAAATGGGAATCTTGCGCCGGTTCAACGTCCGGGTCCCGGTGCGGGACGGCAGCCTCCTCTCGGCCGATCTGGCGCTGCCCGCGTCGCTGCCCGCCCCCGCGGTGATCACGCGCACGCCGTACGGCAAGTCAGGTGAGCTGCACGCCAAGCGTGCGGCCGTCTTCGCCGGGGGCGGATGCGCGTACGTCAGCCTGGACGTCCGCGGGCGGGGGGACTCCGACGGGATCTTCGAGCCGTACCGGCACGATGGCGCGGACGGCGCCGACGTGATCGCGTGGGCCGCGGGCGCAGCACCAGTGCTGCACCGGTGATGTCGCGACGTACGGGGCCAGTTACGGCGGTACGACGAGGAGATCGGCACTCCGGCCAACTTCACGGCCATGACCGCCGCAGGGCGAGCCGGCCAGCGGCGGCTGGGGGCACCGGGTCAACACCTCTCGCACCCTGGGGGAGGTTGACTTCGGCCCGGACGCCGCCTCATCGACCAACCAGCGCCCAGGGTGCGCCTGCGGAGCGTGGGCGAGACTTCACCTAAGGCAAGTCAGGTTCCCGTTTTGTGGCGATACTGTTAGGTGGTGTGGCCAGAGCTCGGGCTCACAGCTGCACGCACCGCGGTCAGAGCTACGGGCTCACAGCCACGGGATTGACTGACAAACCCGGGAAGCATCCCGTGTCGACATGGGGTCTGTCGCTCTGGGGTCAGTCGCACGTCCGCGCCTGTTACGGCGACTTGGGTGCCATAAATCTTCCGGCTGGCCTCACCGCCGATCGCTGTCGGGTCCCAGCAGAGCTTGACGCCTCGAGCTGCTGTCTTCGGCCGACGCTCTGTGGTGCCGCACCCGCCCAGAACGAGATTCGGTTTGGCGCAACGGGGTGGCAGGGCCGGGGATGACGACGGCACTTTTCTTAGGTACTATTGAGTAAGTTACTGGCTGGTAGGTTCGGCCGCGACGGCCGCGGGGATCCCGGGGAGGCCCGATGGGGCACTACAAGAGCAACCTTCGTGACATCGAGTTCAACCTCTTCGAGGTGCTGAAGCGCCAGGACATCCTGGGCTCCGAGCCCTATCCAGACCTTGATGAGCAGACCGCCCGCGGGATCCTGAACGAGATCAACCGGCTCGCCACCGGGCCGCTGGCCGAGTCCTTTGCTGACGCTGACCGCCACCCGCCTGTTTTCGATCCCGCGACGCACGCCGTCGCGATGCCCGAGAGCTTCAAGAAGTCCTTCGCGGCCTTCATGGACGCCGAGTGGTTCAGGCTCGAGCTGCCTGCCGAGCTCGGCGGGACCGGCGCGCCGAGGTCGATGCACTGGGCCGTGGCGGAGCTGATTCTCGGCGCCAACCCCGCCATCTGGATGTATGCGAGCGGCGCCTCGATGGCGCACGCTCTGTGGCGGATGGGCACGCCCGAGCAGAAGCGGTTCGCCGAGCAGGCGATCGAGCGCCGGTGGACCTCCACCATGGCGCTGACTGAGCCCGATGCCGGCTCTGACGTCGGCTCCGGGCGCACCAGGGCCGTCCCCCAGCCCGACGGCACGTGGCATATCGAGGGCGTCAAGCGGTTCATTACCAGCGCCGAGCACGACATGGCCGATAACATTTTCCACCTGGTCCTAGCCCGGCCGGAGGGTGCCGGTCCGGGCACCAAGGGCCTGTCGATGTTCCTGGTGCCCAAGTACCTCGTCGGGCCGGGCGGATCGCTCGGCGAGCGCAACGGCGTGTACGTCACCGGCGTCGAGCACAAGATGGGGCTGAAGGCCTCGACCACCTGCGAGCTGACCTTCGGCGCCGACGGGCCCGCTATCGGCACTCTGGTCGGCGACGCGCACGACGGCATCCGGCAGATGTTCGTGATCATCGAATTCGCCCGGATGATGGTGGGCACCAAGGCTATCGGGACGCTGTCCACGGGCTACCTGAACGCGCTGGAGTACGCCAAGACCAGGGTGCAGGGCGGCGATCTGGCCAGGCTCACGGACAAGAGCTCGCCCAGGGTGACGATCACCCACCACCCCGACGTCCGGCGCATTCTGATGCTGCAGAAGGCCTACGCCGAGGGCATGCGGGCGATGGTCCTCTACACAGCCACCTTCCAGGACGCGCTGCAGCGCGCTGAGGCCGCCGGCGAGCCGGACGAGCTGGCCGCGGCCGTCAACGACCTTCTCCTGCCGGTTGTCAAGGGCGTCGGGTCGGAGCGCGCATACGAACTGCTGACCCAGTCCCTGCAGATATTCGGGGGCTCGGGATACCTGCAGGACTACCCGGTCGAGCAGTACATCCGGGACGCGAAGATCGACAGCCTCTACGAGGGCACTACGGCGATCCAGGGCTCGGACCTGTACTTCCGCAAGATCGTCCGCAATGAGGGCAAGGCGCTGAGCTTCCTTCTCGACCAGGTCAGGCAGTTCGCCGCGGCCGACGCCGGGAACGGCCGGCTCAAGGCGGAGCGGGCCGCTCTCAGCCGGGCCGCCGACGATCTCGAGGCGCTGGTGAACACCATGCACGGGTTCCTCGCCGCCAGCCTGGAGCAGCCGGTTGAGATCTACCGGGTCGGGCTGAACACCACCCGGCTGCTGCTGGCGCTCGGCGACCTGACCATCGGCTGGCTGCTCGGCCGTCAGGCGGAGATCGCGCTGGCCCGGCTGGACGAGGGCGGCGCCCGCTCCGACTCTGACCGCGCCTTCTACCAGGGAAAGATCGCCGCCGCGCGGTTCTTCGCCGCGACGGTCCTGCCCCGGCTCACGGTTGAGCGCGAGATCGCCGAGACCACCACGCTCGACCTGATGGAACTGCCGGAAGAGGCCTTCTGACACCGCGCCGGATACCGGCGCCGCGCCCGCGGAGCGGGTCTTGGTTCGAGCTGCACTTGCTGCTGACGGCCCTGGAGAACGAGGAGCTGCGGCGCCGGCTGGCCGAGATGCTCGATGCCGAGATCGGCCAGCTGGCACGACTGCTCGAGGACCGGGTCATCGATCCCGCGCGTCCGTCAGACCGGACAACCCCCGAGCAGGGGGATGGCGATTTGCGACGGCGATGAAAGCCGTCCTCACCGGGTTCGGCCTTCGCGAGCCGTTCATGGCAGACGCAGCCGATCTCGCCAGGCAGTCCTGTCTCGCGCTCACGACGCTGGCCAGATCGGCCCCCGGCGAGCCCCGCCGGGCACTGATCGCCCGCAGCGAGCTCCCCCGGTCATGGCGCCCGCCGGGACAGCCCCGCTCAGATCACGTACTGCAGGGCGCCCCGGTCGCGCCTGATCGGCGCGATGAACTCCTCGATGACGGCGCGGTGCGCCGGGTGATCGCGGTAGGCGCGGTAACTGTCCTCGTCGTCGAAGTCAGCGACCACGCCGAACTCGAAGTTGCCCGGCGACAGCCCCGCATCCGGTCCGGCGTGGTAAGCGCGCAGCCCGGACATCAGCGGCGGCAGCTTCCTCAGCTCGGTCGCCACTCGCTGCTTCTGCTCGTCGGTGGCCTCGGCCGTCCACGAGAACAGGGCGACATGCCTGATCAATGGTCATCCCTTCGGCATGGCCGGGCCGGCGGCCCGGCCCGGTCAGGAGAGGGCGAGCAGGCGCAGCGGATCCTCCAGCATGGCGCCGATATCGCGCAGCGCCGCCGATCCGAGGTCCCCGTCCACGATCCGGTGGTCGAAAGACAGCGCCAGAGTGGTCACCTGGCGTACCGCCAGCTGACCCTCATGCACCCATGGCGCCTCCTTGACCCGGCCGAAGGCCAGGATGGCGGTCTCGCCCGGGGTCAGGATGGGCGTGCCGGTGTCGATCCCGAAGACGCCGACGTTCGTGATCGTGATAGTGCCGCCCTGCAGGTCGGCGAGCGTCGCTTTGCCGGCTCTGGCCGTCTGCGCCAGATCGGCGAGAGCGCGCGCCAGAGCGGGCAGTGACAGGCCCTGCGCGTCCCGGATATTGGGCACGACCAGGCCCCGGTCGGTCGCGGCGGCGATGCCGAGGTTGACGTAGTTCCTGACGACGATCTCCTGGGCTGCCTCGTCCCAGCGGGAGTTGATCAGCGGATGCCGCATGGCGGTCACCAGCACGGCCTTGGCCACGAGCAGCAGCGGCGACACCCGGGTGCCCTCGAACTCCGGCATCTCCCGCATCCGGGCGGTGGCGCTCATCGTCTCGGTGATGTCGATCTGCAGGAACTCGGTGACGTGGGGGGCAGTGAACGCGCTGGCCGCCATCGCCGCGGCCGTGTGCTTGCGCACGCCGCGGATCGGGATCCGCTCCTCGCGCGCCGCCGCGGCGGTGTCCCCGGAGGGCGCCGCAGCGGGCTGGGCCGGGGCGCCCTCCGGGGCGGCCGCCGCCTGGACGTCCTCGCGGGTGATCGAGCCGGTCGGCCCGCTGCCTGCCAGCCCGGCCAGGTCGACGCCGAGGTCCCTGGCGAGCTTGCGGACCGGCGGCTTGGCCACCGCGGGGATTCGTGCCGGCGGCGGGGCCAGCGCGGCGGGAGGCACGAGCACGGTCGGCGGCGGAGGCGTCAGGCCCGGCGGAACGGCCGCAGAGCCGTTGGCGGGCGCGGCCAGCGGGGACGCCGGCGGCGCCGCTGGCTGGCTGCCCCCTGCCGCGGCAGGCTTCCTGGCGCGCCGGGTGGTCGGGCCGAGCTTCACGCCGTAGCCGACCAGCACGGCCTGGCGCTCTTCCTTAGGCGCGGGGCTGCCGTGCAGCCCCGGCTCCACCGCGCCCTCGGCAGGCGGGGGCGGCACGAGGTCGGCCGCGGAGCTGCCGGGGCCCGCTGCGGCTGCCGCGGCGTCGAGCGAGCCTGCGGGGGCCCCGGCATCCGCGCCGGGCGCGCTAGCCAGCGCGGCCGGGCGGACCGCCGGCGTGTCCGCGCCGGCGCCTGCCTCAGCGCCAGGCGGGCTGGCGTCCGGTGATCCGGCGTCCTCGCCGACCCGCACGGAGATGATCGGGACCCCGACGTCCACTGTGCTGCCCTCAGCCGCGAGCAGATCGGCCACGACGCCATCGAACGGGCAGGGCAGCTCGACGACGGCCTTGGCCGTCTCGATCTCGACGATGATCTGGTTGACCGTGACCTTGTCGCCGGCCTGCACGTGCCATTTCACGATGTCGGCCTCGGTGAGGCCCTCGCCGACGTCAGGCAGCTTGAATTGCATGAGCTCTGACATGCCGCCCTCTCAGTAAGCGAACGTGCGGTCGACGGCGTCCAGTACTCGGTCGAGGTCAGGCAGATAGTGCTCCTCGATCTTGGACGGCGGGTACGGCGTCGAGTAGGCGCCGACCCGCAGGACCGGGGCCTCGAGGTGGTAGAAGCACTCCTCGGTCACCCGCGCGGCGACCTCGGCGCCGATGCCGCCGGTGACCGTGGCCTCGTGCACCACCACGCACCGGCCGGTCCGCCGCACCGACGCGAAGATCGTCTCGGTGTCGAGCGGGGCGAGCGACCTCAGGTCGATGACGTCCAGGGACCGGCCGTCCGCCCGGGCGGCGACGGCCGCCTCGGCGCACGTCCTGACCATCGGGCCGTAGGTCAGCACCGTGACGTCGGCGCCCGGCACCAGCCGCCGGGCCTGGCTGAGCGGCAGGGCGCCGGTCACGCCGCCGGGAACGTCAACCTCGGCCTTGTCCCAGTAGCGGCGCTTCGGCTCGAAGAAGATCACCGGATCCTCGCAGCTGATCGACTGCTGGATCATGGTGTAGGCATCGGCGGGGTCGCCGCAGGCCACCACCCGCAGCCCGGGGGTGTGCGCGAAGAGAGCCTCCGGCGACTCGCTGTGGTGCTCGACCGCGCCGATGCCGCCGCCGCACGGGATCCTGATGACGACCGGCAGCGTCACCGTCCCCAGGGACCGGTAGCGCATCTTCGCGAGCTGGCTCACGATCTGGTCGAAGGCGGGGTAGACGAAGCCGTCGAACTGGATCTCGCACACGGGCCGGTAGCCGCGCAGCGCCAGGCCGATGGCGGTGCCGACGATGCCGGACTCGGCCAGCGGGGTGTCGACCACGCGGTCCTCGCCGAAGTCCTTCTGCAGCCCGTCGGTGACGCGGAAGACGCCGCCGAGCTTGCCGACGTCCTCGCCCATGATGAGGACCTTGGGGTCGTCCTCCAGTGCCTTGCGCAAGCCTTCGTTCAGGGCACGGGACAGCGAGAGCGTCGTCATCGCGCTGCCTCCTCGTCGGTGAAGGAGTCCAGGTAGGCGGCCATGGCCTCGCGCTCAGACTCGAGCAGCGCATTGGGCTCGGCGTAGACATTGTCGAACATCGACAGCGGCCGCGGGCTGGGCATCTCCCGGCAGGCCTTCCTGACCCGCGCGCCGACCTCATCGGCCTCGGCGGCGATGGTGTCGAAGAACGGCATGTCCGCGAGCTCGGAGCGGATCAGGTACTGCTTCACCCGCTCGATCGGGTCCCTCAGCTTCCACGATTCCAGCTCGGCGGACAGGCGGTAGCGGGTCGGATCGTCGGTGGTAGTGTGCGCGCCCATCCGGTAGGTGAAGGCCTCGATGAGCGTCGGGCCCTGGCCCTCACGGGCGGCTTGCATGGCCTTCCTGGTCACGGCCAGGCAGGCCAGCACGTCGTTGCCGTCGACGCGGACGCCGGGGAAGCCGAAACCGTGCGCCCGCTGGTACAGCGGCACCCGGCTCTGGCGCTCCAGCGGCTCGGAGATGGCCCACTGGTTGTTCTGGCAGAAGAAGACGACGGGCGCGTTGGTGACCGACGCCCAGATGAAGGCCTCGTTGACATCGCCCTGGCTGGTGGCGCCATCGCCGAAGTAGGCGATCGCCGCCTCGCCGTCCTCGCCCACGGCGCCGTCACGCTGGATGCCCATCGCATAGCCGGTGGCGTGCAGCGTCTGGCTGCCGATCACGATCGTGTAGAGGTGGAAGTAGTGCTCCTTCGGGTCCCAGCCGCCGTGGCTGACGCCGCGGAAGAGCTCCAGGAGCTTCATCGGGTCCAGGCCGCGGCACCACGCGACGCCATGCTCGCGGTAGGTGGGGAACGCCATGTCCCTGGGCTGGAGCGCCCGGCCTGAGCCGACCTGGGCGGCTTCCTGGCCGAGCAGGGAGGCCCAGATGCCCAGCTCGCCCTGGCGCTGCAGGGCGATGGCCTCGAAATCGATACGACGGACCAGGACGAGATCGCGGTAGAGGGCCTTGATCTCCTCGGCGGAAATGTCGAGGGGGTAATCGGGGTGCTCGACCCGCTGTCCCTCGGGTGTCAGGAGCTGAACGGTTTCCCCTGATTCCGGCTGGCCGGCGAGCCAGCGGGAACCCGGGGAGGCAGCTCGCCCGGCGACGTTGACGGTCACGGCCACTCCTCGCATGGTCAGGGCCGGTCACGGGGGGCGCCCGCTCCGGTCATCCGTCGTGTTCCGCTGCGACAGTACCTGGCGCATCAGAGCAGCAGTCAAGGGCCGCCGAAAGCGCTGTCGCTATCGTGACACAAGTCACGAAACGGGACACTGGGACGAACTCGTCCGTAGTATGTATACCCCGCGGCAGCCAGCCGGCTTCGCGTACGCTCCCTCGCGTGGCCACAGTTGTCGTTGAGGTAATGCTCAAGCCCGAGATCCACGATCCGCAGGGCGATGCCATCGCCGGCGCCTGCCACCGGCTCGGCTTCGCCGAGGTGCTGGGCGTGCGCCAGGGCAAGAGGTTCGAGGTGGAGGTGGCCGAGCCGGCCAGCGAGGCCGGCCTGGCGCGGATCGGCGAACTCGCCGCCGAATTGCTCGCTAACCCGGTTATCGAGGAATTCTCGATACGCCCGGCGTGACAGCCGGATAGCCCGTCCGTTAAGACCGTATTTGCCGGTCACTTCGGTAAGCCGGGGCCGCTGCCGGAACCACACTGTTCGTCCAGAGATCGCCTGAGTTCATGATTACCGCGGCCTGACGTGGGAACGCATCAGAATGTGATCAGCGTAGACCGGCTACATGCGGGGGCTGAGGATCGAATGCGAACTCAGGAGAGGCCGTCTGACGGGCCGGCCGCGGATGTTCGGTTCTGCCTCGTATTTCCGCGTGAGGCGCTGAGCATTCCGGTCATGCGCAGGGTGCTGGGTGACACCCTTATCCGCCTCGGCGTCGATGGGGACTGCGTGGCTGATCTGCTCCTGGCCGTGACCGAAGCCTGCACCAATGTGCTGCGGCATGCGGGCACTGGCCGCCGGTACGAGGTCGTCGCGCGCGTCGGCCGCGATCGCTGCCTGGTCGAGGTATTCGACAGCGGCCGCGGATTCGACCCCGCCAAGCTCGGCGACCCGGCCGTGGCCGGGACGAGGCGCCCGCCAGGCCGGCCGTCCATGCGCGGGCCCGGACGACTCCGCCGGCCTGGCGCGCCGCGGCTCGCCCCCTCGCTGTCAGCGCCCATCCTCGGCCGGTTCGCCCGGGCCCGGCGGGCGGCCGACGACACCACGATCGCCGACCTGCCCGAATCTGGCCGCGGCCTGGCGATCATGCGGTCCTGTGTCGATGACGTGACCCTGCGCAGCGGGCCGGGCGAGGGCACCGTGGTGTCGTTGCGCAAGCAGATCGAATGGCGCACCGACGCACCGCTGGCGCAGCTGCCGGCCTGGCCGCTCAGGGACGCCGGCTGAGCCGGTAACCTGCGTGCATGCGCCTCCCGCGAGCACGCCGTTGACTGCCCGGATCGGGGTTATCACCTTCCCCGGATCGCTGGACGACCGGGACGCGCAGCGGGCGGTGCGCCTGGCTGGCGGCGGGGCGGTCCCGCTGTGGCACGGTGACCGTGACCTGAAGTCCGTGGACGCCGTCATCCTGCCCGGCGGCTTCTCCTACGGTGATTACCTGCGCTGCGGCGCGATCGCCCGGTTCGCGCCGGTGATGGCCGAGCTCATCCCGGCCGCCCGGGCCGGCTTGCCGGTCCTCGGCATCTGCAACGGCTTCCAGATCCTCTGCGAGGCTCACCTGCTGCCCGGCGCGCTGACCCGCAACGCGGGCCTGCGGTTCGTCAGCAAGGTGATCCGGCTGCGGATCGAGACCGCCGCGACGCCCTGGACCAGCCTGTACACGGCGGGCCAGGAGATCACGGTGGTGCTCAAGAGCGGCGAGGGCGCCTACGTCGCCGACGCCGCCACGGTCGCGGAACTCGAGACGAGCGGCCGGGTGCTGGCCCGGTACGCCGGCGGCAACCCCAACGGCTCGGCCGGGGGAATCGCCGGCGTGCTGAGCGAGGCGGGCAACGTGGTCGGCCTGATGCCCCATCCGGAGCACGCGATCGACGAGCTGACCGGGCCGTCGGCGGACGGCCTGGGATTCTTCGCCTCCCTGGTCAAGGCCGCGGCATGAGCCCCGCGAGCGGCGCGGGCGCCAGCGCGGGCCAGGCGCAGGCCGCCCGCACATCCCGGCAGCACGGCCCGCGGGGCGCGGCGGCGGGGCCGGACACGGTCACCCGCGCCACGGCCACGCCCGGTCGGCCGCAGCCCTACGCCGCGCTCGGCCTCACCGAGCCAGAGTACGCCAGGATCACCAGCGTGCTCGGCCGCAGGCCCACCGACGCCGAGCTGGCCATCTACTCGGTGATGTGGAGCGAGCACTGCTCCTACAAGTCGTCGCGGGTGCACCTGCGCCAGCTGGCGGCGACCGCATCGGGCAGCAGCGTGCTGCTGGCCGGCATCGGGCAGAACGCAGGCGTCGTCGACATCGGGGCCGGGTACGCGGTGACCTTCAAGATCGAGTCACATAACCATCCGTCCTACGTCGAGCCGTTCCAGGGCGCGGCGACGGGCGTGGGCGGCATCGTGCGCGACATCCTGGCGATGGGCGCGCGGCCGGTCGCGGTGATGGACGCGCTGCGGTTCGGCCCGGCGGCCGCGCCGGACACCCGCCGGGTGCTGCCCGGCGTGGTGGGCGGTATCTCGTTCTACGGCAACTGCCTCGGCCTGCCCAACATTGGCGGCGAGCTGGCCTTCGACCCCTGTTACGCGGGCAACCCGCTGGTCAATGCGCTGTGCGTCGGGGTCATGCGGCATGAGGACCTCAAGCTCGCCAGCGCCAGCGGCACCGGGAACAAGGTGGTCCTGCTGGGCTCCGCCACCGGGCCCGACGGCATCGGCGGTGCCTCGGTCCTGGCCAGCGCCTCCTTCGGCGGCGGCGGCGGCGGCGAGGGGGCCAAGCGGCCGAGCGTGCAGGTCGGCGACCCGTTCATGGAGAAGCTGCTCATCGAGTGCTGCCTGGGGCTGTACGCGGCCGGCCTGGTCGTCGGCATCCAGGACCTGGGTGCGGCCG
Source organism: Streptosporangiaceae bacterium (assembly GCA_052146815.1). Taxonomy (GTDB): domain Bacteria; phylum Actinomycetota; class Actinomycetes; order Streptosporangiales; family Streptosporangiaceae; genus DATJZH01. The sequence goes on along the minus strand of JBKQMG010000052.1, from coordinate 24,192 downwards.
GCGTCGCCTGCGCGACCACCGAGCTGGCGGCCGGCGGCGGCGTCGGGATGAGCGTCCGGCTGGACGCGGTGCCGCTGCGCGACCCCTCCCTCGGGCCGGCCGAGATCCTGATGAGCGAGTCGCAGGAACGCATGATGGCGATCGTGGAGCCGGGCGGGATCGAGCGCTTCATGAGCATCTGCGCCGCCTGGGACGTGCGGGCGACGGTCATCGGCGAGGTCACCGACACCGGCCGGCTGGAGATGACCTGGCACGGCGAGCAGGTCGTGGATATCCCGCCGGGCAGCGCCGCCGACGAGGGGCCCGTCTATCACCGGCCCGCGGCCCGGCCCGCGAGCCAGGACGAGCTGCAGGCCGCCGACCCGGCCGGGCTGGCCCGCCCGGCCGGGCGGCCCGGAGAGCCGCATCCGGCCGGGGCCGCCGCGGCGGGCGCGCAGCTGCGCGCGGCGCTGCTGGCCGTCCTGGCGTCGCCGGACGCGGCCGACAAGAGCTGGGTCACCCAGCAGTACGACTGCTACGTGCGGGGCGACACCGTGCTGGCGATGCCGCAGGACGCGGGCGTGATCCGGATCGACGAGCAGAGCGGTCTCGGCATCGCGCTGGCGACGGACGGCAACGGCCGTTTCTGCCGCCTGGACCCCTACGCCGGGACTCAGCTGGCCCTCGCCGAGGCCTACCGCAACGTGGCGGCCACCGGCGCGCGCCCGCTGGCGGTCACCAACTGCCTCAACTTCGGATCGCCGGAGGATCCCGCGGTGATGTGGCAGTTCACCGAGGCCGTACGCGGCCTCGCCGACGGCTGCGTGGCCCTCGGCCTGCCGGTGACCGGCGGGAACGTGAGCTTCTACAACCAGACGGGCACCGCCGCCATCCACCCGACCCCGGTCATCGGGGTTCTCGGGGTGCACGACGACGTGCGGCAGCGGGTGGCGCTGGCCTTCAGGGTGCCGGGCGCGCCCCTCATGCTGCTCGGCGCGACCTCAGGCGAGCTCGGCGGCTCGCTGTGGGCCCATGTGGCGCACGGCCATCTGGGCGGCTGCCCGCCCGCGGTGGACCTGGCCGCCGAGCGGAATCTGGCCGCGGTGCTGACCGCGGCGGCCGCGCGCGGGCTGCTGGCCGCCGCGCATGACCTGTCCGACGGGGGCCTAGGCACGGCCCTGGCCGAGAGCTGCCTGGCGGGCGGGACCGGCTGCGCCGTCACGCTGCCCGGCGATGCCTTCACGACCCTGTTCAGCGAGTCGGCCGCCCGGGCAGTCACGGCGGTCGCAACCGGCGCCGAGACGGAGTTCACTGCGCTGTGCGCTGAGCACGGCGTCCCGGCCGCCATGATCGGGACGACCGGCGGCGGCGCGCTGGAAGTCACCGGCCTGTTCGCGATCCCGCTGGCCGAGCTCGCCGCGGCGCACGCCGGCAGCCTGCCGCGGCTGTTCGGGCCGGAGGATCAGGACGTCCACCAGAACGAGATGAGCTGAGCTTCCTGCTCCGTGGCCGCGCAGGGCGCGAGGACGGCCGTAGCGGCCCCGTGCGCGGCCGCTGGAGAGGACTCGCCGGCTGACAGGCACCGGCCGCTGGCGAGGTTCCTGAACCGGTCGTCGTAGTGGCCCCCCTGGATTCCGGCGTCGTCTGCTTCCCAACGCTGGCTGCGGCCGAGGTCGCACCGCCGGGCGGCGGGTACCGGGGCATCGGGAGAACCCGCCGCATCCAGGCACTGGCCGGTGGGCGCATAAATGAAGATGTACGTCCCTCCCGCCAACAGGTCGGCCGTCCACTGCGGATCGCCAGCCGCCAGCTCCGCCGCCGGAATCAGGGCGAACGAAAGGCCGCCGGCGGAGTCCAGCAGCATCAGCGGGCGCGTCGTCGCGCCCGGCGCGCCGGAATTGACCAGGCCGGTGGTCTGGACCGTCAGCAGCTTCGCCGGGAGGGCCCGGTCGTGGCGGTGCGCCGGTGGCCGGCTCGCCACTACGGCGGCGATGGCGGCCCCGCCGCCAGCAGCACGACTACGACGATCCCGGCGATCCGCGGAGTCCATGAACCGCGGGCTCTTCGGCCGCCGAAGTTGCGCTGACCTGACATGAACGAACGATTACCCGGATCGCGGCCCAGCGCGCAGCCCGATAGCGGAAATGCGGCGAAAGCGGTACCGAAGCGGCAGCGAGGTGCCGCGCGGGAAGCCGTCAGCGGGCGCCGCGGCGCCATTCCTGCTCGGTCAGCGCGCACACCAGCTCGTCGGTCCACTCGCTCTTCACGATCTCGTTCTGCACGAAATGCGCCTCACGGCGCATGCCGAGTCGTTCCAGGACGCGCGCGACGCGGTGTTGCGCGCATCCAGGCGGCCGATGATCCGGCGCAGCCCGAGATCATCGAACCCGAGCCGGAGCATGACCCCGGCGGCCTCGGTGGCGTAGCCCTTCCCGGCGCACCGCGGATGGAAGGCGTAGCCGATCTCGCCCCGCCGGTGCTCGCGGCTGGCCCACTTCAGGATCACCTCGCCGATCACGGCGGATGTCTGCGGCAGGCCCTGGCGTCATCTTCGCGCCCGCGCGGCGGTGCGCTACCGTCGCAGCGATGCCACCCAGAAAAGTCGACCTGCCGCGGCTGCTCGCCGCGGTCAACGAGCAGCGGGCCGCCGTGGGCAGCCCGCCCTGGGCCGGTGCGCCGACAGCCGAGGCGCTCGGCGCGGCGAGCGTGGAGGCGGTGCTGGCCGCGCTGGACGCGGGGCACCAGCCGCTGCGCGCAGGCATGCGCGCCGCCGTTCAGTACCTGCTGGGCCTGCTCGCCGGCCGGGCTCCGGGCCGGTCGGTCGAGGTCCGGGTCCCGTCGTACGGGGCCGTCCAGTGCGTGCCGGGCCCCCGGCATACCCGCGGCACGCCGCCGAACGTGGCCGAGACCGATGCCATTACCTGGATCAGGCTGGCCACCGGCCGGCTGCCCTGGGCCGCCGCGGTGCAGTCCGGCGCGATGCTGGCGAGCGGCCCCCGGGCGGACCTGTCGGAGTTTCTCCCGCTGCCCGGCTACGGCCGGGGCGCTGCCGCAGGTCACTAGACTGAACGCGTGATCAAGCCGGATGGCCGCCTGAGCGATGATCTGGACCCCGCCGACCGACCGCCGCGCGATGCGTGCGGGGTGTTCGGCGTCTGGGAGCCGGGCGAGGACGTGGCCAAGCTCGCCTACTTCGGGCTGTACGCGCTGCAGCACCGCGGGCAGGAGTCGGCCGGCATTGCCGTCAGCGACGGCTCGCGCATCGTGGTGTACAAGGACATGGGACTTGTCCCGCAGGTCTTCGACGAGTCCGTGCTCAATACCCTGCGCGGCCACATCGCCGTCGGGCACTGCCGGTACTCCACGAGCGGCTCATCAGTCTGGGAGAACGCCCAGCCGACGTTCCGGGCGACGCCGTCGGGCAGCCTGGCGCTCGGCCATAACGGCAACCTGATCAACACCCTGGAACTGGCCGCCCTGGTCGGCGCCGATTCCGGCGGCACCGGCCGGGCGACGTCGGACACCGACGTGCTGACCGCGCTGTTCGCGGCGCCGGTGCCGCTGGACCAGCCCGTGCTGCCGGGCATCCTGCCGGACCTGGCGGAGAACCCGGCCGGCCTCTCCGCGCTGCCCCGGCTGGCCGAGCTCAGCCTGGCTGCCCCGGCCCGGCGCTCGGCCATCGAGGAAGGCGCGCTGGCGGCGCTCCCGCTGGTCCGCGGCGCTTTCTCGCTCGTCTTCATGGACGAGCGCACGCTTTACGCTGCCCGCGACCCGCGCGGCTTCCGCCCGCTGGTGCTCGGCCGGCTCGACCGGGGCTGGGCCGTGGCGAGCGAGACCGCGGCGCTGGACATCATCGGCGCCTCGTTCGTCCGCGAGATCGAGCCCGGCGAGATGGTCTCCATCGACGACCGGGGAGTGCGCTCGCACACCTTCGCCCGGCCGCAGCCGCGCGGCTGCCTGTTCGAGTACGTCTACCTCGCGCGGCCCGATACCTCCATCGCCGGCCGCAGTGTGCAGGCGGCGCGGGTCGAGGTCGGCCGCAGGCTGGCCGCCGAGCACCCGGCCGACGCCGACCTGGTCATCCCGGTGCCTGAGTCAGGAACCCCGGCCGCGATCGGCTACGCGCAGGCCAGCGGCATCCCGTACGGCCAGGGCCTGGTCAAGAACTCCTACGTCGGCCGGACCTTCATCCAGCCGAGCCAGACCATCCGCCAGCGCGGCATCCGGCTCAAGCTGAACCCGCTGCGCGACGTGATCGCCGGCCAGCGGGTCGTCGTCGTCGACGATTCCATCGTCCGCGGCAACACCCAGCGGGCCATCGTGGCCATGCTGCGCGAGGCGGGCGCCGCCGAGGTGCATGTCCGGATCTCCTCACCGCCGGTCGCGTGGCCGTGCTTCTTCGGGATCGATTTCGCCACCCGGGCGGAGCTGATCGCCGGCGGAGCGTCCGCCGACGAGATCAGGCAGTCGATCGGAGCCGACTCGCTCGGCTTCATCTCGCTGCAGGGACTGACCGAGGCCACCACCGTGCCGGCGGACCGGCTCTGCCGTGCCTGCTTCGACGGCGAGTACCCGATGACCGTGGACCTGGCCGACCAGGGCAAGCACGTCCTGGAGGCGGCGGCGGATACCCGCGGCGTCCTCGCATGACCGCGGCGAGGCCGCAGGACGCCAGCTACGCCGGCGCCGGGGTCGACATCGAGGCGGGGGAGCGCGCGGTCGAGCTGATGCGAGCGGCGGTGGCCCGGTCACGCCGGCCGGAGGTGGTCGGCGGCCTGGGCGGCTTCGCCGGTCTCTTCGATGCATCCCGGCTCCGCCGTTACCGCCGGCCGCTGCTGGCCACCTCGACCGACGGCGTCGGCACCAAAGTCGCGGTCGCCCGGCGCCTTCGGCGCTACGACACGATCGGCATCGACCTCGTGGCCATGGTCGCTGACGATCTGGTCGTCTGCGGCGCCGAGCCGCTGTTCATGACCGACTACGTCGTCTGCGGCGCTGTGGTGCCCGAGCGGGTGGCTGAGATCGTCGCCGGCGTGGCGGACGGCTGCGTTCAGGCCGGCTGCGCCCTGGTGGGCGGCGAGACCGCCGAGCACCCGGGCCATCTCGGCCCGGACGATTTCGATCTGGCCGGGGCGGCGACGGGCGTGGTCGAGGCCGATCAGCTGCTCGGGCCCGACCGGGTCCGGCCGGGTGACGCCGTGATCGCGATGGGCTCGTCCGGCCTGCATGCCAACGGCTTCTCGCTGGTCCGCCGGATCGTCGACAGCCCGGCCGCGGGGCTGAGCCTGGCCGCCGAGATGCCGGAACTGGGCCGCACGCTCGGAGATGAGCTGCTGGAGCCGACGCGCATCTACGCCAGGGACTGCCTGGCTCTGGCAGCCTGCTGTGACGTCCGCGCGTTCGCGCACATCACCGGCGGCGGCCTGGCCGCGAACCTCGCGCGGGTGCTGCCGCCGCACGCCGGGGCGGTGCTCGACCGCGGTACCTGGAGCCCGCAGCCGGTGTTCGGCCTGCTGGCAGAGCGCGGCAGGGTCGCGAGCGAGGAGATGGAACGGGTCTTCAACATGGGCGTCGGCATGGTCGCCATCGTGGCCGGGCGGTCGGTCGCCGAGACCCTTGACACCCTCGCCGCGCGGGACGTGCCCGCCTGGCTGGCCGGCGAGATTACCGAAGGCGACGTCCGGTTGACCGGCCAGCATCCGGGCCCCGCCCGTGACGCGGGCGCCGGGCAAGATGCGGGCAGCGGGCAGCAAGATGCGGGCACTGCGCACCATCCGGGCGCCAGCCAGCCAGCAGCCGGACGGCGCCGCGTCTAGCGGAAGGCCCGCTCGTCCGCATCCTCGGCGAGATCGTCTTCGGGGAAGCCGTCCTCGTCGTCCTCGTCCTCGTCGTCGCCGGCAAAGCGGTCATCCGCATACGCGGACTGATCGCCGGAGTCCGGCTGGTCCGTACTGGAACCGATCTCAGCCCGCAGCCGGTCAAGGTCCATCCCTCCGCCGCTGTACTTAAGCTGGCGGGCGACCTTGACCTGCTTGGCCTTGGCTCGGCCGCGCCCCATTGGCTCGACCCCCTCGAACGTACGGAACCCGGTCAGGGCTCCTGGTCAGTGCGCCTGACTGCCTGCTCAGGCGCACCGGTGCTTGCGGGCTTTCTCGCACAACCGAGCTACCCGCTGTCTGTCCTCCGCAGGAAGCGCAGCGCGTCCGCTCTACCGTACACAGACAACCGTACCTGTTTTACGCGACTGGCGCTTCCGGGCACCGGCACCCGCGGGTATCAGCGGCCCAGCCAGATACTGCGCAGGCGCCCCACATCGGAGATCCGGCGCTCGGCCAGCCGGTCAGCCGCCACCGCGGGCGGGATGCCCTCGTCGTCAGCAATGGCAAGGATCTTCCTGGTCGTGCCGAAAATACCCTCGGCCCGCGCCTTGGCCCGGTCGAAGTTGAAGCCGGCCAGCTCGTCGGCGACCTGGATCACCCCGCCGGAGTTCACCAGATAGTCGGGGGCGTAGACGATGCCGCGGTCGGCGAGCAGCTTCTCCACGCCCGGATGCGCGAGCTGGTTGTTGGCGCCGCCGCAGATGATCCTCGCCTGCAGGGCCGTCACCGTGTCGTCGTCAACCGCCCCGCCCAGGGCGCACGGGGAGTAGACATCCAGCGGGCCGGCGACCAGGCTGTCCCGGTCCGCCGCCACGGTAACGTCCGGGTGCTGGGCCTGCATCCGCTCGACCGCCGCGGCGTTCACGTCGTAGATCACTACCTGCGCCCCGTCGGAGATCAGGTGATCGGCCAGCCGGTGGCCTACCTTGCCGACGCCCTCGATGCCGACGGTGCGGCCGCTCAGGCTGGTAGTTCCCCAGGCATGCTCCGCCGCGGCCCGCATGCCCTGGAAGACGCCGAATGCCGTCAGCACCGACGAGTCGCCCGCGCCGCCGTTCGGTACCGTGCGCCCGGTGACGTAGGCGCACTCGCGGCCCACGATGTCCATGTCCTCGCTGTAGGTGCCGATGTCGCAGGCGGTGAGGTAGCGGCCGCCGAGAGACTGCACGAACCGGCCGTAGGCGCGCAGCAGGGCCTCTGATTTCAGCCGGGACGGGTCCCCGATGATGACCGCCTTGCCGCCGCCGTGGTCCAGGCCCGCGAGGGCGTTCTTGTAGGCCATCGCCCTGGACAGGTTCAGCACGTCGGCCAGCGCGGCGTCTTCGTCCCGGTACGGGTAGAACCGTGTCCCGCCGAGCGCCGGCCCGAGCGCGGTGGAGTAGATGGCGATGATGGCGCGCAGGCCGCTGGGCGGGTCCTGGCAGAAAACCACCTGCTCATGCCCTGTCTGACCGCTGGCGCTCACGGCCTGCACGTGAGCGGCGCCGGCGTCGTCAGCGGCCTGTGCCCTGGCGGCGCTCCCGAACACATTCGTCACTGCAGCTACTCCCGGCATCATGTCCCGTGTCCTCGTTGACCCCGGGATCAGGGACAAGGGTATGCCGGCGGCGCCTTGTAGGAGACCGGCGGAGACTATCTCATTACATGCCGGTCTTCTGCTGAGCGCCACGGTATGTCACGATTGGTCATGGTGCCCCGCGCTGACCGCCTGCGAGTGGATGGTCCGGTTTCGGAAGTTGCCGGATCAAACGTCCGCGGCGGGCTGCCGCTGGGCACCCGACAACCGGGTTGCGCCGGGAAGCATGCTCAGCGCCGAGCATGCGGGGGGATTTCGCAGGACCCCCCGCTGCCTGTCGCTGCCCATGCAGGGGGGCGTGCGCTTGAGCACGACGCAGCAGGACTGGCCGAGGTCTGCCCGGGTGGCATGTGACCGAGCGGCCCGGGCAATGGCACACGGCAACCGACGGCCGGCATCGCCATGCAGCAGTGCCCGCCTCCGCCCCGAGTCAGCTCGCCGATGCAATGTGGCCCGGGCGGGACCGGAGGGAGGGATAGCGAGGGTGACTGGCTGGTGATTACGCTCCGCTCACAAAATCCAGCGGAAGCATCGGCTGACGGTCGGCGTCCAGTAAACAGGCAGTTGACCTGGACGTAGCCATCTACCAGCGGTTGCGCGCCAGATAGCAGGACATCGAGGCTAGTAGATCTCCCAGATGAGGGGAGGCGGGGATGACTTTTCCGAATCTGCCCGTTGCGACGATGCGTGTCGCTAGAATCACGCAGCGTGACAAAGTTCTGCGGGCAGCAGCCAGCTCATCGGGAAAGTTTTTGCTCTCGGTGGTCGACTTGTCACCGCTCGTGATGGCAATATGGTCTCAGCAGGCTATATAGGACATCCACGGCAGGCTCCCCAATGGAGCCAAGAATAAGCAAAAAACGCAGGATCGCAGTCCCGGTCCAGGAGGAGAGGCCGTACACATGTCTGCACGCACACCAGAGGCAGAGCCGCTGCTGACACCAGCAGAGGTCGCAACAATGTTCCGGGTCGACCCGAAGACGGTCACGCGGTGGGCGAAGGCAGGAAAGCTGACGTCCATCCGTACCCTCGGTGGTCACCGTCGGTATCGGGAGACAGAGGTTCGCGCCCTGCTGGCGGGTATTCCGCAGCAGCGCTCGGAGTGAGACCTGGCTGCTGCCTGGCGCGACCAGCGTCAGGGTTACCGGCGCGCGCACAGCGCGCCCGCAGCGGCCAGATGCAGGATCAATGGGGGGGTCGACCCCGGCGGCCAGTGCGCCGCAAAGGGGGGCGTTTGTCCGCAGAGGACGCCGAGATGGCGTCTTGCGGGAACATAGCCGGGGTCGATCCGGCCTCCTGACGGAAGACACTCAGGGGCCGGCTTAGCAGCACATCTCTCCCGCACGCTTCATCGGCGCGATCGCCACCGGGCGCCGTACCCGCGGTGGCGGCGTGCCAGCGGACAGCACAGGATCTGCCCGCGGTGCTTTGACCGCAGCGCGATCTCTGATCACGTCAGCGGCTGCCTTGTCCGACCGTCATCCGCCTGTCGCCCCGGCCTCCGGCAGCCTCGTCGCCGCCAGAAATATCTCCGGCCAGGGTTCCCGCCTGGCCTCTTATGGTCACCCTCCGTAATGTTAACTCAACTTCAGGTAATACCCCCTGCTGACGCGGGGGCTCAGACATACTTATCCGCATGCTGCCACTGGCCGGGTGAGGCGGTGGCAGAAGTGACGTCCAGGCACCACCGTTCTCCCCGCACCTGAGCGTGCGGTGGCCGGTGACTTGCGTCATGCCCCGGGGGACCCGCCATCCGGCGGACGCGGGCAGTTTGCGTTTGAGGGGAGGAGCGTACTATGCGTGATCCAGATCTTGTCCTGCGTGCGCAGCGGGCAGCCTCGGAGCTTGAGCGGGCATGGCACCGCTGGCGCACCATGCATGGCCTGGAGGCAGATCCGCTGCCGCCGGTCTCCAGTTATGTCGGCTACTCGCTTGAGGAGCCGTGGGGCCAGCCGCGCGTGGTATTCGGGGTCGACGCGGAGGAAGCCGAGCAGCTCGCGGCGGTTCTCGACGGTCATGACTGCGTCGGTCCCATCCACGCCAAGGTCGCTGGCCTTCCTGGCGTCCGCCAGCCGGCCAAGCCGCAGGCTCCGGAGCGGCCCGCGGATACCGGCCTGGTCCAGGTGCCTGCTCAGGCAGCAGCGAGCGACGATGAGCTTTCCCTGGCCCAGAAGCCCGCAGGCGCGTCCGGTTACGCCGGCCCGTCAGATCCGCGGGAGCTCGAGGGCGCCGGCCGGCCAGGGCACTCGCCGCTGGCGGCGCCCGAGGCGGGGGCGGCCTTCTCATCGTCACCGGCTGGCGCTTTTGCCGACGCCGCGGCGCTCCAGGATGCTCCCGTCTTCCGTGAGGCAGCAGCCGTCCGCCAGGCGGCGGCGCTCGAATCGCCCGGACGCAAGGCCGCGGCCGCGGCGGCCGGCGTCGCGGAGTCCGGCACGGGAGAAGCGAAGGCGGCCGGTCCCAAGGCCGGCGGCGCCCGCGCGAAGCCTGCCGCCAGCGACTGCGGCGCGGGCCGCGAGCCGGGTGCTGGCCGCGAGGCCAGCGTTTCCCGCAAGCCCGGTGCCGCTGCCGGTACGCCTGGCGCGGCTGAGGCGAGTGCCGGCCGTGAGGCGGCCGCCCGCGGTGACCGGGACGCTGCTCATGGCCCGGCGGCGAATGACCGTGCTGCGAACGAGGTGAGCCGGATTCAGGCGGCGGATTCCGCCGGGCTCGCCGGGGCTGCGCCGGGCGCACGTGCTGACGAGACGCCGGCATCTCCCCTGGGCGCCGCCCCGGACGTCACGGCGATACTTGCTGCTCAGGGGGGCGGGTCCCCGGCCGGTCCTTCCGCCTCTGCGGCCGGGCCGCCAGTGCCAGGTGTCGGGCCGGCCCCGGCCCGACCGGTCTCGCACGCTTTCCATCCGCCGGCCGCGGTCGCGCCTGATCGGGGCGCGGTGCCTGGCGACGGGGAACCGGCCGGGGAGCAGGCAGGGGAACCCGCGGTGGTGGCCTTCCGGCCCCGGCCGGAGCTCGCGGCTTACCTGGATGAAGGGCCTGAGTTCGACCCGTTCCTGGACGAAGACGACGACGAGCCGCTGGCTTCGCCCGATCGCGCCCGGCACCGCCGGCTCCCGCGCGCCCACTCCCTGCCACGGCTGTCTCGTCCTAGGCGCGGCGGCAGCCAGGGGGACCGGGGCCCGTCCGGGCCCGCGGCAGGGCCGCCCCCCGCACCCGAGGCCAGCGCGGACGCCGACGAGGGACCGGGATCGTCTTCCATGGCAGCGGATGTGGCCGGCTGGACCGCTGGCGAGCTCCCCGGCCAGGCGGCAGCTAACGACACCGCGGTCTGACGGCCGGCTGTGACGGCCCGTGCCGTCCTGCGCCGGTAGTTTCCGGCTGATAGGAGGAACTCGCAGCTAGCGCTGCGGACGGATTCAGGGTGTACTCAGTTCAGCGGTAAATTCTCGTGACGAGAATGGCAGATTCTCATCACGGGAACCGAGGTCAGGGCGCCCGAGAGGAGTCCGCTCCGATGTCGGCAGAATTGCCAGAGAGCAACGGGCCCGGCCGGGCCCGCGGCGCGAGCGCGGCCGGGCCGATCTGCCGCGCCGCCCCGGCCTGGTTCGCACGTGTTCCCGGCCGCCGGCCGTGGTCTCGCCGGCCGGTCATCCTCGCCGCGGTGGCCGTGCTCGCGCTGCTCGGCGGAGCCGCGCTGGCGCTGGCGGTGACGGGACCGCCGGCGCCGTCGCTGACATCCACCATTCATCACGTCAAAGGGCACCGGCCGGCCAGCGTCGGGGTGCGCAGTCACCTCAGCAGCCGGGTCAGCGGCCCCGTCGGCCGCCTCGCCAGTGACACCCGTTCGGCCCGCGCGGGCGCGCTGACGGTCACATTCAGCGGCACGCGGACGGCCTGCGTGAAGCGGGAGGGTCAGGGACGGCTGCCGCGCGGCCGTCCGGCCCCCGGCTAAGCGTCCTGGGGCCCGGCCCGACTGACTGCCGGGCTGGGCCCCGGACACCAGACGGCAGCCGCCGGCCGTCGGCCGCCGGCCGTCGGCCAGGACATCAAGGCGGCCGGCGCGCGGCGATGCGGCGCACAGCGCCCGTGGTCATGTGGCACGCGCTGTCAGTCCCGCGGCGCACAATGGCATCTGTGCGGGTAGCTGTCGCGCCAGCGCACCGGGACTCCGGGCTGCTGTGTGAAATCGAAACGGACGGCAGCCGGCGCGGCGCCCCCGTTCTGGCTCAGGATCTTTGGGCCGCCGTGCGGAGCTACGAGGCGTCCGGGAGCGTGCGGTGGATCTGGCCGTCTACGGCGGAACTGTATCCGCGGCTGCTGCGCGCCGGCGTCCGCGTCGCTCGCTGTCATGATGTGGTCCTCGCCGAGGGCCTGCTGCTGACCCGCGAGCGCCGGTACGGTGAGCCGGCGTCCCTCGCCGCCGCGTGGGCGAGGCTACGGGGCGAGGCGGTCCCGCAGCCGGCCGCGACGGTCGTGCCGACGCCGCAGCAGTCCTTGTTCGAGCCCGCGGCCGACGGGGCGGACGCGGCGGCGACCATGGACGCGCTGATCGCGGTGCACGCTGCGCAGCTCAGCCGGATCGCCGCGGACGAGGATCCCGTCCGGTTCGCCCTGCTCGTAGCAGCTGAGTCAGCCGGCGGCCTGGCCGCCGCGGAGATGAGCGCGGCGGGAATCCCGTGGCGTCCCGATGTCCACGATGAGGTGCTGACCGGGATGCTGGGCCCGCGGCCGCCCGCGGCGGCCGGCCTCGCATCGCGCTCAGGTGCCCCGGCGCTGCGGCCGCACCGGCTGACCGAGCTCACCGCACAGATCGCGGCGGCCCTGCCGGCCGGGCGGCCGGTGAACCCTGATTCGCCCGCCCAGCTGATCCGCGCCCTGGCGGCCGACGGCGTCCGGGTCCCGTCCACGAGGCTTTCGGTCCTGCGCGAGATCGACCACCCGGCGATACGGCCGCTGCTGGCGTACAAGGAGCTGTCGAGGCTGTATGCGGCGTATGGCTGGACCTGGCTGGACACCTGGGTCAGGGACGGCCGGTTCAGGCCCGAGTACGTCGTCGGCGGGGTGGTCTCAGGACGCTGGGCCTCGCGCGGCGGCGGGGCGCTGCAGATCCCCAGGGTGCTGCGGCGCGCGGTCGTGGCCGACCCCGGCTGGGCACTGGTCGTCGCGGACGCCGCGCAGCTCGAGCCGCGGGTCCTGGCGGCCCTGGCCGGAGACCGGGCTTTCGCCGAGCTCGCGGCCGAAGGCGATCTTTATACCGCGCTGTCCAGCGCCTTCGGCGGGGATCGGGCCAAGGCGAAGGTGGCGCTGCTGTCGGCGATGTACGGCGGCGCGGGCGGCGAGGCAGGGCAGCTGCTCGCGGTCCTGCGTCGCCGCTTCCCGCTCGCGTCGGGCTACGTCGAGGCGGCGGCCAGGGCAGGAGAACAAGGCAAGATCGTCCGGTCGGTCCTCGGCCGTTCGTGCCCGCCCCCGTCCGCGGACTGGCGCGCTCGCACCGCGGAATCGGGCGACCCGCAGAGCGAGCGCGATCCCGGCGCTGGCCGTGCGGCCCGGGCCCGCGGCCGGTTCACCCGCAACTTCGTCGTCCAGGCCAGCGCGGCGGACTGGGCGCTGGTGCTGCTCGCAGGCCTGCGCGCCCGGCTGGCCGACCTGCCTGCCGCCGAGATGCCCCCTGCCCGGCCGCACCTCGTCTTCTTCCAGCATGATGAGGTCATCGTGCACTGCCGGCAGGGGCAGGCGGACGCGGTGGCCGCCGCGGTGACGCAGGCCGCCGAGGCGGCAGGGCGGCTGGTATTCGGCGCGACCCGCGTCCGGTTCCCGATGACCACGGCCGTCGTCCGCTGCTACGCCGACGCCAAGTGACAGGCAACGGCTGGAGCCGGCCCGGGCCGCTAACCCGGTTGCCGGTCAGCGGGTCGTCATGATGATCTGGCGCCATGGATTCCGCCGCAGTTCTGGAGGCGTTTAACCGGCAGGTCCGGCAGAGCACAGAGCCTGACGGCACCGGCGCGCGGCTGGAGGTCGATGACCGGTTCGTCCGCCGGGTGCCGGCCGCTGGCGAGGACGGCGGAGCCGTCGTGTGGTCGCGGCTGGACGCCGGCTGCGCTGACGAGGTCATCGCGGCCCAGGTCGCGTTCTTCGCCGGCCGCGGCCAGAAGGAATTCGAGTGGAAGCTCTACAGCTACGATCAGCCGACGGACCTCGCTGACCGGCTGGCCGCCGCCGGCCTGGTCCCTGAAGAGCCCGAGGCCCTGATGGTGGCCGAGATCGCCGAGCTGCCTGGCGATGCCGCGCCGCCGGCTGGCATCCGGCTAGAGCAGGTAACCGACGCCGAGGGCATCGGCCGGGCGCTGGCGATGTCCGAAGAGATCTTCGGCCGGGACGGCTCGCAGTATCGTTCTGCGCTGCTGGAGCAGCTCGGCGACGCCGGAGAGACCATGGTGCTGATCCTGGCCATAGCGGGGGATCAGCCGGTCTCCGCCGGGCGCATCGAATTCGTCCGCGGAACGGAGTTCGCAGGGCTGTGGGGCGGCGGCACGCTGCCGGGCTGGCGTGGAAGGGGCGTCTACCGTGCGCTCGTCCACTGCCGGGCCAGGCTGGCCGCCGCGCGCGGCTACCGGTACCTGCAGGTCGATGCCTCACCGGAAAGCCGGCCGATCCTGGCGAGGATGGGCTTCGCTCAGCTGGCCGAGACGACGCCGTACCTCTGGTCCCCGCGCGCCGGGTAGCGCCGACCAGGCTACGAGGCCGGCGCCGTCACGTTGACCGGGGGCACCTGCGCGGTGCAGTACATGCAGCGGGTGGCGGCGAGCGGAATGAGGCTGAGGCACTCGGGACAGGTGCGCTCGGACGCTTCCTTCTTGCGGTCAGCGATCTCCAGGGCCTTGGCCGCCGGGACCACGACGAGGAAGTACACGACCGCGGCGATGATGACAAAGGAGATCAGGGCGTTAATGAAGGCGCCGTAATGGAACTCGCTGTGATTAATAGTGAACGTAAGGCTGCTGAAGTTCGGCTTGCCGCCAATGGCGCTGATGATCGGAGTGATGAGATCAGCGATCAGCGCCTGGATGACGGCGTTGAACGCCACGCCAATCACGACGGCTACCGCGAGGTCAATAAGATTCCCGCGGAGCAGGAACTTCTTGAAGCCCTCCATTACACGATCCTCCCGTGGGACGCTGGGACCGGTCGGCCCGACGATCACTGAGACCGTACCAACGAAAATGGCCAGTTGCCGGAGATACCGTGCGTTCCGGCGCGGCGCGGGGAGCGTCTGGCCGCATAACGTGGCATCGCCGCCGGGAGCGGTGGCGTACGGCTTGGGTCACGCTGGCGCGGGGAAAACCTGGTGCGCGTGCGCGGCAGCTTGCCGCAGCATGAGAGATGGCCTGGACGCTGACCCACGATATCGACGAGTACGACGCCAATGCGGGCCCTTCATGGCGGCTCGGCCGGTGCCCAACACCGTTCAGCTGACCGTCGCCGTCACTGTGCGCGCACGAGGCCGGGCCGCCTTCGGCCCGGCGCCGCCGGTGTACGGCTGGTGGTCAGAGTCCGGGACAGCTGCCGCCGCGCTCTTGCACAGGCCGCCGCATCCGGCCCTGGTGACATCGCTGCCCGCCGGAAGCACGCCCGCGCTGGCCGGCCGCCCTCGCCGCGCGAGGGCATGAACTGCCAGGCGTCAACGCCGCGGAATCTGACTCCGTGGCCTTCGCTGAGGCCTGGCGCAAGAGGACGGGCGCCGCCTGGCGGGAGTTTGGCAGAATGCGGCTGTTCCGGCTCGCGGAACTCGTGTCGCCGCAGCCGTCGGCCGCCGGCAAGGCCCGGCTCGCGGCAGCCGGCGACCTGCCGCTGGTGCTGGAGTGGTCCGCTGCGTTCGCCGCGGAGGTCAATGAGCTGGGCGGGCCCTCACCTGGCGCGGCTCGGGAGTGGATTGACCAGGGCCGTCTGGTCGTATGGGATGTCGGCGGGAAGCCTGCCGCCATGGCTGCCATGACGGTGGCAGGCGCCGGAGTTGCCCGGATCGGCCCGGTCTATACGCCACCGGACCAGCGGCGGCGCGGTTACGCGGGGGCGGTGACAGTAGCGGTCAGCCAGCTGGCTGCAGATCGCGGAGCCGAGCAGGTCGTGCTGTTCAGCGATCTGGCCAACCCGACCAGCAACGCGCTGTACCAGCGCATTGGCTACCGGCCGGTCGAAGATCGCCTCGCGCTGATCTTCGAGTCGGCGGCGAGGTCAGCCTGAAGCAGCCCAGCGCTCCCGAAGCCTCTCGATGATCTGCTGAGCCTCTTCCTCAGGGACCTCCACCAGGTCATCCGTCGATTCCGCTCGTTTCCATTCAACGATCAGAGGGGTGAACCGCCAGTTGAGGTCAATGTTGAGCGCCTCATCACGAAATCCCCCTTCCTGGAGCTGGCGTCGACGAGCTATACCGGCAGGATCCTGGCGAGTACTCCGGTGGTCAACAATCGCGTAGTAGACCAGGCTGTCTGTCATCTATTAATATCCCTTCTTCCGGTAGTCGGTTAGATCGGAGACACCGGGCGGTTCTGCGAGATATGATGACACTGTCTGCTGGAATACCTCAAGCTCAGGTAGCTCAGCCCCGGAGCCATTGCCGCTCCGCAGTCGCTCGTAAGCGTCGTGCGTAACTTGCTTAGCGCGGAAGCTTTCGGGTGTATGGAATTGAACCTCGAATGTCTGGCCGCCCTGTGTCAGCCATCGAGTGTTGACACCGTTATAGTCAGTCTCATGCCAGGAGTTGCGGATCATGAGAATTTCGTTTCCGTCATGGGTTAGTGATTCGCAAAGCTTACTGTACGCCATGAAATAGTTCTCGGCGCGGACTGAAAAAGTGTATCGAATTGAATCTGGAAGGCGGACGGTAATTTCAGGAATCGGCCTGTCGGGTTTAGCGCGTAACTCGGCGGCAATCTTTTCCTTGTATCTTTCCTCGCCTTTCAGGCGGAACTCTAACCCAACGAGCTGCGCGCCGGGCACCGCTGACTCGACGCTGCGCAGGGTGCGCGTGACCTCGGGCTCGGCGGCCCGCACCTGCTCCAGCGCGTGACCGGCGACCAGGTTCTCCTCTGCGTTGAGGTTCTGGCCGCCATCGCCGCGCCAGGAGCCGGGTTCGTCGCCGGACCGGTCGGCCGGGGCCTTGGCGGCCTCAGGCCATCGCTCCAGATGCCGCTCCCACTGCGCGGTGAGGCCCGGCAGCGCCTTATCCCACGCGGCCTCAGCGGTCGTGGTCTCATCCTGCGTGCTGGCATCTGGACCCTGCTCGCCCGCATCTGGCTCTTCGGGCGAGGGGAGTTCCAGTTCCCGCAGGCTCGTCAGTCCTCTGTCCGCACGGGAGCGGCCGTGGTCGTCATAGGGCGAAGAAGGATGGCCGAACGGCAGGCGCTCCAGCCGGAAGCGGAGGCCTCCGGCGCCGGCTTCCGGCTCTCTGCTGCTATCGGCCGCCCCGGACTCGCCGGGCCGGTCCCGTGGCTCCGGCAACGCGTCCATGTCCGGCTCTGCTCTGGCGATGCCGACATCGTAGGGAGGCGCTGGCTCTGGCGGAAGACCCGGTCTTGGCGGAAGAGATCGCAGGGGTCCCCTGGGAGCACCCGGACATGAAGCAGCCAGCTGATGAACGTCGTCACCCGGGCGGTCGTCGGGCCGGAGAACGCTCGGAAGCACCTGTTGCGCTGCAAGCACCCGCCCGTTCAGGCTGATAGAACTACCCACCGCAGACGCATGCGCAGAGCTATCGCAGCCGCATGAGCAGGGTGAAAAGGTGACCGCGGTGACGAGGACGTCCGACCGGCCAGCCGGCCCGCCGGCAGTGCCCGGGCTTCCCGCCGGGCCCGACGTCGAGGCGGCCGGGCTTGGCGGACTGCCTGCGGTCTGGCTGCGTGACCAGTGCCGTTGCCCAGGCTGCCGGGATCCGCACAGCGGTCAGCGGCTGACAAGCATCACCGATCAGCCCGAGCACGTGTGGATCGCCGCGGTCAGCACCAGCGAGGGCTCGGTCACGGTGGCGTTCGGCCCTGACGGGCATGTGGGCGTCTACGCGCGGTCCTGGCTGGCGGACCAGCAGGCGGTCCCGCCAGATCCCCGCGGTGAGGACGCCAAGATCATCTGGACGGCCGCTGACCTGGGTGGCCAGATCAGTCCCGCGTCGTGGCCTTGTTACCTCGCTAGCCAGACATACCGGGCGCAGTGCCTGGATGCCATTCTGCGCACTGGTTTTGTGCTCTTGCGCGACGTCCCGGCCGAGCCGGGTGCTGTCCTGGACGTCGCGGAAAGCATGGGATTCGTGCGGGAGACCAACTACGGGCGCCTGTTCGACGTGCGGGCCCAGGCGACGCCAGCCAACCTGGCGCTGACCGGGCTGCCGATTGCGCCGCACACCGACAACCCCTATCGCGACCCCGTTCCTACGGTGCAGCTGCTGCACTGCCTGGTTACCGCCGCCGCGGGCGGTGACTCAGGCCTGCTGGACGGCTTCGCGGCGGCGCGGCTGCTGCGCGAGGAGAATCCCGCGGCGTTCGCCGTCCTCACCGGCACTCCGGTGACGTTTGCGTACACCGACGCCAGGGCGGAGCTCACTGCTAGCCGGCCGATGATTTCGGTGGACCCGCGGGGCGCTATCCGCGAAATCCGGGTCAACAATCGCTCGATGCAGCCCTTGCAGCCCGCCCCTGGAGACCGTCCCGCAGATGCGGCAGAGCGGGCGGTCGCGTTCTACGCTGCCTACCGGGCATTCGCCGAGATCCTCGCCCGGCCGGAGCTGACGCTGACCTTCCGGCTCGGCCCGGGCGACTGCGTCGTGTTCGACAACACGCGGATCCTGCATGCCCGGTCGGGATTCGCGGCAGCGGGGCACCGGCATGTCCAGGGCTGCTACATCGACCTGGATGGCGTCGCGTCGTCGCTCGCCCTGCTGCGCAGGCAGGGCGCCAGCGGCGACGATCAGTATCGTGGAGCTGACCGGGCCCGCCGGATCGACGGCGGCCCGGCGGGTGAAGGGGAGAGGCAGGATGGCAGCTGACGACCCGGTTGAGATCATCGCCGGGCTGTTCGCGAGCGAGGGCGCGGCTGGCTACCTCGGCGAGCCGGTGACCCAGGCCGCCCACATGCTGCAGACCGGGGCGCTGGCGGAGCAAGCCGGCGCGGACGATGCGCTGATCGCCGCGGCACTGCTGCATGACGTCGGCCATTTCACCGGAATCGTGTCGGGCGAGGACCTGATGCGCGGCCTCGACAACAGGCACAGCTATTCGGGCGCGTCGTGGCTGGCGCAGTGGTTCGGCCCGGACATCACCGAGCCAGTCCGCCTGCACGTCGACGCGAAACGCTATCTCTGCGCGTGCGTGCCCGGCTACGCGGCCGCCTTGTCGGAGGCGTCGGCGTACACGCTCGGCGTCCAGGGCGGCCCGATGAAGGACGACGAGCTGGCGGAGTTCGAGGCGAACTCCTATGCGGCCGCCGCGTGCCGGGTGCGCCGCTGGGACGACGCCGCCAAGGATCCCGCCGCCGCTTTCCCCCCGTTTGACCGCTTCCGCCCGCTGCTGCACCGACTGCTGCGCCAGTCCGCCTGGTCCGGCAGCCGGCCGACACTACCACCCAGGCCGCCCGCGGAAGGCACCGGCCGCCCGGCCTGAGCTGGTCCGTTCGCCTGCGGGCCGGCAGCCGGGTTCTCCTGCGCGCTGTCATACGTGGTAGGCAGGATCAGTGAGCCTTGAGGTGACGGTGCGCGGCACGACGATCCCGGCAGAGGATCTGTCGTGGCGCTTCTCGCGCTCGCCCGGTCCTGGCGGGCAGTCGGTGAACACCACCGACAGCCGGGCTGAGCTGTCCTATGACCTCGCGGCTTCCGAGGCGCTCCCGCCAGTGCTGAAAGAGCGCGCGATGCGGGCGCTGGAAGGCAGGCTGACCGACGGCGCGGTCACCGTGACGGCGTCGGAGTACCGGTCGCAGCTGCGCAACAGGGAGGCCGCCGCCGCCAGGATGGCAGCGTTGCTCACCGAGGCGACCGCGCCGCCACCGCGGCCCCGGCGGCCGACGCGGCCGAGCCGAGCGGCGACCGAGCGGCGTCTCGCGCAGAAACAGCGGCGCTCGCAGACCAAGAGGCTGCGCCGCTCGACCGACGACTGAGCTCCGCTGCCCGCGCGCCGATACCGAGCGTGACGCGCAGGGGGCTCGCGGGGAGTGAGTGCTCAGGGGCCGCGTGGCCAGCGAGATCGGCCGGAGGAGCAGTGCGGACGCTAATTAGGCGGTAAGGCCGGCCAGCTTGTTGACCGTGTTCCAGTTACGCGATGTAGCCGTCACGCCAAGCCGTTTCTCGATGAAGGTGTTAGTCAGCTTTGTTTCCGCGGCGCCGTTCGGGCACCACAGGAATGCCTCGCTGCCCCGCACCCACATCTGGTCCGAGCCGAACGATTCCTGCTGCATCTCCGCGGCCCGGGCCGCGTCAGGCTCGGCCGACAGGAAGGCCACGAAAAACCGCGAGGGATTCTCCGGCGCACCCGGCAGCGGGCAGCGCCCGATCGCCGCGCCGAGCTGCGCGCCGGTCCGGATCACGACCCGGATGCTGAGCCCGAAGCTCTCGGCGATGGCGGCCTCGATTCCCGAGCCGAGCGCCCCGGCTGGCTGCTCCGGAGCGCTGAAGACGGCGTTACCGCTCTGCAGGTAGGTCGCCACGTCGCCGTAGCCGAGGCTGGCCAGCAGCTCGCGCAGCTCAGCCATGGCAATCGTCTTGTTGCCGCCGACATTTATGCCCCGCAGGAGCGCCGCGTACCGCATGCCCGATCACCCGCCTTCGCTGTTTGGTGCCCTCACCACGCTACTCAGCCGGGCCGCGGGAGGAGGGGCATCCGTCTCGCCTGGCCCAGACGCGCGTGCCGCCGGCGCGCCTGCCACAGGCGCCCGGCAGGCCCCTGCCCGCCAGGTCGCGGTGGGCGCCCGGCGGAACTGGCCATTTTCCCGCTCGCCTGGTGCTGGTCCGGTGCCGTAAACCTGCCGTTCATGCTAAAGGCAAAGAGCATTGATCTTGTTACCTAATAGTTACGTATGTTCAAATTTCGCACTGCCGTTCTTCCTGCTAACGTCCGCTCCTGTATGTCAGTGAATGTTCCCGGGCGGTCCGGCTACCGAACCGCCTCGCTCGGGGGATCGGTGAGCGCGGCGCAGGCCGCTCAGGAGGATTGAGGCAAGGATGCAACGAGGCACGGCAGGCCGGCTACGCGCGGCCGTCGGCAAGCGCAGAGCCGTTTCGCTGATCGTCGCCACCGCAGCTGTTCCCGCCCTCGTGGTGGGTCAGTCAGCCGTGGCACTGGCAGCGCCGGCTGCGCCGGGGGCAGCAATTGCCCGGAGCATGGCGACCCGGCCGCTGACTGCGGCCCTCGCCGCGCAGCTGGCTGAGAACGCCAGCCAGCACGTGATCGTGATCATGAAAGACCAGCTGTCCGCGGCTCCGGTCGGCAGCCACACGCAGTCGGTCCGCTCTGGGATGATCGCCGCCGCCCAGGCGCCCCTGATGAGCGACCTGCAGGCGGTGCGCGCCAGTCACGTCAAGCGCTACACCCTGGTCAACGCGCTCGCCGCCACGGTCTCCAAGGGCGAGGTTGCGCGGCTGAAGGCCGACCCCGCGGTCCGTGAGGTCATCCCCGACGTGACGATCCACGGCACGCAGCCTGAGCAGGCAGCCGCAGCGGCCGCCGCGGCCAAGGTGCCGACGTCGCTGAAGCCACATGTCATTCCCGGTGCCTGCGGCAAGAACGGCCAGACGCTGCTGGACCCCGAGGGACTTTCGCTGACCAATACCGCCTCGGACAACCCCCACCAGAAGACCGCGCGCTCGCTGGGCATCACCGGCGCCGGGGTCAAGGTCGCGTGGATTGCTGACGGCATCGACACCCACAACGTCAACTTCCTGCGCAACCCGTCGGATCCGGCCAGCACGGTGTTCTCCGACTACCAGGACTTCACCGGCGACGGGCCCGGTCAGCCGACCGGCGGCGACGAGGCCTTCCTGGACGCGAACACGATCGCAGGTCAGGGCATCGTGCATTACAACGTGCGGGACTTCTCCGCGCAGGCGTATCCGACGGCGTGCAGCATCCGGATCGAGGGAGTGGCGCCCGGCGCCAGCCTTGTCGGGCTCAACGTGTTCGGCACCAACGAGGATACGACCGAGTCCAACTTCCTGCAGGCCATCAACTACGCCGTGCAGACCGATCACGTCAACGTGCTCAACGAGTCGTTCGGGTCCAACCCGTTCCCGGATGTCACCGCGCTGGACGCCACCAAGCTGTTCAACGACGCGGCGGTTGCGGCCGGAGTGGTGGTGAGCGTCTCCAGCGGCGACGCCGGCTCGACCAACACCATCGGCTCCCCGTCGACCGACCCGCAGGTGCTCTCGGTCGGCGCGTCCACCGACTTCCGGTTCTACGCGCAGACCAACTATGCCGCCGCGCGCTACTTCGCGACGACCGGCTGGCTGAACGACAACATCAGCTCGCTGAGCTCGGGCGGCTTCAACGAGACCGGCGGCACCGTCAACCTCGTCGCCCCAGGTGACCTGAGCTTCGCCTCCTGCAGCACCGACACGAAGATCTACACCGAGTGCACGAACTTCAAGGGCCTGCCCAGCGACGTCGAGGAGAGCGGCGGGACCAGCGAGTCCTCGCCGTTCGTGGCGGGTGCGTCTGCCCTGGTCATCCAGGCCTACCGGCAGACTCACGGCGGCGCCACCCCGACGCCGGCCCTGGTGAAGCAGATCCTGGTCAGCACCGCCTCCGACCTGGGCACTCCTGCGACCGAGCAGGGCGCCGGCCTGCTGAACAGCTATAAGGCGGTTGAGCTGGCCGAGTCCATCCACACCTCGGACGGCTCGCCGACCCCGGTCGGCAGCGCCCTGCTGACCTCCGCGAATCAGCTCAACGGCATCGGCGCGCCCGGCACCACCAAGGGCTGGCCGGTCACGATCACTAACACCGGCGCGAGCACCCAGGTCGTGCGGCTGCGCGGGCGGACCTTCGGGCCGGCCGAGCACGAGCAGGGCGGGAAGGTCACGCTGAAAGACGGCGTCAGCCCGGAATTCGCGAACTACCAGGGGCTGCAGAACAACTACAGCGTCATCCACTTCCGAGTCACGCCCGGCCAGGACCGGCTGAGCGCATCCATCGCCTACCCGGGCAACCCCGCTAACGGCAACAACGCCCGGGTGCGGATGATCCTCATCGACCCGCGGGGCCGCTTCGCCGCGCACACCCTGCCGCAGGGCGTCGGCAACTACGGCAACGTGGACGTCCGCTACCCGGTCGCTGGCCAGTGGACCGGCGTCATCTTCGGCGACGTCGCCAAGGACGGCGGGACCAACGGCACGGTACCGTGGGAGGTCTCCACCCAGCGGTTCGCCCCGTTCGCCTCGGTATCGCCGAGCGCCTTCGCCCTCGGCGCCGGGCAGAGTACGACCGTGCACGTGACCGCGACCACCCCGGCGCAGCCGGGCGACGCGTCCGGCTCGATCGTGATCAACGGCGGCGGCTGGAGCAGCCCGACCTCCATCCCGGTGACGCTGCGCAGCCTCGTCGAGGTCGCGCACGGCGGCGGGTCGTTCAGCGGCGTGCTGACCGGCGGCAACGGGCGGCCTAACGGCCAGGGCCAGGTCGAGTACTACGAGTTCCACGTCGGCCCTGGACACAGGAACATCACGGCCAACGTGTCGCTGGCCAACGACCCGTCTAATCCGGTGGGTGCCTACCTGGTCAGCCCTGACGGCAATGTCCTCGGCTACGGGCAGAACTCCTTCGCCAGCAGCGTCAGCAAGACCGGGCTTGTCTACACTGCGGGGCGGTCGCTCACGGCCTACACCCTCAACCCGGTTGCCGGCACCTGGACGCTCATCGTCGATTTCGCCGAGCCTGTGGTCGGGAACGAGATCGCGGAGCCGTTCACCGGGAACATCCGGATCAACGACGTGAGCGTGCACGCGACCGGGCTGCCGAACAGCGCCAAGCACACTCTGGTGGCCGGCAAGTCGTATACGATTCCTGTCAAGATCACTAACAAGGGCGCGGCGCCGGAGGACTTCTTCGTCGACCCGCGGCTCAACACGACCGCTGCCGTGACGCTCGCGCCGCTCGACACGGCAACCGGCCTGCCGCTGCCGCTGACCGGCAATTCGCCGCTCTGGCTCGTGCCGACCCAGACGTCGGGTGTCTCGGTGTCCTCTACCGCCAGCCTGCCGATCATGTTCGATTACGGCCCCAACGCGGGGGACCCGGACCTGGTGAGCGCTCCGGCCGGTGGCAGCAGCGCGGCGGCCGTCTGCGCCGATACTGAATCCGGCTCGTATACCCCGGCCGGCGGAACCGTCACCGCGGGAGTGTGGTTCGCCTCGCCCTCCGAGTGCGGGCCCTACTCGGCGCCCGCGCCCGCGGGTACGGTCAGCTCGACGATGACGGCGACGACCAGGAAGTTCGACCCGGCGGTGACTTCGGCGGCCGGCGACTTCTGGCAGTCGTCGGTCAACCCGGCCGCGCCGTTCGGGCTGTTCATCATCAACCCGGGCCAGACCCGCACCATCGCAGTGACCGTCAAGCCGGCCGGCTCGTCGGGCACTGTGGTGAGCGGCAACCTGTACGTCGACACCTTCACCGGCGACGTGCCGCCCTACGGCCAGCTAGCGGGCGACGAGCTGGCCGCCATCCCGTACGCCTACACCATCAGGTAACCAGCACGGCAAAAGGCGGCCGCGCCGGGACCCTCTCG
>JBKQMG010000051.1:0-67474 GCA_052146815.1 Streptosporangiaceae bacterium | reverse complement strand
ACGGGCCCGGCCGCTGCTGGCTGCTCCTTGGTCAGTCGAGCACGCCCTCGACCGAGCCGGCCCCGTGGTCGAGCTGGTAGTCGAGGTTCATGGCGGCGTTGATCAGCGCCAGGTGGCTGAAGGCCTGCGGGAAATTACCGAGCTGATCGCCGGTGCTGCTGATCTCCTCGGAGTACAGGCCGAGATGGTTGGCGTAGGTATGCATCTTCTCGAACACCAGCCGGGCCTCGTCCAGCCGTCCGGCCCGGGCCAGCGCGTCCACGTACAGGAACGTGCACAGCGAGAAGGTGCCCTCGTCGCCGGCCAGCCCATCGGGCGAGGCGCTCGGGTTGTAGCGGTACACCAGGCTGTCGGAGACGAGCTCGCGCTTCATCGCGTCCAGCGTCGACAGCCACATCGGGTCGCGCGGAGTGATGAACCCCACCAGCGGCATCAGCAGGAGCGAGGAGTCCAGCACCTCGGTGTCGTAGTGCTGGGTGAACGCACCGACTTTCTCGTTCCAGCCGCGCTCCATCACCTGCTGGTAGATCCGGTCCCGCTCGGCGGTCCAGCGGGTCACGTTCCCCGGCCGCCCGTGCCGCTCGGCCAGCCGGATAGCCCGGTCCAGGGCGACCCAGGCCTGGACCCGCCCGTAGGTGAAGTTCTTCTGGCCGCCGCGGGTTTCCCAGATGCCTTCGTCCGGCTCGTCCCAGTGCTCGCACAGCCAGTCCGCCATCTGCGTGACCGCGACCCAGCCCTGGTGCGCGGCCTGGACGCCGTGGGTGTCGCCGATGTAGATGGAGTCCATCGCCTCGCCGTAGATGTCGAGCTGGCGCTGGTCGGCGGCTCCGTTGCCGATGCGCACGGGCCGGGAACCGCGCCAGCCCTCGAAGTGGTCGAGGGTCTCCTCGGTCAGGTCGGACGTGCCGTCCACCCGGTACATGATCTTGAGCGGGCTGTGGCCGTCGCCGCCGTGCTCGCGGGCCCGTTCGCTGAGCCACATCCCGAACCGGGCTGCCTCTTCCACGTAGCCGAGGCCGAGGAGCGCGTACACCGAGAACGAGGCGTCCCGCACCCAGGTGTACCGGTAGTCCCAGTTGCGCTCGCCGCCTTCCTGCTCCGGCAGGCCGGTGGTGGGCGCGGCGACGAGCGCGCCGCTCGGCGCGTAGGTCATCAGCTTCAGCGTCATCGCCGAGCGGGCCACCATTTCCCGCCAGCGGCCGCGGTAGGTGGAACGGCTCACCCAGTACTTCCAGTACCGCGCGGTGTCGTCGGCCAGTTTCTGCGCCTCTTCAGGCGACATCAGGCGCGGCGATTCGCCCATCCACTCGAGCATCACGCCGCCGATCTCGCCCTCGCGCAGCGTGCGCTTCCAGCGCAGTCCGTTGTCCGCCTGCTGGACGTCCAGTTGCAGGTCGCGGATCGAGGTGTTGGGCGGCGCGATGCCGTGGACGGCCATTTTCATGCCGCCGGCGTTGAAGATCGCACCCTGGTCGGTGACGTCCAGCTTGTGCGGGGTGCGGCCGTAGTTGAAGCGCGGCTGCAGGTCGATGACGAACCGCATGCTGCCGCGGACCACCTGGATGTTGCGCACGAGCCGGTGCCGGTCGGTGGCCGGGCCGTCGATGACCGGCATGAAATCGTGCACCTCGCCGACTCCGTCGGGCGTCATGAACCGGGTGACCAGGATCGCGGTGTCCGGCAGGTACAGCTGCCGGGTGGTGTAGTTGTCGGTGTCCGGAGCGATCCGGAAGTAGCCGCCGCGGTCGGCGTCCAGCAGGGACGCGAACACGCTCGGCGAGTCGAACCGCGGGAAGCAGAGCCAGTCCACGCAGCCTTCGGTGGTCACCAGCGCGGACGTCTGCAGGTCGCCGATCAGGCCGTGATCGGCGATGTTCGGATAACGAGACGATGAGCTGCCGGACCCGCTGCTGCCGGGCGACGCGGTGGTGGACGTGGCGTTACCGGGCACGGCAGTGCTGGACGTTGTGTTGCTGGACACGTGCGTTCCCCCCTCCCCGGCCCCCCGGCCGGGCGTGTTAGGTGCCGCAGTGCGACTTCACGGCGGCCTCCAGGTTGCGGCCTGCCGCCGAGACCTTTTCTGCTTCCGTCTTGACGTCAGTGATCGCGCTGGCGCTCGGGCTCTTGGTGAGCTTGGTCACGGCGCTCTTCAGCCCGTTCAGGTCGGATTTCAGCGCGCTGGTCTGCGCCTGGAACTCGCTGCTGGCGCTGCTGCTCAGGCTCCCCAGCGAGGTTTTGATGCTGTCCAGGTTGGCCGTCAGCCCGCTGATCGACGCAGAGCTGGCGTTCATGTGATCGAGGCTCCGCAGTGACCCGCGGAGTTTCTGCGCGTCGGCGCATGTCGCCGACATGGCCGACGAGGAGGCGGACGCCGACATGGCGGGGTGGGTCGCCGACGGCGAGCTGGCCGCGGAGCTGGAACTGCCGGAGGAACCGCATCCGGCGACCAGGAGCGCGGCCAGGGCGCCGGCGCCCCGCCACGCAGACAGGCCCAGCCACGCAGGCCTGCCGAGCCACGCAGGCTTAGCGGCGTTCATGCCGTCCTCTCGAGCAGGTGCTCGCCGACGCGGATGGCGTTGGCCATGGCGGTCAGCGCCGGGTTCACGGCTCCGATGCTCGGGAAGAAGCTCGTGTCCACGACGTACAGGTTGTCGACCTCGTGTGCCTTGCAGTTGACGTCGAGCACGGAGCTGGCCGGGTCGGCGCCGAACCGGCAGGTGCCCGACTGGTGCGCGACCCCGGCGACGGGCACGTCCATGCTGGCGTAGAAGTTCTTGCTCAGGACATGGTGGGCGGCGATCCCGATGTGGTTGAGGACCTTCCGGAGCTCGTGGTACAGCGCGTCCGCCTCGCTGTCATTCGTCTGCTGATAGGCCAGGTGGATGTGGCCGTCTTTGTCCACAGTGACCCGGTTGTCGGGCTTGGGCACGTCCTCGGTGGTCAGCCAGAAGTCGACCGCGTGCCGGGCGACCTCTTCCAGGCTCCATTTCGGCGCCAGCTTGGTCAGCTTCGGCTCCTCGCCCTTCATCGCCAGCGCGTTGGACTTCCCGAGCATCTGGATGTTGCCCAGCGGCCACTCCCGGCCGTTCCCCGCGAAGTAGAAGTCGTTCAGGCCGAGCGTCTTCTGGAACACCGTGTCGTTGCGCTCCTTGTCGAGCGCCACGATGGCCTTGCTGTTGTGGTACATGTAGTTGCGGCCGACCTGGTCAGACCCGTTCGCCAGGCCCGCCGGGTGCTGGTCGGAGGCTGACCGCAGCAAGATCCTGGCGCTGTTAGCTGCCCCGGCCGAGACCACGACGACGTCGCCCTCGTAGAACTCCTCGCTGCCGTTCCGGCTGACCTGCACGCGGGTTACCGTCCGGCCGGATCCGTCCGTCTCCAGGCGCTCGACCTCGGCGTTCACCAGCAGGGTTACGTTCGGCTGGTCCAGCAGCGGGCGCACTGCGATGATGTCGGCGTCGGATTTGGCATGCACCAGGCACGGGTAGCCGTCGCACCAGGCGCAGCGCACGCATGCGCTCAGCGGCCGGTCGGCCTCGTTCAGCAGGATGCCGCACGGCGCGTGGAACGGGTGGTAGCCGCCCGCGGTGAGCGCCTCGGAGATCTGCTGGATCCGCGGCTCGTGCGAGACCGGCGGCCACGGGTACTGCTTTGAGGCGTGGCCTTCGGTCGGATCCTCGCCGTGCACGCCGCGGACCTGGTAGAGCCACTCGGCCTTGGTGTACCACGGCTCGAAGTCGTCGTAGCTCAACGGCCACGCCGGGGACGCCCCGTCGGCGTGCTTGATCTCGCCGAAGTCCTCGGGGCGCAGCCGGTACAGCGCGGCCCCGTACAGCTTCGTGGCTCCGCCTACGTAGTAGTGCACCTGCGGCTGGAAGGCCTTGCCGTCGGCGTCGAACCACGGGTCCGGCGAGATGTATTTCCCGTCTACGAAAACCGAGCCGGGATTCCAGTTGTCGGTCTCGCGCGGCAGGAAGTTGCCGCGCTCCAGCAGCAGGATCCGCTTGCCCGAGGGCGCGAGCGTATGCGCCAGCGTCCCCCCGCCGGCGCCGCTGCCGACGATGATCACGTCATAGTGTTCTGTCACCCGGCCCACTATGCCGGTTCGGGCTGGTGACCGCATCACTCGGATCGGGTGACTGCGCGTCACTGCGGGCGAGGACTGCTGCTCACAGCTACAGTCGCGGCAGGCAGCCCCGCGCCCGACCGATGACCGCCGACCTCGACCTGACGGGAGCGCCCGTGGCCTCGAGAGCCGAGAGTGCCGTCGTCAACGCCGCCGGCCTGGTGCAGGGCATCGTCCTGGTCACGTTCCCCGCGGCCAGCACCATCTTCACGGCCAGGAACGAGTACGCCCTGTCCAGCCCGCAGTACGGCGACATGTTCCTGCCCCAGGTGCTGACGGCCATCGCCGGAGCGCTGCTCGGCGCCGCGCTGGCTCGCCGGATTACCACGAAACGGGTTTACCTGCTGGGCCTGACCCTGAGCCTGCTGTCGATGGGGCTGCTCCTGGCGAGCGTGCCGGTCAGGTCCGACCATGCCGCCGGCTACTCGCTGCTGCTGGTCGCCACGGCGTTCCTCGGCGCCGGATTCGGCCTGACGGTCCCGGTGCTGAACACCTACACCTCGGCGTTCCACCCGGGTCGCGTCGACAGCTCGGTACTCGTGCTGAACGCGCTGCTCGGCCTCGGCACCGTCCTCGCGCCGGTCTTCGTCGCGGTCTTCGACGGCCTCGGTTTCTGGTGGGGACTGCCGATCCTGTCCGCTGTTCTGCTGCTGGCACTGATCGCGGTGAGCCTGCGGCTGCCGCTGCGGGTGTCCGGTCCAGCAGGACGGGCCAGCGCGGCACGGCAGGCCGGCCCGGCGGGGCCGGTCAGCCCCGCGCCGCCGGGCCGGCGGCGGATACCGGGCCGCTTCTGGGTCTATGCGGGATTCATCCTGCTGTACGGCATCTGCGAGACGATGAACGGCAACTGGTCGCAGCTGGAGATGACCACCCGCCTCGGCGCCTCGAAGGCGCAGGCCTCGATGGCGCTGGCCGCGTTCTGGGGGATGGTGACCGCCGGCCGGGTGCTGTTCGCGCTGATCGACCGCTGGCTGCCCGCCCGGATTACCTATCACCTGCTGCCGGTGGTGATGGCGGCCGCCTTTGTTCTGATCGATGTCCTTCCTGCCGGGGCCGCGGTCGCGGGCATCGCCGTCTTCGGGCTGGCTGGCCTCGGCTGCTCGGCGCTGCTGCCGCTCACCATTAGCTTCGGCGAGGAGGAGCTGACCGCGATCTCGGCCGCGGTGGCGGGCGGGATCATCGCCTTCTACCAGCTCGGCTACGGGGTCGCGGCGTTCGGCGTCGGGCCGCTCCAGCACGCGGGGCTCAGCCTGTCAGCGATCTTCGGCGGTACCGCGGCCGTCGCGGTGCTCCTGGTCGTGCTCTCGTTCGTCGTCTCGCCGCCGCGCCGGCGGTCTTCCCGCCCGGCTGGCCTGGCCGCGGGAGGACCGCTGGCTGGTCATCCCGCGCCCGGAGCAATCACCCCGCAAGGATGATGCCCGGAGGCCGCGCGGGCGGCGACAGTGACGATCAACCACTCACGTCCAGGACGGTGCCATGTCGAACAGCACGCAGAAGAGCAGCAGCGGGCCGCAGCTCAGGTCCGGCCCGATGATCACTGGGGGCGCGCTCGTCGCAGCCGGCGCCCTGATCGCTCTGGCGGGCGTCGCTGTCGGCGGCTCCCATCTGCTCGCAGCTACCCGCCGGTGGATCCAGGAGATGGAAGTGCCGCCCAGCGAACTGGCCAAGATCAAGTGGGAGCAGGCGAAGACTGCCGCCGCTGCCGGGACCCAGGCCTGGCAGAACGGCGTCCAGGCGCGCACGGGCGCTGACGCCTGACCAGGCTGCGGCCGGCTGCCTTATGCCGGGCACTCATGCCCGGCGCGGCGGCCGGCGGTCTGCGACTGCTGATGTCTTCCGTACCGGGGGAGTAGATGACCAACGTCGATCTCGCGCGCTGGCAGTTCGCGTTCACGTCGATCAATCACTTCCTGTTCGTCCCGATCACTATCGGCCTGGCGGTTCTGACCGCGCTGCTGCAGACCGCCTGGTACCGCAGCAAGCGTGATGACTATCTGCGGCTGACCCGGTTCTTCGGCACGCTGCTGGTCATCAACGTCGCCATCGGCGTGGTGTCGGGCATCGTGCAGGAATTCGAGTTCGGGATGAACTGGTCGGCCTACTCGCGGCTGGTCGGCAACATCTTCGGCGCGCCGCTGGCGATGGAGGGCCTGGCGGCCTTCTTCCTGGAGTCGACGTTCCTGGGGTTGTGGCTGTTCGGCTGGGACAAGCTGTCGCGCCGGGTGCACCTGCTGACCATCTGGGCGGTGGCGCTCGGCAGCGTCCTGTCGGCGGCGTTCATCATGGCCGCCAACTCGTGGATGCAGCATCCCGTCGGCTACGCGATGGTCAACGGCAAGCCGCAGCTGAACGACATCTGGGCCGTGCTGACCAACCCGGTGTTCATCTGGGGCTACTCCAAGGTCCTGCTGGCGTCCCTGGTCACCGGCGCCGCCGTGATGCTGGCGGTCTCCGCGTGGCAGCTGCGCCGCGGCGGCGACCGGCACGTGTTCTCCCGCTCGGCGCGGCTCGCCCTGATCGTCCTGGTCCCGGCCATCCTGTTCACCATGCTGGTCGGCGACGAGCTCGGGGTGATCGAGGCCAAGTACCAGCCGATGAAGATCGCCGCTGCCGAGGCGCAGTGGACGACCTGCCAGCCGTGCTCGTTCTCGCTGTTCCAGATCGGCGGCGGCAACAACGACCACACGCCCACCCAGATCCTGGCGATCCCGCACCTGCTGTCCCTGCTGGCCACCAACCACTGGGACGGCAAGGTGATCGGCCTGAGCCCGCTGCAGTCGCAGTACAGCAAGAAGTTCGGGCCCGGCTACTACGTGCCGAACGTCTTCATCCAGTACTGGTCGATGCGGGTCATGGCCTACATCGGCGTCGCGGTCTTCCTGCTCGGCCTGTGGGGCCTCTGGCTGATCCGGCGAAAAAAGCTCACCACCTCCCGGCTGTTCCTCTGGGTCGCGGTCTGGTCCGCGGTGCTTCCGTTCCTGATGAACACCGCGGGCTGGCTGCTCACCGAGAGCGGCCGCCAGCCCTGGATCGTGCAGGGCATCATGCTGACCAAGAACGGGGTCTCGCCGACGGTCAGCACCACCGACATCGCCATCACCCTGGCGGGCTTCGTGCTGCTCTACGCCGTGCTCGGCACCGTCGACCTGATGCTGATGCTGAAGTACTCACGCGAACAGCTCCCGCCCGCCCGCGCCGAGGCTGACGCGGACGTGCCCGTGCCCGCCGTCCAGTATTGAGGTCCCGATGGCTCTCATACCTTTCTGGTTCATTGTCATCACGGTCCTGTGGACGGGCTTCTTCGTCCTGGAGGGCTTCGACTTCGGCGTCGGCATGCTGCACAGCCTGGTCAGCCGGGACGAGGCGGGCCGGCGGGCGGTCATCAACACGATCGGCCCGCTGTGGGACGGCAACGAGGTCTGGCTCATCGTGGCCGGCGCGGCGATTTTCGCGGCGTTCCCCGGCTGGTACGCGACGATGTTCTCGGGCTTCTACCTCGCGCTGGCGCTGCTGCTGGCCGCGCTCATCGTCCGCGGCGTGGCGTTTGAGTACCGCGGCAAGCGCGACGCGGCCCGCTGGCGCCGGACCTGGGACACCACGCTGACCGTGGGCAGCCTGCTGGCGCCGCTGCTGATCGGCGTGGCGCTCGGCGACCTGCTGCACGGCCTGCCGATTAACTCCCACCAGAACTACACCGGCTCGTTCTGGCAGCTGCTGCAGCCCTACGGGGTGTTCACCGGCATCACCCTGGTGTCGATCTGCCTGCTGCACGGGGCGACGTTCCTGTCGCTGAAGACCACCGGGGCACTGCGCACCAGGGCGGCCGGGCTGGCGCGCCGGGTCGCGCCGGTGACCGGGCTCCTGGTGCTCGGCTTCGTCATCTGGACGCACGCGACTGCGGGCAAGGGCTTCCTGCTGAACCCGATCGAGCTGCTCGCCCTGCTCGCCGTCATCGCCGCCGTCTGGCTGACCTTCGAGCATCGCGAGGGCTTCGCGTTCGCGGCCACGACGGTCACGATGGCGTCCTGCATTGTGTCGATCTTCGTCGACCTATACCCGAGGGTAATGGTCTCCAGCACCAGCGCCGCCTACGACCTGACGGTGCACAACACCGCGTCCGGCGCCTACACCCTCAAGGTGATGTCGGTCGTCGCGATCGTCCTCCTGCCGTTCGTCCTCGCTTATCAGACCTGGACCTACTTCGTGTTCCGGCGGCGCCTGAGCCAGAGCGATTTCCTGCCGCCGCCGCCTCGCAGCGCACCGGATGACGCCGCGCCGGGGCCGGTGGTCACCCCGGGAGCCGACACCGGAGCCCCGCCCGCGCGATAAGAAACCGAGCGGAGGCGGGCCCGCTCGCTCGGCCCGGTGGCGTTACAGGATCGCGATGGGGTTCACCGGCGAGCCGGTGCCGTGCGCGAGCCGCAGCGGCGCGACGACGCAGAAGAACGACCAGCGGCGGATCTCCTCGCACAGCGGCAGGAGGTCGTCGAACTGCAGGTAGTCCAGCAGGTGCACGCCCATCGCGTTGATGGCCAGCACGTGCACCGGGAAGTCGACGCCCTCGGCGAGGCTGGCGGTGGTGTCGTTGTTGCTGTCGCTGCCGAGCACCGCGACCCGCCGCTGCGCGACGAACTCCATCGCGGCGGGGTGCAGCCCGGCCCGCGAGCTGGCGGTGTCCCAGGGGCCGAGCTCGGCCCGCCGGCGCCGGTGCCCGACGTGCACGAACAGCAGGTCGCCCTGGCCGACGCGCACCTGCTGGGCCTGCTCGGCGGCGGCAAGATCGCCGGCCGTGACGTGATCGCCCGGCTCCAGCCAGGGCACCCCGCGCAGCCGCGGGATGTCCAGCAGCACTCCCCGGCCGGCGATCCCGTCGCGGGCCACCTCGACGGACAGCTCAGCCGCCCCGGTGTCGGTGACGGTGGTCGCGGGTACCCCGTTGTACAGGCGCGCCTGGTAGATGACATGGCACAGGGCATCAAGGTGACTGTCGGCATTGCCGTGCACGTTCATGGCGAGCCGGTCCATCGCGAACGACAGGCCCGACGGGTCGGCCTGCTCGCCGGCCGGGCTGGTCATCTGATGGATGGCCGGCTGGGGGTTGTCCATCGCCACCCGGCTCTCGACCGGCGCGGCCATGCTGACAGTGCGGCCGAGCCGGATCTCGGCGGCCGCGGCGAGCACCCGCTCCGGGGTGATGTCGTTCAGCGCGCCGCGGCGATCGGCGGGGCCCCAGTTCGATGCGTCGCGCAGCCGCCGGTACAGGGCGCTAAAGTCGGCAGCGTCCAGGACGGCTGGCCGCCCGCGCTGGTCAGAGCGCTCGTCAGAAGTAGTCATCGCCTGGTCGCCCCCTGGCCGCCAGATGTTCACCGAAATGCGCAGCGGCCGACGAAAGCATAAGCGCGCAGGTAGCGGCGGAAGCTCAGGCGCGCGGTTCGCGCTTCACCCGCTCCGAGTGATGGCACAGGCATTGCGCCGGCCATGAGATGGGTACGGCGACGGGAAACATCGGCAGAGGAGCTGAGATGGCGACGGATGAGGTTGACGCGCTGGTGATTTTTGGCGCGACCGGCGACCTGGCCAAGCTGGAGACTTTCCCGGCGCTGGTAGGCCTGGTCGAGCGCGGGGTGCTGAACGTGCCGGTCATCGGCGTGGCCAAGAGCGGCTGGGGGCTCGCGCAGTTCCGCGATTACGCGGTGGCCTCGCTGCAGCTCAACCACATGGACCCCAACAGCCCGCCGGCGCAGAAGATGCTGAGCCTGCTTCGGTACGTCGACGGCGACCTCGGCGATGATGCCACCTACAAGGCGATGTCGGACGAGATCGGTTCCGGCACCAATGTTCTGTTCTACCTGGAAGTACCGCCTGTCCTGTTCGGGCGCATCGCCGAGGGAATCGCATCGGCCGGCCGGACCAAGAACGCGCGGGTCATGGTGGAGAAGCCGTTCGGCAACGACCTGGCCAGCTCGCGGCAGCTGAACGACACCATGCACAAGTACTTCCCGGAAGAGGCCATCTTCCGCGTCGATGACTGGCTGGCGTTCGACCCGGTCGAGAACGTACTGTTCGTCCGGTTCGCCAACTCGGTGCTCGAACCGCTGCTGAACCGGACCTACGTGGACCGCATCCAGATCACCATGGCCGAGGCGTTTGATGTCTCCGACCGGGGCAGGTTCTACGACCGGACCGGCGCGGTCCGCGATGTGGTGCAGAACCATATGCTCCAGGTGCTCGCCACCGTGCTGGCCGACCCCCCCGACGGTGCGGGCCTGGGGTCGTGGCGGGACGCCAAGTCTAGGGTTATTTCCGCGCTGCGGCCGCTGGCCCCTGAGGACACGGTGCGGGGCCAGTACGAGGGCTATCTCGAGGTCGACGGCGTCGCGCCGAAGTCGACGACGGAGTCGTATGTGGCGGTGCGGCTGGCCGCCGACACCTGGCGCTGGGCAGACGTGCCGATCCTGATCCGGGCGGGCAAGTGCATGCCGGTTACGGCGACCGAGATCGACGTCCGTTTCAAGCGCCCTCCGCATGATGTATTCGGAATCGCGCCGTTCGCCGTCTCCAACTCGCTGCGGTTCAGGATCTGGCCGGAAACAGCCGTCGGCCTTGAGCTGGCCGGGAAGAAGCCCGGTGCCGGACTAGAGCCGCTGGCTGAAGAGCTGAACTTCTCCGGTCAGAGCGGGGCGGACATGCGGCCGTATGACCGGCTCATCGGCGCGGCCCTGGACGGCGATCGCTGGCTGTTCGCCCGGCAGGACACCGTCGAGGCAGCCTGGGAGGTCGTCGACCCCATCCTGGGTGACGTCACGCCCGTGCACCCTTACGCCCAGGGCAGCTGGGGCCCTAAGGAAGCGGACCGGCTGCTGTCTAACCGCGACACCTGGCACGATCCGGCCGGCTGACGCCGCGCGGGGGACCGGAGGATCCGATGGCTGAGCCTTCGCACGCTGAGCAGGCAAACGCTGAGCAGGCACCGATAGCTGACCAGCCTGCGCAGGCCGGGGGATCTGTCCTGGCCGCGCAAGGCCCGGCGGCGCGGCCGGGGTCGCCGGCCGGTCTGCCGGGACGGCGGCGGGTGGTGATCGTCGGCGGCGGTTTCGCCGGGCTGTTCGCGATCCGCGCGCTGCGTCGCAGCGACGTCAGCGTGACACTGATCGACCGGGCGCAGCACCACCTGTTCCAGCCGCTGCTGTACCAGTGCGCTACCGGCATCCTGTCCGAGGGGAAGATCGCCACTCCGCTGCGCGACCTGCTTAAGAAGCACCGGAATGTCGACTGTGTCTTGGCCGAGGTCGTGGACTTCGACGTGGCCGGCCAGCGGGTCATTGCTCAGCGGATCGGCGGCGACCGGATTGAGTACGGCTACGACGATCTGATCGTGGCGGCCGGAGTCCGGCAGTCTTACTTCGGTCACGACGAGTACGTCCGCTGGGCGCCGGGCATGAAGACCATCTCCGACGCCCTGGCGATCCGGCGCCGCGTGTACGGGGCGTTCGAGATGGCCGATACCGCGCCGACGCCCGAGGCCCGGCGCAACTGGCTGACGTTCGCGCTGGTCGGCGGCGGCCCCACCGGGGTGGAGCTCGCCGGTCAGATCCGCGAGCTGGCCACCAAGACCCTGCGCGCGGAATTCCGGAACATCGAGCCGGAAGACGCCCGGGTGCTGCTCTTCGACGGCGGCAGCGCGCCGCTGGCCACGTTCGGCCCGAAGCTGTCCGGCAAGGCCGCTGCCACGCTGGACAGGCTCGGCGTCGAGCAGCACATGGGCTCGATCGTGACGCACGTGGACATGGGCTACCTGCTCGTCCGCGACCATGCGGGCGAGCAGACCCGCTACGACGCCAACACGGTGCTGTGGACGGCAGGAGTCGAGGCACCCCCGGTCGCGCAGGCGCTGGCGGCCGCGACCGGCGCCAAGCGCGACCGGGCCGGGCGCATCCTGGTGGAAAAGGACCTGACGATCCCCGGCCATCCCGAGATCTCGGTGCTCGGCGACATGATGAGCCTGGACAAGCTGCCGGGGGTCGCCGAGGTGGCGATGCAGTCCGGCCTCCACGCCGGGCGCCGGATCCGCCGGCGGGCGGCCGGCGATATGGCGGAGAAGCCGTTCCGTTACCGCGATCTCGGCTCGGCGGCCTACATCTCCCGCGGCCAGGCGGTGGTGTCCGCGGGGCCGCTGCAGGTCGGCGGCTTCATCGGCTGGTGGATCTGGCTGTTCATCCACATCGCGTTCCTGACCGGCTTCCGCAACCGGGTCGGCGCGCTGCTCACCTGGTGGCTGGCCTTCACCCGCGACGTCCGGCGCGAGCGCACCTTCACCACCCAGGAGATCGAGACGCACCGCGACATCTACCAGGCGCCGCTGCGCTCCATCTACCCTCCTGTCGCGCCGGGCGTCGGGGCCGACTCGGAGCGCCCTGCCGCCGGGGGCGGCTCCGCGTCCCCGGCCGGGGACGGCTCTGCGCCTGGTCCGGTCCATGCCGGCGATGCCGCCGCTGACACCCAGCCCAGCCCGGCAATCGAGTAATCGGGCAACGGAGCGCTGCCCCCCGGGTGAATCCGGACGCCGGTGAGCCTGAGGTGAGTGAGGAGGCGGGGCTGTCCGGAGTCCGCGGTCGACTGCTCGCTCCCGGCCGCTAGCTCCCTGAGGGAACCGGAGCGCCGGCCTCCAGCGGCTGGCGCTCTGATGCCGGCTCAGCCGGGCGACCGACGGCCACCCGGCCCAGTTCGGTGATGGTGGAGCGGGAGAGCAGATGGACCGCCCGCACGGCTGCCGGGGGCCGTCTGGCGTGGCGCGGCACCCGCACCCGCAGCGCGCCCGGCAGCGACTCGAACACCAGCGGCGGGTCCAGCACCAGGGCCTCCCCGTCCACTCCGGCCTCGACCGGCGCGGCCGAGCTGACCTGGAACCTGGCCGCGGCCCACTCGCGCCAGCCGGAGTACCGGTGGATCTGCCCGGCCGCCTGCAGCGCGACGAAACGCCTCGCCTCGTCGGCGCTGCTGATCTGGGCGGCCACAATGCCGAGTACCCCGAGGTCGAGCCGCTCGCGCGTGCCCCCGCTGCCGATCGAGTCCAGCTGGTAGGGGTCATTGGAGACCAGGATCATCTGGGCGGTCGGGCACTCGGCCCCGTCCGGTCCCCGGAACCGCAGATCGAAGGGGACCGCGTCCGGGCCGATCAGATCCGGCAGCATGGACGCGGCCGTCTTGACCTTGGCGTCCCGGTACTCCGCTGACTGCACGACCTTCGCATACAGCCCGAGCGACACGTTGTTCACGAAGATCCGGCCGTTGACGGCGGCCAGGTCGATCCGCCGGTCCGCGCCGTGGGCGAACGCGTCGAGTGCGCCCACCACGTCATCACGGTCGAGGCCGAGGTCCAGCGCGAAATGATTTCTCGTTCCGGCCGGGATGCACACGTGCGGGATATCGTGCCGGATCGCCACGCTGGCGACCAGCGCCTGCGAGCCGTCACCGCCGGCCATGCCGATCACGTCGGCGCCCCGCCCGACCGCGTCCTCGGCCAGCTGGCGCAGGT
This sequence comes from Streptosporangiaceae bacterium, assembly GCA_052146815.1. GTDB lineage: Bacteria > Actinomycetota > Actinomycetes > Streptosporangiales > Streptosporangiaceae > DATJZH01. The sequence continues at coordinate 53,813 of JBKQMG010000051.1, read as the reverse complement.
CGTCGCCCGGCCGCAGGATCACCGCCTCGATGCCGCGCTTCTCGCACTCCCGCGCCAGCCCGAATCGCTCGGCCTTCCCGCCGCCGGACTTCAGGTTCATGATCAGCACCGGATGGCGGGGGCGGTCAGCCGGTGTCAGGCCGGCGGAAGCCCCGCGCCGGGCGGTGACCGTGCGCAGCGCGCCGCGAGCCGCTGCCAGTGACAGCACCGCCAGCACCAGAACGAGGACAAAACGGAGCACCTGCAGGCCGGCGAAGACCAGGCCCGTAATCAGGGCCGCCAGGGCCGCGATCATGGCGGCCAGCGCGATCAGCCGGATGAGCCTGCGGCGGGAGACGGCGTACCACCCGGCCGTGACGAAGACCAGCAGGCTGACGATGGTGAGCAGTACTGCCGCCAGATGCACGACGATCCCGGCGAGGAGCAGGACCACGGCCCCCGCCACCGCGAGCAGGGATATCAGCGCTGCGGCTTGCTCGCGCAGCGGCGGACGATGCGCTCTATGCTGCGGCACGTGCCCCCCCGACGCGGGCTACTGCATGGTCCACGGATGTTACCATCTGCTATGGCTGGCCCGGTGCGCGAGCAGGTTCAGGCTGCCCTGCGCCAGCTGGACGCCGCCGACCGCTCGCTGTACCTGGCGATCGCCGCCGCGCCGACGCCTGTGCTGGACGTGCCGCTGCGCCGCCTGTCTGATGCCGCCAGCTATTCGCGGATCTGGCTGGCCATCGCGGCCGGGCTCGCCGTCGCCGGCGGCCGCCCCGGACGGCGTGCCGCGCTGCGGGGGACCGTGGCGATCGGCGTGACGTCGGCGCTGGTGAACCAGGGGATCAAGCGGGTCTATGTCCGGCCGCGCCCGGACCGGGCGGACGCGGGCACGCCGCAGGACCGGCAGGTCACCATGCCCGACTCGACGTCTTTTCCGTCCGGGCACTCCGCCTCGGCTTTCGCTTTCGCCGCCGCCGTCGGCAGCGAGATGCCGCGGCTGGCCCTGCCGCTGCGCCTGCTTGCCGCCGCCGTGGCCTACTCCCGCGTGCATACGGGCGTGCACTATCCCGCTGACGTTGTGGTCGGCTCGGCAGTGGGGGCCGGCACCGGGCACGCGGTAGCGGCGCTCGCCTCCCGTGCCGATCACCGCCGCCGGCCTGGGCCGCCGGCCGAGGGCGCCGGGCCCTGAGCTCCCGGCCGCTCGCGAGGAGCCCCCGGCCACCCGTGAGCATCCGAGGACCGGACCTCGGGTGCGTGCGGCGGGTGACCCGGCCGCGTACGCGGCGCTCACCCGGCGGACCGGTCCTCCCGGCCAGGCCGCGGCGGCGCGCCGGGCCTGGCCTGCCTGGCGTCTTGCGCCCTGCGCCCGTGCTCCGTCTGGCCGGCATCCTGCGCCGGGAGCCCGTGCAGCCCCGGCCCGGCAGACGGCTGCGGCGGGGCAGGCCGCGCCTCCGACCGCATGCGGCGCACCTCCAGGACCTGGACGCCCAGCGTCTCCAGCCGGGCCAGGAGCCCCTGCAGCGCCGCCTGATCAGCCAGCGGGCCGTGCACGACCGTCTCGACCGGCTCCACCGATGCGGTCAGCCGCTCGAAGTCCAGCAGAGCCTCCGGGGGCAGAACTCCCGTGACGCGGATCTCGTAGTAGGACGGTGTCACCCAGGCCCCCAGCCGCTCGGAAATGGGCATGCCGGTTCCACCGTCCTACGCCCGGGCGCATCGTGCGCCACTCACGGCGGGTGACTTCCTCACCCTGGTGAAATCCCAGCAGACTGTTGACGGGTCACCCGGATGCGACAGATGTTGGGGTAGAGCATGCTAGCTGGTCTCCCCGGACCCACTGGTCTCCCCGGACCCAGGCAGGGCAGGCGGCCCGCTGGGCAGAGCCCGGCTGGCAGCTGGGGGGAGGGTGATGTCGGTGATAGCGAGCACGGGCGCTCGAGGGACCGGCAGGACAGGCTGGCACGGCTCAGGACCAGCATCGGGAGCCGACGACCCGGTGCTGGCGGCGAAGATCACGCCGCCTGGCGTGCCGGCCTGGGCTGTCCCGCGAGCGCGGATCAGCAGGCTCATCGCCCGCGGCGCGAGCAGCCCGCTCACCGTGGTGACCGGGCCGCCGGGGGCCGGCAAGACCATGGCCCTCGCGCTCTGGGCCGCCGCCGACCCCGGCGTCGTCGCCTGGGTCAATCTCGACGAATACGACAAACGGCCACGGGCCTTCTGGGCCACGGTCGTCGCGGCGCTCCGGGCCGCGGGAGTAACCGTGCCGAAGGGCCTGTCGGTGCCGGCCCGCGGGCATTCGGTCGATCATGTATTCCTGCTGCGGCTGGCGTCCGCGCTGGCCGCCCAGGAACCGTCGGTGGCCCTGGTCATCGACGACCTGCACCTGCTGACCGACGTCAGGCTGCTGGATGGCCTGGAATACGTGCTGCGTAACTCCGGCCCGGGCCTGCGGCTGGTGGTCGCCTCGCGGATGGACCCGCTGCTCCCGCTGCACCGCTACCGCCTGACCGGTGAACTGGCTGAGATCCGGACCGCCGATCTGGTCTTCGCCGCCTCCGAGGCCCGGCTGCTGATGGCCCAGCACGGCGTCACGCTGTCGGAGGAATCCCTGCAGTCCCTGACGGAGCGGACGGAGGGCTGGGCGGCCGGCATGCGCCTGGCCGCGATGTCAATGGCCGGCCATCCCGATCCCGATCAGTTCGTCAAGGAGCTTGCCGTCGAGGACAGCGCCGTGACGGGCTATCTGGTGGACGAAGTGCTCAACACTCAGCCCGCGCGTATCCGCGACTTCCTGCTGAGGACCAGCATCCTGGACCGGATCAGCGCGGAGCTTGCCGCCGAGCTGACCGACGACGGATCGGCCGCGGACGCAATGACGGTCCAGGCCAGGACGAACGCGTTCGTGCTGCCGCTCGGCCAGGGCTGGTACCGCTACCACGCGCTGTTCGGCGCGGTCCTGCGGCTCAAGCTGCGGCGGGATCAGCCCGAACTGCTGCCGGACCTGCACCGGCGCGCCGCCGGCTGGTACCGGCGGCACGGCGCGCTCACCGAGGCGGTCGGGCACGCCGCGGCAGCCGGCGACTGGCCGCTGGCCGCCCGGACCGTCCTCGACGAGCTCGCCGTGGGCCAGCTCATCGATCCGCGCGGCGGCGAGCACCTCACCGAGGGATTCAGCCAGATGCCGGGCGGCCGCGCGCTGACGGAGCCGCAGCCGCTGCTCGTCGACGCCGCCATCGAGCTGGCCCGCGGGCAGGATGACCGGAGCGCCGACTCGCTCGCCGCGGCGGAGGAAATGCTCGACCTGCTCCCGCCGGACGCCGAGATTCCCTCCCGGCTGGCCGCCGCGCTGATCCGCCTGGCGGTGTCCCGGCGCACCGGAGATCTTGAGGCCGCCGCGGCGGCCGTCGCCAAGGCTGAGGAACTGCTCGGGAAAGTTCCAGCTGACCTGCTCGCCCGCCGTCCCGAGCTGCGGGCCCAGGTAATGTCCGGGCGCGGCGCGGTGGAGTTCTGGCGCGGCCGTCACGACGGGGCGGCCGCGGCCCTCGATGCGGGCGCGGCCGCGGCGCTAGCGGCGGACTGCGAGCTTGAGCGAGCCGACTGCCTCGGCCGCCTCGCGCTCGCCGAGGCTCTGCGCGGACGCCTCAGCCGCGCTGCGGTGCTCGCCGCCGAGGTGGGCTCGTCAGATACGGCCGACAGCGAGCTCACCGGTCCGGTGAGTCCCGCGGCCGAAGTAGCGCTCGCGTGCATCCATACCGAGCGCAATGAGCTGTCGCGGGCACGAGGCCAGCTCAAGCGCGCCGACGAGGCCCTGCGCACTCACCCGGACCGGCTGCTCAGCGCGACGGCCTGCCTGGTGGCTGCGCGCCGCAGCCTGGCCGAGGGGCGCCCCGGCGCAGCGTCCCAGCTGGCCGGCCGGGCCCGGCACGGATGGACACCACCGGGCTGGCTGGAGCACCGGCTGACCCTGGTGGAATCGCGGGCCTGCGCCGCACGGTCCGACATCCGGTCGGCAATCGACATGGCTGACCGCGCCGGTTCTGGAACGAGTCCCGATGCCGCGGCCGCGCTCGCGCGGGCCTGGATCGCGGCCGGCGACCCGGACGCGGCCCGGCAGGCGATCGTCAGCGCGCCAGGCTCGCAGCCGGCGGACGTGTCCAGCCTGGACAATCTGCTGGTGGAGGCACAGCTCAGCTACGCCGATGACGACCGGGGGCGGGGGCGCCGGGCCCTGGAGCGCGCCTTGCGGCTGGGGGAGCCCGAGCTGCTGCGCCTGCCCTTCGCGCTGGAGCGGGCCTGGATCCGGCCGGTGCTCCGCCGCGATCCCGATCTTGCGCACGCCTACCGGCACATGCTGGAGCCCGATCTGGTCAGCCCGGCGGGACCGGCCGTGCGGCAGAGCCCGTCCGGCGCGCCGGCGCCCTTGATCGTCGAGCGGCTCAGCGAGCGTGAGCGCGAGGTGCTGCAGCACGTTTCGGCGATGCTGAGCACCGCGGAGATCGCTGCCGAGATGTACATCTCGGTCAATACCGTCAAGACCCACCTGAAGAGCATCTACCGGAAGCTGGCCGCCACTCAGCGCGGTGAGGCGGTCCGCCGCGCTCGCGAGCTGGACCTGCTCTGACCATCGCACCGCCGGCCAGGGAGCGGCTGGCCGTCCGTGCGGCCGGGTTAGCCCGCCGGGCTCAGCGGGCGACCGCGGCTTCGGCCGTGTCCTGGCCTTCGCTGCCGAGCTCGGTCAGGCTGACCAGATGCAGAGCCAGATCCTGGAAGCGGTCCAGCAGGCCGTAGAGCTCGGATTCGTCCCGGACGGACGCGATCACGCAGGTGCGGCCCCGGCCGGTTTCGATCGTGGCCTCGCCGAGCACCCCGGCCAGCAGCGAGCCGCACTCGCCGCGCAGGATGATCCGGTACCGGTAGCCCGCCTCGCTGAGCGTCGTCATGATCGGCATCCTCCCTGCGGACGGCGCGCACCGTTGTCCGTGCGCGGCGGCGTGGTCCTCGGTCAGGGCCGTGCGCTGTGTCATTCCTCCCCGATAACAGGGTGAGCCGTCGTCACCCGTTACGGAGTTTTCACCCTGGTGAGGTTGCGCGGTTACCCGAAGTGACGTCAGAGGATCTCGAGGTCGTGTCCCCGGGTGATCGCCTCGGTACGGGTGGAAACGCCGAGCTTGCGGTAAATAGCCCGGGTATGGGTCTTGATCGTGTTCTGCGACAGAAAGAGCTCCTGCCCGATCTCGCGCAGCGACAAAGATCCGCGGAGCATCCGCAGCACGGCCAGCTCCCGTTCGGTGAGTGCCTCGGCCAGCGCTACCTCGCGCGGCCGGCTGGTGAGCCGCCGCTCGGCCCGCTCCAGCCGGGCGAGCTGGGCCTGCGCGCCGTCCGGCGCGGCGGTCAGCAGCTGCCGGGCTTCGCCGAGCAGTGCGACGGCAGCGGCCCGGTCGCCGGTGTCGACCAGCACTGGCGCGAGCCGCAGCAGGACCTCGACGGTGGCCCACGGGCTGACGCCCGACTGCCTGCGCCGCAGCCGCAGTGCGCGCTCCAGTTCACGGCGGCTGTCGGTGAGCTGACCGCGCCTGGCGTACACCGCGCCGAGGGCGGCGAACGCCAGGGCGCTCTGCGGCGCGTCGCCAAGACCGGGGTCGGCATCGGCGACTACCTGGCGGGCCGCGCGGGCCAGGTGCTCCGCCCGCGCGAGGTTGCCCTCGTCTGCCTGCATCAGCGACATGGTGGCGAAGGCCAGCATGCGGATGATCCCGATGCCGGACGGGCTGGCCACGGCCTCTTGCGCCGCTCTCAGGGCTGCCGCCGGCTCGCCGCTCCAGTAGAGTGCGGTCGCGTAGCCGGCCCGCGCCAGCGCGTACCAGGGCGAGGCCGGCTCGGGTTCCAGATCGGCGGCCCTGGCGGCGGCCTCGCGCATCGGGCGCAGGCCGTCGAATCCGAAGGTGCCCTTGAGCAGAGCCGCCGACGACTGCATCGAGCGGATGCCGTCCGGCAGCGGCTCGTCATGGCGGGCGTCCTCGAGGATCGGCAGCCAGCGCCGCAGCGAGTCCCGGTCGCCGGACAGGGCCGCCGCCCACGCGGCAACGTGCGCCGCCACGGGATGAGCGCTGACCGCGCCGTCGCCCAGTGACCTCAGCCAGCCGCGGACGGTCGCCACCTGACCCGAGTCGATGTAGGCGTACCAGTGCGTCGCGATCAGGTCGATGACCCCGGCGACGTCAGCGGCGGCGTGCGCGTGAGCGATGGCCTCCTCCGGCGACCCCGACTGGCGGTGCCACGCGCTGGCCCGCTGATGCAGCACCGGCACGATCTCCGGCTCGGTCCGCCTCAGCTCGCTCTGCAGCACCTGCGCGAACAGATGGTGATAGCGAAACCACTGCCGGGTGTCGTCCAGGGGCACGACGAAGAGATTCTCCCGCTCGAGCACGTCAACAATCTCGGCCGAGTTGTCCGAACCGGCGACGGCGTCGCAAAGGGGCGCGCAGAATCGGCCGAGGACCGAGGTGCGGGTGAGGAACTGCCGGATTTCCTCTGGCTGCCGGCTGAGCACCTCCTCGGCCAGGAAATCCACGACATAACGGCTGTCGCCGGTGAACTGGCGGATAAACGCACTCGGAGCCGGGTGGTCGCGCAGGGACAAAGCGGCGAGGTAGATGCCCGCGGGCCAGCCTTCGGTCCGGTCGACCAGATCGGCCAGGTCCGGCTGGCTGAGCTCGATCGCGGCGGTGGCGGCGACCAGCTCAGCGGCCTGCGCGGGGGCGAACCGCAGCTCGCGCGCCCGGATTTCCACCATGGCGCCGACCGCGCGCAGGCGCGCCAGCGGGAGCGGGGGATCCACCCGGGTAATCAGCACGAGCTGCACACCCGCTGGCAGATGGAGCAGCAGCTCGGCGAGCTGATCGTGGCAGCTGCGTTCCTTGATCAGGTGGTAATCGTCCAGCACGACTACCACCGGCTCGGTCAGCGCAGCGAGCTCGTTAACCATGAGCGGAAGCAGCCATCCGGCGAAGTCAGGGATCCGACTGCGCCGTGCGGCCAGCATCTCGCCGGCACTGAACTCCGGGCAGGCTCGCTCCAGTGCGCACAGGACGTGCCACCACAGCCGGCTGGGGTCGTTGTCGCCCGCGTCGAGCGACACCCAGGCGAACCGGCGCCTCTCAGCGGGGCTGGCACGCCACTGCGCGACGAGCGTGGTCTTGCCGAAGCCCGCCGGGGCGTCGACGAGCAGGAGCTTGGCGGTCACGCTCGCCACGTAGTCAACGAGTTCGGCCCGCTCTACCCACTCTTTGCGCGCGGTGGGGGCATGAAGCTTGGTCTCGATGGGCGCGTCGAACTTGACGGGGCGCGGCGGCGAGGGGCCGGTAACCGGCCCTGCCTGCCCGCCCGGCGGCTGCCCGCGCTCCGCCTGCCCGCGCTGCTCGGGTATCGGCGCGTGATCAGGCTGGACTATTCCCGGCACGGCGTGCATTGCGTCCTGGCGCATAGCGTGTCCGGGAATGTCTCTTTCGGGCACAGCATGTTCCACCGCGCTCCCCACTGAACCCGGCGATTCCCCCCATAGCGGTCCGTCAAGAATATCAGTCCCGGCCGTCGCATGCAGGTGCCAGCGAATTGGGCTAGCCCAGGGCACGGTGAATCAGACTGGGCCTGGCTGCCGGTTTCCTGATGCAATCGGTTGCCGCCAGGCGGCCGGGACCGGGCATCTCAAACGCGGAAGTTCCGGTGCCTGCCGGTTATTGCCGTGGCTGCTGCCGCCTCGTCGGGCCCGTTTGCCTTTCCGTTGGGCGTTAGCCAGTGGCGCGGTGCGGGCGTACCGGGCGCTTTGCGGACCGGCTCGCCAGGCCGCCTCTCACCCGCCACGGGCGAGGCGGCCCTGGTAATGTGGCGTGAAGCTAGCTCACGTTGACGGCCGGAGGGCGGATCTGCCGCAATGCCGGCCAGCTGGGCTGATGCAGGCCGCGGTCCGCCTCCGCGGGCGCGGGAATGGAAGGTGGCTGGCCGTGACAATCGGCGGCAGCATCGCGCTCATCGTCATCGGCGCAATTCTGCGATTTGGCATCACCTGGAAGCCAGCGCACGTTGACCTGCCTGTCATCGGCGTGATCTTGATGATCGCCGGGGCAGTAGGGCTGATCATTTCGCTCGCATTGATGGTCACCAGGCGGCGCGGGCAGCCGCCGGCCGAGGTCTACGAGGAGCGCCGCTACACCGAGCCTCCGGTCTGAGCCGCTCGCCGCGATGGCCGGCCCGCCGTGTCCGCGGCGCGCCGGTGCGCGCCTGCGGAGCAGGCCCGTGCGGATTACCCGCGGTGGGTGGCGCGCGGCTGACGCGATTGCGGTAATCGTGCGCGATAAAGAAGGCAAGTACCACCTCCACACCAATCACAGCCCCGTTGGCTCGGGAGCGACCTGGGGCATGTTCTGGGGCCTGCTGTTCGGCTTGCTGTTCTTCGTGCCGGTGTTCGGGATCGCCATCGGGGCGGGCCTGGGCGCCCTCATGGGCAAGGTCGCCAAGACTGGCATCGACAAGCAGTTCCAGGATCAGGTCGCGGCATGATCCAGCCCGTGACCTGCCGGGCCCAGCGGACTCAGCCCGTGCGGCCGGCCGTGCCGCGAGCGCGGACCCGCGAGCGGGCGCGCGCCCGCGCCGGAGCGGCGGTGTGCGCCACCGTGGTCTCCCGTCGCGCCACCGTGGTCTCCCGTCCCGGTGCCGTGGCCTCGCGATGTGGTGCTGCGGACTCCCGGCGGGGGGCCGCCGTCAGCGCCCGCGACGGAGTACCGGCAGGTACGGAGCTGGTCTTGGCGCGGTCGCGGGCCGGAGTCTTGCGTATCTGCGCGCTGCCGCGCCCGGCGATCTCCAGGCCGGGCGCGCTGCCGGTGATCGCCGCGAAAAGCGCGGCAAGCTCGGCCGTCCGGCCCGGATACTGGCCGGACACGTCGCGGAGCTCGGCCCGGTCAGCGCTCACGCGGTAAAGCTGCCACGGGCCGAGCGCCGGGCGAGCCACCGCCTCGCCGGCCGGCGCCCTCTGACCGCTCGCCGGGGCCGTGCCGCTAGCCGCCGGGGTCGTGCCGTTCGACGCTGCGGCGGTGCCGTTCGGTGCTGGGGCCGTGCCGCCGGCGGCCACGGCCTTCCAGCCGTCCTGGTAGATCGCGCAGCCGCCAGGTGACTGATAGAGCTGGGTCCGGCGCCGGCCAGGCGCGCCCGGCCGGGTGAACGTATAGCGCATGCTCATTCCCTGTGCCTGCGGGCCGCAGCCGGCGCGCCCGGCCGGATTGATGCCCGCGCAGTCGAGGATCGTCGCGGCGACGTCGCTGGCGTGGTGGTACTGATCCCGCGTGCCCCCCGCAGCGTCGTTCATCTCCCGCGGCCAGCTGATGATCAGCGGGCTGGGTGCGCTGCCGCCGACCAGGGACTGGCGCAGGATGCTGTAGGGCGTCCGGAATGCCCGCGCCCAGCCCGCGGACGCGGCACGTCCGCAGTCCTGCGCGGCATCCGCCGCGCAGGCGGGGGGTGCTTCGCCGCTTTCCGGCCCGCGCAGGGACAGGGCCGGCAAGCCGGCGTCGGTCTCGTTCGCCGAGCAGGCCACCACGATGGTGTCGTCCAGCTGGCCGCAGGAACGCAGGTAGCTGAGGATCCTGCCGATCTGGTAGTCGGTATAGGAGGCCAGCCCGGCCGCGGACTCGGCGAGCTGGCTGGCCAGGCGCTTTTGCGCGGCGGTCAGCGACTGCCACGCCGGGACTCCCGCCGCGTCGCCTGCGGCGCAGCCCTCCGCCGCCGGCGTCCAGGTCAGGGCCGGCACCGTGCCGAGCCGCTTCATCCCGGCGAGGACCAGCTCGCGGTAGCGGTCGTAGCCCATCTCGAACCTGCCGCGGTACTGATCGGCCCATTCCCTGGGGACGACATCGGGAGAACTGTCCGCGCCAAGAGCGAGATAGCAGAACCACGGGCTGGCGGGGTGCTTCTGCGTCCCGTCGTGAATGAACGTCATCGCCATCTCCGCCAGGTCGGCGGTCAGGTGATAGCCGTCTGCGGGCGGGTAGGGCGCGTCGACGTACCGGTCGTCGTAGACGAGGTCTGGATACAGCTGACTCGTCCGGTCGCCGAGGAACCCGTAGAAGTGGTGGAAGCCGTGCGCGAGCGGCCAGGACTGGCGTGAGCAGGCCACCGCGGCGGCCTCGGGCGGGCTCAGCGGCCACTTCCCCACGCAGTAGCTGCGGTACCCGTTCGCGGTCAGGACCTCGGCGACGGTGGCGGCCCCCGGCGGGATGGCCATGCTCGGGGCGCGCCGGCCGGGTGCGTCACCACCTCGCGGCGCGAGGGCGCCGTCCTGGCCGGTGAGCAGGCTGCAGCTGGTCGCGGCCGGGAGCGCCGGCGTGTGCCACTGCGTGTAGCGCAGCCCGCGGGCCGCGAGGCCCTTCATCTGCGGGGCCTCGATCAGCCCGCCGAAACAGTCGAAGGAGGCGATGCCGACGTCGGCCCAGACGACGCAGAGCACGTTCGGGGCGCGCCGGTGAGCCTTTCCTTGCTGCCTGCCCGTTTCTGGCCGCATTGCGTGATCATGTAGCCGCGGTGCGGCCGGCACATCGCTCGCACCGGGTGATCTTCTTCCCCGGGGGCGCCACCGGACGGCCGGTGGCTCAGGCCTGCGCGGGGCCGGCCGGCGCCGGACCTGCCCCGCTGGCGGCCGGGGGAGCGGCTGCGTGCGGGCCCGGCTCGGCGGCCGGCGGCGACTTGGGTGCGGGGGAGAACCGCGCCACGAGCACATAGGCCACCACGACCGCCACGATGACCAGGGGCATGACGGCCAGGCCGTCGGACGCCAGGAGCAGGGTTGCCAGCAGCACGGACGTCAGCGGCAGCCGCAGCATCACGACGGTCATGGCACCGATGCCCATGGCGACGCCGTCGACGAGCGGCAGCCCCGGCAGATGCGACAGCAGGACGCCGCCCGCCCCGCCGATGAACAGGGCCGGGAACGTGGGGCCGCCGCGGAAGCTGCTCAGTGAAACCCCGTAGGCCAGGCTCTTGCAGGCGAGGAGCAGCAGCAGCGCTCCGACGGTGTAAGCCGCGCTATGGGCGATGAACGGGCCGAGCGCGGACTGCCCGGAGAACAGCACCTCGGAAGATGCCTTGCCGGTGGCCGCGGCGAACGCGATCGCCAGGCCGGCGATGGCCAGCCCGATCACCGGGGTGAGGAGCACGATCCGCCGCTCGACGATCGGGCGCAGGTACAGCCCGAGCCACCGGATGGCCAGGCCGAGCGGAACGGCGATCACGCCGATTGCCAGTGCCCAGCCGAACTCGGCGGCGGTGGGAGCCCCGACGTGCGGCAGGCCGGGAATCGCCAGCGAGAACGTGCCGAGCCCGGTCCAGGCGTTCAGGCCGGTGAAGATGAGCGAGCCGACGCCCGCGGCCAGCAGGCCCGGGATCAGCACCAGCTCCATCATTGATCCGCCGAGGCCGGAGGCTTCCATCAGTAGGAACGCGCCGGTCAGCGGCGAGCCCAGCAGGGTGGCGATCGCGGCGAAGCTGCCCGCTGCGGCCACCACCGTCTGGATCCGGGGCGGTGCATCCTTCTTGACGAGGCGGACGGCCACGACGCCAAGGCCGCCGCCGATGGCAATCAGCGGGGCCTCGGGCCCGAGGACCACGCCCAGGATCAGCGTGGCGAGCGAGGCGAGCACGATGCCGGGCAGTTCGATCGGCGCGGGCGGGCCGGCGCCCACCTTGAAGCCGTCGGCCGGCGAGTGGCCGCCCGTACCGGGCAGGTACCGGAGCGTGAGAGCGACCAGCACTCCGGCGAGCACCAGCGGCGGAACGGGCCACCACAGCGGCTCGCCGTGAAAGCCCAGATCGCTGGGCAGGCTGGTGAAGATCCAGCCCTGTGCCTTGCTGACCAGCGCGAGAAAGAAATAGGCCACCGCGGACACAGGCACGCCGATGATCGCGGCCAGCACGAGCAGGACGAGATAGTTCCTGGATCGCAGCAGCGCCAGCGGGTCGGACGGCATCGTCACCGGGGCGTCCTCCTGAGGCCGGGGCCGGACGGCGATCATGGTAGCGGCAGGATTTCGTGTCATCGTGGCGCGAGAAAGCCCATGCCGCCTCACCTGAGCCGGGTGAGACTACTTCAGGATGTTGACGGCCCGCGCGACGACCAGCAGCGCCACCAGCAGCGAGATCACGTCCTCGGCCATCATCATGAGCTTGGCCCACGGCCTGATCGCCGAGACGTCCGTCGGGCTGAACGCCATGGCCGTGGTGAACGAGCGGTGCAGGTAATCGAGGAATTTCGGACACCAGTCGGCCCCGGTGTACTGAGGGTTCGCCATTTCCGGGAAGACGAAGGCGGGCAGGCTGCCGGTGCCCCGCGCGCGGGCTGCCGCTCCGCCGCGGTCCAGGTCCCAGTACCACAGCCCGAAGGCGATGACGTTGGTGAGCCACACTGCGCCGCCGCTGGCCAGCAGGACGTTCGCGTCATTGGTGAAGGCCGCCCGGCCGACGGTGACGGCGGCCACCAGCCGTATCACTGCTGTGGCGTTCACCAGGGAAATCCCGCCGATCAGCGTCCCGGTCATGACCCGCAGCCAGGTCGAGTCGCGGTCGATCCGGCCAGGATCACCGGCGATGAGCACCGCGAGGAGCCCGATCAGGACCAGGACGAGGACCCAGCGGGCGTCGCCGGTGCGCAGCGAACCCGGCAGGACGGCGCGCAGTCAGCCGACGGCCAGCACGGCCACCGCCATCGGCCAGCGTGGCTCTCCGACTCGCTCGGGCGCGCCGGAACCGGGGGCGGGCGGCCCCGGCGAATCCGCTGCGCCGCCCGTCATGTCACCAGAAGGTAGATGCTCTTGCCCGCCAGCCAGAAGCCCAGCAGCAGGCAGATGATGACGATCACCTGGTCAGTATGCGTATCGATCCAGGTCCGCAGGCTCGTCAGCCGGGCATCGGCGGCGGCGGGCCTGAAGACCGTGTACAGCTCCAGGTACAGAAAGCTGGAGGTGGCCAGCAGGACGAACAGCATCAGCGTGATCCAGTCGCCCGCGGTGGACAGCTTGGCCTGGACCACGGTGGCGGCGCCGGCGGCGACCAGCGTCCACGGCTGCAGGAAGGCAGCGAACCCGGCGGACGCCCACAGCGAGATGCCGTCCAGCCGCGCCATCCAGGTCGGTGGCTTGCGGGGCCGGCCCATCCGGCGCCATTGCCGCACGCCGAGCAGGATCAGCGCGATGCCCAGGGCCAGCTTGACTGCCAGGGCCGCGGTCGACGGGGCGGTGCTGGCCGCGGGCGGCTTGCCGCCGGTCAGCGCGATGACGGCGGCCACGACTATAACCAGGCAGGCCAGCCAGCCCAGAATGAAGACCAGGCCCTTCCTGGTGCCTTTCTCGGCGCTGAGCAGCAGGATGAACGCCGTCAGCGGAAAGGGCTCGAGGGTGATCGCGAGGCCGATGAGCAGAAGATCGAATACCACTGCGTCCGACCCCCGCCCTCAGCAGCGCGGGCGGGAGAGCGGCTCCCCGGTCCGCGTCGGCCGCGGCGTCACAGGTCGCGCTCGGCAGTGATCCGACCCGCGGCGACGGCAGCCACGAGGGCGTTGTAGTCGCGCTCGTTCTGGTCGGCGTAGGCGGCGGCGAACTGCGTGATCGCCTTGTCGAACACGTCCGAGCCGCCCAGGTAGGAAGCGATGGCGATCCGGTCCCCGGACCGGGCATGAGCCCGCGCCAGCGTCCAGCCGCACAAGGATCCGTACATCCGCATGCCGCGCGGGATCAAGATCTCGATCGGGACGGAGAACTTCCAGTCCCGCAGCTGACGGACGTAGAAGTCCCGCTGCCTGCCGTCCAGGCCGGCCTCGATCCGCTGCCAGCCAAGGAAGATGTCGCTGGACGCCTGCATCAGCCGCTGTCCGGCTACCACCCGCTGGCCCTGGTTGGTGAATTTGCTGGCCCCGACGAAATTGGACAGGACCGACTTCTCGGCCTCCTTGACCTGGAGGAAGAGCGGATCGGACTCGTCGCGGCCGAGCATCAGCACGATCCAGCACCGGGTGCCGACGCTGCCGACCCCGACGACCTTGCGGGCCATGTCGCAGAACTCGAACTGCTCGAGCAGGAACCGGCGGTCGGTTTCCAGCGTGCGCCGGTACTTGACGAGCAGGTCGGCGAGCTGAGCCATGAATCCGGCCCGGTCGGCCTCCTTGGGCATCAGCTCGTCGACGGGCACGATCAGCGGCGGGTCGGAGATGATCCGCGGCCGCCCGTCGACCATGTGCGTCAGCTTGCCGAGTTCCTGCATGCTGTCCCTGGTCCGCGCCTTGGCCAGGCCCTTGTCCAGCATCTTGCGCTGGCGCCCCTTCAGTTCGGAGTTGAACTCCTGCCTCAGCTGTTCCAGGTCGGCGTGCGCGTACCAGACGTCGAGGTTGCTCATCCCGGCGAAGGTCCGCATGGCCTGCCGGTACTGGGCGACGCAAGCCGCGACGATCTCCCGGCGCTCCCTGCCGGAGTACCCGTTGTCCCGGCCGGCCACCTCCAGGCTGGCCGCCAGGCGCTTGACGTCCCATTCCCACGGGCCGGGCAGCGTCTCGTCGAAGTCGTTCACGTCGAACACCAGGCGCCGCTCGGCCGACCCGAAGATCCCGAAGTTGGACAGGTGCGCGTCTCCGCAGGCCTGGACCGGCAGTCCGGACACCGGCGTGTTCGACAGGTCGCTGGCCATCGGCAGTGCGGCACCGCGGTAGAAGGTGAACGGCGAGACCATCATCCGGCCCCACCGGATCGGCACCAGTTCGGGTACGCGGGCCTCGCCCTGCTTGGCCAGCAGCGCGATCGGATCGGGCCGGTCCGACGGCAGGTCGAGCTCCGCGTGGCTGGCCCTCGGCACTTCGGCCCGCGCGGCTTTGCCGCGAGCGACGCGCTCGGCCGGGGTGAGATGCCCGAGCGTCGAGTCCAGCTGGTACCGCTGCGCCCCGCGCGGCGGAGCCTCCGCCGTCAGCACACTGGTCATCATGGGCTCCTCTCTGTCCGCGGGCCGGGTGCGAGCACGGCGCCTGGGCGTAGCACTGCCGGCCGCCCCGCCGCTCTGGCGGGCCCCCGGGCCGGCCGACAGCACCCGCAGCCTGACCACGCCACTGCGACCATGCCACGCTGGCTGGCGCTCTGCCTCACCCTGACGGGGTGACGTGAGCCCGCTGCCGCCCGCGGACCTGGCGCGCTAGCGGGCTGGCCTACCGGCGGGCCATGGCCAGCCGGATGGCGGCTGCGCACCGGCGACCACCCACCTGGGGTGATGCGGCGCAGCCCGGCTCGGCAGATGCTTCTGAAGGCGAGCCCGGACCGAGTCCATCAGCGGCTCGGCGCCCGGCGCCCGGCGGGCGGCCGGCGGCCGGCCGTTCGCCGCAGCTGGCGCCGCCCGGCCGTTAAATACGAGAGGGGCAGAAATATGACGATTGGGCCTGTGCAGCTCATTGTGCTCGGATTCAGCAACCCCGATTTTCACGGCGAGATCATCGCCGAGCTCGAGCGGCTGCGCGAGAGCGACATGGTGCGGGTCATCGACTCCCTCGCCGTCTACAAGGACGCCGACGGCGAGCTCGAGGTGGAGCATCTCAGCAACCTCACCGAGGCGGAGGCGATCGAGTACGGCAGCAAGATCGGCGCGCTCATCGGCCTCGGCATCGACGGCGAGGAGGGCATGGAGGAAGGTGCCATCGCCGGCGCGGAGGAGGCAGCGGCCGACGGCGGCGTGCACGTGTTCACTGAGGAGGAGGGCTGGGATGTGCTCGAGGACATCCCGAACAACTCGGCCGCAGCCCTCATCCTGCTGGATCACCACTGGGCGGTGCCGCTGCGCGACGCGATCGCGCGGGCGGGCGGCTTCCGCATCAGCGACGGCTTTATCAGCCCGCTGGACCTGGTCGAGATCGGGCTGCTGTCGGCCGAGGAGGCAAGCGAGCTGCACCTGCTGGAAACGTCTTCTGCGTGATGACCGGCGCGACCATCAGCCAGCAGCGGAATCAGGAGGCATGAAATGTTCGGAAGCCGCAGAGTCGTCCGGCGCACAGGCCGGCGGACCGCCCGCCGGGTATCGCGCCGGCGGTAAGCCGCCGGGCCGCCGCCGGGCCGCCTGGCCCGGCGTTGCCCAGGCCGTCCTGGCGGCGCCGTGACGATCGCCGATGTCGCGATCGTCGCGGCGCTCGTCTTCGCCTGGGGGATAGTGTCAGCGCGGCTGGAGCGCTGGGAAGTCACCGCTCCGGCCATCTTCGTCCTGGCCGGCCTGCTGCTGACCCACGGGCCGCTGGCGCCGCTCGCATTCACGCCCTCCCGCGTGCTCATCAAGGACCTGGCGGAGGCCACGCTGGTCCTGGTTCTGTTCTCCGATGCATCCCGGGTCGGCCTGCGGGATCTGCGTGCGGACATGGGCCTGTGCGTGCGCCTGCTCGCGATCGGACTGCCCCTGACCATCGCCCTCGGCGCTCTGCTCGCGACAGGGCTGCTGCCTGGCCTCAGCATCTGGCTGGCCTTGCTCGTAGGGGCGGCCCTGGCGCCGACGGACGCGGCGCTCGGCGCGGGCATGATGGTCAACCCCGCGGTCCCGGCCAGGATCCGGCGGCTGATCAACGTTGAGAGCGGCCTGAATGACGGGATCGCCACGCCGGTTGTGCTGATCGCCATTGCCGGCGCGAGCGTCGGGCATGCGTCGGGCGCCGACGTCGCCAAGGCGGCCACGGAACTGGTGATCGGCGTCGTCGCTGGCGCGGTCATCGGCAGCGTCGGCGGTTTCGGCGTGAAGGCGGCGCGTCGGCGCGGCTGGGTCTCCGGGGACTTCGCCGGCACGGCGGTGCTGGCGCTGGCCGTGTGCGCCTACGCCAGCGCGCTGGCGCTGCACGGCAATGGCTTCATCGCCGCATTCGTGGGCGGGCTGTGTTTCGGCGCGGTCGGCGGCCGCCGCGCCGAGGGCCTGGTCCCGTTTGTCGAGGAGACCGGTGCCGCGGTGTCGCTGCTGGTCTGGCTGGCGTTCGGCGCGGTCGCGGTACTGCCGGCGTTCCAGCTGCTGACCTGGCGGACGGTCCTGTACGCCGTGCTCAGTCTCACCGTGATCCGGATGGTGCCTGTCGCACTCGCCCTGGCCGGCGGCGGGCTCGGGCGCCCCGTCACCGTATTCATCGGCTGGTTCGGCCCGCGCGGCCTCGCGTCAGTGGTGTTCGCCCTGCTCGCGCTGGAGGAGCTCGGCAACCATGCCGCGGGCCGCGCTGTCGCGGTCATCGCGTTCACCGTGCTGCTCAGCGTGGTCGCCCATGGGGTGAGCGCCAACCCGCTGGCCCGCCGGTGGGGACCGCGAATGGCGGCCGCGGCCGGCGGCGACAGCGAGACCGGGGACCGCCCGCTGCCCGCCCGGCGGCTCATCCGCCGTGCGTCCTGACCAGCCACGCCCCCGCGTCCGCCGCGGCGGCCTGGGTGGACTCGCCGACGACGGCGGTGGCCTCGAACGCGCGCACCGGCCCGTCGATATGGCCGGTGCGGCGCAGCCGGTCGGTCAGGCTCGGCTCGAGCCCGCTGAGGTAAAGGCGGCCGCCGGCCGCGCCGAGGCGCTCGGCCTAGTCCGCGACCACCTTGACGAACGTCGCCCCGAGTGAGGTGCGGCGCCGCAGGCGCAGCACGACCACGGGGGATCGCGCCGTGCCCGGATCGGGCAGATGAGCCTGCAGGGTGCGGGCACCGGCGAAGAGCAGGCTGCCGTAAACGTCCAGGATGGTCACGTGCTCACTGGTCAGCGCGGCCGGTGGCGCCCGTCGGCGCGGTGGATGAGCTCGACCACCACCAGGTCCATGGCGTCCTGGTTCAGCTGCAGCAGCAGGGAGAGCGCTACTCCGATGCCGACAGCGGCGGCGACCGGCAGCAATATGGTCGCGGCGAAGGTGGTGATGACGGCGACCCGGGAGATGCGCCCGGTCCGCAGGATGCTGGTGATCTCGCCGGGCCGCAGTGAGCCGACGGCAGCGAAGATCAGGATGGCCCCGAGCGTCGGAACCGCGATCTTCGCGACCAGCCCGGAGAAGAGAACGAGGATCACCAGCAGCCACACGCCGGACCAGACCGACGCCCAGCGGCTGCGCGCGCCGGAGCTTAGCTGAGCGCCGTCTGGCCGACCGACCCGCCGACCGGGACGCCCGGAAGAAACCCGAGGCCAGGTTGGCGGCGCCCTGCGCGATGATGTCCTGATCCGGATTCGGCGGCCCGCCCGCGGTATTGGGCGCGGCTTCGGCGACCCCGGCGCCCTGGACCAGCACGATCGCGGCGATTGCCACCGCGCCGGTGCCGAGGCTGAACGACAGGAACCGGGAATCCGGCAGGTGCGGGAGCGGGATGCCGCCAGGGATGTCACCGGCGTCCTTGACTCTCGCGACGCTGTCCGCGCCGGCCACCGCGACCAGCACGGTCGGGATGACCAGGGCGATCAGCGCACTGACGGCGGCGATCCTGGTCCGGGCCAGCAGGATCAGGATGGCCAGGGCGCCGAGGCCGGTGAGCACGGAGGCCAGGTTCATCCGGGCCGGATGGCTGAGCACATCGACGGCCCTGGCCAGCGGAAAGGCTCCCCGCGCCGGAGCGCCGGTCAGATCGCTGAGCTGGCCGCACGCGATGTTGACGGCTATTCCGGACAGGAAGCCGGTCATCACCGAGTAGGAGACGAACCGGGTACACCGGCCCGCGCGAGCGATCCCGGCGGCGGCCAGCGCAAGGCCGGCCAGGATGACCAGCAGCGGGACTGCGGCTGGGCGCTGCGCGACAGGGACGTCCTGCAGGGCCGAGCCCGCCGCCAGCGCGGCGGCGGACGTCGTCGTGATGACTGCCGACTGATGCTCTCAGATGATGTGCGGCCCGGCGGCCGGCGGCCTCACCCACCCGGGGTGGTGCTGGCATGTGCAGGCCGGCCAGATGATGGCCAGCACCGGGCCAGGCGAGTTCCCTGGCGAAGCCGCTGCGGCTAGCGCCAGGACCTCGCCGGTAGGCTCGTTCCCGGCTGATGGTGACGGCCGGAGCGACATGATCGGCAACGTCTGGGAGTGGACCAGTGACTATTACGTGCCCCGGCACCGGACGCAGGCGCCGCAGTGCTGCGCGCCCCTGAGTGAGCGGGGACGCGCAGCCGCCGCGGGCGCGGGCGCCTGGCGAACAGCCATCTCAGGCAGGGGCGCCGGAGGCAACGGCGCCTGAACCGCCGCCGCAGGTGAACCTGGCCGAACGGCTAGTCCGGCGGTTCGACCGGTTCCAGCAGCGTCACGTCGTGATCGGATTCCCTTTCGCGGTCGTGCAGAAATTCGGCAACGACCAGGCCGGCGGCAAGGCCGCGCTGATGGCCTACTACGGGCTGTTCGCGCTGTTCCCGCTGCTGCTTCTGCTCACCACGATCCTCGGGTTCGTGCTCGCAGGTCATAAGGCGCTGCACCAGCAGGTAATCGATTCGGCGCTGGGTAATTTCCCGGTGATCGGGGAGCAGCTGCGCTCGACGGTGCATCCGCTGGCCGGAAGCGGGACAGCGCTCGTCATCGGGATCGCCGGCACCCTGTACGGGAGCTTCGGCATCGGGCTGGCGTCGCAGAACGCGATGAACACCGTCTGGAACGTGCCCTACGTGAAATGGCCGAGCTTCCTCAAGCGCTACATCCGCACCGTCGGCATCATCGGCCTGCTCGGAGTGGCCTCGGTTTCCTCCACCGCGCTGGCTGCGTTCGCCACCGCCGTGACCCACGGCACCACGGGGACCGTCCTCGCGGTGGCGGCCTCGGTGCTCGTGAACTTCGGGCTGTTCCTGCTCGCCTTCCTGGTGCTCACCGCCGAGCCGCTGCGGGTGCGCGACGTGCTGGTAGGCGTCATCCTGGCCACGGTGTTCTGGCAGGCGCTGCAGCTGATCGGCACCTGGTACGTGACCCGCGGGCTGCACCGGGCGAGCCCCACCTACGGGTTCTTCGCCGTGGTGATCACGCTGCTGTCGTGGATGTACCTCGGCGCCCAGCTGACGCTGTGGGCTGCCGAGATCAACGTGGTCCTGCGGCACAGGCTGTGGCCCCGGTCGGTGACGCAGCCGCCGCTGACCCCGGCTGACCGGCGGATGTTCGAGCGGCTGGCCAAGATGGAGGTCCGCCGGCCCGAATACAAGGTCGTCGCCTCCTTTACCGAAGCGGCCGACGAAGATCCGCTCTAACGCCGCGGACCGGCCGCCAGGGAGCCCCGCCGCTGCCAGGCAGTTCCCGGTCGCGGCGGCACAGGCGCGCAGCAGCGGCCGGATCGCGCGGAACAAAGCGGATCAAAAGGGCGCGCGGAACAAAAGGGACCGCACAGGCAAGTTCCCCCTTGACGGGTGAGGACGAGGTCACCGGGCGGCGCGGATGCTGGCAGCGACGCCATTCGCGGCGGATGGCCGGCAGGGCAGCGCGGAAGAGGCTGGAGCATGCGGCGAGTGACCGGCGGCCTGCTCCTTTTAGCGGCCTTGTTCCTGACTCCGGTGGCGGTCGCGGCCTGCGGCGCGAGCGGCGCGGCGGCCAATGCGATCGCGAGCCTTTCGCCGCGCGCGAGCGGCAGCATCGCGCCCGACCCGACCATCTCGCCCAGCCTCCCGGCCACCCCGACGGCCACGGTCACGGTAACGCCGTCGTCGTCGGCGAGCACGGCCAGTTCGCCGCCGGTCTCTCCCAGTGCCACCCCGTCGGCATCGCATTCCGCAGCCCCGGCCACCAGTTTCACGGCCGGCGACATCTGGCCGTTCGTCGCCATCGGGGCGATCCTGATCATCGGCCTGGTTGTCTGGGTCTTCCGCGCCGAGGGCCGCCGCGGCGCGGCCGCGGCGGCCTGGCGATCGCGGGTGGTCGACGCCTACGCGCGGGGCTCGGCTCTTTACGACGCGATGAGTACCGCGGAGACCCCGGCGGCCTTTGCCGCGCCAGACGCGGGGCGGCGCTGGTACGAGATTCAGCGCCGCGCCGACGACTTCGCGCAGATGCTCTACGCGCTGCGCGAGGCCGCTCCGGATGACAACGGCCGGGCCAGGGTCACCGACGTGCTGGCGGCCCTGCAGGCGGTTCGTGCCGCGATGGACGCCGAGCGCGCTCCCGGCGCAGCCGGCCAGCGTCAGGCCGAGCACGTCAGGGCGAGGCTGTTCTCGTTCGAGGCGGCGCTACGCGCCCTGCGGGAATCCGACCAGCTGCTGGCCTGACCCGAACGGCACCCGCGCCAGGCTGTCAGGAACACCTGCGCGGAGTCCTCTCGCATGCTGACGACAGCCAGCCCCGGTCGCGCGCCTGCGAGAGCCTTCTCGGCGCCCGTGCCGTAGGCGCGCTCGTGCTCGGCGTCATCGCGGCGGATCAGCAGGCCGAGCCGCGCCGTCTCCAGCATCGCCGCGTCGCCGTCCGCGCGTCGCCCCGCCGCCAGAAGGGAAGCGGGGCGCCGCTCATCAAGGGCTGCATGCCCTGTCGCTCAGCGCGGGCCGGCTACTCGCGGGCCAGCATGGCCTGGGCCTCACGCTCAAGATCGACGTAAGGCTCGCCGCTGACGTCGATCGCGACGCGCTTGATCGTGCCGCCGGTGAAGGCGTAGGGGTGCTGGCCGGGGTAGTCGTCGGTGACGGACTCGCCGCTGTCGCGGCCGATGCACAGGCCCTCGCCGGCGAGCGAGAACAGCCCGGGCTGGGTCTTGATCCGGCCTTCGCCGACCTTCTCGTCGCCGTGGTAGAGGGACAGGATCCCGGTGGAGACACCGGGGGGGTCCTCGCCGTCCTTGTCGAACGAGGCAGACAGGATGAGGTTCTCGCCGGTGGGGATGTCCTCGGTGCCGTCGATCTTCTGCTCGGCCAGCCCCACGAAGTTGTTGACGTAGTGCAGCCGGCTGTCCCTGATGTAGAGGGCGTGGCCGCCGAAGCGGGAGCCGTGGGCGAACAGAACGCCCTGCGCGCCGGGCGCGGGGATGTCCACCAACGCGCCGATCGAGTAGGACCGGTTGCGGATGTTGACTGCCTGTTGCTCGGGCACTTCGGCGGTGCCGGGGAAGTAGGCGTACCGGTCGCGGGGCGACGCCAGCTGCGGCCGCGGCGTGGTGATGATCTCCAGCGCGGACCGGTCGTCGAGCGGGAACGCCCCGTTGTCCCCGGCTTCGGCGAACCACAAGTTGATCAGCTCGCGCAGCTTGTCGGGGTGCTCGGCGGCCAGGTCGTGCAGTTCGGCCCGGTCGACATCGGTGTGATACAGCTCCCAGGTGTCGTCGTTGAAATGGCTCCAGCCGCTCAGCGTCGGGTGGGTGGTGATGGCCTTCCAGCCGTCGTGCCAGATCCCGCGCGAGCCGAGCATCGAGTAGAACTGCGTCCTGCGCGCCGACGGCGCGGACGGGTCGGAGATGCTGTAGCGCATGCTCACCCCGTCGAACCGGGACTGCACATGACCCTTGATCGTCTCCGGCGGGTCGATGCCCAGGGCGTCCAGGATGGTCGGCACGAGGTCGATCGCGTGGTGGTACTGGTGGCGCAGCTCGCCGTTGCCCGCCGTGGCGCCCTCGGTGCCTGAGGGCCAGGAGATGATGCACGGGTCGGCGGTGCCGCCATTGAACTCATACCGCTTCCACATCTTGAACGGCGTGTTGAACGCCATCGCCCACCCGTTCGGGTAATGGTTATAGGTCCTGGTCCCGCCCAGCGCGTCCAGCATCGCCAGGTTCGACCGCATGTCATCGGGGATGCCGTTCGCGAATTTCATCTCGTTGACCGACCCGTTGGGGCCGCCTTCCCCGCTGGCACCGTTGTCGGACACCAGGATGATCATGGTGTTGTCCCGCTGCCCGGTGTCCTCGAGGTAGTCCAGCAGACGGCCGATGTGATGGTCGGCGTGTGCCAGGAACCCCGCGTACACCTCGGCCATCCGGCAGAACAGCTTCTTCTCGTCCGCCGACAGCGAGTCCCACGGCCTGGTGTAGTCCAGCGGCGGGAACGGCTGGCCGTCCGGGCCCGTGCGGGTCTCGGGGGTGCCGAGCGGGTTGACCGGCGGCAGCTGCGTGTCGGCCGGGACGATGCCCACCTCCTGCTGCCGGGCCAGGGTCTGCTCCCGCATCGCCTCGTAGCCCATGTCGAAGCGGCCCTTGAATTTGTCCGCCCACTCCTTCGGAACCTGGTGCGGGGCGTGCGCGGCGCCGGGCGCGTAGTACAGGAAGAACGGCTTGTCCGGCGCGATCACCTTCGCATCGCTGATGAACTCGATGGCCTTGCTGGTGATGTCGTCGGTGAAGTGGTAACCCTCCTCCGGTGACCTGGGCTGGTCGACCGGGTGGTTGTCGTAGACCAGGTCGGGGTACCACTGGTTGGTCTCGGCGCCGAGGAACCCGTAGAACCGCTCGAACCCGCGGCCGGAAGGCCAGTTCCGCCGGGTCGAGGCCAGGTTCATCTCCACGGTCGGGCACAGGTGCCACTTGCCGACGATGTAGGTGTTCCAGCCCCGCTCGCCGAGGATCTCCGAGATCATGCCGTTCTGCGGCGGGATGGTCCCGCTGGCGTTCGGGAACCCGACCGCCGCCTCGGTGATGCACGCCATCGAGTTGCGGGTGTGGTTGCGCCCGGTGAGCAGGCACGAGCGGGTCGGCGAGCACAGCGCCGTCGTATGCCACTGCGTATACCGGACGCCCTCGGCGGCGATCCGGTCGATGTTCGGGGTCTCGATCGGGCCGCCGTAGCAGCTCATCGCCGAGAAGCCCACGTCGTCCAGCACGATGTAGGCCACGTTGGGCGCGCCGTCAGGTGCTTTGGGCGGAGCGAACGGCGCCCAGTCGGGCACCGAGTCCCTGATGTCAGTGTTGATCGTGCCCTTGAACTGCTCGCTCACCCTGCGCTCCTTCGTGTGCCCGGCAGCCGGGGCCGGCTCCCGCGATGCGTCGACTTGGTCGAGGCCGGCTGAAGTGCCGGATTTCGTGCTGCCCGCCTTTCGCGCTGCAACGGCGGGCGCCAGCATCCGACCGCGCCCCGCGTCCCCGTGGGGACCGGGCGAGGACGGTCGCATGCCGGCGCTGGCAGCGGCGCCGCCGGGCGCTGATGCCAGCGGGCCCGAACTAGCCGAGCAGCTTAGCCTTGGCGGCGGCGAATTCGTTGTCGGTCAGGGAGCCCTGCTGATGCAGGGCGTCGAGCTGGTTCAGCTGATCCAGCAGGGAAGGTCCCGCCGCGGGAGCGGCCGCCTGCTGTGGCGCCTGCTGCTGCTCGAGGTTGTCGATGCGCTGGTTCTGGTCGTCTTCAGCCTGCGACTGCGCATCTGATCGTCGCGCCGCGCTCTTGCCCACCATGTACGCGCCGCCGCCCACCACGGCCGCGCGCATCAGCGGGCGTCGCCGCATCAGCATCTGTTCCTCCTGAAATTCGACCCTGTGGTCCTGCGGACTCGCCCGGCGCGCCGCCGGGCGCCATGCGTGCCTGGTGCTAGACGTCGTCGGGCAGCTCGAGCCCGAGAGCCAGCATCAGCTCGGGCGCCGCCGCCATGGCCCGGGGCCCGCCCACCTGGGGGGCGACCGCGCGCAGCACGCCGATCAGGTCCTGCGGCGTGGCACCGGAGTCCAGCGCGTTCGCGACCTGCCACAGATAAGACGCCGGCGGGGCGTCCAGTGCGATCAGGGCGGCAATCTTGACGAGCGAGAAGGTGCGCGCATCCAGGCCGGTCTTCTCCTGCTCGGTGTCCCGGAATGCCAGCACTTCCTCCAGGACCGCGAGGTCGCCGATGGCCAGGCCGGCCAGCGCGTCCCGGGTCGCGGCGTCGACGTCGGCCTTGACGGGTGTGGTCATGATTCAGGCTCCTTCAGGTCAGGCTCAAAGGGGTGGCTGGCTCAGCCACCGCCGTGTTCAACTGTCGCGCTCGGCGTCGTGCGGCGCGTCACCCGTGGCGGATGGTCGTGCCGTCACTTCACCCCCTGGATCCGCGGCCGCGGCGACGCCGCCGGCGCTGCCGTTGCCGATGACCGGGCTGTCCAGGCCGGCCGGTCCGGGATCCGCGAGCAGCGGCGCGGCGGCCGGGCCGGGCGCTGCCATCACGCCGCCGGTCGCGGGGCCCTCCGCGGTCGTGCCGGCGCTGACTTCCGCTTCCCGGGCGAGGAACCGCAGCCGAGCGGCGCGGGCGTCCCAGGCATAAATGACGACGCTGCCGGCGATGAGATCGTGCAGCGCACGGTGCTCACGCTGCACGAGGATGCCGAGGAAGCCGAGGCCGAAGAGCAGGAAGCTGAGCGGGAACACCAGCGCACGCAGCGCGCCCCGCCAGGGCGCGAGGGCCGTGCCGTCCACGGCGACCACGCGCACGCCGAGCACGGCCATGCCGAAGGTCCGGCCGCTTGCTGCCCACGAGTAGCCGAAGTAGAAGAACTCCCACAACGCGAAGATGATGGCCACGGCAATGTTGGCGCGCGTCCAGTGCACCGAGTGGCCGGTGATGACCTGCACCGCCAGCGAGGTGGCGCCGAGGCCGAGGGCGAACAGGGCAGTACTGACCGCGGCGTCAATCAGGTAGGCCAGGAGCCGGGATACCGCGCCGGCGTAGTGTCCCTGCGCGGAGACCACGTCCGCCAGCTGGGAGCGGGCGCTCATGGCGCGGCCGGGCCGTCCACGGCAGCCGGCGGCTGCGGGGAGGCGTCCGCAGGGCCGGGGGGCTGCGGGTGGCCATTGAGCTCCGCCGGTATGGCCGCCCCGGCAGGCCCGGCAGGTCCGGGCTGCCTGCGCCGCAGGCCGCGCTGCACCCAGCGGTCGATGAACTGATCCAGCCCGACCGCCTGGCTGCGCGCGGAGTCCAGCGCCTCGCTCGCCACTCCGCCCGACGACCGGGCGATGACGGCGCCGAGGTCGGTCTGCTCGACCAGCCCGTCGATGTCCAGGCGCTGCACGAAGTCGTTCACGTCCACGTGCGCGAGCAGCACGTTGACGTCCACCCGGGCCAGCAGGGCGTTCACGTCGGCCCGGTCCAGCACGCGGTTGACGTCTACCCGGTCCAGCAGCCGGTCCACGTCCACCCGGTCCAGCAGCTGGTCCACTTCGACGCGGTCGATCAGGGCGTTGACGTCGACCCGGCTGATCAGGGCGTTGACGTCGACCCGCTCGAGCAGCGGGTCGATGTCCACTCGGTCCAGCACGGCGTTGACGTCCACTTTCCGCAGCACGTCGTCGATGTCGACCTGCTGCACGAGCGGCATGACCTGGACCCGCGGGGCGATCCTGGCGATGTCGACCCGGTCCAGCACCGCGTTGAGGTCGACCCGCGCCATGAGGGCGTTGACATCCAGGACTTCGACGACCAGGTCGATGACGCGCTCGGCCACGCGCTGGGCGAGTGACTCTAACGGGTCGGTCATGCGCCTGCGCAGCCGGTCACGTGGGTCCACGACTTCGAGTATTGATCACGCCAGCATCGTGAGAATCATCCTGCGCGGGTGATGCCGGCCCCGCGCCGGGCGCACTGGCCGTGGCGTGTGCGCAGCGCCGTCAGCCGCCGGCGAGCCCGAAGATGCCGTTGCCGACCATGATCGCGCCGCCGACGACGAGCACGCCGATGAGTATCTTGTTCCCGTTCGCGCGCAGCCAGCTGTTGAAGGCCGTGAGCTGCCGTGTCGTTAAGCCGGGCGCCACCAGGTGCAGGATCAGGGGCAGCCAGACGAGCATTACGTTGATGACCACCACCACGATGATCGCAATCGCGGTGGATTCGAGGCTGGCCTTCGACGTGGCGATCACCTGCAGCGCGGCGATGAAGGTGACGCCGGGGGCAAAAATAAGCAGTCCGACGGCGAACGCGCTGCGCGGTGCCGGATTGGCGATCATCCTGGATACCAGGCCCTTGTTCGCCTTGTCCGGATCGGGCATCCTCGGCTTGCGCCGGGCGAGAAAGATGCCCGCCGCGAGCATCACGACGCCGAGCCCCAGGCGCAGGCCGTACCGCGGCGAGTGCTGGGCGGGCAGGCTCAGGCCGCTGTTGCGCAGGATCGCCAGCACCACCAGGCCCATGACCAGGCTCATCAGGGTGGCGCCGGCCAGGTAGAAGGCGCCGACGAGGCGCGGCCGGGCCGAGCCGAGGTAGACGGCGGCCACCAGCAATGCCGTGGGGGACAGCGCCGCCAGCAGAGCTAGTCCGGCCGCCTGCAGGATCACCGGGTTGGCCTACCGGCCGTCGAAGGTCAGCGTGCCGGTCATGACTGGCCCGCGACCGGCGGCGCGGCAGGCGGCCTGCTGCCGATCAGCTCGATCAGCCCGAGGACCACCAGCAGCAAGATGACCAGCACGATGACGACGGCCGCGGTGGGCTGGCCCCAGAAGACGAAGATCAGCGCGGCCAGCGCCACTGCGCTGATGCGCAGCACCTTGCGGTGCGCGTAGGTCCAGGTGCCGACGGGGCCTGCGGCCACGCCGTGACGCTCTCCGCCCCGGCGGATCCAGGCCAGGCCGTCCGCGAAGGCCCGCCGGATCCGGACCGCGGTGATCGATGGCCCGGTCAGGAACGCGCCGGCGGCGACGACCAGGCCCACCACCAGGAGCGTGCGCAGCCCTTCCTTGATGAACCGGACCAGCGTGTCGAACATGGCGGCGGCGGCATCAGCGGGCAGCACGTTGTTCGGCACGCTGTTGAGGTAGACGCCGCGGAAGATCAGCAGCCCGGCCCCGAGCACCAGCATCGAGGCGGCGAGGCCGAGGCCGGCGCCGATCAGGGCGCGCCGGTGGCCGCGGGCGACGTAGACGCCCAGCGCGAGCAGGAGCAGGGCCAGGATCGGCAGCACGATCTTGAGGTCGTTGATCAGCCGGTACCCGGTCTGGGCTTTGACCAGGTATTTGGCCGAGAACAGGGCGATCGTCGGGTTAATGGCCGGGATCTTGCTGACAATCGTGAAGCCGCGTTTGATCAGGTCCTGCTTGACGACGTTGATGAACGGTCCCAGGCTCAGGACCACCTGGCCGTTGCTGATGCTGACGGAGCTGCCGCCCTGCCCGGACAGCGCCTTGACCAGGATCTTGTGCACCACGGTGTTGGCCTGGACCCAGAGGGTGGCGAACCGGGGTCCCGTTACGATTTTGTGCACCTGGCCGTGAATGAATCCGGCGACCGCGCCGGCGATCGACGGCGCGAAGGTCTTGAGCAGCGCGCCGACGCGCGGCAGTCCCTTGGCCGAGATGAGTCCAGCGGCCTGATCGGCGTAACTGGTGACGTTGAGATGGGTGGTGATCTCCGTCGAGATCTTGTCTGTGAGGGCATTCTGAATCGCCGGATTGTGGACCAGCGGCTCCACGTTGGCGACGTAGCGGCTGGTGTCCGAGACCTGATTGGCCGTCCAGACCGCCATGACTGACACCGGGGCAAGCAGGCAGCCGAGCACGATGAGAATCGTGGCGAGCGGCGCCCGCCAGCCGAAGTGCCGCCGCGGCGGCTTGGCCTTCTCGGTGCGCAATTCGGTCACCTCGGCCCGGAGGCGGTCGAGTTCCGCTTGCTGGCGCGCGAGCTCGGCTCGTTCATCTGCGGTGGGGGCCGGGCCTCCGTTTGCAGACCCCGCCTCGCTGCCGGCGTCAGACAACGGCTACCTCCTGCAGATTCGTGCCGTAACCGGCGCCGTCGCGGGCTGCGGCCAGGCCAGGTTCTCGTCTTTGGATTCGTTCACGCTCTCTCACGCGAGCCGGCTCGCACTTCACCCTGCCGGGGTGAATCATTCGGTGCGCTCTGGCTCCATGCTCGGCGTTATGAGCATCGGCGGGAGCACCGCGCTGATCATCATTGGCGCCATTTTGCGGTTTGCGGTGAGCTGGCAGCCCAAGTACGTCAACCTGCAGGCCATCGGCGTCATCCTGATGATCGGCGGCGCGGCCGGGCTGGCGGTCTCGGTGGTCGTGCTGGTCATGCGGCGCAGGTCTCGCGCATCCGCGCAGGTGTACGAGCAGCGCCGGTACGTCGAGCCGCCGACTTGATCTGGGCCGGCCGAGCGAGCCGGACACCGGCCGGGATCGGCCGTGCGACCGGTTGATCCGCGGCTGCTGCGTTATGCCAGGGCCGCCCGCGGCTACCTGGTCGTCACCGTCGTGCTCGGCGTCACCGCGACCCTGCTGATCCTGGCCCAGGCCGGCCTGCTCGCCCGGCTGCTGGCGGGCGCTGCCCGCGGCGACATGGCAGCCCTGCCGGGGACGCTGGCGGTGCTGCTGGCCGTGGTGGCCGCCCGGGCGGCGGTCAGCTACGGCGGGGAGGTGACGGCGCTGCGGGCCGCCGCGGCGGTCAAGTCCCAGCTGCGGCGCGCCCTGACCGCCCGGTCGCTGCGGCTGGGCCCCGCCTGGCTCGGCGGCCAGCGGGCCGGCGAGATCGCCACGCTGAGCACCAGGGGCCTGGACGGGCTGGACTCGTACTTCGCCCGCTACCTGCCGCAGCTCGCCCTGGCCGTGCTGGTGCCGGTCGCGGTCCTGGTCAGGGTCGCGGTGGCCGACTGGCTCTCAGCGGTGATCATCGCCGCGACGCTGCCGCTGATCCCGCTGTTCGCCGTGCTGGTCGGCTGGCATACCAAGGCCAAGACGCAGCGCCAGTGGCGGCTCCTGGCTACCCTCGGCGGCCATTTCCTCGACGTGGTCGAAGGGCTGCCCACGCTCAAGGTGTTCGGCCGGGCCAGGACGCAGGAGCGAGTCATCGCCCGGGTCGCCGGCGACTACCGGTCGGCCACCATGTCCACCCTCCGGGTGGCGTTTCTCTCGTCGCTGGTGCTGGAGCTGACCGCCGCCGTCGCCACCGCGCTGGTCGCGGTCGAGGTCGGGCTGCGGCTGCTGTACGGGCACCTGGGCTATGAGACGGCGCTGCTGGTCCTGCTGCTGACCCCGGAGGCGTTCCTGCCGCTGCGCGCGGTCGGCACCCAGTTCCACGCGAGCATGGAAGGCGCCGCCGCGGCCGGGCGCGTCTTCGAGATTCTGGAAACGCCGGTGCCCGGCCCGCAGCAGCCGGGCCGGGGCGCTCGCAGCAGCAGGGGCGCCGACCTGCGGACGGACGAGATCAGGCTGAACGAGGTGACCGCGGCCTATCCCGGCCGGCCGCGCCCGGCACTTGACCGCGTCAGCCTCACGATCGCGCCCGGCGACCGGATCGTCCTCACCGGGCCGAGCGGCGCGGGCAAGAGCACCCTGCTGGCCCTGCTGCTCCGCTTCGTCGCACCGGACTCGGGCACCCTCGAAGCCGGCGGCACGGCAGGCGGTGCAGCCACCGGGGGCGCGGCTGCGGACGGCCGGCCCGGCTATGACCTGGCGGCCGTCGATGTCGAGCAGTGGCGCCGCCAGATCGCCTGGGTACCGCAGCAGCCTTACCTGTTCAGCGGCAGCGCGGCAGAAAACATCAGCCTCGGCCAGCCCGGCGCGGACCTGGCCGCCGTCCGCCGGGCGGCTCAGCTGGCCGGCGCCGCGGACTTCATTGAGGCGCTGCCGGCCGGATATGACACGCCGCTGGGGGAGCGGGGCCTGCGGCTGTCGGCAGGACAGCGGCAGCGGATCGCGCTGGCCCGCGCGTTCCTGCGGGACGCGCCGCTGCTGCTGCTGGACGAGCCGACCGCACATCTGGATCCGGCCAGCGCCCGGCTGATCGGGACATCCCTTGACACCGCCCTGGCCGGCCGCACCCTGATCCTGGTCAGCCACGGGGAGGGCTGGTCCGGCGGCGGCTGCCGGGTGCTCAGCCTCGACCATGGCGTGCTGGCCCCGGCAGCGAGCCGCCCGAGGGCGGCCAGGACCGGCGCGGGGGTGCTCCCGTGAGCAGCGCACCCGTGAGCAGGTCCCCGGCCAGCAGCTCCCAGATCAGCAGCGCGGGCATGGCTGGCGTCGCGCGCCCCCGGCGTCGCGGCGGGTCGGCGGAGCCGGGCGGCCGCCGGCCGCTGCTGCGCCTGCTCTGGCTGGCCCGGCCGCTGCGCGGGCGGCTGGCACTGTCGGTCCTGGCCGGCGCGGCCGCCACCGGCTGCGGCGTCGCCCTGCTCGCCACGTCCGGTTTCCTGCTGGCCCGCGCGTCGCAGCACCCGAGCATCCTGGCCATCTCGGTCGCGGTCGTGGCCGTGCGCGCCTTCAGCATCGGCCGCGGAGTCTCTCGCTATCTCGAGCGGCTGACGTCGCACGATGTCGCCTTCCGGGTGCTGGCCGACATCCAGGTGGCGATCTACCGGCGGCTGGAGCGGCTCGCGCCCGCCGGGCTGGCCGCGTTCCGGTCCGGCAGCCTGCTCGCCGCGCTGATCAGTGACGTGGACGCCACCCAGGACCTGTTCCTGCGCGGCATCGGACCACCGCTGGCGGCGGCGCTGGTCGGCGCGGGGGCGGTGACCGCGTGCCTGCTGATCCTGGCGCCGGCCGGCGGCGTGCTGGCCCTCGGGCTGCTGGCGGCCGGGGTCGCGGCGCCGGCGCTGGCCGTGGTCGCCTCGCGGCGGGCCGCGCGGGCCACCGCGGCCGCCCGCGGCGAGCTTGGCGCGACGATCACCGACCTGCTGTCCGGGGCCGCTGACCTGCACGCGTTCGGCGCGCAGGACGCGGCTCTGGCTGCTGCCGACGAGGCGGACGCGAAGCTCACCGGGCTGGCCAGGCGCACGGCCGGGGCGACGGGCCTCGGCGCCGGCCTGGTCACCGGGCTCACCGGGCTGACGGTATGGGGGGTGCTGGTGCTCGGGGTGGCGGCCGTCGGCCACGGCACCCTGACCAGGGTGCCGCTGGCGGTGCTGAGCCTGACGGCGCTGGCCTCCTTCGAGGCGGTCACCGTCATGCCGGCCGCCGCCCTCCAGCTTGGCGCGGCGCGCGCCTCGGCCCGGCGCATCGCGGCGATCCAGGACGCGCCGGACCCGGTCGCCGAGCCTGCGGATCCCCGGCCGCTGCCGGCCGGTCCGGTGCACGTGCGGCTGACGGGCGTGCAGGTCCGGTACGAGCCCGGCGGGCCGCTGGCGCTGGACGGGCTGGACCTGGACCTGCCGCCCGGCAGGCGGGTGGCCCTGATCGGCCCGAGCGGAGCGGGCAAGTCCACGGCGGCCGCGGTACTGCTGCGCTTCCGCGATCCTTGCGGTGGCACCGTCAGGCTCGATGGCGCGGACCTGGCCAGTTACGCGGCCGACGACGTGCGGACAGTGATCGGCGGCTGCCCCCAGGACCCGCACATCTTCGACGCCGCCATCCGCGACAACCTGCGCCTGGCCCGCCCGCAGGCCAGCGACGCGGAGCTGGCGGCGGCCGCCGCGCGGGCCCGGCTGCTGCCCTGGATCGAGTCCCTGCCCCGCGGCTGGGACACCGCGGTGGGCGCGCACGGAGCCGCCATGTCCGGCGGCGAGCGGCAGCGGCTCGCACTGGCCAGGGCCCTGCTGGCCGACCCGGCCGTACTGATTCTGGACGAGCCCACCGCGCACCTCGATCCCGAGGCGCGCGCCGCCCTGACCGCCGACCTCCTCACGCTCACCGCGGGCCGGTCCACCCTGTTCATCACCCACGAGCTGACCGGACTTGACCAGGTCGACGAGATCATCGTCCTGGACCAGGGCCGGGTCGTGCAGCGCGGCACGCACGCGCAGCTGATGCGCTCCGGCGGCCCGTATCGCCGGCTGCACGAGACGCCGTCGTTCTGGCCTGCGGCGGCCGCCGGCCGGTGACTGGCAGCCGCTGACCGGTCGCCGTTCATCTTTCGCCGTTGCCCGCCGATTACCCGCAGCCGATCACCTGAGCAGGTGATGCGCTCGCCGATCGGCGCACCCACCCTGCATTCATGCCGGTGCACGACCGAAGCGCGCCGCCGCGGAGCACGCCGCCTCCGAGTTCCCGCCGATCGCCGACTACGCGTTCCTGTCAGACTGCGAGCGGACGGCCCTGGTCGCACCCGACGGCAGCGTCGAGGGGATGTGCCTGCCGCGGGCGGATTCGCCCAGCGTGTTCGGGCGCCTGCTGGACCGCTCGGCCGGGTTCTTCCGGCTCGGGCCGGCCCACACGTTCGTGTCCGCCCAGCGGCGGTACCTGGCAGGCTCGCTGGTCCCGGAGACCACCTGATACACCCCGACCGGCTGGATGATCGTGCGCGACGCCCTGGTCATGGGCCCGTGGTCGGTACCACGCGGCTGCCGGATTACACCAGGCCGCCCGGCGACTTCCTCGCGCACGGGGCCCTGATCCGGACCGCGACCCGTCGCCGCCTGGCGGGACTGGCTCAAGCACGCGCACATGCCCGACCATCCCTGGCGGCCTTACCTGGAGCGCAGCGCGCTGACGCTCAAGGAACTCAGTTATGCCCCGTCGGGCGCCATCATGGCGGCGTCGACCACCTCGCTGCCCGAGACGCCCGGCGGCGAGCGCAACTGGGACTACCGGTTCACCTGGATCCGAGATTCGGCCTTCATGCTGTCGGCGCTGTTCGAGCTGGGTTTTGATGCCGAGGCGTTCCAGTTCTTCGCCTTCATCATGGACGCGTTCGCGGCCGGGCCGCTGCAGATCATGTACGGCATCAACGCCGAGCGCGACCTCACCGAGCAGACCCTCGACCACCTGTCCGGATATGACGGCGCGCTGAAGGTGTGGCATGAGCCCGATCGCGGCATCTGGGAAATTAGGGGCGAACCGGGCATTTCATGGCGTCGAAGGTCATGTGCTGGGTAGCCGCCGACCGTGGGGCCAGGCTCGCCGCCGGGCGCGGCGAGCACAAGCTGGCCTCCCGCTGGCATGCCGCCGCGGGCAAGATCCATGCCGATGTGTGCGCCAACGGGGTGGAGGACCGCGGTGTGTTCGTTCAGCACTACGGCAGCAAGGCGCCAGACGCCTCGGCGCTGGACGCCTCGGCGCTGCTGATCCCGCTGATGGGCTTCCTGCCGCCTGACGACGACCGGGTCCGGGCGACCGTGCTGGCCATCGCCGACGAGCTGAGCAGCGACGGGCTGGTGCTGCGCTACCGGCCAGAGCCGACCGACGACGGGCTGGCCGGCGACGAGGGAACCTTTACGATCTGCTCGTTCTGGCTCGTCTCGGCCCTGGCCATGATCGGCGAGACTGACCGGGCCTCGGCGCTGTGCGCCAAGCTGCTGACTTTCGCCAGCCCGCTGCACCTGTATGCCGAGGAGATCGAGGCCGACAGCGGCAGGCACCTGGGCAATTTCCCGCAGGCCTTCACGCATCTGGCGCTCATTGACGCGGTACTTTGGGTGATCGCCGCAGGCCAGCAGCACCCGGCCTGACCGCCAGGCCCCGCCGCGGGCAGCCGTCGGCCCCGTCCCGCGGCGTTGCGGGACGGGGCCGGCGAGGAACTGCGGTCAGGCCCGTTCGCGGTGCATGCCGTTCACCAGCGCCCAGATGACGAAGATGTCGAGGGCGATCAGGAGAATCGACCAGAACGGGTAGAACGGGATGAACATGAAATTGCCGAGGGCGGCCAGTGCGACCACGACGACGCCCACGACCCGCGCCCAGGTCAGCCCGAGCAGCACGCCGACGCCCGCGGCCACCACGACGCAGCCGATGATCAGCTGCATCCAGCCCCAGCCGTGGATGCTCAGGCTGAACGGGTAGTTCCGGACGGTGTGGTAGAACGCGCCGTTGATGATGGCCGCGATACCGATGAAGAAGTCCCACAGGCCCGCGAGAATCATCCAGACCCCGGCCAGGACGGTGCCCGCCACGGCAGCACCGCTGTAGTCGGAGGCGCTGTAGTCGGAATAGCCAGCGGGCTCTTCGTAGCCGGGTGCCCGGTGCGCGCCGCGCTCCTGGCCCCCGGTGACGCTGGTGGCAGGTGCCGCGGTTGCCCCGGCTGCCCCGGCTGTTCCGGGACCGCTTGCTCCGGTGCTGCCCGGCTGTCCGCCTGATCCTTGCTGCGCAGTAGTCATGCCGCAGCCCCCCTCTCGTCGGCCGCGGGTCAACTGCCCGCGGCTGCCGGCCCGCTGCCGCCTTGCCTGTCCCCCGGGCGGTCAGCGAGTTCACCTGCTCTGTACCCACTCCGGGGACGACGATAGGAAAATCGGGCTGCCGACAGAATCATCCGCAACGGGTGAAAAGCGCGCGGCGGCCTCGCTGACCAGCGGCAGGACGCCGTTTCCGGCGGCGATTGGCTTCGCGCGGCCGTGGGTATTGCGGTCTGGGGGGCCGCGAGCCGCACGTTCACCCCGCAGGGTGAAGACGTCACCGTCTTAGTGTGCGTGTCGGTCGACGGCCGGTCGGGGGACCAATGTCAGGCAACACCAGCGTGGCCGCCGCGCGCAGTGCGCAGGCGGCGGACGGGTCGCGGCTGCTCGCCAAGGAGCCGGGCCGCGGCAGAGAGCCGGCCCGGGGCAAGGAGCAGGCCCGCGGCAAGGAGCCGGCCGGCGGCAAGGAGCCGGGCAGCAGGCAGACCGTGAGGAGCAGGCAAACGGCCCGCAGCAGGCCGCGTCCGGCCCTCGGGACCATGCAGCTGCTCAAGGACGATTCTTTCCTGCGCGGCAGCCGGCCGGTGCCGGGCCAGGACGGGCCGGACACCGGCGAGCAGGCCCGAGGGGGGCGCGGCGGGCCCCGGCGGGCCGCCGGCAGCCCGGCCAGGGATACGCAAGCTGACGAGAAGCCTGCCGGCGAGGTGCGGGCCGGTCAGGTGCAGACCGGTGAGGAGCAGCCGGGAACCAGGCAGGCTGGCGCGCAACAGCCGGGGAGCCAGCAGCCCGGCGGCGGCCGGACTGCGGATGCCGCGCAGCTGCTCGGCGACAAGCTGCAGATACCGCGGCTGAGCCTGGCCGTGCTGCGCCGCCGCAGGCTGATCGACCTGATCGGCCGGGCCGCTGCGCACCGGGTCACCGTCGTGTCGGGCGCCGCGGGTGCCGGGAAGACCATCGCCTGCGCGTCGTGGGCCTCGACGGGGCCGGCCCGGCGCGTCGCGTGGCTCACCGTTGATTCCTACGATCGCGAGCCGGCCAGATTCTGGGCGAGCCTGCGGGCCAGCCTCGGCTGCTCCCCTGCCGGGCGGACCGGGCCGCTGCGGGCCGCGCAGGACGCGGCGCCCGGCGACGACTTCCCGTTGCGGTTGATCGAGGCTGCTCAGCTGCTCACCGAACCGGTGACGGTCGTCCTCGATGACGTGCACGAGCTCGTCGGCAGTCCGGTGCTTCCGGGTCTCGACCTGCTGATCCGGCACGCCCCGCCGATGCTGCGCCTGATCCTGGCCGGCCGGTGCCCGCCGCAGCTTCAGCTCGCCCGGCTGCGCGTGGCCGGCGAGCTGGCTGACATCGGAGCAGCAGACCTGGCCTGCACCATCGAGGAGGCGGATGCGTACTTCGCGATGCTGGGCCTAGGCGTGACGGCGGCCGAGCGTGATGAGCTGCTGCGCCGCACCGAGGGCTGGATGGCGGGGCTGCGGCTGGCCGCCATGAGCGTCCGGGATTCCCCGCAGGACGGCGCCGCGCTGGCTCGCATCGCAGGTGACCAGCCGATCATCACCGACTATCTCTGGGACGAGGTGCTCGGGCGCCAGCCGGCGCAGGCCCGGCTGCTGATGCTGCGCACCAGCGTCACTGAGCAGATGACCGGCGACCTGGCCGACGCCCTCACGGGCGAGCCCGGCGGCGCCCGCACGCTGGAACGGCTCAGCCGGGAGAACAGCTTCGTCGAGGCCCTCGGCGACGATCATGGCAGCTACCGCTATCACCCGCTGCTGCGCGATGTCCTGATGGCCCAGCTGCGCAGGGAACGGCCGCGAGAGATCCCGGTTCTGCTCGGCCGGGTGGCGCGCTGGCACGCCGACCGCGGTCAGACGCTGGCCGCGGTGCGCGCGGCGGCCGAGGCCGGAGACTGGGACTACGCCGGCCAGGTGCTGGCCGAGGCGGGGATCGCCGCGCTCCTGGCCGCGGACCCGGCAGCAGTGGACAAGGTACTCGCCTTGTTCCCGCCCGATCGCCGCGCCGGCGATCCGGCCGTGGCCATGGCGCTAGCGGCGGCTGCCTTGTGCAACGGCGACCCCGACGAGGCGGCGCAGCATCTGGACCGCGCCGCGGCGGCGCTGCGGCGCCGCGCCCGCGCCGGCCGGGCCGTGCTCGAGCTGACGCTGGCGGCACTGCAGGTCATGGCGACCGCCGGCGCACCCGGCGCCGAGATCAGCGCCCTGGCCGAAAGCCGCCTGAGCGCCGCGCAGCCGCCGGGGAGCGGTCCGGCGGCCGAGCACCGGGCCGCCGGGCTGTTCTGGTTTGCGCTCGGAACGGCCCAGCTGAGCAGCTGGGACACCTGGGCGGCCCGCCGCGCCCTGAAGCAGGCTGACCGGCAGCTGGCCGCGGGCGGCCTCGGCGAGCTGCGGGCCCGGGCGCGCGGATGGCTCGCCCTGGCCCTGGCGTGGGACGGCGAGCTGACCGCCGCCCGTCAGGCCGCGTCCGAGCTGTCGGCCCCCGCGGGCGCGTCCGCCGCGGGAACGGCCAGCGAGGCGTCCGCCTGCCTGGCCGCGCTCGCGTCCGCCCACGTCTGCCTCGCCCGCGACGACCTGCCCGGTGCTCGCCGGCTGCTGGACGAGGCGGAGCAGTGCTCCTTCCGGCAGCTTCCGGGGGAGCCGCTGGCGCCCGTGGTGGCCGCCCTCGCGCGGGCCCGCGTGGCGCTCGCCGGCGCGGACGCGACCGGCGCCCGGGGCCTGCTGCTGCGGCTGCGGGATACCTGGGCCGAGGGCGACGGGCGGCTGGACGCGCCGCTCGCCCTCCTGGACAGCGAGATCGCCGTGCGCAGCGGCGACACCGTCCGCGCTCACGCGGCCCTGGCGCACCTGGAGGCAGCGCACCTGGAGGCGGCTGCGCTCGCCCGACGGCCGGACCCTGTCGCGCACCAGCAGGGCACAGTCGCGCACCAGCAGGGCACAGTGGCGCTCCAGGCGGCGCTGCTGCGATCCGCGCTGCTGATCAGCGAAGCCGATTTTGACGGGGCGCTGGCCGCCCTGCGGACCTGCCTGGACAGCGCCGCCGACGCGGTCACGGCGCCCGTCAAGATCGCCGCCCTGGTGGCCGGCGCGATCGCCCACCGGCGGCTCGGCGCCCCCGCAGCGGCGGCTGAGCTGCTGGGCCAGGCGCTTGCGCTGGCCGAGCACGATCAGGCCTACCGGGTCTTCCTGGACGCGGGCCAGGCGGCCCGCTCCGCGATCACCGTGCTGGTGCCGCCGACTAGCCCGTGCGCAAATTTCGCTGGCCGGATCCTAGAGCGGTTCGACAGCCAGCTGCATCGCGCCGAGGCAGCGCCCGGGCAGGCGGAGGCGCTGACCCAGAGCGAAATCGCCGTGCTGCGGTTCCTGCCCTCCCAGATGACCAACCAGGAGATCGCCGAGGCGCTGTTCCTGTCGATCAACACGGTGAAGACCCACCTGCGCTCGGTCTACCGCAAGCTTGAGGTGGCCTCGCGCAGGCAGGCCATCGCCAGGGGACGCCAGCTCGGGCTGCTCTAGCAGCCGGCGGCCGGGCGGCCGCGGGGCCGAGCACCGGCCGCGCCCGGCTGAGCGCGCCAGGTCTGCCCTAGACTTGGCCGCCGTAGCCGTGAGTGACCATCCATGCCAGGGCGCCCCCAGGAGCCCCGCTGGGCATGGCAGCCCGAGGGAGTGACCCTGCCGTGAAGACCGACGTCGAAGAGCTCAGCCCGACCCGGGTCAAGCTCACAGTCGAGGTTCCGTTCGAAGAGCTCAAGACCAGCCTCGATCACGCTTACCGCGAAGTCGGCCGGCAGGTCCGCATTCCGGGGTTCCGGCCCGGCAAAGTACCGCAGCGGATCATCGACCAGCGGGTCGGCCGCGGGGCGGTGCTGGAGCAGGCCGTCAACGAGGCCGTGCCCGAGCTGTACGGCAAGGCGCTGGCCGAGAAGGAGGTCGCCGCCCTCGGCCAGCCGGACCTGGAGATCACCAGGCTCGACGACAACCAGCTGCTGGCCTTCACCGCCGAGGTGGATATCCGGCCCGCGTTCGAGCTGCCTGACCTCGACGGGATGCCGGTCACGGTCGACAACGCCGAGGTGACTCCTGATGACGTGGAAGAGTACCTGGGCACGCTGCGGGAGCGGTTCGCCTCGCTCAAGGGCGTGGACCGCGCCGTGCAGGACGGCGACTTTGTCTCGGTGGACCTGGCCGCCTCGGTAGACGGCAAGCCTGTCGAGGACGCGCAGGCCAGCGGGATCTCCTACGAGGTCGGCAGCGGCAACATGCTGGACGGCCTGGACGAGGCGCTGGCGGGCATGGCGGCCGGCGAGACCAGCACGTTCGCGGCCGAGCTGGCGGGCGGGACGCTGGCCGGCCAGACGGCCGACGTCAGCGTGACGGTGGACAGCGTCAAGGTCAAGGAACTGCCCGAGCTCGACGACGAGTTCGCCCAGTCCGCCAGCGAGTTCGACACGATCGGCGAGCTGCGGGCCAGCACCCGCGAGCAGCTGGAGAACGCGCGCCGGTCCGGCCAGGTGGCCCAGGCCCGCGAGCGGGCCCTGGACGCGCTGCTGAGCAGGGTCGAGATCCCGCTGCCCGAGCGGGTCATTGACGCGGAGATCGAGCAGCGGCGGCAGTCGCTGGCGGACCGGCTGGAGCAGTCGAACGCCACGCTGGACACCTACCTCGAGGTCATCGGCAAGACCAGCGAGCAGCTGGAAGCCGACTTCGACGAGGATGCCCGCCGTTCGGTCAAGGCCGGGTTCATCCTGGACAAGCTCGCCCTGCAGGAAGAAATCGGCGTCACCGAGCAGGAGCTGAGCTCCTACGTCACCGAGCAGGCCTACCGCATCGGCGTGCCGCCCGACCGCCTGGCCAGGGAGCTGACCGACCGGGGCCAGCTGGGCGCCGTCGTCGCGGACGTAGTGCGGTCCAAGGCACTCGCTCTGATCGCCCACCGGGCTAAGGTCACCGACGAGGCCGGGAATGTGATCGACCTGACCCCGGCGGCGCCTGAGGACGACGCGGCCGGGCAGTCCGAGGGCACCGCGGAGCCCGAGGGCGGCGCGGACACTGACGGCGAGGCCGTCAGCCCCGCCGCCGAGGCTGGCAGCGCGGCCGAGGAGGCTGCCGTGCCCGCCGAGGACAGCGCGGACGCCGGCGAGTAGTCCGGCCAGGCAGCGGCAGCCCTGAGGGCGGCGTGCGCCTGCGCCGACAGCGAACAGGCGCCGGCGGCGGACTTAGCGCCTGTGGCCGAGCGTTATGGTCACTGTCAAGACAAGGTGCGGGACAACACAACGAGGAGGGCACCGTGACCACGCCGCCTGACGATCAGCGGCCGGCGAGCGTACTCGCGCGGACTGCTGAGCAGGTCATGCCGCTGGGGGACCAGCTTTTCCAGCGGCTGCTGCGGCACCGGATCGTGTTCCTCGGCCAGCAGATCGACGATGAGCTCGCCAACCGGATCTCTGCCGAACTGGTGCTGCTTGCCGCTGAGGACGCGCACCGCGATATCAGCCTGTACATCAACTCGCCGGGCGGCTCGGTCAGCGCGGGCCTGGCGATCTACGACGTGATGCAGTACGTGCCGAATGATGTCGCCACCTACGCGATGGGGATGGCCGCGTCGATGGGCCAGTTCCTGCTGTGTGCCGGAACTGCGGGCAAGCGCTACGCCATGCCGCACGCTCAGGTCCTGCTGCACCAGCCGCACGGCGGCATCGGCGGGACCGCGACCGACATCAGGATCCAGGCCGAGCAGATTCTCTATCTCAAGCGCGTCCTGGCCGAGCGGACGGCGATGCACACCGGGCAGACCGTCGAGCAGATCGAGATCGACTCCGACCGGGACCGCTGGTTCACCGCGGATGAGGCCAGGGACTACGGATTTGTCGATCACGTAGTGCGCAGCGCCATCGAGGTGCCGACTGAGGGCCCGGTCTCGTGACGCTGGCGGACCGAAACATGGAGGGCAAAGTGAACGCAGGTAGCCGGCCGGCTGCACTTCCGGCCGTGGCCAGGTACGTGCTGCCGTCGTTCGTTGAGCGGACGTCGTACGGGATCAAGGAGATGAACCCGTACAACAAGCTGTTCGAGGAGCGGATCATCTTCCTCGGCGTGCAGATCGACGACGCGTCGGCTAACGACGTGATGGCGCAGCTGATCACGCTGGAGTCGATTGATCCCGATCGTGACATCCTGATGTACATCAACTCGCCGGGCGGGTCGATGACGTCGATGATGGCGATCTACGACACCATGCAGTACATCCAGCCGGAGATCCAGACGTTCTGCCTGGGCCAGGCCGCGTCGGCGGCCGCGGTGCTGCTCGCGGCCGGGACCAAGGGCAAGCGGATGGCGCTGCCGAACTCCCGGATCCTGATCCACCAGCCCGCGGTCGAGAGCGGCTACGGGCAGTCCAGTGACCTGGAGATCCAGGCCAGGGAGATCCTCCGGATGCGCACCTCGATGGAGCGCGTCCTCGCCAGCCACACCGGCCGCGCCGAGGAGGAGATCCGCCGCGACATCGAGCGCGACAAGTTCTTCACCGCCGCGGAGGCGAAGGACTACGGCATGGTGGATGAGGTTCTGACGATGCTGAAGCGCAGGACCGAGGTAGTGTCTTCTTAAGCGAATGGACAGGTCCGCCGCCGGCGCGCCGGCGGCGGAGGTCCTTCAGCCACAACAAGGGCCGCTGACGCGGTACCGTCAATGTCCTACGCGGAGATGTTCCGTTGAAGGCTCCCGCCGCTGGCGGCTGAACAGGCCGCCGGCCGGCGGCCCGGGCAAAGGAGTATCTGGGTGGCACGCATCGGCGATGGCGGTGATCTGCTGAAGTGCTCATTCTGCGGGAAGAGCCAGAAGCAGGTTAAGAAGCTCATCGCCGGGCCAGGTGTCTACATCTGCGATGAGTGCATCGACCTCTGCAACGAGATCATCGAGGAAGAGCTCGCGGAGCCGCCGGAGCTCAAATGGGACAGCCTGCCGAAGCCGCGCGAGATCTACGAGTTCCTTGACTCGTACGTCATCGGCCAGGACAAGGCCAAGAAGGGCCTGTCCGTCGCGGTCTACAACCACTACAAGCGCGTCCAGTCCGGTGGCGAGCGGCCCGGTGAGGACGGCGTCGAGCTGGCGAAGTCCAACATCCTGCTGCTCGGCCCGACCGGCTCGGGCAAGACGCTGCTGGCCCAGACCCTGGCCCGGCTGCTGAACGTCCCGTTCGCCATCGCGGACGCGACGGCACTGACCGAGGCTGGCTACGTCGGCGAAGACGTCG
Source organism: Streptosporangiaceae bacterium (assembly GCA_052146815.1). Taxonomy (GTDB): domain Bacteria; phylum Actinomycetota; class Actinomycetes; order Streptosporangiales; family Streptosporangiaceae; genus DATJZH01. The sequence goes on along the minus strand of JBKQMG010000051.1, from coordinate 11,721 downwards.
AGAACATCCTGCTCAAGCTCATCCAGGCCGCTGACTACGACGTCAAGAAGGCCGAGACCGGCATCATCTACATCGACGAGATCGACAAGATCGCCCGCAAGAGCGAGAACCCGTCGATCACCCGTGATGTCTCGGGCGAGGGCGTCCAGCAGGCGCTGCTGAAGATCCTGGAAGGCACCACGGCGTCGGTTCCGCCGCAGGGCGGCCGCAAGCACCCGCATCAGGAGTTCATCCAGATCGACACCACCAACGTGCTGTTCATCTGCGGTGGCGCCTTCGCGGGCCTGGAGAAAATCATCGAGCACCGGGTCGGCCGCAGCGGGATGGGCTTCGGCGCGGTCCTGCGGGTCAAGACCGACAAGCCCTTGGCTGACCCGTTCGCCGACGTCATGCCCGAGGACCTGCTCAAGTTCGGCATGATCCCCGAATTCGTCGGCCGGCTGCCGGTCATCACCAGCGTGCACAACCTCGACCGCGAGGCGCTGATCCAGATCCTCACCGAGCCGCGCAATGCGCTGGTCCGGCAGTACCGGCGGCTGTTCGAGCTCGACGGCGTCGACCTGGAGTTCACCGACGACGCGCTGGAAGCGGTGGCCGACCAGGCGATCCTGCGCGGCACCGGCGCCCGCGGGCTGCGCGCGATCCTCGAGGAAGTCCTGCTGTCGGTGATGTACGAGGTGCCGAGCCGCAAGGACGTCGAGCGCGTGGTCATCACCCGCGAGGCAGTCCTGGAGAACGTCAACCCCACGCTCGTGCCGCGGGACGTCGCCCGCCGGACGCCGCGGGAGAAGTCGGCCTGAGGCGCCGGGCGCCGGGCCAGTGGCCCGCCGCAGTGCAGGCCACGCGGGCTGACCGGGTGCTCAGGACGTCAGCACGCCATCTTTCATGGTGACGACGCGGTCCGCCAGGTTAATCAGCGGCGGGTCGTGGGTCGCGACGATCGCGGTGATGCCCTCGTCATGCACGATGCTGCGGATGAGTCGCATGATCTGCGCTGCTGTCTCGGAGTCCAGCTGCCCGGTGGGCTCGTCGGCCAGCAGCAGCTGCGGGCTGTTGGCCAGGGCGCGGGCGATCGCGACGCGCTGCTGCTCGCCGCCGGACAGCTCAAACGGGCGCTGGTCCGCGCGGCCCTCCAGGCCCACCAGGCCGAGCAGCGCCCGGGCGCGCTGTTCCCGGACCGCCGGATCGCGGCGGGCGAGGCGCATCGGCAGGCCCACGTTCTCGGCCGCGGACAGGATCGGGATCAGCCCGAACGACTGGAAGATGAACGCGACCGTCTCACGCAGCAGCCCCGCCAGCTGATCGGCGCTCATCGCCGTGACATCCTGTCCCGCCACCTCCACCCGGCCGGTGCTGGGCCGGTCCAGCCCGCCGATGATGGACAGCAGGGTGCTCTTGCCCGAGCCGGACTTTCCGCGCAGCGCGACCAGCTCGCCGCGGGTGACCGTCAGCGAGACCCCGCGCAGTGCGTGCACCGCGGTGTGGCCGGTGCCGAAGTCACGGGTGACCGATTCCAGGCGGGCAATGATCGTGCCCGGCCGGGCGTCCGTGCTGACCGCCGTCATGCGTGCTCCTGTCCGCTTTGATGACTGGCGTCCGGCCATACGCCCACGTGGTCGGGTTCGAGGGCCAGGCGCACCCGATCCCGGATGCCGAGGGAATTGATGAAGGCGCGCGGTATCTGCAGCCTGCCGGCCCGGTCCAGCACCGAGTACTCCTGCGCGACGTCCGACTCGCGGCCGTGCTCGTCGGTGGTTGTCCGCCGCAGGACCTCGGTGCTGATCTGCCCGTCCCTGATCGCGATCGTCCTGCGGACCTGCGCGGAGACCTGCTGGTCGTGGGTGACGACCAGGATAGTCACGCCGAGCTCGGCGTTGGCGGTTCGCATGGCCGCGAAGACCTGGTCGGCGGTCTCGCTGTCCAGCTCGCCGGTCGGCTCGTCGGCCAGCAGGACCGCGGGCTGGTTGGCGAGCGCGACGCCGATGGCGACTCGCTGCTGCTCCCCGCCGGACATCTGCGCGGGCGTCCGGTCGCTGCAGTAACCGACGCTCAGTACGTCCAGCAGCTCGCTGGTGCGGCGCGCACGCTCGGCGCGGCCCAGCCCGGCTAGGCGCATGGGCAGCGTGACGTTCTCCTTGGCGGTCAGATGCGAGAACAGGTTCCTGCTGGTCTGCTGCCATAGGAAACCCACCGTGCCGCGCCGGTAGGCCAGCCGATCTCGGCTCCCCATAGTCAGCAGGTCGTGGCCGGCGACCCTGGCCTGGCCGGCGGTCGGGGTGTCCAGGCCAGCCAGGATGTTCAGCAGAGTGGATTTTCCGCTCCCGGACGCGCCGACCAGGGCAGTCAGCTCACCGGGATCGATGAGCAGGTCCAGGCCCTGCAGGGCCTGGACCTCAATGCCCGCGACCGAGTAGATGCGCACCAGCCGCTCGCAGGCGATCACGGCGCGATCAGCCGGAGCGGAGCGCGGTCTGGCGCCGCTAAGGCCGGCCGGGTCATGCCGGCCGGTCAGCTCGTCGATGGACGTCTGTTCCACGCTAGTCACCTGCCTTCGTCCAGCCGCAGCACGCCGACCTTCGCGCGCCTGCGGGTCGTGAGGGACTGCCCGGCCGTGATCGCCGCGACCAGGGCGATCACGCCGACGGCCGGGACGACGAGGGCCAGCAGATCGGGCTGAACGGGGACCGAGGCGCTTGAGCTGGTCAGCACCGACAGATCGAGCGCCGGGCCGACCACCTGGCCGAGGACCGCGCCGGCGAGTTCGGCGCCGACGACCGCGATCAGCACCATGGGCAGCGCGTCGAGGAAGGCAAGCCGGCGGCTCTGGCGATCGGTCATGCCGAGAGCGGCCAGCCAGGCGGCCAGACGAGTGCGGTCGCGCCCGGACAGCAGCAGGCCGAGCAGCACAGCGGCCACGCAGCACGCGGCCCCGGCCACGACGCTGAGCAGGAACAGCGATCGCGATCCGCGGACGGCCGGAGAATCGGCGATCGCCTGAACCGCGGCGGCACGGGAAGTGATCACGCCGCCCGGCAGCGTCCGGCGGACCGCGGCCCGCAGTGCGGGCATGTCAATGCTGCCGCCGCCGAGCAGCAGCGTGTCGGGGCTCGTGCTCGCCTGGAACCGGGGCGTCGCCCACGCGGGCATGACCACGAAGGGGCCGCCGCCGGGCAGCGCCGGGGTGCTGGCGACTGTCCCGGCCACGTGAATAGTGACCAGGCTGCTGGCGAAGGCCAGCCGGTCCGCTCCCTTCCGCACGGTCGCCGCGAGCCGGGGCGTGGCAATGACCGGCACCGCTGCGCCCGGTTCGCGCCTGGCCAGCAGGCGAGGAGACGGGAACGCCGGCCAGGGCGTCCGGGCTACCAGCCCGGCATAGCAGCCGGGCTCCGCCAGGATCACCCCTGTCGACACGCTGACAGTGTCGCTGACCAGCAGGTTTCCCGCTTCAATGGATCCAGGCGGAGCGATATAAACGGGGCAGGCCTCCCTGACCCCCGGCACGGCCGCGATCGCGTGCTGTGCGGCGGCTCCGACGTCCTGCTGGGCTCCGATGCGCTGGATGATCGCGTCTGCGCCCACCCGGCGCCAGGAAGCGGCCACCTGCCCGCGGCTGACCGCCGCCCGGATGGTGCCGCCGAGCGCGATAACGGCCAGCGCCACCACCAGGGCCAGGGCCGGGAGTACCGTGCCGGGCCGCGAGCGGGCGGCCCGGGCGATGCCGAGATACCCGACGGCGCCCCGCCGGGCGGCGCTGACCCGCAGCAACAGGCGCAGCGGAACCGGGTAGATCCAGGCGGCGACCAGGCCCGCCGCCAGGGCCACCAGGACCGGCGCGGAGCTGATGTAGGGGTCGGAAGTCCCCGGCGCCAGGCCACGCTGGCGCAGTGCGACCGCGGCGCCGGCCACCGCGACCAGCAGAGATGCCTCGGCGATGACCTGGCGCGGCGAGCGGCGCCGGGTCACCACGTCGCCGCGGCGGGCGGCAGCCAGCGACCGGGGCCCGCGGTGCTCCCATCCGACCGCCGCGGCCGGGGCCGCCAGGGTGAACGCGGCGGCGACGGCCAGCAGCGGCAAGCTGGCCGGGTTGCCGCCGCCGGGAACAGCCAGCACCGCCAGCACCGCGCCCGCGGCCAGCCATGGCCCTGCGATCGCGGCGGTCCTCGCCGCGGTCCGCGCGGCCGCCTGCCGGGTGCTCCCCCCCCTGGCCCGGATCAGCGTCATCTCGTCGAGGTAGGCCGCGGCGACGACGAGCGCGCAGACCATCAGCAGGATCAGGGTGACAGCGAACAGCCCGAAAGTAAGAAGCGACGCGGTCGCGCCGACGGCCGCCTCCTCAGCAGAGAAGTCAGCCAGGACGCCGGCTCCGTCTACGGAAACGCTCGGGGTGCCCGCGATGCCACCGAACCCGGCGGGCAGGCCCGGCGCCGCCAGCATGGCCGCCGCTGCGCCGGTCGCCACTTTGGCCATAGCCTGCGTCACCGCGGGTACCTGCGCCATCGTCAGTGCCCGGACGGACAGCGGGTACTGCCACTGCAGCTGCACAGTGCCCTGCGTCCAGGCGCTCTCGAGGGCGGCCAGCTCGGCCGGGGGGACGAACATCCCGGTTTGCCAGCGCGGCCCGTGCTTGCTCTCCAGCACGCTAGGAACCGCCAGCGCCGGGTCAGCGGTCCAGAAGGCCGCCGACGGGTCCGCCGGCCGGACTATCCCAGTCACCTTCAGCACTACCGGCGGGTCGCTGGCGGGCAGCTCGGGGCCGCGGACGAGCGAGAACTGGCTGCCGACCCGCAGGGCGAGCCGGCGCGCCGTCGTTCGCGTCACGGCGGTCTGCAAGACCACGGCCTGCTGGCCTGGCCGCCTGGCCGCCGCGGCCTGCGGCCACGACCCGGAGATCAGCCGCGCATGCCGGGGCAGGCGGCTTCGGTAGGCAACCTCGAGCATTGGCTCCAGGGAACTGAGAATGGTTCCGGCCGGCGCGTTCCTGGCTGACTCGAACGGCGTCGTCAGCCCGTTCCAGTACTGCGCGGGCGGGGAGTGCAGGGGCGGCCGGATCTGGCCGCCGATGGCACGGCCGACCCCGTCGATGCCCGCGGCGGGGAACTGCGCCTGCCGACCGACGCCGATGATGTGCCAGCTGATGGCGGCGGAAATGCCGAACTGCCCCGCTGATTGCAGGGTCTGCGCAAGCGCCCTGTTCTGCAGCGCCGCGAGGTATCGCGGACCGCCTACCGCGATGAAGGCGCTGAGCAGGGCGACGAGCGCCAGTGCCCAGGCCGGTCCGGGGCCAGCCGGGCCGGTCAGGAACCGCCGCAGCCGACCTCGCACCGGCCGCTGGCTCACGGCGCGAGGGGTTTGGTGACGGCCGGCCGTCATGCGGGTACCTCGACCCGGACGCTAGCCGTCAGGCTCGCCCGGCTGCCCGCACCGAACGCCGCGATGAGCACGGGCGCGGCGGCGATGACCAGGGCCACGACCGCCGGCACCGCCAGCGGCACCAGGACCAGCACCGGGGGGTCCGGCCGCGCTCCGGCCGAGCTGAGGGTCACCGCCGGGACGACGAGCTGCGCCAGCAGCACGCCGAGCACAAGCCCGGCCGCCGCGGCCGGGACCGACAGCAGCGCCTGCTCCAGGCACAGCAGCCGGGTCAGCTGGCGCCGGGTAGCGCCCAGGGAGGCAAGCAGCGCCAGGTCCCTCGCCCGCTCCCGGGCCGTGGCCGCAGCGACCAGGAATCCGGCCGCCGCCAGGATCAGCGCCGCGACTGCGATCGCGAGCATGGCCAGCTGCGGTGCCGCCCCGAGCGGGTCGGCCGTCAGCCCCCTGGCCATCGCCGCGCGCTCGGTGAGCATGGCGCCGGGCGGCAGCGTCCGTCGCGACAGGCGGCCGCTGGTGCGCAGCCACCACTCGGTTACCGGCTGCGGCTGTGCGCCCATGTCGGCCAGCACCTGCTGCAGCCGGGCCTGGTCGACGATCAGCCCGCCGCTCGGCCCGCTGATGGTGGGGAAACCGCTGATGACGGTGACAATCCTGACCGTCACGGTAGTCCCGCCTACGCTGACGGGCACGCGGCTGCCGAGTCCGTGACCGCTGGCTGCGACGAAGGCGCTGGTCGCAGCAGCCGGCAGCAAGCGCGGCACCGCCGGGGTGACGCTCACCGACGCCGGCATCGGGGTGGGTCCCGCACCGAAGGTAGCCGGGAAGACTCCGGCGCCCGGCGCGAACTCCACCCGCAGGAAAGCGCCGTTCACTGCAGCGCTGATGACGCGCGGGGAGGAGCCGACCTCGCCGACGTCGGTGGTAGTCGAGCCCGACAGGGCCTGGCCCGCGCGGCCCGCCGCGAACGGCCGCCCGAACGCGCCGGTCATGGTGGCGGCGCCGCGGACCGACGTGACCAGCAGCACGGCGCTGCCTGGCGGCCGGGCTGGCATGAGGTACTGCAGGCTGAACCCGCTGATGCGCAGCGGGTAAGCGGCCTTGCCGGCCGGGGCGACCGGAACAGTAAGCCGGTGCCTGCTGCCATTGGCTGGCAGCGCCCCGGCCCGCACCTGATAGCAGATGCCAAACGCGTCCGTCAGCTGGACGAACAGCTCAGGCGTCCCCACCACGTGCGCCCGCAGCGCGGCGGTGACCAGCAGCCGCGCCGGGCGGGCGGGCACCGGCCTGCCTGCCGCGGGTCCTGGCGCGAGCTTCGCGAGCATCGCCTTCGGGGAGCCGCCGACCAGATCCGGCCGGATCGCCGCCACCGACATGGCCTGGCGGGCGTCCAGCGCCAGCAGCGTCGCGGTGGCGGAACTCGACAGCCCGATCGGTGCCCGCACCGCCGGCGTGCTGTCGCGGACGGCCGGGCCGGCCGTCAGATCAGCCACCCGGCCGACGGGCAGCGGCGCCGCCGGGAGCAGGTTGACACGTGCGTCGGCGCCGGTCGCGAAGCTGGCCCGGTCCTGCGCCGACCGCTGCCAGCTGCTCCACTGCGACACCGCCAGCACGCTGATGGCCACGGCCAGCACCGCAAGCAGAACGGGGCCGGCCTGCCGGACCGGCCGGCGGCTGACCTGCCACGCCGCGGCGGCGGCGGTCAGCCGTCGGCCCCGGGCGGCGGCCCGGTCACCGAGCCGCACCACCAGCGGCAGCAGCCGCAGCATGACGACAGCGCCGGCGGTCAGGGCCAGCACCGGGGCAACGACCAGCACCGGGTCCACGCCGATCGACCCGTCCAGCCCGGCCGAGACTGCCGCGGCATGGTGGGCCAGCTGCCACCCGGCCAGCACGGCCAGGGCCAGCAGGGCCAGGTCGGCTCCGGCACGGGTGGCTGCGGTGAGCGCGCCGCGGCGGGCGCGCCTGACCCGCTCGCGCACCGGTGACCCGCCCGCGCGCAGCCACGGCAGCGCCAGGATCAGCAGGCACCCCGCGGCCACGGCGGCCGCCGCCACCCAGGCCACCGCCGGAAAGACCACCGGCAGCCGCAGGCGGCTTCCGGTCAGGGGGCCCCGGCGGGCCAGCAGCGGAAGGGCGAGGCCGCCGAGCAGCGGCCCGGCCACGGTGGCGGGCAGGACAAGCAGGGCGGCCTCGGCGAGCCCGGTGCGCACGAGCTGGCCGCGGGAGGCTCCGCGCGAGCGCAGCAGGGCCGTTTCCGCCTGGCGCTGGGCGCTGAGCATCCCGGCAGACAGCGCCAGCGTTGCCCCGGCGATGACCAGCAGGATCAGGACGCCAATCGCCAGCTGCGACCGAGCGACCACCAGAGCCGTGCCGAGCCCCGCCAGCAGGCCCGGCAGACCTGTGGTGATCGTCGCCTCGGGCAGGCGTGGCGAGCGGCCCAGCGCGCTGAGGCCGGACTGCAGCGTGACCGCGGCCTGATTCAGGCCTGCCGCCCTGATCCGGCTGACTGCGGGGGCCGCGGCGAAGGACGCGGAGGAAACAGGAATGCCGCTGCCCGCCAGGACCGGGAACGTGGTGACGAGCGGCGGATAAACCGTGAAGCCACCCGTGTGCTGCACCCCTGCGGCCGGCGGGTCCAGCAGCCAGTAGGCGCTAGCCGGGTGCAGCGCGCGGAAGATGCCGGTGATCCGGATCTTGGCAGCGGCCCCGCTGACACTGGCCCGCAGCCGCAGCGTCGAGCCGGGAGCCAGATGCAGGCTCCGGGCGAGCGCGACCGGCGCGGCCGCCGGCGTCAGGCCGGCCGGGGTGCTGGCCGGGCCGGTCACCCGCGGCCAGGATCCGGCCAGCAGGGCGGCGTGGCCGGGCAGGGCGGACAGGGCTATTACGTGGGCCTGCGCGGCCCGCCCGGCACCGGTCAGGATGTCGAGATAGTCAGAGGACTCGCTGCCCCAGAGGGCGACCGGGACGCCGGGCAGTGCGCTGCGCAGCGACCGGACGACCAGCTCCTGGCCGCGGGCTGCTGCCGCCGGGGAAGTCACCGATGCGGTGACCGAGATGTCGGTGCCGGGATTGCCGGACAGCGAGGTGCGGACCGCATAGGTGGTCACGGTGGCGGAGAACGAGGCGAGCGCGGCGAGGATCGCCGCGGCGAGGGTAACCGTCAGCAGCGCGGCGATCAGGGCCAGCCGATGGGGGAGTACGCGCCGGACGATGACAGGCGATCTGCGCACGGGTCTTCATCACCTCGCTTCCCCTGTGCACCGCCGCAGGCCGCGCGCGACGGTTCCGTTCACTGTTACACGCCCGTGCGCCGCAGATCCACGGCGGGCATCGGTCAGTGACTGACTTGTACGCAGGCTGCCGCCGTGCTGTTATGACGCGGCGCAGCACCCGATCCGGCGGCCGCCCGGCGCCGCTCTGCAGACCGCGACCGGGCCGCCGCCAGGCGGCCGCCAAGATGAGGAGCCGGTGACGCCGGGACCGCCGATCCGGTCCACGGCAGGCGAGGCTCCCTGCCTGCCCCGGCCGCGCGGCACCGGACAACTACGTAGACTCACCTGACGTGACCGACGCACCGCACCCGCCGCTACCGCCGCAGTATTCGCCCGCCGACGTGGAGACGCGCCGCTACGAGGGCTGGGTAGCGGCCGGTTACTTCACCGCCGATCCGCATTCGCCGGCCCCGCCCTTCACGATCGTGATCCCGCCGCCGAACGTGACCGGCTCCCTGCATATCGGGCACGCCCTCGATCACACGCTGATCGACGCGCTGGTCCGCCGACGCCGGATGCAGGGGTACAACGCACTCTGGGTCCCCGGCATGGATCACGCCGGGATCGCCACCCAGAACGTGGTGGAGCGCGAGCTGGCCAGGGACGGCCTGAGCCGCCACGACCTCGGCCGCGAGGCGTTCGTCGAGCGCGTCTGGAAATGGAAGGCGGAGTCCGGCGGCCGGATCCTCGGGCAGATGCGCCGCCTCGGCGACGGCGTCGACTGGACGCGCGAGCGGTTCACGATGGACGAGGGCCTCAGCCGGGCCGTGCAGACGATGTTCAAGCGGCTGTTCGACGACGGCCTCATCTACCGGGCCCAGCGCATCATCAACTGGTGCCCGCGGTGCCTGACGGCGCTGTCCGACATCGAGGTCGAGCACTCCGATGACGAGGGCGAGCTGGTGTCGGTCCGGTACGGCGACGGCGAGGACGCGATCGTCGTGGCCACGACCCGGGTCGAGACGATGCTCGGCGACACTGGCGTGGCCGTGCACCCGGACGATCCGCGTTACAGCCACCTGGTCGGCCGTGAGGTCGCGCTGCCGCTGACCGGCCGGATGATCCCGGTAGTCGCCGACCCGCACGTGGACCCGGAGTTCGGCACCGGCGCCGTCAAGGTCACGCCCGCGCACGATCCCGACGACTTCGAGATCGGCCGCCGGCACGACCTGCCCGCGATCATGATCATGAACGAGCGCGCGGTCATCACCGCGCCGGGCCCGTTCGAGGGCCTGGACCGGTTCGAGGCCAGGCCCGCCGTGCTGGCGGCGCTGCGGGCCGAGGGCCGGGTGGTGGCCGAGCGGCGCCCGTACGTGCACGCCGTGGGCCACTGCGGCCGGTGCGGCACCACCGTCGAGCCGCGCCTGTCGCTGCAGTGGTTCGTCAAGGTCGGGCCGCTGGCCAAGGCGGCCGGCGACGCGGTCCGCGACGACCGGGTGCAGATCTACCCGCGGGACATGGCCGCCCGCTACTTCGACTGGGTCGACGACATGCACGACTGGTGCATCAGCCGCCAGCTATGGTGGGGCCACCGGATTCCGGTGTGGTACTCGCCCGAGGGCGAGGCCGTCTGCGTCGGCCCGGACGAGGAGCCGCCGTCCGGTGAGGGGTGGCGCCAGGACTCCGATGTGCTCGACACCTGGTTCTCCTCGGGCCTGTGGCCGTTCTCCACGCTCGGCTGGCCGGCCGGTACGCCCGACCTGCGCGCGTTCTACCCGACCAGCGTCCTGGTCACCGGCTACGACATCCTGTTCTTCTGGGTCGCCCGGATGATGATGTTCGGCCTGTATGCGATGTCCGGTGAGGGTCCCGACCAGGCCGTGCCCTTCCGGCAGATCGCCCTGCACGGCCTGGTCCGGGACCAGTTCGGCAAGAAGATGTCCAAAACGCGCGGCAACACCGTCGACCCGCTGGACTGGATCGACCGGTTCGGCGCGGACGCGACCCGGTTCACCCTGGCGCGCGGCGCCAATCCCGGCGGCGATGTCGCCGTCAGCGAGGAATGGGTGGCGGGCTCGCGGAACTTCTGCAACAAGCTGTGGAACGCCACCCGGTTCGCGCTGATGAGCGGCGCGATCACCGGGCAGCCGGTCCCGCCGCGGGACAGGCTGTCGGTCCCCGACCGGTGGATCCTGTCCCGGCTGGCCGCGGTCACGGCCGAGGTGGACGGCCTGTTCGAGCAGTTTGAGTTCGCCAAGCTCTGCGAGGCGCTCTACCACTTCGCCTGGGACGAGTTCTGCGACTGGTACCTGGAGCTGGCCAAGGCCGCGCTGAACGGGCCGGACGAGCAGGCGGCCACCTCCGCCCGGCTGGTCCTCGGCTCCGTCCTGGACCGGCTGCTGCGGCTGCTCCACCCCGTGATGCCGTTCGTCACCGAGGAACTGTGGACGGCGCTGACCGGCGGGGAGTCGGTCGTGATCGCGCGCTGGCCGGGCCAGCAGGCGCCCGGCACCGGCGCGGCCGCCCTGGCCGGGGCCGGTCAGGCTCCCGGCGCGGACCCCGCCGCCGAGGCCGAGATCGGCGCGCTGATGCGCCTGGTCACCCAGGTCCGCCGGTTCCGCTCCGACCAGGGCCTGCGGCCGTCCCAGCCCGTGCCGGCCGCGCTGGCCGGCATCGAGGCGACGGCACTGGCCGCCCACGAGGCGCGGATCCGGTCACTGCTGCGGCTCAGCCCGCCCGGCGGCGGGTTCGCGCCCACCGCCTCCGTCGAGGCCGAGGGCGTCACCGTCCAGCTGGACACCGCCGCGGGCATCGACGTCGGGGCCGAGCGGCGGCGGCTCGAGAAGGACCTCGCCGCGGCGCGCGCCGACGCGCAGGCCGCGCAGCGCAAGCTCGCCAGCCCGTCTTTCGTCGAGAAGGCGCCCGCCGCGGTCGTGGCCAAGAACCGTGACCGGCTCGCCACCGCCCAGGCCGAGATCGGCCGCCTGGCTGACCGCCTCGCCGCGCTGCCGCCGGCGAGCTAGTGCCGTGTCAGGCTACGTTTGCCCGGTTGATGATGCGGCGGAGCCGTTCGTCGTGGGCGTGGGTGTTGCGCCAGATGATGTACCGGCGGATCATGCTGCCCTGCTCCTTGTGGGTG
>JBKQMG010000050.1:0-45797 GCA_052146815.1 Streptosporangiaceae bacterium | reverse complement strand
AACTTCGTGGCGCACTCGGTTTTCACGTAGAGTGCGGTCGCGAGGGTGTCAATGTCATTCGTCACACAATGATCATGGACGCCCTCGCTTCATGTCCGCAGCTCATCCCCACGCATAGGTCATCTAGCCCGCCGCCCCCGGCCGGCCCCTGCCTGGGCCGTCCCTGTATAGGGGATGGCTCCTGGCCGGGTCGCCGGTCTAGGTTGCCTCACTGTCGTAGGGCGGGCTCTCGCCGGGCGGCAGTGTCACGGTCGATACCGAGCCCCCGGGCTCGCGCGGCTGGTGACCCGTCCCGGCCGGCATGCCGTCATCGTCGAAGTCCTCGAACAGGTGCTTGCGGACGAAGTTGCGCGGGTTCAGGTCGTTGAGATCAAAGTCCTGGAACTCGGGGCCCAGGCCCTCCTGCAGGTCGGCCTTGGCCCCCTCGGCCATCCGGCGCAGCTCGCGCAGCATCCGCCCGGCGTTGCCTGCGATCTTCGGCAGCTGCTCCGGCCCGAAGATCACCAGCGCGAGCACGCCAAGGACCGCGATCTTCAGGATGCTCAGATCGAACACTAGGCGCTCCAGCATTGGTCAGCGACCCGACAGGGCTCACCCCAGCGTAGCTGCCGCAGCGGGTTTTGGCGTCGGCGCGGCCTGGTCAGGACGAGGCCGAGCCGAGCCTGAGCGTCGCGGTCATGGTCGATCCGTTCCTGCGGTAGACCACGGCCACCCGCGCCCCGGGCGGCCTGGACCTGATGGCGTCCAGCAGCGCGTATGCGCTGTTAATCGGCAGGCCGCCGAACCTCACCACGACGTCTCCCGGCCGCAGGCCAGCCTGGGCGGCCGGGCCGCCTGGGCTAACCGCCGGGACGGTGTCGAGGATCTGGGCTCCGCTGCCGCTGTAAGAGGTGTTCAGCAGGGCCCCGATGACGGCGTGGGCGGCATGACCGGTCCGGATGAGCTCGGTGGCCACCAGGCTGGCCTGATTGATCGGGATGGCGAAGCCGAGGCCGATGCTGCCGCCCTGAGAGCCGTTCAGCGGATTGGAGCTGAGCGTGTCGATGGCCGCGTCGACGCCGATGACCTGGCCCCGTCCGTTCACCAGCGGGCCGCCGGAGTTGCCCGGATTGATCGGCGCGTCGGTCTGGATCGCGTCGTAGAAGACCTGCGGGGATCCGGTACCCGAGCCCGGCTGCACTGGCCGGTCCAGCGCGCTGACGATACCGCTGGTGACCGTGCCGGCCAGACCCAGCGGCGAGCCGATCGCGATCACCGGGTCGCCCACTTCGACGCTGCCCGAGTTACCCAGTGTCACCGCCGGGAGCGGCCGGTCAGTATCCGGCTTCAGGACCGCGATGTCAGAATACGGATCCCGGCCGATCACCCGCGCCTGCACGGTAGTGCCGCCGTCAAAGACGACCTGAAGCGACGCGTGATGCACCTGGCCGTCCAGGGTCACCACGTGGTTATCGGTGATGACGTAGCCGCCGCGGACGATGAACCCCGAGCCGTTGCCCTGGCTCCCGTTAACCCTGATCATGACGACGCTCGGCAGAACCCGGGCGGCGACTCCCGCGACCGACGAGGCCGGCCGGTTGGTCAGCGCCGGTGACGCCGTGCCGAGGCTGAATCCCGGCTGCGGGCCGCTGTTCGCCGACCGGAAGCCGATATATCCCCCGACGAGACCGCCCATCAGCGCGCCCATCAGCGCGGCGACCAGAGCCACCGTGACCGTGGCCACGAGTACGCGTCGCTCCCGCCTGGCGGGCGGCGGCGGCATGCCAGCGTGGCCGTCCGGCAGCCCGGCCTTGCCATCCGGCAGCGCCGCCTGCCCGTCCGGCGCAGTCGCGCTGGTCTCGTCCCCCGGATCCGGCGCGGCTATGGTGATATCTGGAGCAACAGGCGTATCATGCTGATCACTGGATGATTCGCCCATGCCCCAGCACGCAGGCACCTGCGACATCATGGGCCTCCCCGAGACGGCCTACGTACCGGTTTGCGACCGCCATGTGAGCAATATCTGCCCCATCCGGGACAGGAGTAGGCATGCTCAGCCGAACGGGTTCGCCCAGGACGCAAGTCGCTTGAAACCGCGGGTCAGCCGTCCCCAGAAACCAGCCTGATCCTGATGCGGCAGCGTGGCCACGACCGCGCTCACGGTGGACGCCGGCGCGTCCGCGATCACCGTGTAGACAAAGCCGCGGGCCGACCAGGCCAGGCTCCGCTCGTCCGGGTCAACGGCAAAAACAGCATGGCCGCCCGTGCGGATGCTGTGCCAGCCGGGCATCGCGGCGGGCAGCTGGCCGCGCTGGACGAACAGCGAGATGACCGACAGGCCATCTGAATACGACAAATCGACCACTTCGCCCGACGGGGCGACGGAGCGACTGGCCGCGAACAGGGCCAGGCCGCCGCCCAGCCTGGCCGGCAGCGGCCATCCCCGCGCCCGCAGGGCGCGCAGGCTTGCCCGGCTCAGCGGCGCCGTCCACGGCTGCCCGTCGGGATCAGGCGCCGGGTCGGCCGCGTCGTTGCCCATGGCCACGCTGATGAACGCATCCTCGCTGATCATGCGGGAAGACTCGTCGAAAATCTCCCGGCGCAGCGGCAGCTTCGTAGCAGCGTCGAGCCAGAACGTGGCAGCGAGGGTGCCGTCCGGCCGGCGCAGCTGCACCATCTGCGCGGTCCGGCCGTCCACCGAGGCCCGGCCCGCGTAGGCGATCGAGAAGTTCGCCTGCATGAGAGTCAGCAGCTGGCGCGACAGCCACAGGACGCCGTCTTCCTGCGCGGCGCTCTGCGCGTCCTGGCCTTGCGTAGTTCCCGCTTCGGCGCCGTCGGTCTCGGCCGCTCGTGCCACCGTGGACCCGTCCCGGCGATGCCAGACCTGAACGACCGAGGCGCTCGCCACGCCGTGCCCCCACCACGCCACGACCTGCACGCCGCTGTAGGGCACGGCCGTGCACGCGTCGGCAGCCTGGCTCATCAGCCGGGTGCCCAGGACCGCGTCAGCGGTATCAGCACGCGGGAGCCGACGGCCAGGTGATAGCCGGAGCTGCCGCGCACTGTGGCCGGGACGCCGGACAGCAGCCGGGCTTGGCGCAGCCGACAGCGCCAGGGCGGCAGCGCAAGAACCGGCCACGCCTAGTGCGACGGCCGTGCTCGCTATCTTCCAGTGCGACCGGGCCAGGGGAATCACGGTGAGTGCAGCGCTGCCTTTGTGCCGAAGTACTGACTTATCCGGGCCACCGAGCCGCTGTACTGGTCAGTCCCGGCTGTGAGCGCGTCAGCGCCGGCCGGGGCGAACGGGATCACGGCGGCCCTGGCGGTCGCGGACTGAGCCGGCTGCGGCGCGGACGTCCCCGACTGCGAAGACGTCCCCGGCTGCGCGACCGGTGTCTCGGGCTCACCGGCGGCCCGGCGTGTGCCAGCCACCCTCAGCCCCGTCACCATCTCGTGCTCCAGGTAATACGAGTCGACCGCCGGAGTGACTCTGGGCGCGGGCACCTGCGCGGAGCCGCCCACCATGAAGGCAGCGGTGCTGATCCCGGCCAGGAAGACCGCGACGGCGCCCGCTCCGAAATACCAGCCCGGCCGCGACTCGGGCCAGCGGGATCCGCCGGGCCCGGCGGCCGCCAGCTGCGCGCCGGCTGCCGGGAACCGGCCTGCGGGCAGGAAGCCTTCTTCGGCGTAAGCCAGGCCCATCAGCCTGCGGGTCAAGGCTCCGTCAGCGGCGGTCTCGTCGCCCAGCGCGCTCATCCGGCGCTTCAGCGTCCGGAGTGCGATGGCCTCGCCGCGGCACCCGTCGCATTTGGCCAGATGGACCAGAACACGGTCACGGTCGTCCGGATCGAGCTCACCGTCAATCAGCGCGGAAAGACGCTGCCCGAGGTGGGTCACGACGGCCCTCCCTGCGGCAGTACCGCTCGCGTACGCGGGCGCGGGACAGCCTGGACGGCAACGTGGCGGGGGCGGCGGTGCTCAAGCGCTGCGCGCAGCTGTGCGCGGCCGCGATGAATGCGGCTGCGCACAGTGCCGAGCTTGATCCCGAGCGTCTGGGCGATCTCCTCGTAGGACAGGCCCTCGATGTCACACAAGATGACCGCCGCCCGGTACTCGGGCGCGAGCGCCTTCAGGGCAGCCTGGATGTCGTCGTCGAAATGCCGGTCGTCGAAGGCCTGCGCGGGCGTGGGCTCGCCACCGCCGAGGCGCGCTTCGGTCTCCTCGCCGAGGCCCTCGAAGCGAATGCGCTGCCGCCTGCGGGCCATGTCCAGGAAGAGGTTCGTGGTGATGCGGTGCAGCCAGCCCTCAAAAGTTCCGGGCGTGTAACTGGACAGCGAGCGGAAGACCCGGACGAAAACCTCCTGGGTCAGATCTTCAGCGTCATAGCCGTTGCCGGTCAGCCGGTAAGCCAGCCGGTAGACCCGCGCAGAATGCTCCCGGACGACTTCTTCCCAGCTCGGCGGCGTCCAGTCAGCAACCGCGGGCGCTGCAGGCCCGGCCTGATCCACCGCGTTCCCCTCTCGCCGTCTCTACCGCTTCTAACAACGCAGCGATGCCCAGGCTTCCTGATTAAGCCGTTGTCATGCTGCCGGCATTGATAATTCCTCAACGCACGGCGTTGCCCGGCTGGTTCCCGGCCCGGCGCCGGGAACGCTAGGCTGCCGCCCTGAAGCGTTCATCCAGGCAGCAGTACACCCAGACAGCAGTAACAGCCAGCACGCAACCTCGGGCACCGGGAGGCAGCCATCGCGAGCGCAGACGGGACCCTCGCCTACGTTGCCGACTTCCTGGCCGAGGATGAGCCGCTGCTTTCCGCTCGGCGGGACGCCGCGGAAGTGGGCGGCGTCGTCCCGGTCGATCCCGTCAGCGGCGCCATGCTGCGATTCACGGCTGCTGCCATCGCGGCGCGAGCGGTCGTCGAGATCGGCACCGGATGCGGCACGTCAGGCATCTGGCTGCTCCGGGGCATGCGTGCGGGCTCGGTGCTGACCAGCGTCGATATCGAACCGGAGTATCAGCGGCTGGCCCGTGCCGCGTTCGTCCGCGCGGGGTTCGCCTCCAGCCGGTACCGGCTGATCAGCGGGCGGGCCCTCGAGGTCCTCCCGCGCCTGGCCGATGGTGCCTATGACCTGGTGTTCTGCGATGCCGACCGGCATGAGTACGCGGAGTACCTGAGCGCGGCCCTGCGGCTGCTGCGGCCGGGCGGCGTGGTGGCGTTCGACAATGCACTGCCCGAGGCGGTGGCCGGTGACGCGACGGCCGGTGACGCACTGGCCGGTGACGCACTGGCCGGGGACCCGGCAGCCGGGAACCCCGATGACCCGGAGGCCGATGCCGTCCTCCGGTTGTGCGAGGAGATCAGGGCCGATGACCGGCTCGTGCCGCTGCTGCTGCCGCTTGGCGGCGGCCTCGTCGCCGCAGTGAAGCGCGCCTAGCCGCAATGCCGCCGTCGCCGACCCGGCCCTGCGCCGCACCCGCGCGGCGCAGGGCAGCGGCGGACCGGTCGCCGACGCCGAGGAAGACCACTCGCGCTGCCCGCTGGCCGATCCGGGCAATGGTCTCGGCTGCCTCGCCTGCCGCGCCCGTCAGCGCGTAGGAGGCGATGATCTCGGCCGCGCTCACGGGCAGGTACTGATCAAGGCCGGGATCCGCCGCCTCGCCGCCATCCGGCTCTACCGCCACCGCCAGCAGGTCAGCGGGCTTGCCGGTCCCGTCCGCCACGGCAGACAGGTATCGGGCGAAGGGCTGCGGTCCCGCCAGGGACTCCAGCGAGACGCCGCTGACGATGGCCAACGTCAGCCGACAGCCTTCAGCGCATCGCCGAGAGCAGCAGCTTCATCGGGCGTCAGCTCGACGACCAGCCTGCCGCCCCCTTCCAGCGGGACGCGCATCACGATTCCGCGGCCCTCCTTGGTGACCTCAAGCGGACCGTCGCCTGTCCGCGGCTTCATCGCCGCCATCCTGCATCCCCTTCCCTGCCCCGGGGGGCCGCGCGGGACCTCGCTGAGGCCTTCGGCACCGGTTCGCGGCGCCGGCCGGCAACCGGCCAGCCACAACCATCTCGATCAATCCCTCTATTATCCAGAGTTCCGGCGTTCGGTGCTAACGATCAGCGTTCCGGTCATCTGAACGCGGCGGGCACGGACGCGGGGTGAGAGCGGGAAAGTGGCCGCGCGATCGGCCCTGTTCGACCTGTACGGGGATCACCTGCGCTCCCGCGGTGGCCAGGCTCCCGTCGCCGCGCTGGTCCGGCTGCTGGCCCCGCTGGGCATCGCGGCGCCCGCCGCGGACGGCGGTCTCCCGGATGACACGCCAGGGCTGGCTGACCCCGGTCGGGCTGCCCGAGCGCGCCGGATACGAGCTGACCCCCGTGCGGTCCGCCGGCTGGATGAGGCCGCCGACCGGATACCCTGGCACGGCAGCCGGGCGTGGGACGGCTGCTGCCATTTCATCGTCGTCAAGCGGATCCGCGACCGCGCGCGGCGGGACCGGCTGCGGGCGGCCCTCGGCTACCTGGGCTACGCGCCGATCGACGAGGCGACCTGGATCAGCCCCGGCCCTCCCCCGAGCTCGACGCGATCCTCGGGGCCGGGCATGTCCGCGCCGAGCGGTTCGCGGCCAGTTACGACGGTGATCCGCTCGGCCTCATCGCCCGGGCGTGGATCTGGACAGCCTGGGCCGTGCCTACCGGCGCTGGCTGCACACGGCCGCGGAGCTGGCCGCCGCCGCCCCCGCCAGCCCGGACGATGTCGTGTTCGCCGCGCGCAGCCGCCTCGTGTACGAATGGCGCAAGTTCCTGTTTACCGACCCCGGCCTGCCCGCCGCTCTGCTGCCGCCCGACTGGCCTGGCGCGCGGGCGGCTGAGCTGTTCGACACAGAATCCGCCAGGCTCTTGCCGGCAGCGTCCCGCTTCGTGGACTGTTGTCTGCGACCAGGTGAGCAGCTGCGCCCCGCCGGGCCGGCCTGAGGAAGGTGGAAGAGCCCGTGACTGAGAGCGTGCTGTGCGAGCTCGATGGCGGTGTCGCCATCGTCACGCTGAACCGCCCCGCGGCCAGGAACGCCCTGACGGCGGAGACCAAGATCGCGCTGCTGGATACCCTCCGCCGCTGCGCCTCGGACGCCGCGGTGCGGGCCGTGATCGTGACCGGCGCCGGTCCGGCTTTCTGCGCGGGCCAGGATCTGCGGGAGCACGCAGGCCTGCTGGAGGCGGGGGACGCGCCGCTGAACACCGTCTCTGAGCACTACAACCCGATCATCGCCGCCATCACCGGCATGCCGAAGCCGGTCATCGCCGCGGTGAACGGCGTCGCGGCCGGCGCGGGCGCCGCCCTGGCCTTCGCCTGCGATTTCCGGGTCGCCGCGCAACGCGCCAGCTTCCTGATGGCCTTTGCCCGGGTCGGGCTGGGCGCGGACTCCGGCGCTTCCTGGACACTGCAGCGGCTGGCCGGCAGCGCCGTCGCGGCCGAGCTGCTCATGCTGGCGGAGCCGGTCAGCGCCGATCATGCGCTGAGCCTGCGGCTGGTCACCTCCGTGGTCGCCGATGACGAGCTGCCCGCCGCCGCGCGCGGCCTGGCCGACCGGCTGGCCGCCGGGCCCACCGCCGCGTACGCGGCGATCAAGGAGAGCCTGCTGTTCGCGGCCAGCCACAGTCTGGGCGAGGCGCTGGCGAAGGAAGCTGAGCTGCAGGAGCGCCTCGGCGGCACTCGTGATCACCGCGAAGCCACGCAGTCGTTCCTGCGCAAGCAGGAACCGGTCTTCGAGGGCCGCTAGTGTCCCGACCCGGGCCGGGCCAGGTTCTCGTGCACGCAGATGATCTGCTCGGCAAGGTCCACCAGGTCGCAGAGCTCGTGCCGCTGGTAGCCGTCCGGCGTACGCCAGGACACGATGTCCTGATTGCGCCACACCGTGAGATGGCGGCTGATGGACAAGACCGATATCCGGCCGCGCGGCTCATCCATCCGGATCAGCTTGCCGCCGAGGCCGCGGTCAGCGATCATCGCCTCCAGATCGTCGACCGCCTCGCCGCCGGCCGGCTCGGGCCGGGCCGACCGGACCGCGCCGGCGGCTGACGGTACCCGCAGCGCAAACCAGACCACCTTGCCCGGCACCTTCCAGCTGCCCAGCCGCCCGCGCGTGGGGTGCTTGCCCCAGCGCCCCCCCGACAGCTCGGCGACGACCTGCAGGCCGCGGCCGTTGACCGAGTCCGGCCCGGCGAGAGCAGGCCTCGCCCGATCCGCGGTGTCCCAGCAGGGCCCGGAGTCGAAGACCTTGCACACCAGCTCACAGGCCGCGCCGCGGCCGCGCAGGTAGAGCCAGAACTCGGGCATTCCGCTGACCGGGCGCTGGCGGCTGCCGCTGAACTCGACGTTGCCCTGAGCGTGCAGGGTATTGGCGGCCAGCTCGCTGGCCATGGTCACGCCGTCGTGGATCAGCTCAGTGGGCAGATGGATGCCCGCCACCGCTTCGCGGAAGAACCGCCGGGCCACGCTCGCACAGGTAGCGTCTAGCGGCAGCGGCCGCGCAAAGCAGCCGCCTGACCGGACGCTCGCCTGGGACAACGCACTGACTCCTGGGTCAGTAGCCATAAAAGCCTCGGCAACTGGCGCTGCAAGCAGGCCTCCCTCGCTGCCAGGCTGGCCGGGGACACCACGGCGCTCCGGCCCGCTGTCGGCAGGCGACGGTAACATCCCTCGTCCGCCTCCCGAGTTCGGCATCTGTGAAGCACAGATTATGAGTCATTTGACCGTCTTCGCAATGCCCTCAACGAAAATGGACGTATACAATTACGCTGTGCAATCGTCTGCGCGCCATTGCGCAACGGCAGGCTGACCCGCATACGGCCTGCCTGCCCGGGTGAACAGGACATGGCGCGCGAGAACCGGACATGTACAGTGAGACCGGCGGCGTGCCCACCGGCAGCCGCCGATGCCTCGAGACAGGCGCTGCTCGACAGGATCCCCCTGGGTGGCAGCCCAGGGGGATCCTCTGGTGTCGGGAAGACAGCAGGAGGGCGGGTGCTAGACGTCGTAGCGGCCCCGCTGAGCGTCCGCGAGGAACTCCGCGAACGCCGCACGGCTCACGATGTGCGCCCCGCCTTCAGGACGCTTCGAGTCCCTGATGGCAACGACATCGGGGAGATTGCCGGCTACCTCGACGCAGCCGCCGTTCTGTGAGCTGAGGCTGGCCTTGCGCCAGATCGCCCGAGACAGGTCATTCATTGGTTAACTCCATTTGCTCGAGGAGTTGGAAGAGATAAGCCGTGGTGTCCGCCGCTTCCAGCGCGGCATCACTCGCACGGCTGAAGGACTGGATGTAGTTGCCCACCGACTCGGGGCTGCTCACCTCCTCGATCGCGTAGTCCGTCTCCAGGTAGACGACGCTGGGCTCGCCGTCAGGCAGGTCGAAGATGTTGACCATCGAGTGCATGCCAGTCGGCGGCCCGTCCGCGAAACGCTGGATGCGCAGGTCGATGTTGGGGCGCCCGCTCAGCTCGATGAGGTGGGCGATCTGATCGCGCCGGTCAAGCGGACTGCCCCAGCGGTACATCAGGGACGCCTCGGTAATGACGGCGACGAGCTTGGGGGCCGTGCCGTCGGTGCGGTCCAGCTTCTCCTGCCGGCGCAGCCTGGCTTCCAGCCCGCGCCTGCGCCAGGCCGGCGGGCGCGCTCCGGCGCGGGTCACGGCCTCGACGTAAGCCGGCGTCTGCAGCAGCCCCGGCAGCACCAGCGGCATGAACACGCGGATGCGGACGGCGTCGTTCTCGAAACCGGGGAACTCGTTCTCGAAGATGTCCGGGTAATCCCGCCACCACGGCCGGGCCCTGGCGCGCACGGCCAGTTCCTCCAGCTCCTCGCGCTCGGCGCCCTCCACCCCGTACAGGCGCAGGAGATCCCGGATGTCACTCATCTCCGGGCGCTTCCACTGGTTCGCTTCGAACCGCCCGACTTTGCCCCGGCCCCAGTTCAGCACGTCACAGATGTGGTTGGCCGTGTAGCTGGTCGCCTTCCTGAGCTCGGTGAGACGCCGGGAGAGCCGGCGCTTGGCAACCGTCGCGCCGTAGGCCTCGTCGCTCATCGCCTCTCACCTCCTCGGGCATTCCCCCGGCAGCCCCGGGATGCCTTGACAGAACACTGCGCCGAGCATACCGCTGCTTAAGTTGTGAATCACAAATATGACCCTAATCGTTACCATGCTGCCACCAGCGCGGAATCGGACGGGGGCAGCCATTTACCCCGGCCATTCCAGCAGCGGCGGGTCTGAGCAGCGATAGCCGGCCCGCGCGCCCGCTGCCGGGGACCACCGGCCCGCTAGCTCGGGCCAGCGGGGTCGTCGAACTCGTGGTTGCGGACCCCGTCGAGAAAGCACTCCCATTCGTGCAGGTCATAGACCAGAACGCGGCCGGACGGGTCGTCGCTGACGCGCATGAGCACCCATTCGGTGACGCCGTCGGCGCGGCGGACGAAAGCGACCTCGATCGCGGCGTCCTCAGCGCCCGAGCGCTGCCAGGACTGAGCCTCGAGGTCGATCCCCAGGCTCTCTACAGTGGGCTTCAGCCGCGTCTCCCTCGTGTCATGGCCGGCCGGGCCACGCCGCATCGACCGGGCTTCAGCCCAGCCGGGCGACGCCGCAGTAGCCCCAGCGCGAGCCGTCGCTATCGGCCGACGCAGGGTCTTCGCACCCCCAAAGGCCGAGGTGGACGACGGCGGGCTCGGCACCGTCATAGGGGGGCAGCAGCTCCAGCCCGTCGAAGAAGCGCTCTATCTCGGCCTTGGGGCGCAAGTAAATCTTCTCCGGGGCGTTCGCGTATGCTTCGGCCCACCTCTGCACCGCCACTGGGGGCAGCTTCTCTTTAGTGGCATGCGACAGCGCCAGGTAGCTGCCCGGCGCGAGCGCGCTGACGTAGCGGGTGACCAGGTTCCACGGATCACTGCCCTCGGCCACGAAATGCAGCACCGCGGTCATCAGCAGGCCCACCGGCTCGGAGAAATCGATCAGCTTGCGCAGGCCCGGGTCGGCCAGCATCATGTCGGGATCGCGCAGGTCGGCCGTGACCACGGACGTGCCGCCGTCGCCGTCCAGCAGGGCCCCAGCGTGCGTGGCCACCATGGGATCGATGTCCACGTAGACCACCCGCGCGTCCGGGTGGACCTTACGCACCACCTCGTGCGTGTTGCCCACCGTCGGCAGGCCTGATCCGATGTCGATGAACTGGCGGATCCCGTGTGCGGCAATCCAGCGCGCGGACCGCTGATGGAAGCCGCGGTTGGCCCAGGCGATGTCGTGCAGCTCGGGAACAATGGCGACGACCTGCGCGAGGGCCGCTCGGTCGGACTCGAAATTATTGTGGCCGCCCAGCATGTAGTCGTAGATGCGGGCGGGGCTGGGCGTGCTCGGGTCGATACCCAGGGGAAGCTGCGCTAGCTCGATCATCTCGGGGGAAACCTGCCCTGCCTCGGTCATGTCGTCTCCAACTCCCCCCGCCCACAGTCTGGCATGCCAGACCTGAATGGCAAGTCAGCATTGCCGAATAGGGCGGACAGTTGCTCCGTTTTCTTACCATTAGCGCCGAATGTGACGACCTGACACCGAAAGCGGGGTTACGTCAGGTAGGCGCCGCGGCGGTAGCAGCCCTGCAGGTGATCATCGACCACGCCGCAGGCCTGCATCGTGGCGTAGGCGGTCACAGGTCCGGTGAAGACGAAGCCATGCGATTTCAGCTCGCGGGACAGCGCCTTCGACTCCGGGGTCCAGGCGGGAATGTCGGCCAGCGTCACCGGCGGCCGGACCTGGCCGCCCGCGTACCGCCAGATCACCTGAGTCAGGCCGTCGGGCAGCCGCAGGGCGGCCCGGGCATTCCGGATCGCCGCCTCGATCTTGGCCCTGTTCCGCACGATGCCCGCGTCCGCAAGCAGCCGGGCCACATCGCCATCACCGAAGGCCGCCACCGCCTCGATGTCGAAGTCGCAGAATGCAGCGCGGAAATTTGCCCGCTTGCGCAAGATCGTCAGCCAGGACAGGCCGGACTGGAACGCCTCCAGGCAGAGCCGCTCGAACAGCCCGGTGTCATCGCGGACGGGTCGGCCCCACTCCTGATCGTGATAGTTCAGGTACTCGGCGCTCCCGAGGCACCACGGGCACCGCGCCAGGCCGTCCGTGCCCGCCAGCGGGCCCCGGCCTGCCGGGCTCTCGCTCACCGGAGATTCCCCGCCGGGTGCGCCGGTCATCCGCGGTCCTCCGCGGCGCCAGGATCCGGCCGGGCCGGGCGTTCCCACGCTGACCAGGAAACATCCGACGGAGGCACCGGCGGCGGATGGCGCGAGGGCGGCGGCGCGGGCTGATCGCGGCCGCCCCGCCCTCCCGGCGGCGCGGCCGCAGGACGCGGCGCGGCAGCCGGGCGCTCGGGTACAGAGGGACGCGGCGCCGCAGGGGGACGCTGGGCAGCCCGGCCCGGCAGCCGGCCCTGCGCTGCGGCAGGTCCAGGCGCCGCAGGACCAGGAGCCGTTGCAGAGCCACGCCCGGCCAGCTCCTCCAGCTGCTGCTGCAGCTCGGCCACCCGGCTGCGCAGCGCGGCGATCTCCACGTCCCGCTCCGTGATCAGCTGCGCGATCTGGCCCAGCGCATCGTCGGTGGCCTGCGGGCTGTAGCCGAAGAGGGCCGACGGCGGGCGCAGCATGGCCACGTCGGCGGCAGTTCCGAGCTCGGCATCCCACCGGGGAAGGTCAGCAGGGAAATGCGCCAGTTCCCCGCCCCGGCCGAGGGCGACGACCACCGCGCCGACGATGATGGCGACGGCGGCAATGAGCAGGACCACGGCCACAAGATGAATCGTGCCATGCTCAAGCGCATGGTGACACGCGCGCCGGGCCCGGCACCTGGCCCCGGCACAGCCCTGCTCGCGGTGGCCGGCAATCTGGACGAGGCTGCGGTGGCCATCGCCGCGGGCGCCGACCTCGTGGATCTTGGTTCGGCGAGCCTCGACGTGATAGCCGAATTCCGCCGCCGACATCCCGGCAGCGGTTTGTGCTGCGACAGCGGCCCCGGCGATCTGGTGCGCGATCTGTCCTCGGCGCCGGCCTCTGCGCTGCTGCTCTGCGCGGACGCGGCGGCCGCCCGCGCCAGCGGCCGGCCGGCCGGCCGGCTCGTGGTCGAAGTCACCCCCGGCGCGGCAGCTGCAGCGGCTGCGGAGGGCTGGGCCGCCCTCGTCGACGCGGACCTCGCGGCCGCCGACGTCAGGGCGGCGGATCTCGGCGCTGCGGGCGTCACCGCCGCGGTCACGGCCATGGCGGCGCTCAGCTGCTGGCTGGGGGCCGCCTTCGCGCGGACCCGGCACGTGCGCTCCGTACGCCGGGCGCTGCACATGGCAGCATCCATCCGCGGCGACCAGCCCCCGGCGCGGACCGTGCGCGGCCTGGCCTGACGGCGGACGGCGGGCTGCCTGGACTGCCTGGAAGCGCGGGACTGGCTTAAGGGCTGGACCCGTCTGGAAGCCTCGAGCTGGCTAGGGAATCTCGGTGGCGTCCAGGTCCGGGGAACCGCTCTGGCGGTGCGCGTCCCGGATGATCCGGACAACCTGCTCCGGGTCATCAGCCAGCTGGAACAGCTCCGGGTCGGCGGCGGAGATCGTCCCGTTCGCCAGCAGGGTGCCGTGGATCCAGGAGAGCAGCCCTGACCAGTACTCGCTGCCGACCAGCACGATGGGAAAACGCGTGATCTTGCTGGTCTGCACCAGGTTCAGCGCCTCGAACAGCTCATCCAGGGTGCCGAACCCACCGGGCATGACGACAAACGCCTGCGAGTACTTCACGAACATCGTCTTGCGCACGAAGAAGTAGCGGAACTCCAGGCCGATCTCGACGAACTCGTTCAGGCCCTGCTCGTGCGGCAGTTCAATGCCGAGGCCCACCGACGCCCCGTTGACGCTGAGCGCCCCCTTGTTCGCGGCTTCCATGATGCCGGGACCGCCGCCGGTGATAACGGCATAGCCGGCCCGGGCGAGGCCGGCCCCGATGCGCTCAGCTCGCGCGTACTCGGCGGCGCCAGGCCTGATCCGGGCTGATCCGAACACCGATACCGCTGGCCCGAGCTCAGCGAGCAGGCCGAACCCCTCGACGAACTCCGCCTGGATGCGCAGGACCCGCCACGGATCAGTGTGCACCCAGTCGCTGGGGCCGCGCCGGTCCAGCAGCCGCTGGTCGGTGGTGGTAGTCGGGATGTGCTTGCCGCGCAGCGTGGCCGGGCCCTGGCGGCGCTCGTCGGAATGGCTGTCCACAGCTCCATAACGTAGCGGCGGCCCGACAGTGACCGTACGGCCGCCCGCTGCCGGGCAAGAGCGGACGTCAGCGACGGCGGTTGTAGGCCACGTTGACGACGCCAATGATGATCCAGATGAGCGCGACCAGGAGGGTTGCCCCCGAGTTGAGGCTCAGCACCGCGCCCGCGGCCCCGATGCCGATGCCCATCGAGCCGAGGCCCAGCAGGACGGCCGGGAAGGAGGAACCGCCCGGCCGGGCTGGCGCGACCGCCTGCGCGGCCTGGCCGCGCTGCGCGAGCCGGGCGTCGACCCGCCGGTCGACCTCGGCGCCGATGCGGTCGACCAGGCTCTCGGCGACGCCCTGCTCGTAGTCGGGGCCGAGCTCGCGGTGAGCCGCAGCCGCAGCGGCGATGTCGTCCCGCGTCGACTGGTTCACGGACACAAGATACATCGCGACAGGGTGAGCGGTCTAGCTTTGCCTCAGGCGTTTACGCCGTGGTCGCGCAGGATGTCGTTGAGGGCGAGCTTGTCGTGGGCGCTGCCTTCGGGCAGCCGCTTGAGCACGAGCACGCAGGGCATGCCGTACTCCCCGCCGGGAAAGGCCCGGGGCCGGGTGCCGCCGACGCAGACCGACCAGGCCGGTGCCTCACCGCGGGGCAGCTCGTCGCCCGTCTCGACGTCGATCACGTGCGTGGTCCTGGTCAGGATGGTCCCGGAGCCGAGCTTGGCGCCGCGCCGCACCCTGGCCCCATCGACAACCATCGACCGGGAGCCGATGAAAGCGTCGTCCTCGACCACCACCGGGACCGCGTTCGGCGGCTCGAGCACCCCGCCGATGCCCACGCCGCCCGACAGGTGCACGTTCTTGCCGATCTGCGCGCACGAGCCGACCGTCGCCCAGGTGTCGACCATGGTGCCGGTGTCCACATGCGCGCCGATGTTGACGAAGGAGGGCATCAGCACGGAGCCGGGCGCTACGTAGGCGCCCCACCGCACGATCGAGCCGGGCACCGTGCGGACGCCGTCCAGCCGGGAGCTCAACGGAACCCGGTCGTGGTAGCGGAAGTCCCCCACCTGCGACTCGACCATCGGCAGCAGCCGGAAGGCCAGCAGTATCGCGCGCTTGGCCCGCTCGTCGACGGCTACCTCATCAGCCTCGGGGTCGGGCCAGGCAACCCTGGCCGTGCCCGCGTCGAGGGCATCGACCGCCTCGGTGACAACCGCCCTGGCCTGCTCGTCGGCGGGTGTCAGCTCAGCTCGCCGCTGCCACAGTTCGTCGATCGCGGGTGACAGCGGAGAGGCCGGCGCAGCGGCCGGCCCGGAGTTCGGCGTTTCCATGGCGAGCGAGCCTAGCCGCTGCCGTCAGCAGGTAGCTTCTGGTACGTGCTGACCACCCGGGCGAGGCGCTTCGGGGCCGCGGCAGGAGCCCTGATTCTCGCGCTGCTCCTCGTCGTCGGCCTGTACATCGCACTGCGCAAGGTGGCGGCGCCGCTGCTGCCGACCGGCACCGGCTGCACGGCCAAGGCGCACGGGCAGGGCATCCCGCTGGCGGACAGCCAGGCGGCCATCGCCGCCACCATCGCAGGAGTCGCCCAGCACCGCTCGCTGCCGCGCCGGGCCGTCACCGTCGCCTACGCCACCGCGCTGCAAGAGTCCAAGCTGCAGAATCTGTACTACGGCGACCGTGACTCCGTCGGGGTCTTCCAGCAGCGGCCCTCGCAGGGCTGGGGACCGGCCAAACGGCTCGAGGACCCCATCTACGCAACCAGGAAATTCTTCGCCGCCCTGACTGCGGTGCGCGGCTACCGGATCATGCCGGTCTACCAGGCCGCGCAGGCGGTCCAGCACAGCGCCGATGGCTACGCCTACGGGCAGTACTCCACTCCGGCCGCGATTCTGGCGACCGCGTTCACCGGGCGGGCGGCCCACGCGGTGTGGTGCTGGTACGGCAGCGGCATCACCGGCCGGGCCCGGATGACGGCCGCCGCCCGGCAGCTGCGGCGCACATTTGGCCGGCAGGACCTGCGGACGGCGAGTGATCCCGGTCTCATGGTCCGGATCAGCGGCGAGCGCGCCGGCTGGGCTGAGGCGGCCTGGCTGGTCACCCACGCCGCCAGCTACGGAATCCGCGAGATCCGGTACGCCGGCCTGCAGTGGACCGCGCAGCGGGGGACCGACGGCTGGGTCCGGGCCCGATCCGGCGGCCAGGCCCATCCGCCGCCAGGGACAATCGTGCTCGGCTGATAGCCTGCCATCCCTCAGGTGCGGCACGTTTCGCATGACCCCGGCAGGAAACGCGATGCTGGGTGATGCCGCGACGGGCCAGGCCAGCGCCGGATGCGGGCACGCCAAGGCGTTGATGGAAAGAGGAGTTCCAACGTGACGTACATCATTACGCAGCCGTGCGTCGATGTGCTTGACCGGGCGTGCATTGAGGAGTGCCCGGTCGACTGCATCTACGAGGGCGAGCGCATGCTCTATATCCACCCGGATGAGTGCGTGGACTGCGGCGCCTGCGAGCCAGTCTGCCCGGTCGAGGCCATCTTCTACGAGGACGACGTCCCGGACCAGTGGAAGGACTACTACAAGGCGAACGTCGAGTTCTTCAGCGAGCTCGGCTCCCCCGGCGGGGCGTCCAAGACGGGCAAGATCAACAAGGACCACCCGATCGTGGCCGCGCTGCCGCCGCAGGAAACAGAGCACTGAACGAGCAGCAGGCACTGAACGAGCAGCACAAACTGAGCGTGCGGCCGCCGGGCGAGCAGCGACTGTCCGGCGGCATCTCGGCTCTGTCCGCCCGGCTGCCGCGGTTTCCCTGGGATGCGCTGGCGCCGCACCGCGAGCGCGCGCGGGCGCATCCCGGCGGGATCGCGGACCTGTCCGTCGGTACCCCGGTCGACCCGGTTCCCCCGGTCGTGACGGCGGCCCTCGCCGCGGCGGCCGACTGGCCCGGTTACCCGGCGACCGCGGGCACGCCCGAACTGCGGCAGGCCGCGGCCGGCTGGCTGCAGCGCCGCCACGAGGTCAGCGTGGACCCCTCGGCGGTCCTTCCCGTGATCGGGACCAAAGAGCTAGTGGCCTGGCTGCCGACGCTGCTGGGCTGCGGGCCCGGCGATGTCGTCGTCCACCCGGAGCTGGCCTACCCCACCTATGACGTGGGGGCCCGGCTGGCCGGCGCCACCCCGGCCGCGTCAGACGGCCTGCTCGCCCTCGGCCCCGGACCCGTCCGGCTGATCTGGCTGAACTCGCCGTCCAACCCGGCCGGCGAGGTACTGCCGCCCGAGCATCTGCGCAAGATCACTGCCTGGGCCCGCGAGCGCGGCGCGATCGTCGCCTCCGACGAGTGCTACCTCGACTTCGGCTTCGAGACCCGCCCGCTGTCAGTGCTGCACCCGGGCGTATGCGGCGGCTCGCATCGCGGGCTCCTGGCCGTGCACTCGCTGTCGAAGCGATCCAACATGGCCGGCTACCGGGCCGGCTTCATCACCGGCGACCCGGATCTGGTGGCTCAGCTGCTGGAGATCCGCAAGCACGCCGGGATGATCGTGCCGGGACCTGTCCAGGCGGCGATGACCGCCGCTCTGTCCGACGACGGGCACGCCGAGGCGCAGCGCGACCGGTATGGCCGCCGCCGCGCCGCACTGCGGCCCGCGGTGGAGGCCGCCGGCTGGGCCGTGCACGGCTCGCAGGCCGGCATCTACCTGTGGGCCGCGCATCCCGACTATGACTGCTGGGAGTCGGTGCGGGTACTGGCCGAGGCCGGCATCCTGGTCGCCCCCGGCGAATTCTACGGGCCGACCGGCACCAGGCACATCCGCCTGGCGCTCACCGCTACCGACGAGCGGATCGCCGCCGCGGTCTCCCGCCTGGCCGCGCTCGCCTGATGCTCTGATCACGCCGCACCTGCGCCGCCCGGGGCGGCCCTAGTCTGGGGACATGTTCCGGCTCTTTGACTCAAGGCGCGGGCAGGTCGCGCAGATCACGCCCGCCCGCGGCCGTCAGCTGCGGATGTACTCCCGCGGGCCCGCGGCGGACCGGCCCGCGGATCTCGGCGACCTGCGCGCCGAGGTGCTGGCCGACCTGATCGGCCGGAACGCCGAACGGCACCGGCTCAGCGTGATCGCCTGCCAGCACCCTGACGAGGCCGGCCCGGCGGCGAGGGGGCAGACGGCCGCACGGCGCGAAGACGCGTACCGCGCCGACTGCGCGGCACTGAACGTCCGCCCGCCCGACTACTGGCCATGCGATCCCGGTGAGGTGATCGATATCCAGACGGGCGGCATCGACCTGACATCCGACGAAGACCAGGATGACCCAGCGCACTCGGACCCGGCCGCCGGGCATCGGGTCGTTCGGACCCGGGTGCAGGGCGGCCGCGTGCACTTCGACGGGCTGCGGCCGGACGAACCGGCGGCAGCGGCCGGACAGCTGACCGAGCTGAGCGAGCGCGGCCTCGACCCGCTGGCCCTGCGCCTGGTCTTCCTCCAGCACCACTACCGGCAGCCGCTGACGCTAACGTGGGACGCCCTTACCGCCGCCGACGAGGCCGTGCGCCGGTGGCGGCAGCGGGTGGCGCAATGGGCCACCTCGCCGAGCCGGCCGATGTGCCGGCAGTACACCGCCGACATCGCGGCAGCATTCGACGACGATCTGGACATCCCCGCGGCGCTGGCGGCGCTCGCGGCCCTGGAGGCAGACGGCCAGATCCCGCCGGGATCGAAATTCGAGACGTTCGCGCATGCCGACCGGCTGGTGGCACTGGACCTCGCGCGCGAGATCGGCCGGGCGGATCCGCCGGTTACATCGAGGTAACACGCAACGAATCACCGCCCTAGCCCCGGATTACGCAACAGATCACCGCTGACGCGCATCGCTCGCCGGCTCTTTTCCCCGCAGCAGGCTCCTACGCTGGATCCGCCTCGATCATCAGCCCGGATCACCTGTCCCCGAGGGAGCCGCAGTTGCCCGCTACAGGCGTCACCCGCCGCGCATCCGCGCAGGCCAGGATGTACCTGATGTGCCCGCCCGAGCACTTCACGGTCGACTACGCCATCAACCCGTGGATGCACCCGGAGCGACCGGTGGACACCGGTCGAGCCATGCGCCAGTGGCAGGAACTGCAGGCCGCGTTCCTGCGCCTGGGCCACGCGGTGCACACCATCGCGCCTGAACCGGGCCTGCCCGACATGGTGTTCGCCGCCAACGGCGCCACCGTGATCGACGGCAAGGTCCTCGGGGCCAGCTTCCGCTATCCGCAAAGAGCGCCCGAAGCCGATGCCTACCTGCGCTGGTTCCGCCAGAATGGCTACGGGACGGTGCTCGAGCCGCGCAGCGTCAACGAGGGCGAGGGTGACATCGTCTTCGCGGGGACCGCGGTGTTCGCCGGTCACGGATTCCGCAGCGACGTGGCTGTGGCACGGGAGCTCGAGGAATTGTTCGACCTCCCCGTGATCAGCCTTACCCTGGTAGATCCGCGGTTTTATCACCTCGACACAGCGTTGTGCGTCCTGGACGCTGACACTGCGGCTTATTACCCGGCAGCCTTCGACGAAGAAGGCGCCGCAGCGCTTGCCTTGCACTTCGCCGAGCTCATCGAGGCCAAGGACGAGGACGCTGAGGTGTTCGGGCTGAACGCGGTCAGTGACGGCCGCAATGTGATACTGCCCGAGCGGGCTCATGGCCTGGCCGGACAGCTAGCCGGGGCCGGCTTCGAGCCGGTACCGGTCGACGTATCAGAGTTCCTGAAGGCGGGGGGTGGCCCCAAGTGCTGCACCCTCGAGCTGAGGTAGCTCGATCTGAGGTAGTGGGAGGCAGGAGATGGCAGACACCGAAAGCACCACCGCGGCCGACCGGCTGCGCGCGCAGTCGCAGGCACATAGCGCGCACAACTATCACCCGCTTCCGGTGGTCATCTCCCACGCCGAGGGCAGCTGGGTCACCGACGTCGAGGGACGGCGGTACCTGGATCTGCTGGCGGCCTACTCGGCCCTCAACTTCGGGCACCGTCACCCCCGCCTGGTAGCCGCCGCCCAGCGCCAGCTGGAGCGCGTCACCCTGGTCAGCCGGGCGTTCGAGCACGATCAGTTCGGGCCGTTCTGCGCCGAGCTGGCCGCCCTGGCGGGCATGGAGATGGTGCTGCCGATGAACACCGGCGCGGAAGCGGTGGAGACCGCGATCAAGACTGCGCGCAAGTGGGGCTACGAGGTCAAGGGCGTCCCTGACGGGGAAGCGGTCATCGTAGTTTTCGACGGCAACTTCCACGGCCGGACGACCACGATCATCAGCTTCTCCACCGATCCCGACGCGCGCGCCTCCTTCGGCCCGTATACGCCCGGCTTCCGGATCGTTCCGTACGGGGACCTGGTGGCCCTCGAGGCGGCGATGGACGCCAACGTCGTCGGCGTCCTGGTCGAGCCGATTCAGGGCGAGGCCGGGGTGCTCGTCCCGCCCGCCGGCTTCCTGGCCGGCGTGCGCGACATCTGCACCGCGCACGGCGCGCTGATGATCGCCGATGAGATCCAGTCCGGGCTCGGCCGGACCGGCACCACCTTCGCGTGCGAGCACGAGGAAGTGGTACCGGACATGTACCTGCTGGGCAAGGCCCTCGGCGGCGGCATCGTGCCCGTCTCCGCCGTCGTGTCCTCGGCCGACATCCTCGGGGTGTTCAAGCCGGGCCAGCACGGCTCCACCTTCGGCGGGAACCCGCTGGCGTGCGCGGTCGGCCGCGAGGTCATCGCCATGCTCGGCACCGGCGAATTTCAGGAGCGCTCCGCCAAGCTGGGCGCGCACATGCATGACAGGCTGATGGCGCTGCCGGAAGCCGCGATGCACGAGGTGCGCGGCCGCGGCCTGTGGGCGGGCATCGAATTCACCTCGCTGCCGGGCCGCCGGGCCTGCGAGCTGCTGGCCGAGCGCGGTGTCCTGGCCAAGGACACCCACGGCACCACAATCAGGCTGGCTCCGCCGCTGGTGATTACCGAGGAAGAGCTGGACTGGGCGCTGGACCAGGTGGAGGACATCGTCCGCTGAGGCCGGTCCGTTGAGGCCCCGTCCGCTGAGTCCGGTGCGCTCGGCTCCGGTCCGCCGAACTCTGGTCCGCCGGCTCTGCGGTGCGACGCTGGATGCATGGCCGCGGTGGCTTTGCGCAATTGCCCGAGCACTTGCACACGGCTGCGGGTGCAGACTGGTAGCAGAGGCCGCTGCGGCCGACGGCGGCTACGGCCCGGAGGTGGGCCATGACCTGGAATCGTCGCAGCGCCGGCTGGACGGCTTTATCGGTCGCCGCCGCTGCCGCGCTGGCCGTAGCCGGGTTCTTCCTGTTCAGCAGCAGCGGGCCGCCGGTCAAGGCGCCGCTGGCCGCTCATACCGCCGCCCGGGCGCCTGCACTCAGGTCGCCATTTACCGGCGAGCTGGTGCCGGCCCTGCGCCCGGTGCTCGCAGTAAAGATCGACAACATCGTGCTGGCCCGGCCGCAGACTGGCCTGGCGAGCGCGGACATCATCTATGTCCTGCCGGTGGAGGGCGGCCTGAGCAGGTTCATGGCCATCTTCTCCTCGCACCTGCCGCCCGTCGTCGGGCCGGTGCGCAGCGCCAGGCAAGACGACATCGAGCTGCTGCGGCAGTTCGGCCGGCCTGCGTTCGCTTTCTCGGGGGCGCAGCCGCAGCTGCTGCCCGTCGTGGAGCACGCGCGGATCGTCGACCTGTACAGCGGCATCGTCGGCGGCTACTACCGTGAGCAGACGAGGGTCGCCCCGTACAACCTCTACGGCCGCACCGCGGTGCTGGCCGCGGAGTCACGCGGCGCGAGCAAGGCCCGCGACATCGGCTTCCGGTTCGGCCCGGCTCCGGCCGGGGGACGCGCTACCTCATCACTTTCGGTGTCGTACCTGGCCGCTTCCTTCACCTTCCGGTGGTCAGCGGCGATCGCGCGCTGGCGGGTATGGATGGACGGCGCAGCCGCCCGCACGACCGACGACGGGCAGCTGCGGCCGGCCACCGTCGTCATCCAGTACACGACGGTGCGCACGTCGGTGTTCCGCGAGCGCGGCATGCGGCCGCCTTACGCGGAGAGCACAGGCTCGGGCACTGCAGTGATCCTGCGCGGCGGACAGGCCTACACGGTGCACTGGTCGCGGCCGGCAGCCGGCGGCGGCACCACCTTCACCACCGCCTCCGGCGGCCGGATGACCTTCGCGCCCGGTCAGGTCATGGCGGTGCTCATCGCCCGGAAGTAAGGCGACGGCGGCGCGGCGGGACAGAACGCGACCAGATGACGAATGCGGCCACGGTTCCTGCCACAACGCAGCCGGCCCCGCCGAACAGGAACCATTTGCCCGCCGGGGAATTCGTGATCAGGACGCTGCCGCCGGGGGTGCCGACGGACAGGATCAGCGTGGCCGCGAACCAGCCGATGGCCGGGGTGAGCGCTCCCGCCGCGCGGCGCATGCCCCAGCCGCCCATCAGACAGGTGGCGAAGATCCCCAGCGCGAACGCGACGGCGGCCAGCGGCACCGGCCCGACGCTGTAGTAGAAGGCACCGACGAGGCCCTCCCCGGCGCCGAGGAGGAACAGCAGCAGGTAGGCGGCACCGGTAACGACGGCGTCGCTGCGCAGCCCGCGCGGCGCCGCAGGACCGGGGGCAGGCTGGCCGCCACGCTGTCCGGGCTCGATATCCACGACAGCAGGCTAGCCAATCCCGGCGAACAGATCGGTCTCCCGGCCATCCGGCCCGCCCGGTGCCCCGCGCGTCCCGGCCAGCAGGGTGTAGTACTCCTGCCCGAGCGCCAGCTGCCTGATGTTGTTTGAGAGCGCGAAGAACGGACTGTCGACCGTGATCTGGGTGGCATGCGCGCGCATCGCCGCGAGCTTGGCGGCCAGGAATTCCCCGGCGTCAATCTCGGTGGTCACCTGGTCGTCCGGGGTGCCACCCGGGAGCTCGTCCGCGCCGGCCGGGGCCGCGCCGGCCGGGTTCGTACCAGCCGGGTTCGCGCCGTTGTCCGGCCCGCTGGCAGAGATCACCGTCCTCGCGTGCTCGAGCACCGATCTCGGGATCGCGGTGGCGTAGAGCTTGGCGACCAGGCCGCCGGCCAGCTCGAAGGCCTGCCGCGCGACCCGGTGCGCCTGGATGTGATCGGGGTGACCGTAAAAGCCGTTCGCGTCGTAGCTCACCATCACCTGGGGCGCCACCTCGCCGATGATGCTCAGCAGCTGGCGCGCCGCCTCATCCACGTCCGCGCGCCAGAAGCTGCCGTCCCAGTCGTTGGCCGGCAGGCCCATCATGCCCGAGTCCCGCCATCGGCCCGGACCGCCGAGGAACCGGTGGTCGCTGACGCCGAGCGCCCGGCAGGCCGCGGCCAGCTCGCCGATCCGGTATTTGCCGAGGCCGCCGCCGGCATCCCAGGCCAGGTGCGCCAACTCGGGCGGGATCACCTCGCCGAGCTCGCCCAGCGTGCACGTGACCAGGGTGACCCCGGCGCCGGCCGCCGCGTACTCCGCCATCGTCGCGCCGGTGCCGATGGACTCGTCATCGGGGTGCGCGTGCACCAGCAGGAGCCTGCGGGCAGGCGTGTCAGTCATGGTGGCGAGCCTAGCCAGCCGCCGGCCCTAGCCTCGTGGCCCTGGCCGCCTGGCAGGATCTACTGCCATGACCGACACCTTCCCCCGCCAGTACGCCCGGACCCAGCGGTTCACGCTCGGGATGCCCCGTTCCTTCCAGATCTCGCGCGACGGGGCAGCGGTGGCGTTCCTGCGGTCACGCGGCGGCAGCGACCCGGTCACCTGCTTGTGGGTGCTCGATGTGGCCACCAGCCGGGAGCGGCTCGTGGCCGACCCGGCGCTGCTCGGCGCCGGCGGAGTCGATCTGGATCCGCAGGAGCGCGCCCGGCGCGAGCGCGCCAGGGAACAGGCCGGCGGGATTACCGCGTTCGCCACCGACCGTGACTTCACTGTGGCGGCGTTCAGCCTGTCGGGCCGGGTGTATGTCGCGGACCTCGGATCTGACCCGGCTGATCCGGCGGACCCGGCCGGCCCGAGCGCCCCGGCGATGCGCGAGCTTGCCGTGCGCGGCCCGGCGGCCGACCCGCGGCCCGGTCCGTCCGGCACGCTCGTCGCCTATGTCTGCCAGGGCGCGCTGCGGATCTTCGACATCAGCGCCGGGACCGATCGCGCGCTCGCGGATCCGGGACCGGCCGGCGGCTTGTCGTTTGGCCTCGCGGAATTTATCGCCGCGGAGGAGATGAACCGCTCGCGCGGCTACTGGTGGGCTCCCGATTCGACCGCGCTGCTCGCCGCCCGCGTCGACGAGAACCCGGTCCAGCGCTGGTACATCGCCGATCCGGCGAACCCGGAGCGGCCGGCCCAGGAGGTCCGCTACCCCGCGGCCGGGACGCCCAATGCCGCCGTCGGCCTCTTCCTGGTCAGCGTCAGCGGCGCGCCCATGATCGCGGTGGCGTGGGACAGCGCGGCCTTCCCCTACCTGGTGACCGCATCCTGGCAGGGGCCGCAGCCGCTGATCGTCGTGCAGAGCCGCGACCAGCGCCAGATGCGGATCCTGGCGGCCGATCCGGCCACCGGCGCGACCACGGTGATCCGCGACGACGCCGGGCAGCAGTGGCTGGAGATCATTCCCGGGGTCCCGGCCCGGACCAGCGGCGGCACGATCGCTTGGACCTGCGATGACGACGGCACCCGGCGGCTGCTGGCCGCCGGCGCCGCGCAGCTCGCGGCCGACGACGCCAAGCCGGTCACCCCGGCGGGCCTGCAGGTCCGGGAGATCCTCGCCGCCGACGGCGACACCGTGCTGTTCGCCGCCTCGGGCGACGACCCCACCCAGATCGGGCTCTGGACCTGGAGCCCGGACGGCCTGGCGGCCGTCGCCCCCGCCGACGGCGAGCCGCAGGTGCAAGGCGGCCTGCGGGCCGGCGGCACGACCGTGGTGACCAGCCGCTCGCTGCGCCAGGCCGGCCTGGCCGTCCGGGTGCTGCGCGACGGCGCCGAGGCCGCGCGCATCGCCTCTCATGCCGAGAAGCCGCTGCTCCCCGAGCCGTCCCCTGACCTATTCTGCGCGGGAGAACGGGAAATCAGGACCGCGCTGCTGCTGCCCTCCTGGCATCAGCCCGGCTCCGGCCCGCTGCCTGTGCTGCTGAACCCCTACGGCGGCCCGCACGCGCAGATGGTGCTGGCCAGCCAGGCCGCGTTCCTCACCGCGCAGTGGTTCGCCGAGCAGGGTTTCGCGGTCGTGGTGGCCGACGGCCGGG
Organism: Streptosporangiaceae bacterium; assembly: GCA_052146815.1. Lineage (GTDB taxonomy): Bacteria > Actinomycetota > Actinomycetes > Streptosporangiales > Streptosporangiaceae > DATJZH01. The sequence continues at coordinate 20,312 of JBKQMG010000050.1, read as the reverse complement.
GCACGCCCGGCCGCGGACCGCACTTCGAGCACGCGGTCGCCGGCGATCTGGCCGGGCCGCCGCTGGCCGACCAGGCCGCCGCGCTGGAGGCGGCCGCCCGGCGCTGCCCCGACCTGGACCTGACCAAGGTGGCCGTCCGGGGCTGGTCCTTCGGCGGCTACCTGTCCGCGCTCGCGGTGCTGCGCCGGCCCGACGTGTTCCACGCGGCCGTGGCCGGGGCCCCGGTCACCTCCTGGCGCCTGTACGACACCCACTACACCGAGCGCTACCTCGGTCAGCCCGGCGAGCAGCCCGCCGTCTACGAGCAGAACTCGCTGCTCGCCGACGCGCATCGGCTGAGCCGGCCGCTGATGATCATCCACGGCCTGGCCGACGACAACGTCGTGGTCGCGCACTCCCTGCGGCTGTCCTCGGCGCTGCTGGCCGCCGGGTGCCCGCACACTGTGCTGCCGCTGTCCGGGGTGACGCACATGGCCTCGCAGGAGGAAGTCGCCGAGAACCTGCTGCTGCTGCAGGTGGACTTCATCCGCCGGGCGCTGGGGGTAGAGGCGCCGGGAGTACAGGCGCCGTGACGACGGCCCGGTGCGGCATCTGCCGGTATTTGCCGCCAGGGCAGTATTGTCGCAGGCCCCGGTGTTGTCGCCGACATAGTGTAGTGAGAGTCACAGCCGATGATCCCCGCGCCGCGGCCTGAGAGTGATATTCAGTGGAATAGGGTTCTCACGCACCCCGGCCCCCTGTCGCGCGCACCGGCACACGCAGCGACGCGGAGCGATCCCAGTGGGTTCCCAGTAAGCTCAGTGCGGAGACGTGATGACGCAGGCACCAGTGGCGACCGCCAAGACCAGGGCGCAGATCCCCGACAAGACGCTGCGCCGCGACCCGTGGTGGCGGGCACCGCGCATCACCGCCGCGCTGCTGACCATCTGGGTCGCCTACGCGACGGTCCGGGTGTTCATGGGCCACTGGTACTGGGTCCAGCAGTACCACTACCTGACGCCGTTCTACTCCCCCTGCGTCAGTGGCGAGTGCGTACCCGGCTCGGCCAGCCTGGGCACCTGGTTCCCCAAGCTCCCCCCGATCATTCCGTACGCGATCGTCTCCCTGCCCTTCGTGCTGGGGTTCCGGCTGACCTGCTACTACTACCGCCGCGCCTACTACCGGGCCTTCTGGCGGGCGCCAGCCGCCTGCGCGGTGCGCGAGCCGCACGCCAAATACACCGGCGAGACGCGGTTCCCGCTGATCCTGCAGAACATGCACCGCTTCTTCTTCTACCTCGTGATCCTTATCTCGGTGCTGAACACCTACGACCTGGTCCAGGCGTTCCACGGCAAGACCGGGGGCATCGGCCTGGGCCTCGGCACCCTGATCATGCTGGTCAACGTCGTGCTGCTCTGGGCGTACACGCTGTCGTGCCATTCCTGCCGGCACATCACCGGCGGCAGGCTGAAGAACTTCTCCAAGCACCCGGTCCGGTACTGGATCTGGACCCAGGTGTCCAAGCTCAACGCACGGCACATGCAGCTCGCGTGGACCACGCTCGCCACGCTGATGCTGACCGACCTCTACATCATGCTGGTGGCGAGCGGGACGATCAGCGACCTGCGGATCTTCAACTGAGGCAGGCAACAGGGATGCGGGAAAGACGATGACGGAGATCCAGCGGCTCAGCTACGACGTTGTGGTGATCGGAGCCGGCGGCTCCGGACTGCGCGCGGCCATCGGGGCCCGCCTGGCCGGGAAGAAGACCGCGATCATCTCCAAGTCGCTGTTCGGCAAGGCGCACACGGTCATGGCCGAGGGCGGCGCCGCCGCGGCGATGGGGAATGTCAACTCGCGCGACAACTGGCAGGTCCACTTCCGCGACACCATGCGCGGCGGCAAGTTCATGAACAGCTGGCGGATGGCCGAGCTGCACGCCAAGGAAGCGCCCGAGCGGATCTGGGAGCTGGAGGCCTGGGGCGCGCTGTTCGACCGCACCAAGGACGGCAAGATCAGCCAGCGGAACTTCGGCGGCCATGAGTATCCCCGCCTGGCGCACGTCGGCGACCGGACCGGCCTGGAGATGATCCGGACCCTGCAGCAGAAGGTCGTCGCCCTCCAGCAGGAAGACGCCATCGCCACTGGCGACCCCGAGTCGATGATCAAGGTATTCGCCGAGACCACCATCACCCGGCTGATCACCGACGGCGGCGCGATCGCGGGCGCGTTCGGCTACGTGCGCGAGACCGGCCAGTTCATCCTCTTCGAGACACCGGCCGTCATCCTGGCCACCGGCGGCATCGGCAAGTCGTTCAAGGTCACCTCGAACTCCTGGGAGTACACCGGCGACGGGCACGCGCTCGCCCTGCTGGCCGGCGCGACGCTGCTCAACATGGAGTTCGTCCAGTTCCATCCCACCGGCATGGTCTGGCCGCCCTCGGTCAAGGGGATCCTGGTCACCGAATCGGTCCGGGGCGACGGCGGCGTGCTGCGCAACTCCGAGGGCAAGCGGTTCATGTTCGACTATGTGCCGGACGTCTTCCGGGCCCAGTACGCGGAGACCGAGGAAGAGGGCGACCGCTGGTACACCGACCCGGACCACAACCGGCGGCCCCCCGAGCTGCTGCCCCGCGATGAGGTCGCGCGGTCCATCAACGCCGAGGTCAAGGCGGGCCGCGGCAGCCCGCACGGCGGGGTGTTCCTGGACATCGCCTCCCGGCGGCCGGCCGAGGAGATCCTGCGCAAGCTGCCGTCGATGTACCACCAGTTCAAGGAACTGGCCGACGTCGACATCACCGCGGAGCCGATGGAAGTCGGCCCGACCTGCCACTACGTGATGGGCGGCGTCGAGGTCGACCCGGACATCGAGGCGGCCAAGGTCCCCGGCCTGTTCGCGGTCGGCGAGGTGTCGGGCGGCATGCACGGCTCCAACCGCCTCGGCGGCAACTCGCTGTCCGACCTGGTCGTCTTCGGCCGCCGCGCCGGGATGGGCGCGGCCGCCTATATCGACAGCCTGCCCGCGGGCGCCCGGCCCACGCCGCCCAAGGCCGCTGTGGACGAGGCGGTCAGCGAGGCACTCGCGCCGCTGGAGCGGTCCGGCGGCGAGAACCCCTACGAGGTCCATGCGGCGCTCCAGCAGACAATGAACGAGCTGGTCGGCATCATCCGGCGCGAAGCCGAGGTGCAGGAGGCCCTGGCCGAGCTGGAGAAACTGCGCGAGCGCGCCGCTCAGGTGAGCGTGGCGGGCGGGCGGCCTTATAACCCGGCCTGGCATCTGGCCCTGGACCTGCGCAACATGCTGCTGGTCTCCGACAGCATCGCGCAGGCCGCCCTGGAGCGGCAGGAGTCGCGCGGCGGCCACACCCGCGAGGACTACCCGCAGATGTCGCCGACCTGGCGCCAGGTGAACCTGGTCTGCTCGCTCGACGGTGACCGGGTGCACTTGCGGCATCAGCCGCTGGTGCCGATGCGCGAGGACCTGCTCCAGCTGTTCGATCGCGGGGAGCTGACGAAGTACCTGACCGACGAGGAACTGCCTGCTGCGGTGGGGGCCGCTGCTGTTCCGCCTGCTGACACCCCCTCCCCCGCCGCGTCCTAGGAGGCACCTGATGAGCTACAAGGCAGCGCTGCGAGTCTGGCGCGGCGACCACGGCGCCGGCGACCTGGCCGATTACCAGGTCGAGGTCAACGAAGGCGAGGTCGTCCTGGACGTCTTGCACCGGCTGCAGGCGTCCCAGGCGAACGACCTGGCAATCCGGTGGAACTGCAAGGCGGGCAAGTGCGGGTCGTGCTCGATGGAGATCAACGGACGGCCGCGGCTGGCCTGCATGACCCGGATGTCGACCTTCGCCGAGGACGAGACGCTGACGATCACCCCGCTGCGCACCTTCCCGGTGATCAGGGACCTGGTGACCGACGTCTCGTTCAACTACGCCAAGGCGCGGCAGATCCCGTCGTTCACCCCGGACCGGTCCGTGGGCCTCGGCGAGTTCCGGATGCGGCAGGTCGACGTGAACCGGTCGCAGGAGTTCCGCAAGTGCATTGAGTGCTACCTGTGCCAGGACACCTGCCACGTGATCCGGGACCATCCGGAGAACGAGCGGCCGTTCGCCGGGCCGCGGTTCCTGATGCGCATCGCCGAGCTGGAAATGCACCCGGCCGACACCGCGGACCGCCGCGAGATCGCCCAGGACGACTTCGGCCTCGGTTACTGCAACATCACCAAGTGCTGCACCGAGGTCTGCCCGGAGAACATCAAGATCACCGACAACGCGCTGATCCCGATGAAGGAACGGGTGGCCGGGCGCAAGTACGACCCGCTGGTCTGGCTGGGCTCGAAGATCAGCGGCCGGCCACGGGGCAAGGACACCCCGAAGGTCCCCGGTAAGGATTAGCCCCGCCAGCACCGGCCGCCGTGCCTGACCAGGACGGCGGCCGCGGCGTGTCAGGCAGGCGAATTTCCTGCCCGCGGGGCCGGGGGGGAGCGTGCCTGCGCGGAGCGGGCGGACGATATCGTTCGGCCTGGACTACGTGTGCGCCGCCCGCGGGCGCCTGCCCGGTGAGAGCGAAAGGCCGTCATGATCCACCACATCACTTACCTGGAAGCAGCTGTCGTAGGGCTGATCCAGGGTGTGAGCGAGCTCTTCCCGGTGTCCAGCCTGGGCCACAACGTGCTGATCCCGGCGCTGGTCGGCGGCAGCTGGGCGCAGGACCTGAACGTGGCGCAGCCGGAATCCCCTTACCTGGCCTTCATCGTCGGCATGCATGTGGCCACGGCCATCGCCCTGCTGATCTACTTCTGGAAAGACTGGGTCCGGATCATCAAGGGCTTCTTCAGCTCGATCCGCAACGGCGAGATAGAGACCACCGACCAGAAGCTCGCCTGGATGATCATCGCGGCGACGATCCCGGTCGGCATCGTGGGCCTGGTCTTCGAGCACACGTTCCGGGTCATCTTCGGCGTGCCGATCCGCGCCGCGATCTTCCTGGTGATCAACGGATTGATCCTGTTCGCCGGGGAAAGGTTCCGGACCAGGGCCTCGCTGCGGGCAGACGCCGAGGTCGCGCGGGAGTTCGCCGCTGATCCGGATCCGGCCGCCGCGGCGGACCCGGCGGACGGGGGCGGGGTAGCCTGCGAGCCGGGCGGCCGGGCCGCGGCGGGCGGCGACCGCGCCGCCCGCGCTCAGCACGCGCCCGGCCATCACGTCGTCCGTGAGCGGGAAGTCTCCCGCGCGGTCGCTTCCGACCACCGGCTGTCAGGGATGGGCTTCGGCCGGGCCACCCTGATCGGGTCAGCGCAGATCCTGGCGCTGCTGGCGGGAATCAGCCGCGACGGTGTCACGATGGTGGCAGGCATGTTCAGCGGCCTGTCCCGCGAGGACGCAGCCCGGTTCGCGTTCCTGCTCGCCACGCCCGTCATCCTGGCCGCCGGCGCGCTGAAGGTGCCGGACCTGGTGGGCCCGCTCGGCCACGGGATCCGCGGCCAGGTCGTTCTCGGCAGCATCCTGTCGGGCGTCGGCGCTTATCTGTCGGTGCGTTTCCTCGTCCGCTACTTCCAGACCCGCACGCTGAACCCGTTCGCGATCTACTGCGTCGTCTTCGGCCTGGGGAGCATCATTTACCTGTCGGTCAGGTAGACCGGCTCCATCCGCGGCCGGGCGGCTCGGCTGGCCGGGCTGCCTCGTCGGCCGGGCCTGCCGCTCCTGACCGGGCTACTCGCCCGAGCGGGTGCGCCGGGCGCGCTGACGCCCGCGCTCCTTGGCGTCCAGCAGGTTCTTGCGGATCCGCACGGTCGTCGGCGTCACCTCCGCGCACTCGCCGTCCGCGCAGAACTCCAGCGCCTGCTCCAGGCTCAGCATCCGCGGCGGCACGAGCCGCTCCAGCTCCTCGCCGGTCGACTGCCGCATGTTGGTGAGCTTCTTCTCCTTGGCGATGTTGACGTCCATGTCGTCGGCGCGGGAGTTCTCCCCGACGATCATGCCCTCGTAGACCTCGGTTCCGGGCTCGACGAACATCGTGCCGCGCTCCTGCAGCGCGAACATCGCGTAGGCGGTCGCGGCGCCCGCCCGGTCGGCGACCAGCGAGCCGGTCGGCCGCATCCGCAGCGGGCCCGACCACTGCTCATAGCCCTCGAATACGTGATGGGCGATGCCGGTGCCGCGGGTGTCGGTGAGGAACTGGGTGCGGAACCCGATGAGCCCGCGGGCGGGCACGACGAAGTCGAGCCGGACCCAGCCGGTGCCGTGATTGGTCATATTGAGCATGCGGCCCTTGCGCAGCGCGAGCAGCGTCGTGACGGCGCCGAGGTAGTCCTCGGGAACGTCCACCGTGAGCCGCTCGACCGGCTCGTGCACCTTGCCGTCGATCTCCCTGGTCACCACGGTCGGGCGGCCGACGGTCAGCTCGTAGCCTTCGCGCCGCATGGTCTCCACCAGGATGGCCAGGGCCAGCTCACCGCGGCCCTGCACCTCCCAGGTGTCCGGCCGCTCGGTCGGCAGCACCAGCAGCGAGACGTTGCCGACCAGTTCACGGTCCAGGCGGTCCTTGACCATCCGCGCGGTGACCTTGGAGCCCTTTTCCCGGCCCACTAGCGGCGAGGTATTCACCCCGATCGTCATGGAGATGGCCGGCTCGTCCACGGTGATCAGCGGCAGCGGCCGCGGATCCTCCAGATCGGCCAGGGTCTCGCCGATCATGATCTCGCCGATGCCAGCCACCGCGATGATGTCGCCCGGCCCGGCGGACGCGGCCGGGACCCGGTCCAGCGCCTCGGTCCGGAACAGCTCAGTGATCTTGACCCGCTCGATCGAGCCGTTCCGGCGGCACCAGGCCACCTGCTGGCCCTTCTTGATCTCCCCGCTGAACACCCGGCACAGCGCGATCCGGCCCAGGTAGGAGGAGGCGTCCAGGTTCGCGACATGCGCGCGCAGCGGCGCCTGCGGGTCATACGACGGCGCGGGCACGCTCTCGCGCAGCACCGCGAACAGCGGCTCCAGGTCAGCGGCGTCGGGCAGTTCGCCATCGGCGGGCCGGTTCAGCGATGCGCGGCCGGCCCTGGCTGACGCGTACACGATCGGGAACTCGATCTGGTCCTCGGTCGCGTCCAGGTCCATGAACAGCTCATAGCAGGCGTCGACCACCTCGGCGATCCGCGCGTCCGGGCGGTCGACCTTGTTGATCACCAGGATCACCGGGAGCTTGGCTTCGAGGGTCTTGCGCAGCACGAACCTGGTCTGCGGCAGCGGCCCCTCGCTGGCGTCCACCAGCAGCAGCACGCCGTCAACCATGGACAGGCCGCGCTCCACCTCGCCGCCGAAGTCGGCGTGCCCGGGCGTGTCCACGATGTTGATGGTCAGGCCGCCGTGCTGCACCGCGGTGTTCTTGGCCAGGATCGTGATGCCCTTTTCGCGCTCGAGGTCACCGGAGTCGAGGACCCGGTCAGTGACCTGCGAGCCGGCCCGGAACGCTCCGGACTGCCACAGCATCGCGTCGACCAGCGTGGTCTTGCCGTGGTCGACGTGCGCCACGATGGCGACGTTGCGCAGGTCGTCGCGTGTGGCGAGCCGAAAGTCAGTGGCAGACATGCTGGAAGAACTCCTGTATGGCTTGGGAAATGCGCCGCGTGACGGCACAGACAGCTTATTCGCTCCTTCAGTCATAACGGGAAAGCCGGCCGTCCGCATTCCTTCAGCTCAGGCTGCCCGCGCTGGCAGACCGCCTTAGCCGGACCCGGCGGCCTAAGCCGGGTACTGCCGCGCAGATAAGGAATCCGCCCGATGCCCCCGGCGGGGCCTTACGGCGAGGCTGAATCCTGTCGGACGCAGAACGCGTCCCTTATGGCAAGGAGAACGCCATGGTATCGGGAAACCCGGCGGTCATGCCGGCCGTCGCCGCCGAGCACATCAGGGACCTGCGGGCAGAAGCGACCGCGGCGGGGCGTGCCCGGCAGGCACGCCGCGCCCGGCGCGGCCAGCCGGCCGCCGCTGAGGTCATCAGGATTCCGCGGCCCCGCAGCGCGACGGTATAGCCGGCTCCGGAAGGACAGCACGCCCTGGTGAGACAACCGCTCCGCTCGACAGCACGCTCCCAGGCAGACAGCGGGCAGGCTGCCCTGTTAAAGCAGAAATGTGGAACACGTATTCGAAGGAGGCTATGCTGAGCAGGTGGCAGCTTATCTTCCCCCCGGCTGGCCCGCCGGCGTTCATCCGCCCGGCAGCGAGCGATTCGAGCAGACTGCGGTCAACTGGCTGCTCGACGTCGTACCGCCCGACTACCGCGTGCACGGCGTGCTGCTGCGCCATCCGGTGGCGCTCGCGGCACTGGCCCGCCATCACGTGACCGCCTGCGTCGAAGGGGCCCGGCAGGGCTACCGGACGGCCCGCGCGGAGCTCGCCGCCGATCTGCCGCCCGGAGTCATCGAGGCCGTGCTGGCGGTGTACCGGAGCGAGGGCAGCAGGCTGGCCGCCGCGGCGCGCTCGGTGGACCTGATCGAGCGGGCACTGCACGGCGAGGTTTTCCTGCCGCAGCTCGGCGGCCGCCAGGAGGCCGCCCGGCACGTTACTGGCGGATCAGGCGCTCGTCAGCCGGGATCGGCGATGCCTGCGGAGCAGGCGGCGGCGAGACAGGCGCCCCGGCGGGAGCAGGCATCCCGCCAGGAGCAGGCAGCGCCACCGGAACGGGCGGCGCCGTCAGTGCAGGCAGCGCCGGCAGTCCAGGCGTCGCCGTCGGTGCAGGCAGCGGCTCCGAAGCGGGCGGCGCGCAGGCGGCCTTAGCGGCCTGCGCTTCCGAGCGGCCCGGAGCCCCCGGCTCGCTGTCTTCGATCCTGAACCACACGGTCTTGGACCCGGCCGAGTAAGTGATGCCCCATGACGAGGCAAGCTGACCGGGCAGGGCGAGCCCGCGGCCGCCGGTGGCCTGCGCCGCCAGGTCATGCTCACCGGCCAGCTCATGCTCACCGGCCGCGTCCTGCCCTCTGGCCGTGTCGCTGCGCCGGACACTGACCAGCGGGGCCGGGCTGTAATCCACGACGGCAATCTGCACGGCATCGCGGCTGAGGCAGCAGATCACGCGGACCGGCGTGCCCGCGTGCAGGACGGCATTGGTGACCAGCTCGCTGGTCAGCAGGACTGCATCATCGATCAGGCCATCCCGGTGCGGACCGTATCCGCTGCGCTGCCAGGATCCGAGGGTCTCCCGGACGAAACGGCGCGCTGCGCTGGCCGCCCGGCGGTCGGGCTGGTAAGCGGCGGTCGCGACGAGGTCGCCGGTTGCCTTCACGCTCCCCCTTGGCTGCATGGCGGCTTGTCTGATGCCAGGCACAGGCCGACGGCGCGACTCCCCCTGCGCGCGATCGCCAGCAGGAGACCATGGTGGCAGACTCATGCCCCCGCCGCCTGGCGAACGGCGCCGCCCGTGTGGCCGGCGGCGCCGGCCCGATGGCGCCGTTCAGGAATGCTCAGCCTGACTAGCCCGACGAGGGCGCGGACCAGCCGGCGCCCGGCACGTACTCGCGGACGATCCTTGCGGGAACCCCGGCCACCACGCACTGGTCGGGAAATTTGCCGCGCACGACCGACCCGGCCGCCACCACCACGTTGCCGCCGATCACTGACCCCGGCAGGATGACGGCCCCGGTACCGAGCCACGAGCCAGGGCCGATCGAGACCGCTGAGTTGACCGGCCACTGCCGCCCGATCGGCTGCTCAGGGTCGTCGTAGCGGTGATTCTGGTCGGTGATGTAGACGTACGGGCCGGTGAAGACCTCGTCGCCGATCACGATGGAGTGATGCGCGACGATGTGCGTGCCCCGCCCGATCACGCACCGGCTGCCGATCTGCAGTACCGGATCGCGGCCGAGCTGATGGTCGGGTGTCATGCCGGCACTGAGGCTGACCTGCTCGCTGATCATGGTGTCGTCGCCGATCTCGATCCAGGCCTCGCCGAAAACCGCCCCGGACGGAAAGGCAATCAGCGAGTGCGGTCCGAAGGCGGCGAACCTGCGCCCGGCGGCGGACTGAGCCGTGATGGTGCCCGCCGCCTGGATGCGGCGCCAGGCGGCATGAATGAGGTCGGCGGAGGCCGTCTTGCGCCGTCTGCCCAGGTTCCGCATCAACGACATGGCCGACAAGGTACCGGGAGGCCGGCGAGCGGGGGCCGTTAACTAGCCGGCCAGGCCGGGCACGGCATCGGGCACCCCCGGCACGGCAGCGGCCAGGCGGGGCGCGGGGGCAGGTAGGTCAGCGACGGCCTGCGGCCGGCCCGACGCCGCCAGCTGCCCGCAGGCGCCGTCAATCTCGGTGCCCCGGGTATCCCGGACTGTGACCGGAATGCCCCGTGAGGCCAGGATGGCCTCGAACTCGGCGGCGACCGCGGGGTCCGACGCCGTCCAGCGTGACCCTGGCGTGGGGTTGAGCGGAATCAGGTTGACGTGCGCCAGGCGGCCCGCGAGCAGCCGGGCCAGCGCCTCGGCGCGCCAGGCATGGTCGTTCACGTCACGGATCATGGCGTACTCGATGGACACCCGGCGGCCCGTCGCCGCGGCGTAGCCCCAGGCGGCGCCGAGCACCTCGGCGACCTTCCAGCGCCGGTTCACCGGCACCAGCTCGCCACGGAGCTCGTCATCGGGCGCGTGCAGCGAGACGGCGAGCCGGACCGAGAGCCGCTCGGCGGCCAGCCTGCGGATGGCGGGCACGAGGCCCACAGTGGAGACCGTGATCCCGCGCTGGGAGATCCCGAGCCCGTCAGGCACCGGATCGGTAAGCCGGCGCACCGCCGACAGAACGCTCGCGTAGTTCGCCAGCGGCTCGCCCATGCCCATGAAGACGACGTTCGACACCCGGCCGGGACCGCCCGGCACGCCGCCGCGCGCGAGTGCGGCCGCGCCGGTGACGACCTGAGTCACGATCTCGGCAGCCGACAGGTTCCGGGTCAGGCCGGCCTGGCCGGTCGCGCAGAACGGGCACGCCATGCCGCAGCCTGCCTGCGAGGACACGCACATCGTCACCCGGTCGGGGTAGCGCATCAGCACCGACTCCACGAAGGACCCGTCCAGCGCGCGCCAGAGCGTCTTGCGCGTCGTGCCGCCGTCGCAGGTGAGCTCGCGCTCCGCGGTGAGCAGCCGGGGAAGCAGCGCGCTGGCGAGCTCGCCGCGCGCGCCAGCGGGCAGGTCAGTCATGGCGGCGGGATCGTCAGTGAGCCGCCCGAAGTAGTGCCGGGCCAGCTGATCCGCCCGGAAGCCCCGGTGGCCGAGCCGCTCGGCCGCGGCACGCCGGTCGGCCGGAGCCAGATCAGCCAGATGCGCGGGCGGCCGGCCCCGGCGGGGCGCACCGAACTCGACATCTGCCACCTGGCACGTCACTTTCCTGCCCGGCGGGTCACCGCACACGGTCGCGGTGCCCGGCGCGCGGGCATTGTCTGCGTCAAAGCACTAACAGTCTCGGCACATCGGGTCTCCCGGCAACACGAAGTCAGTAGATTTCGGTACTATGCCGACCTTGCGCAGAGGGACCAGCCAGACCAGGATATCCGCCGGTCCGGGGCGGCCTGCCGTCCTGCTGGAGAGCGTGAGCCCTTACGGCAGCAGGCGCGTGGTCGTCGAGTACGACGGCACCACTACCGCCGCCTATCTGCACGACGAGGCCACCGCCATCGCCGCGACCTGGATCGCCAACCACGGACAGGCACCGCCTACGACCGACCTGGCCCGGCTGGGCACCGGGCAGGCGCCGGAGATGCCGGCCGATCACACCAAGCACCCGGACGGTACGCCGCTGCTGGAGCCGGACTCGCTGCGGGCGCTGTGGTTCGAAGAGGGCGACGGCGTCGCGATCATGGAGCACGACGAGGCGAGGGCTGTGCTCCCCGGCTGGTCCGACATGTCCAATGGGATGCCCGGCTACAGCCGGGACGTGATCGGGCAGACGCCGTTCAGCTGGTCGCTCGATGACGCACTGGAGGGCCTCGGCCCGCGCATCGCCGAGGCGGAGTCCTTCTGGCAGTGGCGCGCCGACGCCAGCGCCTGGGCCGACTTCCAGCAGGCGGTACTCGGCCACCTCCTCAGCCGGCTCGGTCCCGGCGCCCGGTACTGGGACGTCGGCGGCGGCAAGCAGCCGCTCGTCGGAGTCTCCGAGCGCCAGCCCACCCGCCAGCGTCCCTACACAGTGCTGTCGACCGTCGGGATGAGCTGCCAGCGCATGCCGGTCGTCGAGCTGACCGGCGAGAACCCGGCGGCGCGGGGCAGGATTGAGCTGGCCATCGCCACCACGATGCCGAGTGCTGACGCCGCCCGGATCTTCCTGTGGCTGGCGCAGTACCCGTGGCGGGAGATCTCCTGGCTAGGGTCGGGACATTGCCTGCCCTGGTATCACGAAGCGTCAACCTTCCCGCTCGGCGGCGGCCACGAGGCAGTGCTCTTCCTGCATGAGCCCGGCGGGCTGCTGGGGCCGGAGATACCCGACCTGTCGGGCTTCTCGTTCGGCGGCGAGCCGGTTCGCTGGCTGTGGATCATCCCGGTGACTGAGCGGGAGCGGCTGCTGGCGGCCGAGCGCGGGCCCGACAGCCTCATCAATCATCTCGCGGCCCAGCGCCGCAGCTGGGTAGTCGGCTAGGGCGAAGCCGGGCTCGACTGCGTTGAGCTTGATATCCGGCAGCGCCTTGGCGTACTCGACCGTGAGTCGCGCCGGTGAGCCCGTCGACGCCGATGCGGCCATCCCAGATGCCGGCGTTGTTGACGAGGACGTCGAGACGGCCGCCGCGTTCCCCGATCACACGCATGGCGGTCTCCACTGACGCGTCGTCGGTGACGTCGATGCCTGGTGCTCCCTCGTTATTAACTAACCAGTTACCTTCAGCGAGGTACGCCTGGGTAACTGCTTAGTCAAGCGCTACGGCGGAAGCCCCCGGAGGAGGTGTCATGACGAAGGCCGACGAGACGAAGACGCGGATCCTGGACGCCGCCCTGGACGAGTTCTCGGCGCACGGCGTGGCCGGCGCGCGCGTCGACCGGATCGCGGCCGCGGCCGGCTGCAACAAGAATCTGCTGTACGTCTACTTCGGCAGCAAGGAGAACCTCTTCACGGCGGTCCTCGAGCAGCACCTGATCCGCGTCTACAACGACCTGCCGTTCACGCCGGACGACCTGCCCGGCTTCGCCGGCCGCGTGTTCGACTTCGCGATGGCCCACCCGACCTGATGCGACTGCTCGCCTGGTCGACGCTCGAACAGTCCACCCGGCGCCCGGACGGCCGCACGGTCTGCCACGACACCAAGATCGCTGCGCTCGCCCAGGCGCACGCCGACCACCGCCTGGACACGGCATTCTCCCCGGCGTTCCTGGTCACGACGGTGATGTCCCTCGCGACTTCCTGGTCGGCCGCGTTCCCCTTCGGCCTGGCGATGCACCCCGGCCGGACGCCGCCGCTGGCTGATCCCGCGAACAGGCCGTGCACGCGATCCGGCGCCTCACGGCTGGCTAACGGCAAGCTCGGCGATGTCTCGCTCGTCCGGTTCAGCGCGGGTGACCGGCTCAGCTCGCGTGGCCGTTGGACACGAAGAGGGTCAGCAGCAGCCAGACGACGGGCGAGACGATCAGCAGCGAGTCGAGCCGGTCGAGGATGCCGCCGTGTCCGGGCAGCACCGAGCCCATGTCCTTGATCTCAAGATCACGCTTGATCATGGACTCAGCCAGATCACCGAGGGTCGCGGCGGCCACGGCGGCCGCACCGATGATCAGGCCTTGCCAGACCTGGCCGTGCAGCAGCACCGGCAGCATGATCGCGCCGGCCGCGAGGCAGGCGACCACGGAGCCGCCCAGCCCTTCCCAGGTCTTCTTCGGGCTGATGGCCGGCGCCATCGGGTGACGTCCGAGGAGGACTCCGGCCGCGTAGCCGCCGACGTCGCTGCAGACCGTGAGGACGAGGAAGATCAGAATCCGCCGCGACCCGTCCGGACGCGCCAGCATAAGAGAGACGAAGACCGCCATCAGCGGCAGGTAGGCCACCGTGAAGATGCTGGCGGTCACGTCGCGGACGTAGTTCGGGGCACCGCCGGGCAGCCGCCAGGCGAGTAGCACCACCACGGTGAGGGCCGCCGCCGCCAGCGCCGCCAGCGCGCCTGACCAGTAGGCGAGCGCGAACATCGCCGCGCCTCCGGCTGCGATCGGGATCAGCGGCAGCCTGATCCCGCGGGTGGCGAGCACGTGGCGCAGCTCGGTGAGGGCCAGCGCGATGATCGCGCCGACGTACACCAGGAAGGTGACCTTGACCGTGAAGAGCGTGACCAGCGCGACGGCGCCCAGCCCGGCGCCGATGGCGATGGCGGCGGGAAGATTGCGTCCCGCCCTGCTCGGCTTGCGCTCGGTCACCCGGCCCGCCTCTTCCTGTGCCGGAACCTCCGCCCGCGCTGTCGCGGCCGGCTGCCGGGGGAGGCCGGGAGGTTCCTCCTGGAAATGCAAGCTATACCTCGAGAAGCTCGGCTTCCTTATGCCGGAGCAGCTCGTCGACCTGGGTCACGTAACCATGCGTGAGCTCGTCGAGCTCGCGCTCAGCGCGGTGACCGTCGTCCTCGCCCGCGTCGCCGTTCTTCACCAGCTTGTCGATCGAGTCCTTCGCGTGGCGGCGGATGTTGCGGATGGAAACCCGGCTGTCCTCCGCCTTGTGGCGGGCGACCTTGATGAACTCCCTGCGCCGCTCCTCGGAGAGCTCCGGGAAGACCACCCTGATGATCGTGCCGTCGTTCGAGGGATTGACGCCGAGATCACTGTTCCTGATCGCCTTCTCCACCGCCGGCAGCGACGACTTATCGAAGGGCTGGATCACGACCATCCGCGGCTCGGGCATGTGAAAGGACGCCAGCTGGTTGACCGGCGTCTGCGTCCCGTAGTACTCAGCGGTGATTTTGTTGAACATCCCCGGGTGCGCCCGGCCCGTGCGGATCCCGGCGAAGTCCTCCTTGGCGACCGAGACGGCCTTGTCCATCTTCTCCTCGGCTTCGAGGAGGGTGTCGTCAATCACTGCGGCTCCTGTGCGTCTGCAAGTTCCGGTCAGGGCCCGCGGGCCCGCCCCTGGGTCTCATGATGCGCCCGCCTGGCGCCTGCCGCGCGGCCATCAGCGCCCGAACCGGCTGACCAGCGTGCCGACTCTCTCGCCGCGGACGACACGCACGACGTTGCCCTCTTCCATCAGGTCGAAGACCACGATCGGGAGATCGTTGTCCATGCACAGGCTCACCGCGGTGGCGTCCATGAATCTGAGCTCCCGGCGGAGCACCTCCCCGTAGTCCAGCCGGTGGAACCGGACCGCCTCGGGCATCTGGCGCGGGTCTGCGTCATAGACGCCGTCAACCTGTGTGCCCTTGAGGACCGCTTCGGCCCCGATCTCCAGAGCCCGCTGGGCCGCGCAGGTATCGGTGGAGAAGAACGGCGCCCCGAGCCCGGCACCGAAGATCACCACCCGGCCCTTCTCCAGGTGCCGGATGGCGCGCCGCGGGATGTAGGGCTCCGCCACCTGGCCCATGGTGATGGCGGTCTGGACCCGGGTCTCAAGGCCCATTTTCTCCAGCACATCCTGCAGGGCCAGGCAGTTGATCACCGTGCCGAGCATGCCCATGTAATCAGCACGCGAGCGGTCGATGCCCCGCTGCGACAAGGCCGCGCCGCGGAACATGTTGCCGCCGCCCACCACCGCCGCGACCTGGACGCCTTCTTTGGCCGTCGCCGCTATTTCCCTGGCGATGTGGATGACCGCGTCGGGATTGATCCCCAGCCCTTCACCACCGGCGAATGCCTCGCCGGAGAGCTTGAGCACGACCCGGCGCCAGCCGGGGTGCGCCCCTGCGGCGACAGCAGCGGCCCGGGACTCGGCGCCTGCGGCGATACCGCTCATCGCTGCGGTGCCTTCCTCTCGAGCCGTGCTGTCCTGCACAGGGGCATCTCCCGTCGTTGCGCCCGCCGGGCGAGCTAGCCTGCCTGCCCGACCTGGAACCGCGCGAACTGCCTGACAGTCGCCTTGTGCTCGGCGAGCAGCTGCTTGACCGTCTTCTTCTGATCCCGCACGGTCGGCTGCTCGACCAGCGCCACGTCCTTGAAGAAC
This sequence comes from Streptosporangiaceae bacterium, assembly GCA_052146815.1. Lineage (GTDB taxonomy): Bacteria > Actinomycetota > Actinomycetes > Streptosporangiales > Streptosporangiaceae > DATJZH01. The sequence goes on along the minus strand of JBKQMG010000050.1, from coordinate 4,245 downwards.
GCGCCGAGGCGCCCCTCGACGATCTTGGGAATCGCCTGCTCGGGCTTGCCCTCGTCCCGGGTCAGCTGCTCGGCAATCCGGCGCTCACCCGCCACCACGTCAGCCGGCACCTCGTCGCGGGTGACGTACTGCGGGCGCATCGCCGCGATCTGGTGGGCGATGTCAACCGCCACCTCAGCGTCGGCCTCGTCGAGCTGCACCAGCACGCCCAGCGTCGGGGGAAGCCCCGGGTCGGACTTGTGCAGGTAGCTGGTGACGTAGCCGCCGTCGAACCGGGCGAACCGCCCCAGCTCGAGCTTCTCCTTGAGCGAGGCGCCTGCCTCCTCGATGAGCTGCTGGGTGGTCTGGGCGTGGCGGATCTCCAGCGCCAGCAAGGCCAGCCGGTCCGTCGCGCCGGCGGCCAGCGCGGTCTTCGCGATGTCCGCGGCGACCTGCTGGAACAGGTCGGTCTTCGCGACGAAGTCGGTCTCGCAGTTGAGCTCGAGCAGCACCCCGGCGGTGGTCCCGTCCATCTCGGCGGTCACCAGGCCGTTGCCGGCCGTCCGGCCTGCTCGCTTGTTCACATCCTTCGCGCCCTTGAGGCGAAGCGCCTCGACCGCGGCGTCATAGTCGCCGTCCGCCTCCACCAGGGCGTTCTTGCAGTCGAGCATGCCTGCACCGGTCTGCTCGCGAAGCCGCTTTACGTCGGCGGCACTGTAGTTCGCCATGTCCTCATCTCTCGCTATCTGGTTCTGGTGGCGCCGCGCCCGCCGCGGGCGGGCTGCCGTTTCATGCCGTCTAGGACGCGGTCCCCTCATCGGCCGCGGGCGCCGCAGTCTCGGTGGCCTCGGCTGCGCCGGTGGCGGCGGCCTCGCTCGCGGGCGCCGCGTCAGCCGCGGGTACCGCGTCAGCCGCGGGTACCGCGTCGGTCGCGGGCGCAGGCTCGGTCGCGGGGGCTGCGCTGCTTGCTGCCGCACTGCCCGCTGCCGCGCCGTTCGCGGTCGCGGCGCCGTCAGCGGCGGCGCCGTCAGCGGAACCGCGTTCCAGCAGCTCCCGCTCCCACTCGGCCAGTGGCTCCGTCGTGCCCAGCACGCCGTCGGCGCCGGGCGCGGACGGCTTCTCCTCGCCTGCGGCCGCGCCGGCCCGGGCGATCAGGCCATCGGCCACCGCGTCGGCGACCACCCGGGTCAGCAGCGCGACGCTGCGGATCGCGTCGTCGTTGCCGGGAATCGGGTAGTTCACCTCGTCCGGGTCACAGTTGGTGTCCAGGATGGCGATGACCGGGATGCCGAGCTTGCGCGCCTCGCTGACGGCGATGTGCTCTTTTTTGGTGTCCACGACCCACAGCGCGCTGGGGACCCGGGCCATGTCCCGGATGCCGCCCAGCGAGCGCTCGAGCTTGTCCCTCTCGCGCCGCAGATGCAGCAGTTCCTTCTTGGTGAGGTTGGACGCCGACACGTCGTCGAAGTCCATCTCCTCGAGTTCCTTGAGCCGCTGCAGCCGCTTGTAGACGGTGCTGAAGTTGGTCAGCATCCCGCCGAGCCAGCGCTGGTTAACGAACGGCATGCCGACCCGCCGGGCCTGCTCGGCGATGGCTTCCTGCGCCTGCTTCTTCGTGCCGACGTAGAGCACGGAGCCGCCGTGCGCGACCGTCTCCTTGATGAACTCGTAGGCACGGTCGATGAAGTCGAGGGACTGCTGCAGATCGATAATGTAGATGCCGTTGCGCTCGGTGAAGATGAAGCGCTTCATCTTCGGGTTCCAGCGCCTGGTCTGGTGCCCGAAGTGCACGCCGCTTTCCAGCAGCTGCCGCATGGTGACGACCGGGGCCATGCCGGTGTCCTTTCCTCTCGAGCGCCTGGCCCGCGGGCACAGGCGCTTGCCGGTTAACCTGGCGCCCGTACGCCCTCGCCGCGGAAGAAATCCCGCGGACCGGTGAGGTGCGTTCCGCCGGGAGCCAGAGAGCAGGCATCCCGTGCGGCTTGCGGACGCGCGAATTTGGGCCGCCGGGATGTGCGCACGCTGCACACAGGCTGATGGCGGCCTGTCCGGCATAGTCTACATGCCCGCACCGTCCCGGCGCTGCCGTGCTTCAGGCCCGCGGATGGGCCTGGCGGTAGGCGGCATTCAGCCGCTCGATCGACACATGCGTATAGATCTGGGTCGTCCCGAGCGACGCATGGCCGAGGATCTCCTGCACGCTCCGGAGGTCGGCGCCCCCCTCCAGCAGGTGCGTGGCCGCGGTGTGGCGCAGCCCGTGCGGGCCGGTGTCGGGGGCAGCGGCCGCCGCGAGGCGGGCGTGGACGACCCGGCGCGCGGTCCGCGGGTCGATCCGGCCGCCGCGCGCGCCGAGGAACAGCGCGGAGCCGCTGCGCTCGCGCGCCAGCTGGCCGCGCCCCTCGTTCTGCCACTGGTCCACAGCCCGGACCGCCGGGATACCGACCGGGACGACTCTCTCCTTGCCGCCTTTGCCGAGCACCCGCGCGGTCCGCCGACCGCCATCCAGGTCGCCGACGTCCATGCCGCACAGCTCGCTGACCCGGATCCCTGATGCGTACAGCAGTTCCATGATGGCCGCGTCACGCAGTCTCAGCGCCGCTGCCCTCGCTTGGCCCTCGTCGCCGTCCGGGCCGCCCGCTACGCCGGGGGCGGGGCCGGCCCCGGCGGCCGTGAGCACCGCCCGCATCTGTTGCTGGCCGAGAACCTGTGGCAGGGTGCGGGCCGCCTTCGCCGTGCCCAGCAGCGGGCCCGGATCAGCGGCCAGCCACCCGCGGGAGCACGCGAACGCGGTGAATGCCCGGGCGGCCGCCGCCCGGCGGGCGATCGTCGCGCGGGAGCGACCGGTCGCATGCGCGGTGGCCAGCCACGCCCTGATCAGGGCGAGGTCTAGTTCACCCAGCTCCTGCACCCCGCAGCGGCGCGTGTGCTCCAGCAGCGACGCCACATCACCCAGGTAAGCCCGGACCGTGTGCGCGGACAGGCCCCGCTCGGCCGCGATGTGCCGCTCGAACGCAGCCAGCGGCCCGCTGAGCTGATCGGCCCGCGGCTGCGAGTACTCCGCCGCGGGGCCTGGTTCGGGCGCCATGTCCTCAGTGTCAGCCAGCGGAGCCCTCGGGGACACCACCGAGCCGCCGTGTCCGCACATTTTCCGGCGGCGGTCATCAGGGTTACCCATCACCTTTCCCCCTCGGGAATCGCGCTCGTAGCCTCCCCTTCTGGCGATCGCGTTCGCCAGGAACTTGTTCTTTACGAACATGTTCGTTATGGGAGGGCATGGCTTCACGAGATCGTGCCCCTGTGAGCCGCCGTGAGCGGCCGGCCAAGCCCGCGCTGACTCGCGACGGCATCTTCGCCGCTGCCGTCAGGCTGATGCAGGCGGAGGGGCTGGACCGGGTCACGATGCGGCGGCTGGCCCAGGAGCTGGACACCGGCGCCGCCTCGCTGTACGTCTACGTGCGCAATACCGCGGAGCTGCACGCGGCGATGCTCGAGCAGTTGCTCGGTGCGGTCGACCTGAGCCCGGTCACGGCGGCGGGCGACTGGCGGGACCGGCTCGTCAGCGTCCTGTGGTCCTACACCCGCATTCTCTTCGGGCAGCCGGGCCTGGCGCAGTCGGTGCTGGTCACCAGGCCGTCCGGTCCCGCCTACCTCAGCCTGGCCGAAGGGGTCCTGGCACTCCTGTCCGGAGGGGTATCCGCGGACCGGGCGGCGTGGGCGGTGGACATCCTGCTGCACTTCGCGACCGCGACCTCGACCGCCGCCGAGCAGGGCACCCGCGAGCGGGCCATTGACGCGGGCGACGAAGAAGACGCACTTGCGGTGGCCCTGCGCGCAGCACCAGCCGGCACGTTCCCGCACATCGCAGCTCTGGGCGTGGATGAGCTCCTGTCCGGCGGCGAGGAACGGCTGACCTGGGGTTTCCGAGTGCTGATCAGCGGGATCTTGCAGACCCCCCGGCCACAGCCGGCCAGCGGACCGGGCTCGTTACCCGCCAGCCCCTAAGCAGTCTTCTCGGCCCGGCGCCGGCCCGCACCACGTCACCGACTGGCAGCACCGGCCACCCGGCGGAAACGCTATCTGCCGGCCCTGTTCTGCCGGCACTGTCCTCTGCCAGCAGACGACCGCTCGCCGGCACTGTCCTAGGGCGTGTCCCGTGGATCTCAGCGCTTGTGTCGTGTAGATCAGTACGGTGCCTGACCGACTGAATCGCCATGACCTGTCAGATGAGGAATGGGAGCGCCTGCGGGTGCTCCTGCCTGCCGGTCC
>JBKQMG010000049.1:0-2607 GCA_052146815.1 Streptosporangiaceae bacterium | reverse complement strand
CCGCCCGATGCTGGCCCGCAGCGACGGCAGCGGCGCCAGCAGCTCCCGCTCGATGACCAGCTGCTCGGCCGGCACCGCGCAGATCTCGCTGTGGACCGCGCCGTTGACCTCGGCGCACCACGCCGCGGCGGCGGCGTTCGCGGCCGCCAGGTCCCCGAACGGGGCCTGCGGCACCATCAGGTCGGCTTTGGCATAGCCGACCAGGTTCTCCACGATTCCCTTCGATTCCGGGTCCGCAGCCTCGCAGAAGTCCGGCCGGAACCCGTTGTGCGCCGCGAACCGCACGTACTGCCCGGTGGGCACCACGACGTTGGCCACGACGCCGCCTTTCAGGCAGCCCATCCGGTCCGCCAGCACCTTGCCGGGTACCCCGCCCAGGACCTCGAAGCACTCCGCCAGCAGCGCCAGCGTCGTGGCCGCCCGCTCATCGGCGGCGAACCGGACGAACCGGAACCGGCACCAGGCCAGCACCGCGCAGAACACGTGCAGCCCGCCCTCGGCGCCCCAGTCGATCACCAGATGCTCACCCGGCGACCAGATCGCCGGCCGCCGGCACGGTGATGCTGTGTCCGCCACGCCTGCTTGCACCCGGCGACCAGCCGCCGGAAGTTCCGCGCCGACCCCGCGTAGCCGGCGGCCTGAGCGGCCGGCAGCAGCCGCTTCGCCGAGATCCGCCCCCCCGGTCGCCTTCACCCGCGCGGCCACCAGGCCCGTCACGACGTCATAGTTGTGCCCCCGCGCAGCGCGCTCCGGCATGCCGCCGCCGGCCCCGTGCCGGGCGATCACCCGCCTCACGGTCTTGTGCGTCGTGCCGCTGATGACAGCGGCGCCGCGGTAAGTGCCCACCTCGCGGTAGGCCGAAATAATGTCCATCCGTTCCCTCGCAGACTTCGATGGAAGCTCCCCAGGCGGTGCGGTGACTGGCTGACACCGCCACCGTCACCGCCCGGGCCTCAACCTCCGGGACGACACGACGAACGAGGGATGGGGACTTTTAACCGGCCACCAGCGGGGACCTCGACCCGGCCACACACGGGGACTTTCTCACGGCCACGGACACGCAGCTGCACCGCACGGCTTCGCGCCGGCACACGACAGCGGCCTCGTGCCGACGCCGGCCGTAATGCCACGGCAGCTGGGCTGGTACTACTCGGATGCCAGGCCGCTTAGCGGGCACGAGAGCCGGACCATGTGTGCCGAATACATGCAGATCTTGGCTAGTTCAGAAGCGCTCTGCACAGTGCGCCTTTCGTGCCGGGCGGAGGAAACCAACGCCCTGCGGACCATCGGGGCCAGGCAACTTAGCCCCCGGAATGGCTCCACGGCCATGTTCGAACGTTCGAACATGACCTTCTGAGCAGGGCGGCCGTGCGGCAAAGCGGCAGGGGGGCGCGAGCAGATGCGGGCGCAGGTCGTCACCCTCGTCAGGGCACCGTGACCATTGACCCTGCCGGAGAGGACCATCGCACCTGTTCATATTACCCCCTAGGGTATTCTGTGATGGAGAAACAGCCGCTTAGAGGGAGCTCAGACATGGAGCAGGTACAGGTGACCGAACGGCCCGCAGGCCGCGGCGCTCACGAGATGGATGTGCGGTATGTATCCGGGGAGTCCTATGCGGTATCGGTGCGGGGGCACCAGGTCATGGTCGACCAGCCTGCGGAATCCGGCGGCCTGGACACTGCGCCCACTCCCACCGAACTGTTTGTTGCGTCGCTGGCCACTTGCGTTGCGTTCTACGCGGGCCGGTACCTGACCCGGCACGGGTACGGTCGCGATGGGATGGCTGTCTCGGCCGATTTCGATATGGCCAGTGACCGCCCCGCCCGGGTCAGCGGCGTCCGTCTCACCGTGAAGGCACCGACTAATCTGCCAGCCGACCGGTGGCCGGCGCTGCAGGCCGTGGTCTCGCACTGCACCGTGCACAACAGCCTGGTCTCCCCGCCATCGGTCGCCATCGAGCTGATCTGAGCAGTTCCCGACAAGCCCGATGGCCACGGGCCTGCTTGTACCGTCATCAGGTGAAGATGATCTGTCCGCCGGCGGCCAGGTCGTAGAACTCGCCGACGGTGATGATGTCTTTGACCTGGTCGATGAAGTCGTCCTTGGTCAGGCCGAACAGGTCGACCGATGCCTTGCAGCCGTACAGGCCCGCGCCAGTGTCAGCGATCATCTCGATGAACTCCGGGACGGGGGGAATGTCGAGCTCGCCCATCTTGTGCGCCATGTAGTGGGTCATCACCGAGGACACGCCGGGTAGGCCACCCGCCCAGGTGGCCAGGTGCAGTCCGGGATTGCCGACAGTGGCGAGCTTGATGTGCTCGTGCCGGGCCTTGTGGATGGCGTCAAGGCCGAAGAAGGTGAAGAACAGGTTCGCCTCGATGCCCTCGGCGCGGGCGCCGTTGGCCATGATCAGGGCCGGATAGATGCCCTCAGGGAGCCCTTGGACACGATGATGGAGACTTTCTCGATCCTGCCGTTGGCGCTTGTGCCGTTGTCGGCCATGACGCACCGCCTTGTCTGGTTCAGATGCAGCCGCGCGGCTTGGGAATGCCCGCGATCTTCGCGGCCAGCTTCGCTGGCCCCTTCGGGAAGAGCTCGTAAAGC
>JBKQMG010000048.1:0-3887 GCA_052146815.1 Streptosporangiaceae bacterium | reverse complement strand
ATGGTCAGAATCCTGCAGCGCATCCTCGCCCTGACCGCCGCGATCTGGCACAACGACCACACCGGCCAGCCCGTCAAACGCTCACTCGTCGCGTATGACCACTGAACCCTTCGCATAGGTCATCTAGCCGGGCACGATTTCGGGCAGCTCGCCGTCAACGACCCAGACAACGGCGCCCCGCACGTCATCCCCACCCACTTCGCCGTAGACGGCGACACCCTCCTCGTCCACCTGGCCCGGCCCAACAAGGTCTGGGCGGCGATACAGGCGCGCCCCATCGTGGTGATGAGCGTCGTCGACGACTACGCCTACATCCCCACAACGTGGCGCGCAAAGGCTGGCGGACCCGACGAGGACGGGGTGCCAACGAGCTACTACTCCGCAGTCCAGCTGACCTGCCACGCAGAGATCGTGGACGACCCCCAGCGCAAGGCCGAGCTCTTGCGCCGCCAGCTAGCCCACTTCCAGCCACAAGGCGACCACGCCCAAATCGGTGTGGACATGCCCCCATACGGCCGGATGCTCTCCGGAATCCGCGGTCTGCGCCTCCACATCGCGAGCGTTGACGCCAAGTTCAAGTACGACGGCCACAACCCGCAAGAGCACCGCGCCAGGGTCGCCGAACACCTTGAAAGCCGCGGATCCGGCCGGGACCACTCCGCAGCCGCGCAGCAACGCAGGCGCCTCAAGGAAATCGGCGAATGGAAACCCCGCCGCTAACCGCGGCGCTGGAGTCAATGCGGCCCAGCGTTGAGCCACCACAGCGGCCGCAGATAACCGGCAGGCGTCGGCGGCGTCCGAGAGCCCGCCCCTGGTACCCAATTCCTGCGATCAGCGCCCGCCCCCCGGCCCCCCGCCTCGCGTGCGGTTCGGCGCGGCCATGGCTCCTCGGACACGACGCGCTGAGGCTTAGGGACCGGCCATGAGGCGCGAGCCCAGATTTCTTGCCGGCCGCTCTGCCGCTGGAACTCCCGGCGTGACGCCCACCAGGCGCAGGTTGATCGACCTCCAGCGCGTTGCTGACCCTCTCCACCCGTCCCTGCACGTGGATCTGCAGCGGACCGGACAACAAGGCCGGCAGCGTGATCATAGAGATGGCAGGCCCATCATCAACGTCACGGGCACAAGCAGGCTGGCTAGGATCCGCAGCCCCCGACCCGCAATCCCACGGCGTTGGCCCTCGGCGTCCTGCGAGTGCTCTCTCTGACGTCGTAGGCCGACACATCTCGCCTGAGCATGCTTAACTTAACCGGGCACCGCAACAAACACCGAACTTGCCGATCTGCGCGAGGTCGGTGCATCACCTGCTAGTGCGCCGTCCCGTGGGCGGTGGCGAGCTGGCGTTCTTCACCTGCCCACGCCCTGGCCGGCGCCACCCTGGCCGAACTGGTGCGGGCGGCCGGCGCGCGGTGGGCGATCTTCGGCTGGATCCAGCCCCTCCACCCAGACGACCACTACCACCGATGGTCACGATGGCGCCGCCGCCACCAGGCCCGCGCCCGGAAATCCCACTACCAGCGGCGACGGCACGCACATCTCATGCTGCTGTAGTACTAGCTGTCACAAACGGGGATGATCAGACGGTGGCCGTCCCGCAATCCAGCACCGGCACACCGTGTTCACGGTTGCCGGGCGGCTCGCCGCCGGCAGTGCCAGGACGCAGGATGCGATAGCTGCACGGCCCACCCGAAATGAGGTCCGACATGAGCGGTGAAACGAGGGCGACACAGCCTGAGGACGTGACACGGCTCGTCGCCGAGCGGCTCAACGCTGGCGACGCGGCGGGCGTCGCGGCACTATACGAACCGGAGGCAGTGCTGGCCTACCCAGCCGACCGGCCGACGACCGGGCGTGAGGCCATCCGGGCCATCTACCAGCAGATGGCCGACGCAGGGGTGAGGTTCGCTATCGAGACTCCGCTGCCCACCGTCAGGTTCGAGGACCTGGCGCTGACCTCGACCCGCTCGACCGACAACACCGGCGTCCGAGTGCAGGTCCTGCGCCGCCAGCCCGATGGCTCCTGGCTGCGGATTATCGACCGACCCGAGGTCCCGCCCCGATAGCTCCCGCCGGCCGATGCCGTCTCGGACACAGCATGCCACGAGATCACAGGATGCGGCTGTAGTACTAGCACGCCGGGGACCAGCCAATTGAGGCTGGTCCCCGTGCGTGGGCTTTGGGTGTCCGTTCAGCCGAGGTTGTCGAAGTCTCCTTGCCTGACCCCTTCGACAAATGCTTTCCACTCGGCGCGGTTGTAGGCGAGCACTGGGCCGTCGGGATCCTTGGAGTCTCCGATGAGGACCATGTCTCCGCTTGGCGCTATCCGGACGCAGTTGCCGCCATCGCAGCTTCGAGCCACGCGCCAGGAAAGGTCGCCCAGTGTCGATGGTTTGGAAAGTGGCATTTCTCTCCTTCGTGAGTTAACTACTGGTTAGCAGCACAGCGTCCAGCTTTGTGCTATGAGGTGTGCATGCTCCGGATCTCGGTGATCAGGCTTGTGGAGTCTCGCGGGCTCAGGGCGGCGTCGCGCAGGTACTCAAGCGCCTCGCGGTACCGCTCGATCTCGATTGGGCGCTCCTGGTAGCGGTTGCTGAACAGGCCTTCAACAAAGACAACAGCTCGCTGCGGCGAGTTCTCCCCGAACTCGAGGAAGACGAAGTTGCTATCGGTGCTGGCATGTGCGCCGGCGTCGAATGGAACGACCTGAACCGTGACCTGCTCGGCGGTAGCGGATTTGAGGATCTTGTCTAGCTGCTCCTGCATGACTGCCGGGCCCCCGACCTGCCGACGCAAAACGGCCTCATCCAGCAGCGCCCGGAAACGTGGCGGGGTTTCCTGTTCCAGCAGATTCTGGCGCCGTAGCCGGGCCTCTACCCGCTGGTCGAGGGCGGCGGGGGCGATCTTGCGCTCTATGCCTTTGATGATCGCTCTGGCGTATTCGCTCGTCTGGATCAGCGCGGGCACGTAGTACATCGAGTACGACGTGATAGCGATGGCCTCCTGCTCGAGGCCGAGCAGCGGGGAGAGAACGGGCTCGTCGTATTTGCTCCACCAGCCAGGCTCGCGTGCCTGGCGGGCGAGATCCATGAGCTCGTCCGCGTCTGCCTGGTCGGTCACGCCGTAGATGCCGCACAGATCCCGGACGTCACGCAGGCTAGCCCGGCGCGTCCCAGTCTCCAGCCGACTGATCTTGGTGGCCGAGCACAGCAGTCGCTCGGCGACGTCGTCGACAGTCAGGCCCAGCCCGTTGCGAAGCTCGCGCAGGCGCATGCCCAGCTCCCGCTGGCGCACGGTGGGATTCGCGCCTTCCGCGCTCGCCCGTCTTCTCGAGGCTCGTCCAGCATCCGGAGATTGCCGGAGACTATCGCCTGGCGCACTTGCCACAATGCCAGACTGTACACCTGCCGCTGGTCACCCACTGTTACGATCGCCTCAAGAAGTGCAGGATTTCGCCAAGGCTGCGTTTCCCCAGGTAGGAGCGCTTAAGAGACACGTTCTTCAGGCACGGACACGGTCCGCCATGTCGATCCGGAGGTCCCTGCCTGCCATCCTCGGGTGGCCCGCCTCCTCGATGGACGGGAGACGAGCACATGGCTATGGCAGTGACCGTAGGAACATTCACTTGGCAAGTGCCTTCAGCTGTGCCACCCTGATGACGAAGGCGTCACGGCGGCACTCGTCAGAGGGAGGCCACGATGACAACCACTGTCTTGTACCTGCCCCCAGAGGAGCCGGACGACCGGCCGCGGTCGGCATCCGGGCTGCGGTTCCCGCAGCCGCATTTCGCGGTGGTCGCGGTCCTGGATGAGGGTGTGGGCGGTGCCCTGGTGATCGATCGGAAGATCTATCGCGGCGGCCGCGGCATGGCCGGCGAGATCGGCCACCTC
>JBKQMG010000047.1:0-14008 GCA_052146815.1 Streptosporangiaceae bacterium | reverse complement strand
GTAAGAGCTGCCGGGTGCGGCCCGGCAGCTCATGTCACTAGCGCAAGCGCACCAGGGTCCCGGGGAATCACACGCACCAGAAGGCGAGATCAACCGAACGCAAGTCCCAGGATCCGCGTCTGCCAGGGACTCCCAGGTGCGCAGGCACGACCGAGTCCGCACCCGGCTTCGCCGCAGCCCGGCCCGCGCGCCCTCATCCCGGTCCCTCATGAAGCCCGCGGACTGCCATGATCAACACAAGCCAACACAACCTGCGCCGGGCCGACGAATCCCCGGGATAGTCCCGTATGAAAAGAACCCCCAGGTCAGGGCCATATCACTGAGCTCCCGCGATAGGACTCGAACCTATAACCTGCCGGTTAACAGCCGGACGCTCTGCCGATTGAGCTACGCGGGATCGCGTCGGCACCGCAGCCGGGTCCCGAAACTTGCCATCTCGGGCCATGAGCCACCACTACGTTGCCGCGGGACTAGGGTAGCGCACCCGCAGGGCTGACCGGAGCGGGCGGAGGCCCCGGCGCATAACAGGCCGCCGACTGGGCATGAGAAATAGATCTGTGCCGCGCGGCAGCCTGTGCTGCACCCGGCGGGGCGCGTCCCGGACCCTGCGCTAGTGCCGGCACCGGCACGAGTGCCACCGCGCCGCAGCCTGACTCGCAGAAGAGGTTCTCATGCACCGCTACCGCATTACCTTCCTCAGCGGCCTGGCCGCCGGGTTCGTCCTCGGCACGCGCGCAGGCCGGGAACGTTACGAGCAGATCAGGAAACTCGCCCGCACGGCGGCCGACCATCCCGCTGTCCAGCAGGCGGCCGGCGCCCTGCAGGCGCAGGCCGCGGGCCTGGCCAAGACGGCCCAGGGCAAGGTCACCAGCCAGCTGCAGGACCGGGTACCGAGGATGACCAGCAGCGCCAAGAGCAAGGTCCCCGGCCTGCGGTCCAGCACTGCGCACACCGACACCGGCGGCGGTCCGGAGGCGAGCGGGGCTTATCCGTTCGCCTCGGCAAGCAGCCGGGCCGAACGTAACGGCAACCGCTGACAGGGCCTGCTAGGGCGACTGCTGACCGGGCCGCCACGGCGGCCGCTGACGGGTGGGGCTCAGGCCAGGTATTCGCGCAGCATCTGCGCCCGGCTCGGATGGCGCAGCTTGGCGAGCGTCTTGGATTCGATCTGGCGGATCCGCTCGCGGGTGACGCCGAACTCCCGGCCGACTTCCTCCAGCGTCCGGGGATGGCCGTCGGTCAGCCCGAACCGCAGCTGGATGATCCGCTGCTCGCGGACGGTGAGGTTGTCGAGCACCTGCTCCAGCTGATCCTGGAGCATGATGAAGGCGGCCGCTTCCATGGGCACGACGGCGTCGGCATCCTCGATGAAGTCGCCGAGGTCGGAATCCTCTTCGCCGATCGGGGACTGCAGGGACACCGGTTCCTGGGCGATCCGCTGGATCTCGGCGACGCGGTCCGGGCTCATCCCCATCTCGGCGGCGATCTCGTCGGGCGTGGCCTCCCGGCCCAGGTCCTGGTGCAGCTGGCGCTGGATGCGGGCCATCTTGTTGATGGTCTCGACCATGTGCACGGGAATGCGGATCGTGCGCGCCTGATCAGCGATCGCCCGGGTAATGGCCTGGCGGATCCACCAGGTCGCATAAGTGGAGAACTTGTAGCCCTTGGCGTAGTCGAACTTCTCGACCGCGCGGATGAGCCCAAGGTTGCCTTCCTGGATCAGGTCCAGGAAGACCAGCCCGCGGCCGATGTACCGCTTGGCGATCGACACCACCAGCCGGAGGTTGGCCTCGATCAGCCGCTGCTTGGCGCGCAGCCCGTCGGCCGCGAGCAGCGCAAGCTCGGCGATCTCGGTACCGTCGGGTCCGCGGCCGCCGAACCCGCCCTGGAGCTTCTCCTCGGCGAACAAGCCGGCCTCGATGGACTTGGCCAGGTCGACTTCGTCCTGCGCGGTGAGCAGCGGCACCCGGCCGATCTCCCGCAGGTAGATCCGGACCAGGTCGCCGGTGGCGGCCCGGTGCCCCGGATCGGGCATGCTGCGCGGCAGATCCTCCGGCTCTTCCTGTCCCGGCTCGACGATTTCGACGCCTTCATCGGCGAGCAGCTTGAGGACTGCGTCGATCGCATCCGCAGGCAGGTCACAGCTGTCGAAAGCGGCGGCAAGGTCGGTCATCGCGACGCTGCCGCGGGCTCTGGCCTGCGCGACTAGATCTGTTACCAGGTCTACGGTGGGGGCAACCGCAAGGCTCATGCAGACCAGTGTGCGTCAGGATTCCGCTGTTACGTGGTTCTAATATTGTCACCTTGGGGATAGTGACGGCGGACGCTGCCTGTGTGCATGCCGCTACGGTGTGACCGCACCGCACGAGTCCCTCAGGGCTCGGTGCGGGTCAGAGCGCTCCGGAGGCACGGTCAGACAGCACTTTGCGGCGCTGCTCGTGCGCGACGAGGTCACCGAACATCCGGTTGTACTCCGTCACCTGGTCTACCGGGTTAAGCCGCTGCAGCCGGGACTTGATCCGGGCGATGCGCCTGCTGACGGCCAGTTCCTCGACCCTGGCGAGCACGGCGTCGGCGTACCGGGCGTCAGGCTCACCGTCGGTGCCCGGCGCGAGCAGCGGCTCGACGGCCAGTGCGGTAATCACGGACATGGCCCGGTCGTCCGGGGCCGCGCCGCGCAGGCGCTCCGCCCACTCGCGGCCTCCCGCCGCGGCGACGGCGCCACCGCAGTCGGCGATGACCGCGAAGACGCTGGCGTGGAGCGGGGCCGTGAACGATTCCGTGCCCAGCGCGTCGAAGCCCGGACCGCACAGCGCCGGACGCTGCACCGCCAGCTTGAGCGCCTCGCGCTCCACCTGCACCACGGGGTCACGCAGGTCGTATGGCGGCTCATCCGGCCGCTGCTGACCGCCGTCCTGCGGCCCCTCGCCCCGCTGCGCCGGGATCTGCCCGCCGGTCTCGTGCTGGCCGGGCCCGTGCTGACCGGGCCCATTCTGGCCGCCCCCATTCTGGCCGGGCCCATCCTGGCCAGCTCCGTTCGTACCGGATCCGGGCCGCCCGCTTCGCTGGCCGGGGCGCCGGTCGTCGAAACGGCGCTCGCCAGGACGTGCATCACTGCGGCGCCTATCAGTCCGCTGGCCGGACCGCGAGCCGGAAACAGTCCCGCTGTGCGCCCGGATCCGCTCGATCACGAAGCTCTCGTCCATCAGGCCGAGCCAGCGGTCCAGGCTGACCGCGTAAAGCTGGCGCAGGCCGCTGTCCTTGATCCGCGCTACGATCGGCGCGGCCGCGTCCAGTGCCGCCAGGCGCCCTTCCGAGCTGTCCAGGTCGTGCTCGCCCAGCACCGACCGCACCGCGAACTCAAACAGCGGCACCCGGCGCGCGACAAGCTCCCGGACGGCGTCAGGGCCCCCCTTCAGCCGCAGGTCGCACGGATCCAGCCCGTCGGGCTGCACGGCGACGAACGTCTGCGTGACGAACTTCTCCTCCAGGCTGAACGCCTTCAGCGCGGCCCGCTGGCCCGCGGCATCACCGTCGAAGGTGAAGATGACCTCACCGCGGAACTGGCTGTCGTCCATCAGCAGCCGCCGCAGGATCGTGATGTGCCCCTCGCCGAACGACGTGCCGCTGGTCGCCACCGCCGTCCCCACGCCGGACAGGTGGCAGGCCATCACGTCGGTGTAGCCCTCGACGATGACAGCCTGGCGCCGCTGGCCGATCTCCCGTTTCGCCAGGTCCGCTCCGTAAAGCACCGCGCTCTTCTTGAACAGCGGGCTCTCCGGCGTGTTCAGGTACTTCGGGCCGTCGTCGTCCTCGCGCAGCTTCCGGGCGCCGAAGGCGATCACGTCACCGCCGAGGTCCCTGATCGGCCAGATAAGGCGGCCGCGGAACCTGTCGTACAGGCCGCGCCGGCCCTGGATCGCGAGGCCGCCGGTCAGCAGCTCCGCCTCGGTGAAGCCGCGGCCGCGCAGGTGCCGGGTCAGCGCGTCCCACTCGGCCGGCGAGTAGCCGACGCCGAACCGCTGCGCGTCGGCGAGCTCGAAACCCCGGCCGGACAGGAAAGTACGCCCGGAGACGGCATCAGCGGACTCCAGCCGTTCTGCGTAAAATTCCGCCGCGGCGCGATGCGCTTCGATGATCCTGCGCCGCTGGCTCTGCTCGCGGCCGGGCACGTGGCCGCCCTGCTCGTAGCGCAGGTCGATGCCGGCGCGTGCGGCCAGCCGCTCGACCGCCTCGGTGAAGCTGAGACTGTCGATCTTCTGCACGAACTTGATGACGTCGCCGCCCTCGGAGCAGGAGAAGCAGTACCAGAGGCCCCGTGCCGGGGTCACGTTGAACGACGGCGTCTTCTCGTCGTGAAACGGGCACAGTGCCTTCAGCGAGCCGCCGCCGGCGTTACGCAGCTGCAGGTACTCCCCCACAACTTCCTCGACCGCCGAGCGCTCCCGCACGAGTGCGATATCTTCATCGCGGATCCGGCCTGGCATCTACCGCCTCCGCTCCTGCACAGCCTGGTCGCGGCGAGTCTAGTCCCGGCGGCGGACGGCCCGGGCCAACCCGGCTGGTAGCCTCCGGGCGTGGCCGGCCTTCTCGTGCTCTGGGACGTGGACTACACCCTGGTAGACGCGGCAGCCTCCGGCCGGCGGCTGTACGAGATCGCGTTCGGGCAGATGTTCGGCGTCGCGCTGCCGATCCCCTCCTCGATGGCCGGCCGCACCGACCGGGCCATCGCGCTGGAGGTGCTGACCCTGGCCGGCGTGGCGCAGCCGCGCCAGCAGGTGGCCGCCTTCGAGGCGCTGCTGGCGCAGCACGCGCCCGCAGTGGGGGAGCTGATCCGCACGCGCGGCCGGCCATTGCCGGGAGCAGTCGCTGCGCTGGCTGCGCTGGCTGCGCTCGATCCGAGCCGAAGCGGGCTCGTGGTGCAGTCGGTACTGACCGGCAATATCCGTGAGCTCGCCGAGGTCAAGCTCGGCGAGCTCGGCCTGACTCGCTACCTCGACCTCAGTGTCGGCGCGTACGGCAACGTCAGCGAGGTGCGCGCGGACCTGGTGCAGGTCGCGCGCAGCGGCGCGGCCACCCGTTACGGCACGGACTTCGGCGCAGCCGCCACCGTGCTGATCGGGGACACCCCCTCTGACGTCGAGGCCGCTCTCTCGACCGGCGCGCGCGCCGTCGCCGTGGCCAGCGGCAGCTTCAGCCCGGCTGAGCTGACCGCAGCGGGCGCCCACGCCGTCCTTCCCGACCTGCGGGATACCGGCCGCGTGCTGGCCGCGATCCTCGGTTCCCCGAGCCCGCCCTGACCACCCGGCGCCAGGTGAGCTAGGTGAGGCCGGGGCGGGCCGGCGGCGGGCTGGCCCCCTGCCGGAGCTGCCCGAGCCGGGCGTGCCACGCCACGGCCGAGGTGTCGGTCAGCGACGCCAGCTGGTCGACGACCACGCGCAGCCGCCCGGGGGCAGACCCGGCCGCCTCGTAGGCAGGCCGGAACATCGGGTCCAGGGCGGCCGGGGCGCCCGCCAGCAGGGCCCCGGCCAGCTCGGTGATGATCTCGCGTTCCCTGGCCTGCGCGGCGGCCGCCCCCGCGCGGCTCATCACGTAATGCGCCGTGACGCCCTTCAGCAGCGCGCATTCCAGCCGCTGCTCGCGCGGGACGGCCAGGTCCGCCGCGTACCGGGTCAGCGGCCCGTGCCCGGCGGGCCGGGTGGCCTGCTGCGCCGCCCGGCAGAAACGGCCGATCAGCTCGCTGGTCATGTTCTTGACCGCCGCTGCCGACTCGGGGCCGCCGTCGAACCACGCGGGCCAGCAGTCCAGCCGCATCAGCGCGTCGAACACCTCGCACAGCTCGCCGGCATCAACCGTGCCCGGGCTGCAGTAGGCGTCCTTTGTCAGCTCGGCGACGGCCCGGCGCTGCGCCGGGTCCCGCAGCTGATCAAGGGTGATGAGGCCGGCGTGCAGCCCGTCCTCGACATCGTGCACGGAGTAGGCCACGTCGTCGGCCCAGTCCATCACCTGCGCCTCCAGGCAGGACCGCCCCGGCGCGGCGCCGTCCCTGATCCACTCGAAGAAGGCCGTGTCTTCGGCGTAGGCACCGTACTTGCCGCCGCCGGAGGTCCCGAGCCACGGGTACTTCAGGGTGGCGTCGAGGGTCGCGCGGGTGAGATTCAGCCCGGCGGCCGGTATTTTCGCCTCGAGCCGGGTCAGCAGGCGCAGGCTCTGCGCGTTCCCCTCGAACCCGCCGCATCCGGCGGCGACCTCGGCGAGCGCCGCCTCGCCGTTGTGCCCGAACGGCGGATGCCCGAGATCGTGCGCGAGGCACGCCGCATCCACCAGGTCGGGGTCGCAGCCGAGCGCGGCGCCGAGCTCGCGCCCGATCTGGGCGCACTCCAGTGAGTGACTCAGTCTCGTGCGCGGGAAGTCGCCGTACCCGACCTCGACCACCTGCGTCTTGGCCGCGAGGCGCCGCAGAGCGGAACTGTGCAGCACCCGGGCGCGGTCACGTTCGAACGGACCGCGCCCGGCGTTGCGGGCACGCTTTGCGGGCTCGGCGGCCCACCGGGCCGTCGCGTGGCTGTCGTAGCCGGCAGTCAGTGACGGCATGCGCTGGCGCGCCCTCGCTGTTTCCTGCCGCCGGTCAGCGCCAGCCTCCTTCTTGGCTGCGTCTGTCAGCGGCTGTCGCTGCCCACCGACGCCTCCATGACCGCGGCGCGGCCGGCCTCCAGGCGGGCGATCGGAACCCGGAACGGCGAGCAGGACACGTAGTCCAGCCCGGCGCCGTGGAAGAAGTGCACCGAATCGGGGTCGCCGCCGTGCTCGCCGCAGACGCCGATCTTGAGGTTGGGGCGGCTGGCCCGGCCCTCCTGGACAGCGATCTTGACGAGCCGCCCGATGCCGTCGGGGTCCAGCGTCTCGAACGGGGACACTCCGAACACGCCCAGGTCCATGTACCGGCTGAAGAACGCCCCCTCCACGTCGTCGCGGGAGAATCCCCAGCCCATCTGGGTCAGGTCGTTCGTGCCGAAGGAGAAGAACTCAGCGCTGCGCGCGATGTCACCTGCGGTAAGCGCGGCCCTGGGCACCTCGATCATGGTCCCGATCGGGGTGTGCACCTGCGTGCCGGTCTCCTGCGCCACCTCGGCGATCCTCTTCTCCGCCCGGTCCCGTGCGATCTCCATCTCCTGCACTGCCGCGACCAGGGGGACCATGACCTCCGGCCGCGGGTCGCCGCCGGCCTTCTTGCGCTCTGCCGCCGCGTGCGCGATCGCCTTCACCTGCATGTCGAGCAGGCCGGGGATAACCAGGTCGAGCCGGACGCCGCGCAGGCCGAGCATCGGGTTCTCCTCGTGCAGCCGCCGCACGGCGTCCAGCAGCTTTCGGTCCTGCTCGGTCGCCTTGTCGCCGGCTAGGGCTGCCCGGACCGACAGCTCAGTCAGGTCCGGCAGGAACTCGTGCAGCGGCGGGTCGATCAGCCGGATGGTCACCGGCAGGCCGTCCATCGCCTCGAGGATCTCCACGAAGTCGCCGCGCTGCAGCGGCTCCAGGGCGTCGAGTGCAGACTGGCTGGTCGCATCATCCTCGGCCAGGATGAGACGCTCGACCAGCTGACGGCGCTCGCCGAGGAACATGTGCTCGGTGCGGACCAGCCCGACGCCGGCTGCGCCGAACCGCCGCGCCCGGGCACAGTCGGGGCCGTTGTCGGCGTTCGCGTGCACGCCGAGCCGGCGCCGCTCGTCCGCATGCGTGATGATGGCGTGCACAGCGGAGACGAGCTCGTCCGCAGCCGGGTCCAGGCCGCCTTCGAAGTACTCGACGACAGGCGAGGGGACGACCGCGACCTCGCCGAGGAAGACCACGCCGGAGGTGCCGTCGATCGAGATGACGTCGCCCTCGCTGACGACGACCCCGCCCGGGGCGGTGAACTTGCGCCCGGCCAGGTTCACCTCGAGCGAGTCGGCGCCGCAGACGCAGGTCTTGCCCATTCCGCGGGCGACCACGGCGGCGTGGCTGGTCTTGCCGCCGCGGCTGGTGAGGATGCCGCGCGCGGCGATCATGCCGTGCAGGTCGTCGGGGTTGGTCTCCCGGCGGACCAGGATGACGTCCTCGCCGGCCGCCGCCTGCTCGACCGCGCGGCCGGAGTCGAAGACCACCTTGCCGACCGCCGCGCCGGGCGACGCGCTGATGCCCTTGGCGATCTGCTTGACGTCCGAGCCGGCGTCGAACCGGGGGAACATCAGCTGCGCGAGCTGGCTGCCGGTGACCCTGGTCAGGGCCTCGTCCATGTCGATCAGGCCCTGCTCGACCAGCTGCATCGCGATGCGGAACGCGGCGCCCGCCGTGCGCTTGCCCACCCGGGTCTGCAGCATCCACAGCTTGCCGCGCTCGATCGTGAACTCGATGTCGCAAAGGTCCTTGTAGTGGTTCTCCAGCGTGTTCATGATCTGCATCAGCTGGCCGTAGGACTTCGAGTCGATCTGCTCGAGGTCCTGCAGCGGGACAGTGTTGCGGATGCCGGCGACGACGTCCTCGCCCTGCGCGTTCTGCAGGTAGTCGCCGTACACGCCCTGCTGGCCGCTGCCCGGGTCACGGGTGAAGGCCACGCCGGTGCCCGAGTCCATGCCGAGGTTGCCGAAGACCATCGCCACGATGTTGACCGCCGTGCCGAGGTCGGTCGGGATGCGCTCCTGGCGCCGGTACAGGATGGCCCGATCAGCGTTCCACGAGTTGAAGACCGCGTTGACCGCCATGTCCATCTGCTCGCGCGGGTCCTGCGGGAAGTCACGGCCGGACTTGTCGCGGACGATGCCCTTGAAGGTCTCGACCAGCGCGCGCAGGTCGTCGGCGTCCAGGTCCAGGTCGTTCTTGGTGCCCTTGGCGTTCTTCGCCGAGTCGATCGCGTGCTCGAACGCCTCGCCGTCGATGTCGAGAACCGTCTTGCCGAACATCTGGATCAGCCGCCGGTAGGCGTCCCAGGCGAACCGGTCGTTATCGGCGAGCTTGGCCAGGCCGAGCACCGACTCATCGGACAGGCCGATGTTCAGCACGGTCTCCATCATGCCGGGCATGGAGAACTTGGCCCCCGAGCGGACGCTGACGAGCAGCGGGTCCTCCGGGTCGCCAAGCTTCTTGCCCATCTTCTCCTCGAGCTGGCGCAGGTGAGTGGTCACCTCGTCGGCCAGGCCCTCAGGCACGGAGCCCTTCTCCAGGTAATACCGGCAGGCCTCCGTGGTGATGATGAACCCTGGCGGCACCGGCAGCCCCAGGTTCGTCATCTCGGCGAGGTTCGCCCCCTTGCCGCCCAGCAGGTCCTTCAGGTCCTTGTTACCCTCGGTAAAGTCATAAACGAGCTTCGGCACTGCAGGTTCTCCTCGCGGTGCCGCCGGCCGGGCGGTGCCCGGACGCCGGTCGGCAAAGTATTCTCGCGGCCTCTCGGCCCTCAACCTGACTCTACCGAGCATGACCGGCCCAATACTGCCCCTCACATGCTTCTGTTTCCGGCGCGAAGGACCGACTAGTCCCCTATTGGCGCGTATGTCCCACGCGAGAAGGCACCCGGTGACAGCGCTGCCTGCCGTTGGGCCCGGCGGGCCAGCGCATCCGTCACAATGTCGGGCATGGAAATGCGGAGCGCGAGCGTGATCGGCCTGCTGCATCCGGGTGAGATGGGAGCGGCGGTCGGCCGCCTCCTGGCCGCGCGCGGGCACACGGTGCTGTGGGCCTCGGAGGGCCGGAGCCCGGAGACCGCCGTCCGGGCGCACGCGGCCGGCCTGGCGGACGCGGGCACCGCCGCGGAGGTCGCCGACCGGGCGGAGGTCATCCTCTCGGTCTGCCCGCCGCACGCCGCGCTGGACACCGCCTGGGCGGTCCAGGGATTCGGTGGCCTTTACGTGGACGCGAACGCTGTCTCGCCGGCGACGGCCCGCGAGGTCGCGCTGATGGTGGAGGACGGCGGGGCCGCCTACGTCGACGGCGGGATCATCGGGCCGCCGCCGCAGACTGCGGGCAGCACCCGCCTGTACCTGTCGGGCGCGTCGGCCGGCGCGGTGCGCGACCTGTTCGACGGCACCCCATTGGACACCAGGATCATAAACGGGAGCACGTGGTCAGCCTCCACCCTCAAGATGGCGTACGGCGCGTGGACGAAAGGGACCGCGGCGCTGCTGCTCGCCATCCGGGCGCTAGCCCGGACCGAGGGCGTGGAGGACGCGCTGCTGGCCGAATGGGCCACGTCGCAGCCCGCGCTCGGGGACCGGTCCGGGACCGCGGCGGCCTCGGCGATCGCGAAGGGCTGGCGCTGGGTCGCCGAGATGGAGGAGATCGCCGCCACCATGGCCGGGGCCGGCCTGCCCGACGGGTTCCATCAGGCGGCGGCCGAGGTTTTCCGCCGTTCCCCGCGGCGGCAGCCCGGAGAGTCAGCTGACCAGGATCTCGGCGAGGTCCTCGCCGCCCTGACCGGCACCACGATCCCTTAGCGGCTCGCGCGGAAGCTGGCGAGCCAGGCGTCGAAATCCGCGGGCGACGATCCGCTCGCCGGTGAGTCCGTCAGCCTCGGCCGAGGCCAGGAACACCGCCGGCGGACCGGCCGCGGCCCTGTTCGGCGAAGATCGGGGCGAAGGCCCGCGCGACCAGGAAGTAGCCGGTCAGGTTGGGCCGGGGCGCACCTTCGCCCGGCCGCTCCTCATCGTCACTGGCGCCTGCTGGGGTCGACCGTGACCAGCAGGCCCCGCAGGCTGAAGTCGAGCGTCAGCCCGAGGATGGCGATCGCGATGATCCCGGAGAAGACAAGCGCGGTGTTGAGGTAGTCCCCCGCCTGCTGGATGAGGTAACCCAGGCCGCTGGTGGCCGCGATCAGCTCGGCCGCCACGATGCTGGTCCAGGCACCGGCCATGGAAATGCGCATTCCGGTCAGGATTCCCGGCAGCGCGGACCGGATCTGCACGTGCAGCATCGTGTAGAGACGCGATGCCCCGAGCGTCCGCGCGCACAGCCGCAGGTCCTCGGGGACCTCGTCGAGGGCGGCGACCGTGGTGACGGCCATGATCGGCGTGACCCCGATGACGATCAGGACTTCCTTCGGCATCTCGCCGATCCCGAACCAGATGATGAACAGCGGGATGAAGGCCAGCGGCGGCAGCGGGCGAAGGACCCCGATGACCGGATCGATCAGATGCCGCGCGATCCGCGTGCCGGACATGGCGGCGCCCAGCGCCACGCCGGCCACGACCCCGACGCCGAAGCCGATCAGGATCCGCCGCAGGCTGATCAGCGCGTCGTACCACAGCGGCTTGCCCTGCGAGGGGTACGGCTGATTGAAGTAATGCGCGAAGGTCTGGGCCGTCTGGGTGACCGACGGCAGGAAGACCGGGTCGCGGATGAAGGTCGCGGCGATCTGCCACACCAGCGCGAGGCCGATCAGGCCCGCCGCCCCGGTCGCCAGCCGCCGGGTGCGCGCGCGCCGCCTGGCCCGCCGGTAGGCGGCCAGGTCCGCGCTCTCGTCGATTTCCTCCCGCGCGTCCACGTCTTGCGGGCCGGGCAGCGCCGGGGCGTCGTCGTCGAGGACGCCCAGCTTCACCTCGTCACCCGGCGGCGGCAGAGTGCGCCACAAAGACATCAGATCTCACTCCTCAGGAAAAGCCAGCGAGCGGGCCGGCCCGCCGCCCGGTCTCGCAGCCCGCACGCGGGCTGGCCACGCTCGCGCTGTCAGTGCTCTCGGGGCGCTCAGGGAGCGCTGCTCACACGGTCAGGGACGCACGGATCTTTCGTTTGGCGGTCAGGAAGCCCTCGGTGTCGACGTCGACAGCATGCCGGGGACGCCCGAGCGGGATATCGATGATCTCCTGGATGCCGGGCGGCCGGCCGCCCATCACCGCGACCCGGCCGCCGAGCAGGACCGCCTCCTCGATGTCGTGCGTCACGAAGATGATGGTGGTCCGGTACTGATCCCACATGCTGAGCAGGAAGTCGTGCATCCGCACCCGGGTAATCGCGTCCAGTGCGCCGAACGGCTCGTCCATGAGCAGCAGCGACGGCCGGGTGATGATGGCCCTGGCGAACGCCGCACGGTGCCGCATGCCGCCGGAGAGCTCGTGCGGGAATGCGTCGCCGAAGCCGGCCAGGCCGACCGTGCGCAGGATCTCGTCTGCCTCGGCGTCAAGCTCCGGGTCATCACGCTCGTTCAGCCCGCGGGACCGCTGTGCTTTCGGGCCGAACAGCACGTTGCGGCGGGTCGTGAGCCACGGGAACAGCATCGGGGTCTGGAACAGCATCCCCCGCTCGGGGGACGGCCCCTGCACCGGCCGCCCCCCGACGGCGACAGTGCCCTCATCGCTTTCCAGGGCGCCAGCCACGATCCGCAGGAGAGTCGACTTGCCGCAGCCCGACGGCCCGAGCAGGCAGACGAGCTCGCCGGCCCGGACTTCGAGGTTTGCTCCGGCCAGCGCCACGGTGCGCCGGCCGCCCCGGCGGAACGTCTTTCCCACCGAGCGGATCACGACATCTGCCCCGCCGGGCCCGGCCGGGGCGTCGGGCCGGCCGCTGCCGCCCGACGGCGATCCGGCCGGCGAAGACCCGGCCGGCCCGGTCCCGCGGACGGGGCCGCGCACCCGCAGGTCCGCGGCCCCGTCAGCGCTAGCCCGGGCAGTCACCGGCAAGCGCCGTCTTGATGAAGGTGATATCGACGTGCGCGGCGATCTGAGCCGCGGTCGGCACCGACGTCAGCCTGCCCTGCGTGACCAGGAACTTGCCGGTCTGCAGGTAAGCCGAGACGATCCGGCTGCTGGGGTCATGCAGGGTGGAGCCGAGCCAGTAAAGCTGCTGGCTGGCCGGGATGAACGGGTAGCCCTTGGTGGCGGCCACGATCTGGCTGCCGGGCACGCCCTGCACCTTCGCGCTTGCGGTCAGGTACCTGGCGGCGGCGGGCCCGGTCATGTCCCGGCTGCCCTTCAGCTCGGCGCACACGTAGTCCTGGACGAGCGCCGGATCGTTCTTGACGACATTGCTGGCCACGGCGATCACGTCCAGGCCGGGGACGCCGAGCCTGGCGATCTGCTGGGCGTCGACCAGCGGGTGGTAGCCCTTCGCGATCAGGTCTGCCGCCGGGCCGCCGTAGACGTAAGCGGAGTCGATCGCGCCAGACAGGGCGGCGGCGCCTGCCGCGGGCTCGCTGGCGAAGGTGACGACCTTGACCTTGCCGGTCAGGTGCTCCAGCGCCAGATAGCCGAGCAGCTCGTAGTCCTCGGAGGAGCCGACGAGAACGCCGACCGACTTGCCGGCCAGCTGGCTCGGCGAGGTGACCGACTTCGGCACGAGCAGCTGGTCGTCATCGAAGCCCCAGCCCATCACCACGGTGACCCCGGTGCCGGTACCGATGGCCGCGGTGGTCGGCGGGTTGCCGACGCCGCTGATGGCCTGAACCGACCCGCTCTTCATCTCGGCGATGGCCGTGACGCCCGCGTCGAACGGCACGTACTTCAGGTGCGCGGGGATGATCTTAGCCAGCGAGGGCTGGCTCTCGATGATGCTGTCGGGACTGGCGACAGTGCCCGAGCTGACGGAGATCGTGAAGGTGGGCAGCGTCGTCGAGCTGGAGCCGCTGCTCCGGGTCACCGCCCAGATGATGATCGCGATGACGACGACCAGGGCCACGGCGATGCCGCCGTAGATGCGCCTGCGCTTTCGCTTGTAGACCGGCGCCGGGCGCCGGGTTGGCGTGTTGATATCGGCTGAGCTGCTCATGGTTCTGCCTTCGGGGCTAGGAGGGGCGGGAGGAAGAGCCGGCCAGCGGGCCGCAGGGAGTGATCGGGAAAAAGAATCGGCCGCAGGTGAGTACCGGGAAGAGCGGGCGGAGGACCGCAGGGTCAGCTCGCGGCGCCGGCGTAGTACGCCGACGCGTCGCCCTTGATGGCGATGCTGGGGCGGCCGTCGACCCCGACCGGGACCGGGCCGGCGACAGTCACCCGCTCGCCACGGCGATGCGCACTGCCGTAATCGAAGATCGCGTAATGCTGAGTAGCCCGGT
>JBKQMG010000046.1:0-23529 GCA_052146815.1 Streptosporangiaceae bacterium | reverse complement strand
CCTCGCCCTCGTGGATCAGGCCGAGCAGGATGTGCTCGGTCCCGATGTAATTGTGGTTGAGCATCCTGGCTTCTTCTTGCGCCAGGACCACAACCCGCCGCGCCCGGTCGGTGAACCTCTCGAACATTCGTCGCTCCCTCACAGAGCGGTCGGGGAGGCGCTAGGTGCTGCCCCGTCCCTTCCGCATGGTAGCCCGTGCGCCGGGCGACGCCGTGCGCGCGATATGTCGCACATGTAAAACGTTCCCCGTCAACTAGGCGTTCACCCCATCCAACCTAGGCCAGAAAGGCAGTGTTCCCAGCTACGCCGGGAGCGAACGCGGCAAACCGCCGGGCTCCGGGCGACGTACTGGCCGGCGGCCGGGCCGCATGACACCGGGCCGCCGGCGGACTGTCTCAGCTCAGGGCCTGATCCGCTCAGGGCCTGATCCGCTCAGGGCTGAGCCGCTCTCGGCCTCATCTGCCGGTCTGGTGCGTTCAGAAGCTGCTGCCGCTCAGAAGAAACTGCTGCCGCTCAGAATGAGACATCCCCGTGCCGGACCGCCCAGCCCGGCTGAGCCGCCCGGATACCTCACCGGTACTGAGAGCCCGCTGCCGGGACCTGTTCAGCACCTGAGGTGCCAGACAGCTAAAAGGCGCGCCCACGAATGATCGTGAGGCGCGCCGTCAGCTTTCGGCCGGCTCGTTTCGCCCCTGGTCGCCAGGGAGGGACGGCATCGGTGCCGGTCCTGGCCGGTCCCGTCAGCGGGCATATCCCCTTGCCGCGGTCGGTTGCCGCGGTCCGGCTAGTGCGCGGCTTCGTATTCCCGGATGATCGAGGCGGGAATACGTCCGCGCTCGCTCACCTTATGCCCGCGATCGCGCGCCCATGCCCTTATCTCTGA
This sequence comes from Streptosporangiaceae bacterium, assembly GCA_052146815.1. Lineage (GTDB taxonomy): Bacteria > Actinomycetota > Actinomycetes > Streptosporangiales > Streptosporangiaceae > DATJZH01. Next base: position 22,646 of record JBKQMG010000046.1, on the reverse strand, counting down.
GCTGCGCTCGCGGCCAGGGCCGGTGCGGGCCTTGCGCCGGCGGCCGCCGGCGCCACTAGCCCTGCGCGCATGATCGGCGTAAGCGCCGACCTTGTCATGCAGTTCCTTGGCGTGCGCGGTACACAAGTCGATCTCGAACGCGGTGCCGTCAATGGAGAACGAAACCGTCTCCTTACCCTCGACCTCGCCATCGTGGGGCAGGTCACAGACGACCGTCACCACTGTCCTCTGAGCCATGAGAACCAGCCTTTCCGCTGGAGCAAGTCCATTTAGCCTGCTAAACATATACCACGAACGCGCCCTTGACAATTCGCGATTGATCGATTCGCCGGCAAAGTGACCCAGCTACCCTGCAGCGGCAATCCGGATGTTTACAGTAACTCTCCGTAATCACCCAGATGGCGGCTCGCCGTCAAACTGATCTGCCGGCTCCTGGCGTTCCCCGGGCATGGATCGATCAGTGTCGGCTTGCTCAGTAATCCCGCCGTCAGCGGAAATATCGCCCGGCAGATCGTTGTCGCCGCGCTGCCGCTTGCCCGCCATCTCATGCCGGAGGAAGGCGCCGACAGCGATGAGGAAAACGATGCAAACAAGGAGCGGCGGGGTCAGTACGCTCAGATCCTTCAGTCTCGGTTCACCCCTTCCGTTCTATCAGGCCAGCCGACGTGAATTATCCGCGACGCCGACCGCGCCGAACCATGCGCTCGCCGGGGCCAGATGCTCTGCTATCCGCGACCTCGAGACTGCGCTATGCGCTAATGCGGCACCGGCAGCAGCGAGGCCCGTGCGCTCATTGGGGCGCTCCAGCAGCCATGCGCGCCTGTTCCTGCTCATATTCTGCCGCGCCCGGTCGTGCCTGCTGCGGCCGGGTAAGCAGAAAGGCAGCCCGGACTGCCCCGCAGGCCCTGCCGGGTCGCTGCGGCTAGCGCGGCGGGGGACCCGCAGCACCGGCCGGGATCGCCGGCCCGGCAGTCACCCCGGGACCTTACCGATAGCAGCCATGCGGACCCCTTCACCCGGCCGCAACGGCTGATTACCGAGGGCGCCGCTGCCGAAAGGGGCCCCGGCAAGCGCGGCCGTGACAAGATCAGAGCCTTACCTCTGGCGGGGCCTGATCCGAGGCACCACGCCAAGGTGGCGGCTAGTGCCCTGCGTCTCCCGCTGGCGTTCCTGGCGGCCTGCGTTCGCGCCCTCCTGGCTGGCATGGCCCGTACCCGGCAGAGCGGACCATCACCGGCATGTTCCACGCCGATCTGCACATCCACTCGAAGTTCTCCCCGCGCGTGCAGCCGGGACTGCGATGTCGAGTACCTGGCCTGGTGGGGCTTACGCAAGGGCATCACTGTCCTCGGGACAGGGGATTTCACCCACCCCGGCTGGTCGCAGGAACCGCGCAGCACGCTGGTTCCGGCGGAGCCCGGCCTGCTCCGCCTCAGGCCTGACCTCGAAGACCGGCTGCGCCGTGACTCGCCGCGCAGCTGTGATGGCCCGGTCCGGTTCATGCTGTCGGCAGAGATATCCACGATCTACCGCGGCGCAGGCCAGACGAGGAAAGTTCATCACCTGATCTATGCGCCGACATTCGCCGCCGCCGACCGCATCACTGCCGCTCTCGCCGAGGTAGGCAACCTTGCCTCGGACGGACGGCCTATTCTCGGCCTCGACTCAAGGCATCTGCTGGAGGTCACCCTTGACGGCGGGGCTGGCTGCTATCTGATCCCCGCACACGTGAGGACACCGTGGTTCGCGGTGCTGGGGTCAAAATCCGGCTTCGACTCCGTAGCCGGCTGTTACGGCGATCTCGCCGGGCACATATTCGCGATCGAGACTGGCCTGTCGTCCGATCCGGCGATGAACTGGATGTGCTCAGCGCTGGACCGCTACGCCAAGGTGAGCAACTCTGACGCCCATTCACCGCCGATGCTCGGCCGGGAGGCCACGACCTTCAACACCAAGCTTGATAACTTCGCTATAGCTCAGGCACTGCGGACCGGTCGCGGCCTGGCCGGAACGCTGGAGTTTTATCCAGAGAAGGCAAGTACCACCTGGACGGGCACCGGAAATGCGGGGTCCGCTTTGCGCCCCGGCAGACCAGGGCGCATAGCGGAACCTGCCCGGAGTGCGGAAGGCCCCTCACCATCGGGGTACTGAACAGGGTCACGGAACTGGCCGTCCGCCCGGTCGGCTATCGGCCGGCGGACGCGCCGGGATTCATCAATCTCGTGCAGCTGCCCCAGGTAGCAGCAGAGATTGCCGGCACTGGCCCCCAGAGCAAGAAGGTAGCCGCCGAAGTGGCCAGGCTGGTGGCCGCACTCGGACCGGAGCTGGCCATACTCAGCCATGTTCCGCTCAGCGAAATCGGCCGTGCAGGCGGCAGCATGCTCGCCGAGGCCATCATCCGGATCCGCCGCGGGCAGGTACGTCGCGAGGCGGGTTACGACGGCGAGTATGGCACCGTCGCGATTTTCGGCCCCGGCGACCTCGACCGCCGCGGCGGAGCTGGGCGACCGGCCAGCGAGCTTCTCGCGCCGCTGGCCCATCCGCGCGATCCCGCCGTCCGCCGCAGCACCAGCTGCGGCTGCTCTGACGGCCGCAGCTGTGTAGCCGGCGGTCCTGCTGCAGGGGGGCGCCGGCTCTACAGGCGCACCTGCATCCGGGTGTTACCGAGGGTGTTCGGCTTGACCCGGTCCAGCTCAAGGAACTCGGCCACGCCCTCGTCGTAGCTGCGCAGCATCTCGGCGTAGACCTCGGGCGTCGTCGCCGCGTGCCCGCTGATCTCCCGGAAGCCATGGCGCCCGAAGAACTCGACGGCGAAGGTAAGCACGAACACCCTGCTCACGCCTAGCTCGCGAGCTGTCCCCAGCAGCGCTGCCACGAGCTTGTGCCCCGCGCCGCCCCCCTGGTACGCGTCGTCGACCGCGATCGTGCGGATCTCCGCGAGGTCCTCCCACATTACGTGCAGCGCTCCGCAGCCGATCACCTGGCCTTCTTCGCCGGAGCAGGCGACCCAGAACTCCTGGATGTCCTCGTAAAGGGTGACGGTCGGCTTGTTCAGCAGGCGCCCGGAGGTGACGTTTGCGTCGATCAAGTGACGGATGACCCGGACATCGCGGGTTTGCGCTCGCCGGACCGCATAGTCAATCACCTGGCCACCTTTACCCGAACTGTCACTGACTGTTAGCTGCCACCGTGGTGGGATCCCGACAGCATCGCAAACGCAGCTCAGACCTGGCAATTCGTCTGCCCACAGAGCGTTACTAGGTAAGTGCGTATTGCGCTGACCCTGAGCCGGACGTGGCCGACAGCACATCACGCGCAGATCACGGCCTGGCCGCCGTCGTCGCCGCATGCGTGCTGAGCTGCAGAAACTCTCGTACTACCGTACGCAGCGCCGCCGCCGCAGCCGAAGCGACCGTAAAGAGCAAACGGCTCGCACACGGGCCCCGGGACCACTAGCGGGGCCACTGTTAAAAGTTGGCCATTTGGCGGACGCTCTCCCTTCACGTGCATTAATCTTCAGCGCTGTTACCCCGTTGACAGTCGTTCCGCGAGAAACGGACGGCCGTCGACACCCGCCGAGTTCCTGTCGCGTACTGCGATCCAGGGAGCCGGGGACCCATGTACCCCGGGGGTGAATCGGCGGGCCGGCCGCAGCACCTGGCCGGCCCGCGGTAGGGCTGGCTCCTCCGGCCCGAACCCGTCAGCTAACCCGGTAGGCGGCCGAGGAGAGGAGACACCAGGTGGAGCGCTCGCCGTACTGCGGGGACGTGCACAGTGGTACGCGCCTTGGCCGGCGCAACGGCGGCGGCCCGCGATGGCGCGCAGGCGCGGTCAGGCCGCGTCGCGCCTGGGGCCGGCTGGCAGTGCTGGCCGGCGCGGTGACCATGATCGGCGCCGCCCTGCCCGCGGGCGTGGGCGGCGCGGCATCGGGAACCTCGCCCGGCCTGGCCAGGCTCGAAGCCCGGGCTAACCGCTTGTCCAACGAGATCGACAACCTCGGCCAGCAGTACGACGGGCTCAAGATCCAGCTCAGCGAGGCCCGCAGCGAGATCAAGATCGCCGAGGATACCGCGCTGCGCGACGCCCGGGCACTGGCTGCCGGCGAGGCGGCTGTGGGCCGTATCGCCGCCATGGGCTACATGACCGGCGGCATCAACCCCACGATCCAGTTGCTGCAGAGCAGCGATCCGCAGACGTTCCTTAACCGGGCATCGATCATGGTGCAGCTGCAGCAGGAGAACGGCGACCGGGTGACCGCGGTGGCTACCGCTGAGGCCGCGGCGGGCCGGGCCGAGCTGACCGCCACCCAGGAGCGCAGCCGCGCCACCCGGCTCATCGCGGGCATGCACGCGAAGGTCGCCGCGATCCAGGCTAAGGAGAACGTGCTCAACAGCGCCGTCTTCACCAAGGCTCTGGCCGAGTACCGGCAGACAGGCCATTACCCGACGCCCGCCGTCCATGGCGACTCGATTGGCGTCCAGGCCCTGCGCTACGCGCTGACCCGCCTCGGTGATCCCTACGTCTGGGGCGCCGCGGGCCCGAACGCCTTTGATTGCTCGGGCCTGGTGATGTGGGCCTACGCGCACGTCGGGATCAGCCTGGAGCATTACACCGGCGACCAGTGGAACGAGGGCGAGCACATCCCGCGCAGCCAGCTGGAGCCGGGTGACCTGGTGTTCTTCTTCCCTGACATCGGGCATGTGGGCATGTACGTAGGCCACGGCCTGATGGTGGACGCGCCCACCTACGGCCAGCCGGTGCAGATTCAGCCGGTGTTCTGGAGCGCCTACGTCGGCGCCGTCCGCATCGTCGCCTGAGCGCGAGACGGATCTGCCGGGCATCACCCCCCCGGCCCGGACATCAGCCCCCGCCCCCGCCGGCGGGGGCGGGGGTGCTTACACCGGCTTGACGAGCGGGAAGAGCACGGTCTCGCGGACGCTGGCGCCGGTCAGCATGATGAGCAGCCGGTCGATTCCCATGCCCAGGCCGCCGCTCGGCGGCATGCCGTACTCCAGGGCCTGCAGGAAATCCTCATCCAGCTGCATCGCCTCCGGGTCGCCGCCGGCGGCCAGCAGCGACTGCGCCGTGAGCCGTGCGCGCTCCTCGACCGGGTCGACGAGCTCGGAGTAGGCGGTGGCAATCTCGGTGCCGAACGCGACCAGATCCCACTTCTCGGCCAGCCGGGGATCAGTGCGGTGCTGGCGGGTGAGGGGCGCGACCTCGACCGGGAAATCCAGGTAGAAAGTGGGCTCCACCGTGCGCGCCTCGACCAGGTGCTCATAAAGCTCGAGCACCACCTGGGCGCGGTTCCAGCCCGGCTGCAGCTCGACGGCTGCCGTGGCGGCCAGCTTGCGCAGGGTTTCCTCGGGGGTGTCGGGGGTTATTTCCTCGCCGAGGGCCTCGGACAGCGCCACGTACACCGTGCGCCGCGGCCACTCGCCGCCGATGTCAGCTTCCGAGCCGTCAGCGCGCCGGACCACGGTACCGCCGAGCCCGTTCCGCGCCGAGCCCTGGATCAGGTCCCTGGTCAGGTCCGCCATCGTCGTGTAGTCGGCGTAGGCCTGGTAAGCCTCGAGCATCGTGAACTCGGGGTTGTGCGTCGCATCGACGCCCTCATTACGGAATATCCGCCCGATTTCATACACCCGCTCGATCCCGCCCACCACCAGCCGCTTGAGGTAAAGCTCCAGGGCGATGCGGAGATAGAGATCAAGGTTGAAGGCGTTCATGTGCGTGGTGAACGGCCGGGCGTTCGCTCCGCCGTGCAGCGTCTGGAGGACCGGAGTCTCGGCCTCCAGGTAACCGCGGGCATGCAGTTCCTCCCGGAGGGTGCGCGTGACGGATGCCCGCAGTTCCGCGATCCGCCGCGCCTCGGGATTCATGATCAGGTCGAGGTAGCGCTGGCGTACGCGCGCCTCTGGGTCTGACAGCCCCTTGCGCTTCTCCGGCAGCGGGCGCAGCGCCTTGGCGGTGATCGCGCATGAGTCGGCCAGCACCGAGAGCTCACCGCTGTTGGAGGCGATCACCTCGCCCTCGACGCCGATGTGATCGCCGAGGTCCACGTCCTGCTTCCAGGCCGCCAGCGCCTGCTCGCCGGTCCGGTCCAGGGAGATCATAACCTGGATATCGCCCGTGCCATCGCGGATGGTCGCGAAGCACAGCTTGCCGCCGTTGCGCCGGAGCATCACCCGGCCGGCGACCCCGACGCGCTCGCCTGTCTGCGCTCTGGCCGGGAGGTCGCGATAACGCTCGCGCACCTGCGCGATCGTGTCGGTGCGGGGGAAGCCGACCGGGTACGGGTCAATGCCCGCGGCCCTGAGCCGCTCAAGTTTCGCCCGGCGTACCTGCATCTGCTCGGGCACGTCGTTGTCAGCCACGGAGGATACCGCCTGCTCTGCGGGGGCTGCCCGGCCTTCATCCGTCATCTGCCTGAGGTTACCGGCGCGCCGCGGCGCCAGGCACCGGTATATCCGCGCTGGCCGAGTCAGGATCCGGCCGCCGGATCAGGAGCCGGCCGCCAGGTCAGCCATCAGCGGTGTTGCGCTCGTAGACCAGGCGCAGGCCGATGAGCGTCAGCCATGGCTCGTAGGCATCGATGATCGCGACTTCGTCGATGACCAGCGGGGCCAGGCCGCCGGTCGCGATGATCGTCACTGAGTCCGGGTCGCCGGGCGCAAGCTCGGCCGCCATCCGGGTCGCGATGCCCTCGACCTGCCCGGCGAAGCCGAAGATGATGCCCGACTGCAGCGCCTCGACCGTGTTCTTGCCGATAACCCGGCCCGGCCGGGCCAGTTCGACCTTGAGCAGCTGGGCCGCGCGGCGCGACAGGGCGTCGACGGAGATCTCGATGCCGGGGGCCAGAGCACCGCCGACGAACTCGCCCCGCTCGCTGATCGCGTCGAAGTTAGTCGAGGTGCCGAAGTCCACGACGATCGCCGGGCCGCCGTAGAGGTGGACGGCCGCGGCCGCGTTCATGATCCGGTCACTGCCGACTTCCTTGGGATTGTCCATCCGGATCGGCACCCCGGTGCGCACGCCCGGCTCCACGATGACCGCGGGGACGTCGCCGTAATTGCGGCGGCACATTTCCCGCATCTCATGCAGGACGGACGGCACTGTCGAGCACAGCGCGATGCCGCTGATGTCCGGCTCCTTGAAGAGGGCGCTTTGCGCCAGCAGGCCCTGCAGGATGACCGCGAGCTCATCGGCGGTCCGGACCGGGTCGGTGGCGATCCGCCAGTGCTCAATCACCTGGCTGCCCTCGAACACGCCGAGCACAGTGTTGGTGTTGCCCACGTCAATGGTCAGCAGCATGGCTCTCCTGGTCGCTATCGGGGCCGACGAGGTCAAGGGCGATGTCGAGCGCCGGAGCCGAATGGGTCAGCGCGCCGACAGCCAGGTAGTCGACGCCGGTCTCGGCCACGGCCCGGGCGGCGGCCAGCGTGAGGCCCCCGCTGGCCTCGAGCCGCGCCCGGCCTCCCGCCAGGCGCACCGCCTGGGTCATCTGCGCGACGGTGAAATTATCCAGCAAGACCAGGTCCGCTCCTGCCGCTAGCGCCTCGGCGACCTGGCCGAGAGTGTCGCACTCGACCTCGACCGGAACGCCCGCCGCGTGCGCACGGACCGCGGCGAACGCGGCCGACACCGATCCCGCGGCCGCTACATGATTGTCCTTGATCAGCGCGGCGTCGGCGAGGGACATCCGGTGGTTGACGCCGCCGCCGCAGCGCACGGCGTATTTCTCCAGCGCGCGCAGGCCTGGCAGCGTCTTGCGGGTGTCCCGTATCTGCGCGCCGGTCCCGGCCACCGCATCGACCCAGCGGCGCGTCAGCGTGGCCACGCCGGACAGATGACACAGCAGATTGAGGGCCGTCCGCTCGCCCGTCAGGATCGCCGCCACCCGGCCGTGGACAGTTAGCAGCACCTGGCCGGCCACTACGGCGTCGCCATCGGCAGCGAGGTAATGCACCGTGACCGGGGCTGGCGCAGCTCCCGGCCGCGCAGCTTCCGGCCGCACAGCGGACCCGGCTGCGGCGGAACCGGCTCCGGGCCGGGGCGCGGGCCCGGAGCCGGTGAGTTCCGCCGCCGCCCGCAGGACCGCCTCGGCGACCGGCAGCCCCGCCAGGACCCCGGCCGTCCGGGCCACCAGCGCAGCGGCGCCCGGCAGGCCGGGCGCGATCGTGGCGCGGGTCGTCACATCGCTGCCGCCGCCCAGGTCCTCCGCGAGGGCGGCCCGGGCCAGTTCAGCGACGCTCGCCGGATCCAGCCCCGCCGCCGCCAGCCTGGCGGTCAGCTCAGGTTCGCCCGGGCGGCCCTGCGACGCGGCGTGCTCTGCGGCGTTGCCTGAGGCCGACGCTGAGGCCCGCGCCCGGTCATGCATAAGCGTCCCCGCTCAGGAACGGCTCGAAGGAAAGGCTCAGGCCGCTGCCGCCGAGAACCGCGGCCAGGTGCCCGCGCCAGCTGTCTGACGGCTGCGGGAAATCCTCCCGCCAGTGACTGCCCCTGGTCTCCGTTCTCGCGGCCGCGGCGGCCACCAGGGCGGAGGCGACCAGGTGAAGATTCGTGACCTCCCAGGCGGCCACGCCGGGCTTGTCCGAGGCGCATTCCCCGAGCTCCTCAAGGCCGGCGGCAGCTGCGGCCAGGCCGCCGCCCGAGCGCAGCACTCCTGCCCGCTCGGTCATGAGGTGCTGCAGTGCGGGCAGGATGGCGGGATCCAGCAGCCCGCAGGGCGGATCAAGACCGTGCGGTTCAGCCGCAGGCGGCCAGGCCGCCGCCAGGTCAGCGGCGATCCGCTCGGCGAAGACCAGCCCCTCGAGCAGTGAATTGGAAGCCAGCCGGTTCGCGCCGTGCACCCCGGTGCAGGCTGCTTCCCCGCACGCATACAGGCCGGGGACGCTCGTCCGGCCACGCAGATCGGTCCGGACGCCCCCGCTGGCGTAATGCGCGGCGGGCACTACGGGGATCGGCTCGCTGACGGGATCGATCCCGTGTGCGCGGCAGCTGGCCAGGATCGTCGGAAAACGCTGCTGCCAGATCCGCGTGCCGAGGGCCCGGCCGTCAAGGAAAACATGGTCGGCTCCGGCGCTCCGCATGCTGCGCATGATCGCCTTGGCCACCACGTCGCGCGGGGCCAGATCGGCCAGCGGGTGCTCCCCCTGCATGAACCGGTGCCCGGCCGCATCGATCAGCACGGCCCCCTCGCCCCGCACCGCCTCGGAGATGAGCGGCTGACGGCCCCGCGCCGCGGGGCCGAGCCACAGCACGGTGGGGTGGAACTGGACGAACTCCAGATCAGCGGCCACCGCTCCGGCTCGCAGCGCCAGCGCCAGGCCGTCGCCGGTGGAGACCGGCGGGTTGGTCGTCGCCGAGTAGACCTGCCCGAATCCGCCGGTTGCCAGCACGACGGCCCTGGCCAGCACGGCGCCGGCGCCGTCCTGCTGGCCTTCCCCGATGACGTGCAGGGTGATCCCGGCCGCCCGGTCGTCGGCGGTCAGCAGCAGGTCCAGGGCCAGGGCGTGCTCGATGACGTCAAGACCGCGGCCGGCGGCCCCGGCGCCGGCCTCAGTCAGGGCGTGCAGCAGCGCACGGGAGATCTCCGCCCCGGTGGCGTCGCCGCCGGCATGCGCGATCCGGCTCCGCAGGTGGCCGCCTTCCCTGGTCAGCGCCAGCGGGCCGGAGGGATCGGTGTCGAAACGGGCACCGAGCGCCATCAGCGCCCGGACGGCGGGCGGCCCGTTGGTGACTAGCGCGCGCACGGCCTGCGGATCGCAGACGCCGGCGCCCGCCATCAGGGTGTCGCGCATGTGCTGCTGCGGCGAGTCGCCGGGGCCGAGCGCCGCGGCGATGCCGCCCTGCGCCCAGCGAGTAGATCCGTCGTCGAGCAGCGACTTGGTCACCAGCAGCACGCTGCGGCCGGGCATTTGCCGGCGCGCAGCCAGGGCGGCGGTGACGCCGGCGACGCCGGAGCCGACCACGACGATGTCGGCCTGCCGGGTCCAGCCAGGCGCGGGCGCCAGCAGATGGCGCGGTATCACGGCAGGCTGCCGAGCGTGACGGGGACGTTATCGATCAGCCGCGTCTTCCCGGCCCGGACCGCAGCCAGCAGCAGCGCCGGGCCCTGATGGGCCGCGGTCACCTCCTGGAAGGTGGCCGGATCAGCCAGGGCGAGATAGTCCAGCTCCAGCGGCGGCTCGGCAACGGCTGCCGCGTCGAGCACTGTCCGGGCCGCGGCCCGGACGGCGTCGGGCCCGGCGCCAGCGGCAGCCGCGGCCGCCTGCAGCGCACCCGGCAAGGCCAGCGCGGCCGCGCGCTCCGCTTCGGACAGGTAGGCGTTCCTGCTGGAGGAGGCCAGGCCGTCGGGGTCGCGGACGATGGGAGCGGCCGCGATCTGCACCCGGAGGTTCAGGTCGGCGGTCATCCGGCTGACCAGCGCGAGCTGCTGCGCGTCTTTCTGGCCGAATACGGCGATGTCAGGCTGGGTCAGCTCGAACAGCTTCAGCACGACGGTGAGCACGCCGTCGAAAAAGCCGGGCCTGGACTTGCCTTCCAGTACCCGGCCCATCGGCCCCGGGTTCACGGTGATCATCTGCTCCACCGGGTACATCTGCGCCCGGGAGGGCGCGAAGACGGCCGTGGCGCCTTCCTCGGCGCAGACCACCACGTCCTGGTCAAGGATCCGCGGGTAGCGGTCGTAGTCCTCGGCCGGGCCGAACTGAAGCGGGTTGACGAACACAGAGACCAGGACGCTGCCGTGCGGCTGCGCCAGTTCCCTGGCCCAGCGCAGCAGGTGACGGTGACCCGAATGCAGCGCACCCATGGTGGGGACCAGCACAACGGGAGACGGCAGGGCCGCCCGTACCGACTGCAGCCCCGCCTTCGTGCGCGCCAGCATCGGTGTCATGCCGGCCATCCTGACAGCACCCCGAGCAGCCGCTGCGCATCGGCGGGCCGCAGCGTGCCGGCGGCCAGGGCCCGGTCGGCAGTCAGCCGGGCGAGCGCCAGGTAAGCGGGCAGCGCGCCCGGCGCGGCGGCCCGCAGCACCTCGATATGCCCCGCCACCGTATCGGCGTCGCCGCGCGCGACCGGACCGGTCAGCGCGCCGTCGCCGAACTGCAGCGCGTTGTCCAGGGCCGCCGTCAGCAGCGGCCCGAGCAGCCGGGCCGGATCGCTCACGCCGGCCTCGCGCAGCAGGTCCTGCGACTGCGCCACCAGCGTGACCAGGTGGTTGGCCGCGCCCGCCAGGGCGGCATGGTAGAGACCGCGGTTGCTGTCGGCAATGACGACCGGCTCGCCGCCCATCTCCACGACCAGTGCCTCGGCGACGGGCAGCAGCGCGTCGGGCGCGGTCACCCCGAAACTGACCCCGACGAGCCGGCTCGCGTCGTCCGGCCGCCCGGTGAAGGTCATCACCGGATGCAGGGCCAGCGGGAGCGCGCCCCGGCGGACGGCCGGTTCCAGCACCGCCAGGCCGTGCCGGCCGCTCGCATGCGCGAGCAGCCGCCCTTCGAGCGGTACGCCGGTCGAGGCGAGCCCGGCCACCAGGGCGGGCAGAGCATCATCAGGCACGGTGAGCAGCGCGAGATCAGCTTCGGCCACGACCTCCTCCGGCCGCCGGATGGCGGTGCCCGGCAGGACCTGCCTGACCCGCCGCAGCGACGCCTGCGACACCGCGGACGCGGCGACGACGCGGTGCCCCGCGCGCGTCAGCGCCGCTGCGAGCGCGGTTCCGGCGCGGCCGGCGCCGACCAGCCCGATTCGCAGCTGCGCGGGGTGCCGGGGCACGCCGCCGGGCCCGGCGCTGGGCGGGTCGTCGTTCTGCATCTCGAGTCCAGTCCTGTCGGGCTAACGGTACCGGGGGCGCTGCCCGTCGGCCGGCGGCGGGAAATCGTCCTCGTCCGGCGGCCGGGGAGCGCGGCAGCACCGCTCCAGGTACAGGGCGGCGGCGGCCAGCAGGACCGCGGCGGCCAGCGTGCTGCCCGCGACGATGGCGTCGTGGCGGGGAATCGTCTTGCCCAGCGAGCCCGCGACGTAGATCAGGAAGCCGGCCGCAAGGCCGCCGAACACCGCGGCGGCGACCGAGCTGGCCTTCGCGAACGCGGCCAGCCGGGCCACGGCCATCGGCACGGGCGGCTTGGCGCCGCCGCGGCCGGTCAGCCGGGCGGTGAGGTTGCGGGCGATGGCCGTCTCGGCGGCCGCCAGCAGGAGCAGCGCCGGGATCGCCGTCCAGGGCAGCGGCGCCAGGCCCGCGAATGCCGCGCCGACCGCCAGCCACGCCGCCAGCGCGCAGACGGCGGCGGTGACCAGCAGAGTGCGCAGCCGGGTCGGATTCACGCCTGCCCCGCCTGCGGCCCGCTGCCGTCATCGGGCAGGTGCAGCCGGGCGTCCGGCACCAGGCGCACCGCGTCCGGGCTGGCCCCGGCGAGCAGGTCCGCCGTCCGCCCGCGGCCGGGGATGCTCGCGCCGGGCTCGATGTGATGCCAGGGAGCGAGCACGAACGCCCGCTCATGCGCTCGCGGATGCGGGAGGGTGAGCCGCGGATCGGCATCGATGACGTCACCGTAGACGACGATGTCCACGTCAAGCGTCCGCGGGCCCCACACCTGCGTGCGGACCCGGTGCGCGGCGGCCTCGGCGGCGTGACAGCGCTCGAGGAGCGCGCCAGGGGTCAGGTCGGTAGCTGCGATCAGGACCGCGTTGAGGTAATCGGGCTGCGGCGGGCCGCCCACCGGCGCGGTCTCGTAGACCGGCGACACCGCCACGGCGGACAAGCCGGAGCCGCCGCACAGCTGGTCGAGCCCGGACTGCAGGTTCGCCAGCCGGTCACCCAGGTTGCTGCCGAGCGCCAGCACCGCCCGCTGGCTCGTCACGGCCTGCTCCGCAGGATGGTCACCGTGACATCCCGCAGCGGCTGCGAGACGGGCGCCTGCGGCTTGTGTACGGTGATCTCGGCCTGCTGGACGCGCTCGTCGGCCAGGCAGGCGTCTGCGAGCCGCTGCGCCAGCGTCTCGATCAGCGCGACCGGCTCCCCGGACACGATGGCCGCCAGCTGATCCGCCACAGCGCCGTAATCGACGGTAAGCGACAGCTCGTCCGCAGCCGCGGACGCCCGCGTATCGACCCAGAGCACGGCATCCACCACGAACTCCTGGCCGTCGGCGCGCTCGAAGTCAAAGACCCCGTGCCGGCCGACCACCCGGAGCCCGAGCAGCCCGATGCGGTCTGTGCTCATCGCGGCCCGCCATCCTCCTGCTGCGCCCGCCAGCGAGCGGCGACCCGGACCGCGTCGGCGCTGCCGGCGACGGCGTGCACCCGGACGCACCAGGCTCCGGCCGCCGCGGCCAGGGCGGACAGCGCGATGGTGGCGTCGTCGCTGCCGGTGAACGAGCGCGGCTCGCCGTCCGGGCCCGCGAGCAGCCGGCCGATGAAGCGCTTGCGGGAGGCAGCGACCAGGACGGGGAACGGCCGGCCGACGTCGAGGCGGCCGATGTCGGGGAGCCGGGCCAGCAGCGCCCAGTTGTGCTCGGGCAGCTTGGCGAAGCCGAGGCCCGGATCCAGGATGATCTGCGCGGGATCCACGCCCTGGCCAGCCAGGGCGTCCAGCCGCTGCCGGAGCTCGGTTCTGACGTCTTCGACGACATCGCCGTAGACGGCCCGGCTTTGCATGTCCAGGCTGTGCCCGCGCCAGTGCGTGACGATGTACGGGACGCCGGCCGTCGCGATCATGGGGCCCATCGCGGGGTCAGCGAGACCGCCGCTGACGTCGTTCACCAGCCGCGCGCCCGCGGCCAGCGCCGACTCGGCGACGCCGGCCCGCATGGTGTCGATGCTGACGAGCACTCCCGCGGCGGACAGGCCCGCCACGACAGGCAGCACCCGGCGCAGTTCCTCGGCGGTCTCGACGCGGTGCGCGCCCGGCCGGGTGGACTCACCGCCGACGTCGACGATGTCGGCGCCGCAGGCGGCCAGCTCGAGCCCGTGGGCGATCGCCGCGTCCGGCTGCATCAGGACGCCGCCGTCGGAGAAGGAATCGGGCGTCACATTAATGACGCCCATCACCAGGCACCGGGCCAGCCGGGGCAGCGCCTGCGGGCCGGGCGAGCCGGGGCCGCCCGGCAGGAGACCGCCGGTGAGGTGGCGGTCCGGGGCAGCCGGAGGTGCTCCGGCGCCAGGGCGCGAAGCGAGATCAGACTGGTCAGCCGCCATAGGCGTCAATCTACGGGTCTAGCCGCCGCACGAGGCCGCCGCCCCGCGCTGCGCACGCGGCTGGCCAGCTTGTGCAGCCCGAGCTGATGGGCGATCCGGCGCGGCCCGATGTTGGGCCAGACGAGGAACGCCTCGGCCTCCAGCGCGGCCAGGCCGATCCGGGGCAGGTCCCCGGTGCTCGGGTACAGCAGGAACCTCGGCACCCAGGCCGGCGAGAACTTGGCGTTGAACTTGTACAGCGACTCGATCTGGAACCAGCGAGACAGGAACAGCAGGACGCGGCGCCAGGCGCGCAGCACTGGTCCGGCCCCGATCTTCTCGCCCCGTTCCAGCGCGGCCCGGAAGACGGCGAAGTTCAGCGAGATGCGCTTGATCCCCAGCTCGGGCGACTTCTTGATGGCCTCGACGATCAGGAAGTCGTTCAGGCCCGGCTGGGCGGCCCGGTCGCGGCGCATCAGGTCCAGCGACAGCCCGTCGCAGCCCCACGGCACGAAGTGCAGCAGCGCGCGCAGCACGCCGTCCTCGGTCGCCGTGGCGATCACGCAGCCGCCGTCGTCCTTGCCGCCGACGCGGCCGAGGGCCATCGAGAAGCCCCGCTCGGTCGGGCTGCCCCGCCACGAGTCCGCCTGCCGGATCAGGCGCACGAGTTCCTCGCGGGGCACGTCGGCCACCCGCCGGACCTCCGCGACGTAACCGTGCCGGCCGACCCTGGCGACCATCTGCCGGACGTTGCGCATCGCACGCCCCTGCAGGCTGAAGTCGGCCACCTCGACCACAGCCTCATCGCCGAGCTCGAGGGCGATCAGGTCGGCCTCGCGGCACCAGATCTCCGCGCCGAGCTCGCCGCAGCCGACGACGGCCGGCACCCAGGCGTGCCGCGCCGCCTCGTCCACGAAGGCCTCGATGGCACCGGGCCACGTCTCCGGATCGCCGAGCGGATCACCGCTGGCGAGCATCACGCCCGACATCACCCGGTAGCCGATGCAGGACTTCCCGTTCGCCGACCAGATCACGTTCTTGTCGTTGCGCAGCGCGAAGTAGCCCAGGGAGTCCTGATCGCCGTAGCGTTCCAGCAGCCCCCTGATCCCGGCGGCGTCCTTGCCGCTCAGCCGGCCGGGCTGCCGGGCGGTCCGCAGGAACAGGTAAGCGGTCATGATGAACGTGAAGAACCCCAGCCCGGCGGTCAGGACGACGAAGACGTCACCGCTGCCGTCCCCGGCGAAGTACACCGGCCCGTGCGCACCTACCAGGCCCCAGATCACCGACTGGATGCGCTGGGCCATGGTGAAGTCACCAGCCAGGTGGCGGCTGAGGGAAATGTAGGTCAGGCCGATGGCGATGTCGGCGACGATCAGGGCGCCGAGGGTGGTCAGGGCGCGCCATCGGGTGCTCGGGTCCCCGACGGCGTAGAACTCGCGGTGGTAGAAGCCGAGGATGGCCAGCAGCGCGACCGTCACGATGATCGGCCGGTAATGGTGGGCATCGTGCAGGTAGTGGATGAGCACGCTGACGGCCAGCAGCACCATGACCGCCTGCCAGGCCCGGTGCTTGCGGCGGCGCAGGCCATGCGACAGCAGGAGCAGCAGCAGGCCGATGATGACGTCGGCGGTCCGGGTCAGGTTGGACAGCGTGCCCGGCACGAGCTCCGCGAGCCGGTGCAGCGGATGCTTGACGTGCCGGTACAAGACGCCGGGCTCGGCGCCGAGGACGATGTCGGCCAGCCCGAGCAGCAGGGCGAGCGCACTGACCGTGAGCGGTACCCAGCGCCGCTGCCGGCGCCGGTCCGGCGGACGCCCGGCGGCCGTCCTGGCGGGCCGCGATCCCTCGGCCGGGGGATCCGTCGGGGCTGGCCCGGTTCGGTTTGTCATCTCCGACAAATTGGTCAGGCCCCTTATCACGGGGCATCAGCGTAGTGATCCCCTGGACACCGCGGCGGGCAAACCCGCTAACAGTGGCCCTGGCAGGTCAGCGGCGGGCCATCAGCAGGCTCATGGCCTCGGCCCTGGTGCGGTCGCAGTCACGGAAGCTCCCGCGGACCGCGGAGGTTACCGTCTTGGCGCCCGGCTTTCGGACGCCGCGCATGGCCATGCACAAGTGCTCGGCCTCAATCACCACGATAACGCCTCCGGGCTTGAGCACCCGCATCATCGCGTCGGCGATCTGGCTGGTCATCCGCTCCTGAACCTGCGGCCGCCGCGCGTACAGGTCCACGAGCCTGGCGAGCTTCGACAGCCCGGTGATCTGCCCGTTGGCGTTCGGGATGTACCCGACGTGGGCGTAGCCGAAGAACGGCGTCAGGTGATGCTCGCACGTCGAGAAGAGCTCGATGTCGCGTACCAGCACCATCTCGTCGTGATCAGCATCAAAGACCGTGGTGAGCACGTCCTCAGGGACCTGCCGCAGCCCGGCGAACTGCTCGGCGTAAGCGCGGGCGACCCTGGCCGGCGTGTCGCGCAGGCCGTCCCTGGCCGGATCCTCGCCGATGGCCAGCAGGATCTCCCGGACCGCGCGCTCGATCCGCGGCTGGTCGACCTCCGCGCTCACGCCGCCGTCCGCGCCCGGGCCGGCGTACGCGCCCGGCCGGACCGGGCGCTGGCCGTCGGCCTCCGCACTCACGCCAATCCGGGGCTGATCGACCCCGGCGCTCACGCCGGTCCGCCGCCGCGCGAGCCCTCGTCGCCGTTACCGCGATCCTGGCCAGGTGCCCGGTCATTACCGTGCGGCGGCTGCCCGTAGGAGCCGAACGGGTCATGGCCCAGCGGGTCCGCCAGCGGTCCGCCCTGGCCGTACGGCCGCGTCGGACCGCCGGGGCCGAGGCCGTCAGCGGACCTGGGCAGCCCCGTGGCCTGGGCGTTATCGGGCGGAACCGCAGGCCCCTGCCCGTTGCCGCCGGACAGCTCCTTGCCGTCAGAGGCGGCGGTGAGCGCCAGCTCCTTGGGGGTGAGCACCGGGGGCCGCTCGGACGGCAGGCGCTTGCCGTAGCCGGTGTACGAGCCGCGGGCCGGCCGCATGTGCACCGGGCTGAAGATCTCCAGCACCTGGCCCCTGGACAGGGTCTCGTGCTCCATCAGCTGCAGCACCAGGTGGTCGAGCACGTCGCGGTACTGGACCAGGATCTCCCACGCCTCATCGTGCGCCGACTCGATCAGGCGGCGGACCTCGTCGTCGATCGCCGAGGCGATCTCCTCGGAGTAGTCGCGGCCGTGCGACATCTCGCGGCCGAGGAACGGCTCGCCGTCGCCGGTGCCGAACTTGCGGGCCCCGAGGCGCTCGCTCATGCCGTACTCGGTGATCATGCCGCGGGCGATGGAGCTGGCCTTCTCGATGTCGTTGGCGGCGCCGGTGGTGGGCTCGTGGAACACCAGCTCCTCCGCCGTCCGGCCGCCGAGCAGCATCGCGAGCTGGTCCATCATCTCGGCCCGGCTGACCAGGAACTTGTCCTCCACTGGCGCGGACGCGGTGTAGCCGAGCGCCCGGCCGCGCGGGATGATCGTGATCTTGTGCACCGGGTCGGCGTGAGGCAGCGCGTGGCCGACGAGAGCGTGGCCGCCCTCGTGGTAGGCGATGATCTTCCGCTCTTTCTCCGAGAGCAGCACGCTCTTGCGCTTCGGGCCGGCCGTCACCCGGTCGATCGCCTCCTCCAGCGAGGCCATGGAGATCTGCGTGCCGTTGGCGCGCGCGGTGAGCAGCGCACCCTCGTTGATGACGTTGGCCAGGTCGGCGCCGGTGAAGCCGGGCGTCCGCCGGGCGATCATGTCGAGATCGACGTCGGGCAGGAACGGCTTGCCGCGCCCGTGCACCCGCAGGATCCCCTTGCGCCCGGCCAGGTCAGGCTGCGCCACCACGATCTGACGGTCGAACCGTCCCGGCCGCAGCAGGGCCGGGTCCAGGATATCGGGCCGGTTGGTGGCGGCGATCACGATGACGCCGCCTTTGGCGTCGAAGCCGTCCAGCTCGACGAGCAGCTGGTTCAGCGTCTGCTCCCGCTCGTCATGGCCGCCGCCGAAGCCCGCGCCGCGGTGCCGGCCCACGGCGTCGATCTCGTCGACGAACACGATGGCAGGGGCGTTGGCCTTGGCCTGCTCGAACAGGTCACGCACCCGGGAGGCGCCGACGCCGACGAACATTTCCACGAAGTCAGATCCGGAGATCGAGTAGAACGGCACGCCGGCCTCGCCGGCCACGGCGCGCGCCAGCAGCGTCTTGCCGGTTCCGGGCGGCCCGTAGAGCAGCACGCCCTTGGGGATCTTCGCGCCGATGGCCTGGAACTTGCCGGGGCTCTCCAGGAATTCCTTGATCTCCTGCAGCTCCTCGATCGCCTCGTCGGCGCCCGCCACGTCGGCGAATGTGGTCTTGGGCGTGTCCTTGGTGACGAGCTTGGCCCGCGACTTGCCGAAGTTCATGACCCGCGAGCCGCCGCCCTGCATCTGGTTCATGAACACGAAGAACAGCAGGAACAGCACCACGAATGGCAGCCAGCTCAGCAGCAGCGTCCAGATCGAGCTGCCCTTCGGCACCTCGACGTTGTAGCCCTGCGGCAGCTTGTGCGCGTTGTAAGCACGCTGCAGCGTCTGCGCGAGCGTCTGGCCCTGGTTGCCCACCCAGGAGGCCTGCAGCGGCTCGCCGCCGTTCTTCGGCGTGATCTGAATGGTCTGCTCGCTGTCGATCAGCAGCGCCGACTTCACCTGGTCGGTGTTGATGAGCTCGACGACCCGTGCGGTGTCGGCCTGCTTGTAGCTCTGGCCAGAACTCGCGAACCGGTAGACGAACAGGAATACGAGAACCACAGCAAGGATGGCGATAGTCCATCCGCGGAAGATGCGCTTCAAATCCATCGATGAGCGGCCCCGCCGGTTCCGGGCCGTTCCCTCCTGACGAGCCTCGTGTCCCACCGACACCCGGCGAGACTGCCGTGCGTCCCAGCGCCAACGCGCGGCGTCCCTGTCCCCAGCGCAATCGCGGGAATAACCGACGGTACACCGCATCGGCAGGCGCCGACACGCAAGAGGCACCGTCCAGCCTCATTACGGGCCTCCAGTGATCCTCTACCCCGCTGAACGTATTTCATTGCGGGTTGTGTTCCCTGCCGCCGCGCTGGTTAGTCAGGCTGACGGCTCGCCGCCGTAGACGTGCGGCGCGAGCGTTCCGATGAAGGGCAGGTTACGGTAGCGCTCGGCGTAGTCCAGCCCGTAGCCGATCACGAACTTCTCCTCGATGTCGAAGCCCACGTAGGCCACGTCGACAGCGGTGCGGGCCGCGGCGGGCTTGCGCAGCAGCACGCAGACCTGAACTGATGCCGGCCCGCGTGACTGCAGGTTCTGCACCAGCCAGGACAGCGTCAGCCCGGAGTCCACGATGTCCTCGACCACCAGGACATGCTGCCCGCTGATGTCCGAGTCAAGATCTTTCAGGATCCGGACGACTCCGGAGGATTTTGTCCCTGATCCGTACGAGGACACGGCCATCCAGTCCATCAGGACCGGCAGCCGCATGGCGCGCGCCAGGTCGGCCATCACCATGACCGCGCCCTTGAGCACCCCGACCAGCAGCAGTTCGCGGCCGGCGTAATCGGCGTCGATCCGCGCGGCGAGCTCGGCGATGCGCACCTGCAGCTGGCCGGCGCCGATCAGGACTTCCTCAAGATCGGCCCCCATGTCGCTGGCATCCAAGCCGCGCCTCCTATCCCGCTCGTGCGCTGAACAGCAGCCTGCCATACTGCCGCGCGCAGCTGACCCCGCCGGGCAGGTCGGTCGCGCACTGCCCGTGCCAGCGGGTCACCAGCGCGTCCAGTGCTTCCACGTGCCGGGCGCTGAGCGCGCCCGGCGGGCAGCCGGCGGCCATCGCTGCGGCCCGCAGCACCCTCGTCCTGACCGCCGCAGGCAGCTTCGCCAGGCCGTCGGCGGGCAGCGAGCCGTCCGCACCGGTCAGGCGCTGCGCCTCGGCCGCGGCCAGGGCGGCCAGCACCTCGGCGTCCGCGCGCAGCTGGCTGGCGCTGCGGGCGAGCGCCTCGGCCACGCCCGGCCCGAGAACCTCCTCGAGCACCGGCAGCAGCTGCCCGCGGACCCGGGCCCGGGTAAATGCGCTGTCAGTGTTGTGCGGGTCGTGCCACGGCTCGAGGCCGAGGGCCGCGCAGGCCGCGCGGGTCTGCGCCCGGCGGACCGCCAGCAGGGGCCGCAGGTAGAGCCCGCTGCGCGGGGACATGCCGGACAGCGACCGGGCGCCCGACCCCCGGGCCAGGCCCAGCAGGACGGTCTCCGCCTGATCGTCGAGGGTGTGGCCGAGCGCCACGGCGGCGGCGCCGGTCCCGCCGGCGGCGGCGGCCAGCGCCGCGTACCTGGCCTCGCGCGCGGCCGCCTCCGGTCCCGGATACGGGGCGGCGCCCGGCGGTCCCGCGCACCGCGCCACGGCGACGCTCACCGCGCGCACCGGATCCAGCCGCAGCCCCGCGAGGACGGCTGCCACCGCCTGGGCCCGCTCCGCCGAGCCGTCCTGCAAGCCGTGATCAATGGTCACGGCCCCGGCCCGCAGGCCGAGGCGAGGGGCCTCGAAGGCCAGCGCCGCCGCGAGGGCGAGAGAGTCAGCGCCGCCCGAGCACGCCGCCAGCACCAGCTCCCCGCGGGTCAGCCCGGCCAGGCCGCGGCGGACGGCGAGGCGGACCTGCGCCACCGCCGGGTCCGGGCCCATCTCGGTTCAGCCTGCGATGGCGCCGCTGCCCCCGACCCGCGCCAGCCACAGCTGGGGACTGGCGATCTCCGCCCTGGTGGGCAGGGTCTCCGGCGACGTCCAAACCCGGTTGAAGGTGGCCATCCCGGCCTCGCGGACCACGGTCCTGACGAAACGCGAGCCCTGCTCGTACTGCTTCATCTTCAGGTCGATGCCGAGAATCTTGCGGATGGCCTGCTCGATCCGGCCCGCGGAGCCGCGCCGGGCGCTGAACTTGGCCCTGATCTCGGCCACCGAGGGGACCACGCTCGGGCCCACAGCGTCCATGACGTAGTCACCGTGGCCCTCGACCAGTGTCATCACCGAGGTCAGCAGCTCAAGGATCTCGCGCTGCCGCGGGCTCTGGATGGCCTCGATGACGGAGTCGCCGTCCCCGCCGCGCACTGCTCCGGCCACCGCGTCCGCCGCGGCCCGCAGCCGGTCGAGGATCGAGGCGGGGTCCAGATCCGAGGCCAGCAGGAACTCGGTCATCTGGTGCTGCACATAGGGCCGCAGCCAGCTCACCGAGGTGAACTGAGTCCGGTGGGTCTCCTCGTGCAGGCACACCCACCGGCGGAAGTCGTGCGGATTGACGCCGAGCTCCCGTTCGACCATGACGATGTTGGGGGCTACCAGCGTCAGCCGGCCCGCCGGCGCGTCCTGCTCGGAGGCGCCCGGGTCGGGGGGCAGGAACAGCTCGTACTGGCCGAGCACCCGCGCGGCAAGGTAGGCGAGGATGAGCCCGGCCTGCATGCCGGTGACCCTGGAGGAGACTGCCGTGATCACCGAGCCGGCCGGCGGCGCGGTGCCGCGCTCCTGCATATGCTCGACCAGCGGATCGAGGACCACCCGGAAGCCGTCGACGTTCGCCCTGATCCAGGCGGGCCTGTCGACGATCGCGACCTCGCCGCCGTCGGCCCAGCCCGGCAGCATGGTCACCTCGCGGACCGTCTCCTGCACGGCGTCGGCGAGCTCGCGGAGCTCGGCCACCACCTGCCGTGCGTCGGTCATGCTGATCTGCGGGCCCGGCCTGACCCACCTGACTCCGGTCGAGGTGGCGACGTTCCAGTCAATCAAATGGGAGCTGCTCACCCCTCCACCGTACGTGGAGCGGCGGGGATTGCGGTCCGCCGGCCGCCAACACGCGCGCGCGTGCCGTTCACCGGCAGCCGCAGCCCGCCAGGATCGTCGCCAGGCGCGCCATGTCGGCTCCGGCCAGCGCCAGCTGCCGGGCGGCCACGCGGTCTGCCATCACCGCGAAGCCCAGCAGCTCACCGTCGCGCGCGTAGGCCACCCCGGCGAGCGCGGCCACCTTGCTCAGGTTGCCCGTCTTGGCCCGCACGACGCCGAGCGCGGCGCTGCCGATCTCGCCGAAGACGCTGCCGCCGGGCGCCAGCGTGCCGGTGAATCCGCCGACCGGCAGACCGGTGATCACCGCCCGCAGCTGCGGCCGGGCGGCGGCCAGCGCGAGCAGCTGCAGCTCCGCGGCGGGGGTGAGCCGATCGCGGGGTGACAGTCCGCTGCCGTCCACCAGCCCCACCCCGGCCGGGACGCCGAGGCCGCGCAGCACCGCCTCCTCCGCGGCCGCGCCGCCGCTGAACGAGGCCGGCCGGCCGGTGGCGAGCGCGACATGCCGGGCCAGGTTCTCGGCGATCACGTTGTTGCTCTCGGTCAGCATCCACTGCACGATCTCGGCCAGCGGCGGGGACTCCACCGCGGCGAGGGTCGCGCTGGCGGCCGGC
>JBKQMG010000045.1:0-40133 GCA_052146815.1 Streptosporangiaceae bacterium | reverse complement strand
GCCGCCCGGGCCTTGGGCCCGGGCGGCCCGCTGTCGGCTATCTGGCGGTTCGCCGGCGGCCGTCTGCCATCCGCGCCGGCGGCCGGCCGCGCGGCGTGTCAGTACAACGCACCGCGCACGGTAGGTTGCAGGCAGATGCCGGAACCTGCAAGGTGACATCAGCGTCCGGCCGCTGTTGGAGGACAGACGTGACCGAGGAGACGACGGCATCGGCGACCAGGCAGGCCGCCAGCGCAGCTCGTGGCGGGGGCCCCGCGCTCGCGACTGACGGCGCCCTGCAGGCGCCCGGGCCGGCCTCAGGGCATCCGGCCCGCCCTGGCGATGCGGCGGACCAGGTAACCATCAGGATGCCTGCTGAGAGCGCCTACCTGTCGGTGCTGCGCACCGCTACCGCCGGGCTCGCCGCCCGGCTGGATTTCACGCTCGACGAGATCGAGGATCTGCGCATTGCCGTGGACGAGGCATGCGCGATGCTGCTCGGCCAGGCCATCCCCGGCAGCAGCCTGGAGTGCAGCTTCGATCTCGGGCCGGGAACGATGACGATCTCGGTGTCCGTGCCCTGCCTGACGCCGCGGGCGCCCGCGAGCGACACCTTCGCCTGGACCGTGCTCTCGGCCCTGGCGGGCAGCGTTGAGGCGCATGTGGGGCAGGGCGGCCGGCTGACGATTGTTATGCGCAAGAGCCGAGCGCCATCGGGGTCCGTGTGACGGGGAAAGCTGAGATCGCGTTGACCGAGGATTTCGAGACGATGCCGGCCGGCTCGCCCGCGGGGCGGCAGGGAGCTGGCGAGAGCGACGGTGCCGCAGCGGCACTGCTCGACTTCCGGGACGCTGCGGAGATCGAGGCCGCAGGCCTGCAGCACCCCGGCGAAGGCGAGGAGGAGACGGAGTCCGCCGAGGCGCTGGTGCCCGCCAGGATCCAGCACGCACCGCGGGAGCGCGGGCACGCCAGGGAGCTGTTCGAGCGGCTCGGCGAGCTGCCCGAGGGCGATGCGGAGCGGCTGCGCCTCCGGGCCGAGCTGGTCGAGCTGCACCTGCCGCTGGTGGAGTATCTCGCCCGCAGGTTTCGCAACCGGGGCGAGTGGCTGGACGATCTGACCCAGGTGGCGACGATCGGGCTGATCAAGTCGATCGACAGGTTTGACCTCAGCCGCGGCGTCGAGTTCTCCACCTACGCGACGCCGACCATCGTCGGCGAGATCAAGCGGCATTTCCGGGACAAGGGCTGGGCGGTCCGCGTGCCGCGGCGGCTGCAGGAACTGAAGCTGGCGCTCACCAAGGCGATCAGCGAGCTCGCCCAGCGGCTCGGCCGCGCGCCCACCGTCGCCGAGCTCGCCTCTCACCTGCAGATGAGCGAGGAGGATGTGCTGGAGGGCCTGGAATCGGCCAACGCTTACTCGACCGTCTCGCTGGACGCGCCGGACTCCGGGGACGAGGACGCCCCGGCGGTGGCCGAGTCCCTGGGCATGGTCGATGAGGCACTGGAGGGCGTGGAGTACCGGGAATCGCTCAAGCCGCTGCTCGAGCGGCTGCCGCCGCGGGAGAAGAGGATCCTGCTGCTGCGCTTCTTCGGGAACATGACGCAATCGCAGATCGCCACCGAGCTCGGCATCTCGCAGATGCACGTCTCGCGGCTGCTGGCCCGGACGCTGACTCAGCTCCGCGAGGGCCTGACCACCGACGAGTAGGTTGCCGTTAGGCTCCTGACCCGCCCGGCGGCGCGGACTGCCGGGTCGTCAGCGCCCGCATGCTGGGGGGCGCAAACAGCAGGATGAACCCGGCGGCCGCGAGAATCAGCGCGGGCACGCCCCAGGAATAGCGGTGCCCCTGCACCAGGTAGATCCCGACGATGCCGGTAAACAGCTGAGTGAGCAGCGCCGGAGTGCGGCTCCACCGCCGCATCCTGGCCACGCCCGACGCGACGAAGGCCAGGGCGGCCACGGTGCCCACCCCGATGATGGTCAGCGCCACGCCGCTGGAGACCTGGTAGGAGCGGCCGCTGCCGGTGTCAATGCCCGCGAGCACGGTCGCTACGAGGATTCCGGCCGCCTCCGCCGCCTGGACCACGGCCGCGCCTGCGACCGCCGGCGGCCGGGCAAGCGGCCCCTCGCTGACGGTAACCGGACGCCGCGGCGCAGCCGCGGCGGCCGCGCCGCTAGCCTGAGCGCGTGCGCGCGCTCTTGATCGTGAACCCACACGCCACCTCCACGACCCGGCTACGCCGTGACGTCATCGCCTCAGCTCTGGCGTCCGCCGTCGAGCTTGAGGTCGTGGAAACACGCTACCGGGGACACGCCACCAGCCTGGCAGGGGCTGCCTGTTCGCGGGGATACGGCCTGGTGATCACGCTTGGCGGCGACGGCACGGTCAACGAGGCGATCAACGGGATCATGAGCACCGGCGCCGGCGCCGACGGCCCCGCGCCGGCGGTGAAGCTGCCAGCGCTGGCCGCGCTGCCCGGCGGCAGCGCGAACGTCTTCAGCCGGGCGCTCGGCCTGCCCGCGGACCCGGTGGATGCGGCCGGGCAGATCCTGCAGGCCCTGGCCGAGGACCGCAGCCGCGCCATCGGCCTCGGCATGGCCGGCCGGCGGTACTTCGCCTTCAACGCGGGCCTGGGCATGGACGCGGAGGTGGTGCGCGCGGTCGAAGGGCGGCGGGCGCACGGGAAGGTGGTGACTCCGGCGCTGTACCTGCGCATGGCGCTGCGGCAGTACTACCGGGTCACCGACCGGCAGCGTCCCGCCTTGCGGCTCGAACTCGACGGCCGCGCGGCGGACAGTCCGCTGTTCCTCGCCATTGTCTCCAATACCGCGCCCTGGACCTATCTCGGCAAGCGCCCCGTGCACGCCAATCCGCAGGCAGGCTTCGACTCCGGCCTTGACCTATTCAGCCTGCGCAGACTGCGGACGGTGAGCACGCTCGGGGCGCTGCGTCAGATGCTCTCCTCTTCCGGCCAGCCGCCGCACGGCCGCAGCGTGCTGACGGTGCACGACCAGGCACGCCTCACGCTGACGGCCGATCGCCCGGTGGCCTTCCAGGTGGACGGCGAGTACGTCGGCGAGGCGGAAGAAGTCACATTCCGGTCCGTCCCCCTGGCCCTGCGGATAATGGCCTGAACAGGCGCAACGCGTCAGTCTTCGCCCAGATCGAGCCGGTGCCCGGCCCCTTCGCGGCGGGTCATGGGCAGATTGTGACTGATCCGACACCGAAATCGGTCCGAACCTTTGCCAAAGCCCCTTGCGATTGATCGCCGAGCTTGAGAAGGTTGTAACGCTCCTGCCGAGAGGCGCACATGTGTGCGCGTCAGGTCGAGCGGAGACTGCCAGCGAAGACGTGGACTGTGTGACGCCGTCGCGGCAGCCAAACGCGGCATTTACCCGAAGACTTGACGAAACCCTAAGATCGGAAACAGGCAGCAGAACCAGCATATACTGCCTGGCTAGTGAAATCATTCACAAGCACGACGAGGCGACAGGCTCCAGTGCCGGGGCCGGCCGCGCAGAGGAGTTGACCTCATGGATTGGCGTCACCACGCCGCCTGCCAGGACGAAGACCCGGAGCTGTTCTTCCCGATCGGCAACACCGGCCCCGCACTGGTCCAGATCGATGAGGCCAAACGGGTCTGCCAGCGCTGCGCGGTCACCGATTCCTGCCTGCAGTGGGCACTCGAAAGCGGGCAGGATGCCGGGGTCTGGGGCGGTCTGAGCGAGGACGAGCGGCGGGCGCACAAGCGCCGCACGAACAGGATCAGGGCCCGGGCCAGCGCGTAAGGCTGCCGCTGCGCCGGGCTGCGTACGGCTCCCTCTGGATCAGGCCGCGCGGGCCCGTCAATCAGCCGGCTGAGCGAGTGGCAGGTCCACCAGGACCCTGGTGCCCCCGCCCTCACGCGGCCTGATCTCGAGCTTGCCGCCGAGTTCCGCCACCACCAGCGTCCGGACGATCTGCAGGCCCAGGCTCACCGTCGAATCCAGGTCAAAGTCCGTCGGCAATCCTGCGCCGTTGTCACTGACCGTAACCGTCAGATGGTCGGCGCTGCGGTCCGCCCGGACTTCGATCATTCCGCTGATAGCGCCGCAGCCCGGCCGGCTCAGTCCATGCTGTAGCGCATTCTGCAGCAGCTCGGTGAGGATCAGGGCCAGCGGAGTGGCCACTGCCGCGGAGAGCATGCCGAATGTTCCCTGCAGCGTAGGGGTAACGGGGGCCTCGGCCGCGGACACCTCGGCCGCCATCATCGTGACCCGGCCGGCGATGTCGTCGAAATCGACGATCTCCTCGGGTGCGCGGGACAGCGTCTCATGCACGATGGCGATCGATCCGACCCGCCGGACGGCCTCCTCCAGCGCCGCGCGGGCCTCCGGTGCCTCCAGCCGGCGCGCCTGGAGCCGCAGCAGGGCCGCGACCGTCTGCAGGTTGTTCTTGACCCGGTGATGAATCTCCCTGATCGTCGCGTCCTTGGTCAGCAGCTCTCGTTCCCGGTGGCGCAGCTCAGTCACGTCCCGGAGCAGGATCAGCGCTCCCGACCGGGCTCCCCCGATCACGCCGAGCGGGATGGTCCGCAGCTGAACCACGGCGCCGTTGGCCTCTACCTCGGTTTCCATATGCGCCCGCCCGCTGGCGGTGAGCATCAGCGAGTCGTCTCGCGGGCCTCGCGCTGAGCACAGCCGCGCCGTGAGCGGGCCGAGCTCGCGGCCGACCAGGTCGGCGGTCAGCCCGAGCCTGCGGTAGGCGGACAGCGCGTTCGGGCTCGCGTACGCGACCTTCCCCGACCGGCTCAGCCGCAGCAGCCCGTCACCCACCCGCGGCGACCGCACCAGCGCGGGCTCCTCGCCGGGAGACGGGAACATGCCTGCCGCCACCATCTGGGCCAGGTCGTCCGCCGCCCGCAGGTAGGCCAGGTCGAGGCGGCTGGGCGTCCGCGCCGAGCTCAGGTTCGTCGACCGCTCGATCACCGCGATGACCCGGTCGTCGCGCACGACGGGAATGGTCTCGTGCCGGACCGGGACCCCGCTCGTCCACTCGGGGTCGCCCTCGCGGCAGATCCGCCGCTCGCGCATGGCCACCCCGAGGAATGGCCCTTCCGCCGACGACCGCACCGTGCCGACGATGTCGTCGGGGAAGGCCGTCGGGCTGGTGGTCGGGCGCATCTGCGCGAGGGCGAGCCAGCCGCCGCCGCGCAGCAGGGGGGCCCAGAGCACCAGGTCAGCAAAGGACAGGTCGGCGAGCAGCTGCCAGTCGGACACCAGCGCATGCAGCCAGTCCAGGTCTGCCTCAGTAATCTGCGCCCGGCGGGCCAGGTCGTTGAGGGTCGGCACTGTGCCATCTTCGCATCCGCTCGCCGCCCACTTCGCATCCGCTCACGACCATCCTCCCGGCCGCTCACGGCCATCCGCCCCATCCGCTTGCGGCCGGTTACTTCGCGATGGCGGCAGCGCGGCCGGCCGGGCTGAGCCATCATGGCTCAATGGGGGCACCGACGGCAGGCCGGGAAGGCACGGCGGTCCCGGTCCGGGCCAGCGATGCCCGCCGGCTGCCGCCAGGGCCCAAGCTGCCTAAGTACTACGGGGTGAAGCGGCAGGTCCTGGCCCTGACCGAGGCCCTGACGCCCGGGCAGCCGGTCCCGTCGGAGCGCGAGCTGGCGCAGCGGTACGCGACCTCGCGCACGACGGTGCGTCAGGCGCTGGCCGAGCTGGTCGTCGAGGGCCGGCTGGTGCGCATCCACGGCCGGGGTACCTTCGCGGCCAGGCCGAAGGTCGCCCAGCTGCTGGAGCTGGCGAGCTATACCGAGGGCATGCGGGTGCACGGGCTGAGCCCGGAGACCAGGATTCTGGAGACCAGCTACCTGGCCGCGGACCGGCAGCTGGCGGAGCTGCTCGATGTCCGGCCGGGCGGCCGGCTGCTGCGCGTGCACCGGCTGCGCCTCGCCGACGGCGAGCCGATGTCGGTGGATGTCTCTTATCTGCCTGCCCGGCGCTTCCCCGGCCTGCGCCGCCTCGTGCAGGCCAGCCCGTCGCTCTATGAGGCACTGTCCGCCGGCTATGGCGTGCAGCTCGCCGAGGCGCAGGAGACCATCGAGACCGTGCTGGCCGGACCGGTGAACGCCAGCCTGCTGGCGGTGGATCCGGGCCTGCCGCTGCTGCTGCTCACCCGGCACGCCTTCGACTCCACCGGCGCGCCCGTGGAGTGGGCGCAGTCGCGCTACCGCGGCGACCGGTACAAGTTCATTACCCGGCTGCGCGCCCGGCGCACCGCTGACGGAGCCCCGGCGCATCGCTGACGGGGCCCGGCCCGAGCCCTGCGCGGACCCGCACGTATCGGCCCGGACCCGCTGCTACCAGCTGGTAACGTCGCCACATGAGCGACGACAAGCGGGCGGCAGCCGGCAGCCCTGCGGAGGGGGCCCCCGCCGGGCAGGCGGGCGGGCAGCTGGATCGCTGCCCCGCCGACCACGCTGGCGGGCAGGCGGTGGCCGCGGCGCGCGCGCACGGCGTCGGCGCCATGTTCACTCTGTCCGGCGGTCACGTGTTCCCGCTGTACGACGGCGCGGTCCGGG
Organism: Streptosporangiaceae bacterium; assembly: GCA_052146815.1. Taxonomy (GTDB): domain Bacteria; phylum Actinomycetota; class Actinomycetes; order Streptosporangiales; family Streptosporangiaceae; genus DATJZH01. Next base: position 33,584 of record JBKQMG010000045.1, on the reverse strand, counting down.
CCGATCCGCCGATGCGCATCGTCGACGTCCGGCACGAGCAGACGGCGGTCTTCGCCGCGGAGGCGACCGCCCGGCTGACCCGAGGCCCCGGCCTCGCCGTCCTGACCGCGGGTCCTGGCGTGACCAACGGGATCAGCGCGGTGACCACCGCTCACTTCAACGGTTCGCCGGTCGTCGTGCTCGCCGGCCGTGCCCCCGACTACCGCTGGGGATCGGGGAGCCTGCAGGAACTGGACCACCCGGCACTGCTCGCGCCCGTGACCAAACGGGCCTGGACCGAGCACGAGGCCGCAGGCGTCGGGCCGGCCGTGGCCGAGGCCTTCTCGCTCGCCATGGCGCCGCACCGCGGTCCCGTCTTCCTCGACATCAGCCTTGAGGCCATCTTCGGCACGCCCGCGCCGCAGGCTGCGGGCGCCGGAGCAGCGCCGCTCCCCGGCGAGCCGGCCCCGCCCGCCGCGCCTGACCCAGGCGAGAGCGCCGAAATAGCGCGGCTGCTCGAGCGCTCGCGCCGGCCGGTGCTCGTCCTCGGGTCCGACGTATGGCTGGGCGGCGCAGCGGACGCGGCGCGCGGCGCCGCCGAGCAGCTGGGACTGCCGGTCATCGCCAACGGCCAGGGCCGGGGCATCCTGCCGGCCGGGCACGAGCTGCTGGTCACCCGGGCGCGGTCCACCGCACTGGCCGACGCGGATCTGGTGATCGTGGCCGGCACCCCGCTGGATTTCCGGCTCGGCTACGGCGAGTACGGCGGCAAGGGCGGCGCGCCGCGCGCGCAGGTGGTGCACGTGGCCGACGCGGCCAGCCAAATCGCCGCCCACTGCGACCTGGCCGCTTCCGCCGCCGGCGACCTCGGCGCGTTCTTCACCGGGCTCGCTGACGCCGCCAGGCCCAGCCCGCAATGGAAGGACTCCTGGCTGCCGCGGCTGGCCGGGGCGCGCCGGGCCGCTATGGCCGCCGACGCCGGGCTGCTGTCCAGTGACGCCGCCCCGGTTCATCCCCTGCGGATCTACGGGGAGCTCAGGCCGCTGCTCGAGCCCGACGCCGTGGTCATCGGTGACGGCGGGGACTTCGTCAGCTACGCGGGAAAGTACCTGGAGCCGCAGCGCCCTGGCGGCTGGCTGGACCCGGGCCCGTACGGCTGCCTGGGCACCGGCCTCGGCTACGCCATCGCCGCCCGGATCGCCCGGCCGACTTCGCAGGTCGTCCTGCTGCTGGGCGATGGCGCCGCCGGATTCTCGCTGATGGACGTCGATACCCTTGTCCGGCACCGGCTGCCGGTCGTCATGATCTGCGGCAATAACGGGATCTGGGGGCTGGAGAAGCACCCGATGCAGGCCCTCTACGGCTACGACGTGGCGGCCGACCTGCAGCCGCAGTGCCGCTACGACCAGGTCGTCACGGCCCTCGGCGGCGCGGGCGAGCTCGTCACCGCGCCGCAGGACATCGGCCCGGCGCTGCGCCGCGCCTTCGCCGCTGACGTTCCTTACCTGGTGAACATCGTCACCGATCCGCAGGTCGCCTATCCCCGGTCCACCACCGGGATCTGAGCGGGGCCCGCCGGGGGGGCGCCTGGCTACCCGGGGCGCCCCAGCACAGCCGGGGCGGCCGGCTACTGCCCGGCCCGGCGCAGAAACCGCTCCCGGTCGACGACGACGCGCTCGACCGTGCCGGCGCCGATGACCGCGCGCTCGTCGTCGCCGTCCTGGTCAGTCACCGGCAATCGCGCGTCACGGGCGATGAACATGAAGACCAGCCGCCGGCCGTCGATCTCGGTGAGCTCGGCCTCGACCTCCAGCTCGCCGCCCGGCACGATGGCCCGGCGGTGCTCCAGCTGCGCCGCGGTCCCCACCGACGTCTGCTCGTCCTCCAGCTGCGGGGCGATGGCCGCCACGCTCGCCGCCTCGGCGAGCGCCAGCAGCCGGGGGGTGGCGAGCACCGCCACGTCGCCGCTGCCCGCCGCGATCGCGGTATCCGCCTCGGTCACCGCATGGCGCACGGTCGCGCGCAGGCCGACGGCGAGCCGCTGGCTGGCGGTCATTCGATGACGGCGATCAGGTCGCCCTCCTGGACGACGTCGCCCTCCCCGACGGCGAGGCTGGTGAGCGTGCCCGCCCCCTCGGCCAGGACCGGGATCTCCATCTTCATCGACTCGAGGATGACCAGCGTGTCGCCGTCAGCCACCGCGTCTCCCTCGGCGGCCACGACCTTCCACACGTTCGCGACCATCTCCGCGCGGATCTCGGCCACGCACTCCTCCTCGCGTCCTTGCCTGGCGACCGTGCCAGGTCCGGGTTGTCCATCATTCTCGCTGCCGCCCGGTCAGGGGCGCAGGCGGGCGACCACAGAGGTGTCGTAGTGGCCGCTGGCAAATTCATCGCTGGCGAGCAGCTCAGCGTGGAACGGCAGATTGGTCTTCAGGCCGGTGATCTCGAACGCCGAAACGGCGGCCCGCGCCCGGTCCAGCGCCTGCGCCCGGTCACTGCCGTGCACGCAGAGCTTGGCGAGCAGCGGGTCGTAGAACGGCGTGACTGTGTTGCCCGCCGCATAACCCGCATCGACCCGGATGTGGTCCCCCGACGGCTCCTGCCAGAGCGTGATGGTGCCGGGACTGGGCAGGAACCGGCGCGGGTCCTCGGCGTAGATCCGAAGTTCGAGCGCATGGCCACGGGGGACGACCGCCTCGGGGTCGAAGCTCACCGGGGCGCCGTCGGCGATCAGCAGCTGCTGCTCGACCAGGTCAATGCCGGTGACCAGCTCGGTCACCGGATGCTCGACCTGCAGGCGGGTATTCATCTCCAGGAAGATGAAATCGCCGGAGACCGTGTCGACCAGCATCTCCACCGTTCCGGCGCCCTGGTAGTCGATCGCCTCCCCTGCGCTGACCGCGGAGCGTATCAGGTCAGCCCGCTGCCGCGCGCTGATTCCCGGCGAGGGCGTCTCCTCGGCGATCTTCTGATGGCGGCGCTGGACTGAGCAGTCACGCTCGCCGAGCGCGACGACCCGGCCGTCGGCGAGGCCCAGGATCTGGACCTCGACGTGCCGCGCGCTCGGCAGGTAGCGCTCGATCAGGATCTCGGGGTGGCCGAAGAACCGCTCGGCGCGCGACCGGGCCGTGTCGAAGGCCGCGCGCAGCTGATCCTCGTCGGCGGCCGCGCTCATCCCGATGCCGCCGCCGCCCGCCACCGCCTTGATCATCACCGGGTAGCCGATGCGGCCCGCGTCGGCGATCGCCGCGTCGATTCCGGTCACCGGCTCGCTGCTGCCTGCGGCCACAGGCACGCCGGCCCGCGCCATCAGGTTCCTGGCGCTGACCTTGTCGCTCATCGCCTGGATCGCCGCGGGCGACGGGCCGATCCAGGTCAGGCCGCCGTCGCGGACCGCGGCGGCGAACGCCGCATTCTCGGACAGGAACCCGTAGCCCGGGTGCAGTCCGCGGGCTCCGGTCTTGCGCGCGGCATCCAGCAGCGCGGGCACGCTGAGGTAGCTGCTGGCCGGGGGCGGCGGCCCGATCCGCACCGCCTCGTCCGCCGCCGCGACGAACGGCAGGTCGGCATCAGCCTCTGAGTAGACGGCGATCGCGCGGATGCCCATCCGCCGCAGCGTCTTGATGATGCGAAGAGCGATCTCCCCGCGGTTGGCGACCAGGACCGATTCGAGCACGCCGGCAGCCTACAGGCGCCTCGCCAGCGGCCGTCCCGCGACCTCGGTGAGCGCCTCGACCACGCCGGGATCGTACTCGCGGCTGTCCAGCCGCAGCCGCTCGAGCGCCGCTGATGTGCGGTCCCGGTCGGCGGAGCTGCCCACGAGGTCGTCGAACGCGTTCGCCGCACGGATGATCTTGCTGCCGACCGGCGGGTCAGGATCATGCCCGCGGCTGGGCCAGCTCTGGCACCGGACCAGATCGGCCACCCTGTTCAGCACCCCGGCCTGCCGGATCACGTCGGCACCCAGCTGGGCGATGCGCTCCTGGTCCGCGGCGGAAGCGAGCACCGTGGCCCCGCCGGGGATCGGATCGCGCAGCGACAGCTGGCCGATGTCATGCATCAGCGCGGCGTACTCCAGGTCCAGCAGTTCGGGCTCGCTCATGCCCAGCTCCCGGCCCACGGCGACGGCCAGCTTGCTGACGCGCAGCGAGTGGCCGCTTTCCACGTAGCCGCCGACCTCGGTGACCCTGGCCAGGGACCGGACGGTCTGCAGGTAGGTGGCGCGGATGCTGGCGTACCGGCGGAACGCCACCTGGGTGACCAGCAGCGGGCCGAGGAACAGCAGCAGCTCGCCGAGCCCCATCACTCGCGCCCCGAGGACCGTGATGATCGCCCACGCCGCGACGGCCGCGCCAAGCGGGGCCTGCACGTGCAGCTCGTCCGAAAGGGCCACCGAGAATTTGGCGCGCAGGTCGTCGGCCCTGATCAGCGCGCTGATGACGGTGTCCGCCAGCCAGCCGAGCAGCAGCAGCACGACCATCACGCCGACCGCGGCCCATGCCTTCGCCTGGTCCAGGCGGGTGTGGTCCAGCAGCGGCCGGAAGACGAACGCCACGCAGGCCACCGCCACCAGCCGGGTGGACATCCCGGTGACCCCCGCCGGACGTCCCGCGGCGATATGCGGCAGCGCGCCGACCGTCATGCCGATGGCGGCGACCGCGACGACCTGAAGCGCCGGGATGTTGGCGGCAGTCCCGAAATGGACACGGTCCGCCGCGGGCACGGCCAGCCCGCTGACGTTCATCAGCAGGGCGTAGGCCATCGCGCCGGCCATGGCGATCGGCGCGGCCTCCCGGCCGCCCGGCAGCGCCAGCCGCAGCATCTCGCCGAAAGCGATGAAGCCGCCGAATGCCACCGCCTCTCCGGGCAGCACGATTCCCGCGGCGGTCCGCGCGAAAGCCGCCACGACCAGCATGAGCGCGGCCGCGAGCAGCAGCAGCCGGCCCGAATCGATCGACTGCCAGGATGACCAGCGCTCGATCGGCTGCCGGGCAGTCATCGCGGTGCCCTCACAGGCTTTCCACGACCTGCAGCGGCGCGGTCGGGTCGTCGTGGTCCTTGGCCGTCACGGTGGCCCGGTCGGGCGGCAGCACAGGCGGCTCGGGCAGCTCCCAGCCCTCGGTGTGCAGGGCCACGATGAACGCATCCACGAGCAGCGGGTCGAACTGGGTGCCCGCGCCCTTGCGCAGCTCGTCCACGGCCTCGTCGATCCGGCGGGCCTGCCGGTAGGACCGGGTGGAGGTCATCGAGTCGAAGGCATCGGCAACGGCGATGATCCGGGCGAACTCGGGGATCTCGTGACCGGCGAAGCCCATCGGGTAGCCGCGGCCGTCGACCCGCTCGTGATGATGCATGATGCCCGCGAGCGCCTCGTTCAGGAACCCGATCTCCCGGACGATCTCCAGCCCGCGCATCGGATGCAGCTGGATGGCCGCGTACTCCTCCTCGGTCAGCGGCCCGGTCTTCTGCAGCACCTTGGTCGGCACGCCGAGCTTGCCCACGTCATGCAGCATCCCGGCGAACGTGATCGCGTCGACGCGCTCGGGACGCATGCCGATCCTGCGGGCGATCATCCCCGAGCCGCGCGATACCCGCTCGCTGTGACCGCGGGTATAGAAATCCTTCGTCTCCACGGCCTGGCAGAGCGCCTCCATCGTGGCCGCGTACGCCTTCTGCTGCTCGGCGAACTGCCCCATCGTCCACCTGGCCACGAACAGCGGCACCAGGACCAGCACCGCCGCGCAGAACGAGATCTCCGCCCAGAGCGCGGCGATGATCAGGCCGAAAGCCGCATAGCAGAGGTCGGACGCCAGCAGCAGCGCCAGGCTGGATTCCACCCGGAACTTGCGCGGGGCACGGCCCTGCGGCCGGTTCAGCCGCAGCACGCCCCCGACCAGCAGGTGATTGGCGACCACATGCACCGCCGCCGCGGCGGCGAACGGCCCGATGACCAGGCGGAAATAGCCGGGGCTGTCCTGGACCGGTATTCCAGCGGGGCCGCCCAGGATATGGAAGACCGTTCCCGCCGCGAAGCCCGACAGCGCGTTCATCGCGCCGTTGAACAGGCGCTCCGGCAGCAGGAGGCGCCGGCGCAGGCTCAGCACGGCCACGCCGCCGACCATCGCGGCGCCGACCGGGCCGAGCAGCACGACCGCGGCCAGGGTGGCCGACGAGCTCGGTGACCAGGCTGACTGCCGCGCGGCGGGAGTCGGCGTGGAGTCGCAGATCAGGAACAGAGCGCAGAGGACAGCGAGGATCCACCAGTCCTGCTGGTCCAGCATCGGGGGCGCTGCAGTGGCGATGATCGCCGCGGCCGCTGCCACCACCAGCGCCATGTAGACCCATGCGGCCCGGGAGACCCTGCCCATGCCCCCCCTCACCTGGCTGTCACCGCCCGCGAATGACCGGCGACGGCGCTCAGGACGCATCCGCTGAGCGCGACGACGGCGGGCGGAACATGATCCGGCCCGATTATCGCGACTTAGAGTAACGCGATCACCAGGATTCGTGCAGGGGTCCGCCGCATTGCGAGCAATAGGTAAGGCGCTATGTACCCTTAGTGACTAACTCGTCCTCGCGTGCGCGCTCGAGGCGACCGGGGCCGGGCCGCAGCCGACCGGGGATGCTGCCGATCTAGTCGACGCGGATGTCGCTGATCTCGAGTTCCGCTCGGACCGCCGCAATCCGGGTCATCACCTTGGTGCGCAGCTCACTCGGCACGGCCTCATGACCGCAGTGCTTGTGCACCAGCCGCCGGACGGCCTCCTCGAGGCCGTACTCGCGCAGGCACGGTCCGCACTCGTCGAGGTGCTGGTGGATCTTGACGATTCCCGATTCCTCGATCTCGCCGTCCAGGTAGGAGTAGACGCGCGCGAGGACCTCGCTGCACGGCACTTCGTGTGGTTTGCCGCAGCTCATCTCGCGTCCTTCCCCGGCGTCTCATCGGCTGACGACGCCTCAGCGGGGGCAGCTGACGCTGTCCTGACCAGGCCCTCCTCGGCCGCGTAGTCCTGCAGCAGATCGCGGAGCTGGCGGCGGCCGCGATGCAGGCGCGACATCACGGTCCCGATGGGCGTGCCCATGATGTCGGCGATCTCCTTGTAGGCGAAGCCCTCGACATCAGCCAGGTATACCGCGATGCGGAACTCCTCGGGAAGGGACTGCAGGGCCGCTTTCACATCGGAGTCGGGGAGCCGCTCCAGGGCCTCGGCCTCAGCCGACTTCAGGCCGCCGGAGGTGTGCGACGCGGCCCGTGCGAGCTGCCAGTCCTCGATCTCCTCGGTGCCCGACCGCTGCGGCTCGCGCTGCCGTTTCCGGTAGGTGTTGATGAAGGTGTTGGTGAGGATCCGGAAAAGCCATGCCTTCAGATTCGTGCCGACCTGGAACTGGTGGAACGACGCGTAGGCCTTGGCGAAGGTCTCCTGCACAAGGTCCTCGGCGTCGGCCGGATTGCGGGTCATCCGCATGCCGGCCGCATAAAGCTGATCCAGGTACGGCAGCACGTCGTGCTCGAAACGCTCGCTGCGCTGCTCAAGTGTCTCAGGTACCGGACCCACCCCCTCTGCTGTATCCGGCTGCGGCCATCCGGCCGGCCATCGGGCTCGGTCGGCGGATACGCCGGAGGATACAACGCCGGGCGTGGAGCGCTTCCGGGCGACTACCACGGAAGCGTCTTCGCGCGCATAACAGCTGGCTAGTGGCACGGCTGCTGCAACACGGCGCCCCGCTGCTTCATTCCGGCGCCAGGCCGCCGGGCGGGTCATCCGCGGCGGCGGCCCGCTGGCTAGCTAAGTAAGGCTAGCGGCGCTGGCGGTCCAGCCGGGCCTGGCAGGCCACGCACCGGGCCGCCTCCGGCTTGGCTTCCAGCCGGCCTTCGGGAACCGGTCCGCCGCAGTCCACGCAGATGCCGTAGGTGCCGAGGTCGATGCGCTGCAGCGCGCCGAGCACCTGGTCGAGCTGCCGCCTCGCGACCGAGAGCATTGCCTCGGTGCGCTCGTTCTCCGACAGATTCGTCCCGGCGTCAGCCGGGTCCGGCGGATAGTCAAGCGCCTGGTCGCGCTGTCCGCTCGATGCGTCCAGGACCGCGATCGACCGGTCCAGCTCCTGGCGGATCTCCTCCAGGGTCTGACGAGCAGTCATCGTGTCCACTCGCCCCACCTCCTTATTACCGCCTTATTACCGCTCACTGCGGCCGTGCCCTGACGGCCCGCTGACCGGGCCCGCGCCACCGCTTTTACGCACTGTCAGAACAGCGCGCCCGGATCGCTGCCTGCTGCGGGCTCCGGCTCCGCGCGGCCTCGCCGCCCCCCGGGCGCGGCCGACGCCGCTAACTCGCGGGGCCGGCCTTCCCCGGCTGGATCGATTCGCTCGATCAGGCCAGGGCCGTTGTGGCGCACCGAGTTGACCTCCGTGGAGACCGGGTAGGACTCCAGTTCGTCCGAGGCCGCCGGGAGCAGCAGTGACCGCAGGTCGCCGGGGTCGGTGTTGTCCGGATCGAGCCAGTCCGCCCAGCTGCCGGGGTCGATGATCATCGGCATCCGGTCGTGAATGCGGCCCAGCTTGTCTGGCGCGCTGGTCGTGATGATCGCCGCGCTCCACAGCCACGCGTCCGGGTCGTCATCACCGAGCGACTTGTCGCGCCACAGCTCGTAGAGCCCGGCGAAGGCAAGCGGGCAGCCGTCACCGCGGTGGATGAAATACGGCTGCTTCCCCTTGCCGCTGCGCGCGGGGCTGTCCACGGCCTCCGCGTCGCCCGGCTTCTGCCATTCGTAGTAGCCGTCGGCGGGCAGCAGGCAGCGGCGCTTGACAAAGGCGCGGCGGAACGCGGGCTTCTCGCTGACCGTCTCGGCCCGGGCGTTGATCAGCCGGCTGCCGATCGAGACGTCCCTGGCCCAGGACGGCACCAGCCCCCAGCGCATGACCCGCAGCTCGCGCGCTTCGCCGTCCTTGCGGCGGGTGAGCACCGAATAGACCGGCTTGGTCGGCGCGACGTTGTAGTCGGGCTCCAGCGGCTCGGTGACGCGGTCGCGCTGCACCTTGAACTCCTCCAGGAGCTCAGTGCGCTTGCGCGCAGACGCATACCGACCGCACATGCTCTCACCTTGGGATCGTTCACGCGCACGGGGGACGTTCAGATTGAGCCATTTAATAGCCTGGAAGCAGGCCTGCCAAACCTTGCGGCACGCTGCGTGTCCGGGCTGCCCCCCCCGGCGACTGGCCGGACCGGGGCACGCAGCGTCCCGCCATCAGCGCAGGACTAGCCAGTACGCTGCCAGAATGGACGCAATGCCGGACCTCGCGGATGACTTGGGCGGCGACTGGCGGCCGCCGGTCGCGCCCGGCCCGCTGCACGCCGCCGTCAGGCTGCCCGGCTCCAAATCCATGACGAACCGCGCGCTCGTGCTGGCCGCACTGGCCGCCGGGCCCACCCGCATCACCGGGCCGCTGCGAGCCAGGGACACGCTGCTGATGGCCGGTGCCCTGCGCACGCTCGGCGCTGCCATCGAGGAAGACGCCAGCGCCAGCGACAGGACAGGCGGCGCCGGCCCGGCCGGCCGGCCGGAGCACGGGGACGGCACGCGAGAAGACCGCCGGGAGGACGGCGGCGAGGAGAGCAGCGCACGGGCAGCCTGGCTGGTCACGCCGGGCCATGCGGACGGCCGCGTGCGCGTCGACGTCGGCAACGCCGGCACGGTGCTGCGGTTCGTTCCGCCGATCGCCGCGCTGGCCAGGGCGGACGTCGAATTCACCGGCGACCCCCGCATCTCACATCGCCCGGTGGGCCCCCTGCTGACCGGCCTGCGGGAACTCGGCGCGGTTATCGACGACGACGAACGAGGTGCCGTCCCTTTCACCGTGCGCGGACGGGGCGGCCTGCCCGGCGGCACGGTGACCGTGGACGCGTCGGCTTCCTCGCAGCTGATCTCTGGTCTGCTGCTGGCCGCGCCCCGCTTCGACAAGGGCCTGGAGCTCAGGCACGACGGGCCCCCCGCTCCTTCCGCACCGCATATCGCGATGACGGTCGCGATGCTCCGCGCTGCGGGCGCCGAGGTGACCGCGGAGAGCCGGCATCGCCGCAGCGCCCAGCGGGGCGCTGGAGTCCCGGACTTCTGGCGGGTGCAGCCGGGCGAACTGGAACCGCGGGAGATCGACGTCGAGCCTGATCTGTCCAATGCGGCACCGTTCCTCGCCGCTGCCCTGGTCGCCGGGGGAAGCGTGACGATCACGGACTGGCCCCGCCGCAGTCTGCAGGCGGCAGGCCAGATCCTGGAGGTGCTCTCGGCGATGGGGGCCAGCTGCATCCTGGCCGCCGGCGGCCTGACCGTGACCGGGTCGGGCACCATCCGCGGGCTGACCGCCGACCTGAGGGACGTCAACGAGCTGACGCCGGTGCTCACCGCGGTCGCGGCACTGGCCAGCTCGCCGTCGCAGTTCACCGGCATCGGCCACCTGCGCACGCACGAGACAGACCGGCTGGCCGCCCTGGCCGCCGAGATCGGCGCGCTGGGCGGCGAGGTGACCGAACTGCCCGACGGCCTGCGGATCGTGCCGAGGCCACTGCGGGCCGGCGGCCGGCCCTTCGCCACCTACGACGACCACCGGCTCGTCATGGCCGCGGCGGTCCTGGGCCTGGCGGTGCCCGGCCTGCGCGTCGCGGGCGCGGCCACAGTCGGCAAGACGTTCCCCGGATTCCCCGGCCAGTGGGCTCAGCTGCTGGAGAGCTCCCCCTGAGCGGGCGGCCGAGCCATGCCGGGCTGGACGAGGATGACGTGCGGGTCCGGCCGGGCAAGGGCTCCCGGCCGCGCACGAGGCGCAGGCCTGCGCACGAGGGCGCGGCCGAGGCATTCGTCATCGCCGTGGACCGGGGCCGGTACCACTGCGTCGTCGCCGATCCCGGCGACAAGGCCGGCGCGGACGCCGGCGGCCGGGCCGTGACGGCCATGCGGGCGCGCGAGCTCGGCCGCCGGAGCGTCGTGGTCGGGGACACCGTGAGCCTGGCCGGCGACGTCTCCGGCGAGCCGGGGACGCTCGCGCGGATCGTCCGGATCGCGCCGCGGAAAACGGTCCTGCGCCGGTCGGCGGACGACACCGATCCGGTGGAGCGGGCCATCGTGGCCAACGCCGAGCAGCTCGGGATCGTCTGCGCGCTGGCCGACCCGCCGCCGCGGCCCCGACTGATCGACCGCTTTCTGGTCGCCGCCTATGACGCCGGGCTGGAGCCCCTGCTCTGCCTGACCAAGGCCGACCTGGCCGGCCCCGGTGAGCTTCTGGCCATGTACGAGCCGCTGGGCATCCCGTACGTGGTGACCAGCACGCCGCTCACGCCAGGCGCGCTCGATGAGCTGCGCGGCCGCCTGGCCGGGCGGGTGAGCGTGCTCGTCGGCCATTCCGGTGTCGGCAAGTCGACGCTGGTCAACGCGCTGATCCCGGATGCCGACCGGGCCGTGGGCACGGTCAGCCCGGTCACCGGCCGGGGGCGGCACACGTCCTCGTCCGCCGTCGCGCTGCGGCTGCCCGGCGGCGGCTGGCTCATCGACACGCCGGGCCTGCGCAGCTTCGGGCTCGGGCATATCGCGCCCGACCGGGTGGTGCGGGCCTTCCCGGACCTGGCCGAAGGCGTCGCCCTGTGCCCGCCCGGCTGCAGTCATCTCGACGAGAGCTGCGGCCTGGACGCGTGGGTAGCCGCGCAGGGCGGCGATCCTTCCCTCGCCGCGCGGCTGGAGTCCCTGCGTCGGCTGCTGCGCAGCCGCGAGGGCCTCGGTACCGGCATCACCACTGACGGCGGCGACTAAGGTTCCCTGTGCTGGCGACCATCGGCCCCGCCCCCGCGGTGGCCGGCCGCCTGATGGTGGCAGTGGCGGCCCGTCGCCGGAATCTGGCCAGGCCGCCGCAGGCAGCGTTCGCGATGAGATTCGGCTCAGCAGACAGGGGATCGCGATGCCTCCATCAGTCCGGTCCATCCGGTCAGCACCGTCACGAACAAGCCGGGCACGCCGATCCGGTTCGGCGGCAGCTCGCCCGTAGGCGGCATGACGATCACGCCGAACGGCAGGACCGCCTGCATCATCGCCCACAACCGCGTGGTGCCGATCCGGGTGGCCACGCACACGCCCGGCAAGCCGATCAACGCCGGGCTGGGCCCGCCGCCATCGTGTTCGGGTCATAACAGGTTAGGGCCATAACCAGCCTCCGGCAGCCGCCCGGCCGCGCCGGCCGGACGGCGCCGCCGGTCTCAGGCCCGGTCCCGCAGCCCGACGGCTTCAGGCCGGCGCCCCGCCATCCTGTTACCAGGCGTAGGCCTCGGGGGCGGCGCCGCCCGGGCCCGGGAAGATCTCGTCCAGTCGGCCGAGCGCCTTCTCGTCCAGGGTGATCTCCAGCGCCCGCAGCGCACCGTCCAGATGCGCCGCCGTCCGCGGCCCGACGATCGGCGCGGTCACGGCAGGCTGGTGCAGCAGCCACGCGAGCGCCACGCGAGCGGGATCGGCGCCGAGCTCGTCGCAGAACGATTCGTACGCCTCGATCTGCGGCCGCCGGCCGGCGAGCCCCTCTGCCGCCCGGCCGCCACTGCTGCGTGACTCCCCGCCCCCGGCCGCTGCGGCGCCGCCGGACCCGGCAGCGCCGCCGGAGGCCGCGCCGCTCCCGGGTGCTGAGCCGGGCGCCTGCTTGCTCGCCTTGTGCAGGATCCCGCCGAGCAGGCCGCCGTGCAGCGGGCTCCAGGGCAGTACGCCGAGCCCGTAGCCCTGGCAGGCTGGCAGCACCTCCAGCTCGACGGTCCGGGCCGCGAGGTTGTAGAGCGACTGCTCGCTGACCAGGCCCAGCATGGCGCGGCCGCGGGCCGCCTCCTGCGCCTGGGCGACGTGCCAGCCGGCGAAGTTCGACGAGCCGACATAGATGATCTTGCCCTGGGCGCGCAGCACCTGCATCGCCTCCCAGATCTCCTCCCATGGCGTCTCGCGGTCCACGTGGTGCATCTGGTAGAGGTCGATGTGGTCGGTGCCGAGGCGGCGCAGGGATTCCTCGCACGCGCGCCGGATGTTCAGCGCGGACAGGAAGCGGTCGTTCGGCCACTCCCCCTTGCCGCCGTAGAGCTTGGTGGCGAGCACGACCCGGTCGCGCCGCCCGCCCCCGGCCGACAGCCAGCTGCCGATGATCTGCTCGGTGACTCCCTCGGCCCGCGGCTGGCCGTAGGTGTTCGAGGTGTCAAAGAAAGCTAACCCCGACTCAAGCGCCAGGTCCATGATGTGGTGGGACTCTTCCGGGCTCGTGTATGCGCCGAAGTTCATCGTGCCCAGGCAGAGCCTGCTGACCTGAACTCCGCTTCGCCCTAGATAGGTGTATTCCATGGCGCGACGCTACAGTCCGCGACGCGCTGAGCGTGGGGATGTCAGCCGTCCCGCCGTGGCGAGGATGTCATCGCACAGCAGGTCGGCTTCGTCCTCGCCCCGGCCATCTGGATCTACGGCATCGTCGCGGCGAACAACGACGCGCACGCCTGGAACCGCGCGCACGGCATCGTGTCCTGAGCTGGCCCGGGCAGCCGGCTCCCGGCCCTCCCCGGGTGAGTCAGGTGACCCGCCAGGGCTGATCCTGCGGCTGGCAGAAGATCACGACCAGATCGCCCGCGAGCTGACCGATATCGTCGTGCGCCAGCTGTTCTCGGCGGGCCTGTCCCTCGAAGCGGCGCTGGGGCTGATGGCAGCCACCAGGCAGGCGGGAAGATCTGGGATGTCCTCGGTGAATAGGACGCGGCGATCCGGCTAGGATCCGCCCGCTTCCTGCACGATGACGACGACGGCGCGGACGTCGCCGATGGCGGCCGCGACGCGGCCCAGCAGCGACCGCGCCGTCACGGCGGCCACCTCAGGCAGGGTCGCCCGGGCTGGGGGCGGCAGGGGCGGCCCAGTAGACGCCCGCCCAGGCGCAGCCGGACGGCATGGTCCCCGGCCGCGATGAGCGTGAGATCGGCATCCACAGCCGCGAACAGCCTGCCGTCAGGGCCGCCGACGGCATTCCACCGAAGCATGAGGACAGCAGAATGACGGCGGCACGCCTGCTCCCGGAACTGCACCCCGGCCAGCTCCGCCCATACCGGTCCCTCATCCGGCGGGTCCGGGCACAGCACGGGCATCCAGCCCGTCGCGGTACGCATCCGCCGACACCGCGGTCAGCGAACCGCTGCCGGCAGGAACCGGGCAGCGCATGCTAACGATTGCACGATAGCAATCGCCGGCGACACCGCAAAAGACATATGCAGCCTCGGGGCCATGATGGGGATAGCGCACACAGAGCGCATGCGCCCTTACCGCGGGCTTATGGCTTTCGGCCCGTTCGGCGGCTACCGTCAGTAACGGGGAGCGCTGCCGACCCCCGTGCGGTAGTGCCGGGGCCCGGCCTGGCGGGGGCATGCAATGCAGGCCGGGCCTTACCGCCGCCACAGCAGCTCGGCAGGTCCAGCAACGATTGCGGATTCCTCCAGGATGAGGTGGCCTGCCGAACGGGCTGCTGTAACGCGGCTTCGGTCATCCGGCGACATACGGGCAACGCCCCGCTAGCCGAGCTGGTCGCCTTGGCTAGCGGGGCGTTGCCATGGTCGCCCCTGCCGCCCGGTGCAGGCCCCGGCCCACGACTGCGGCGGGTCCTCGATGACCAGGCCGGGAGTGCCGTCCCAGCCGACGATCCGCAGCACGGCCCTCAGGTACGCGGGGAAGGTGGTGCAGGATCACGCACCGGCTCGGGTGATCTGGGCGCTCTTGCCTGTCAGTGCTGGCGAGGATGAAGACGCGCAGTCCGGCGAGGTCGCAGTACTGCACGGCCGCGAGGTCGACGTGGATCTCTCTCGGCTCTTCGGCCACCTCGATGAGCGCGGCGATCAGGCCCGCATCGCTGCCCTCGTCAAGCTCACCGGCCAGCAGCAGGCCGTCCGTGGTCCGGGTGATCCGCAGGGCTCCGTCGTCAAACAGCACCTGGCCCCCGCCGGCCGGCGTGCTCCGATGCCCGGCCACCGCGGCGCGTGCGGTAACAGCGGGACCGGGGCGGCCGGGAGGACTGCCAAAGGCGGGGAACTTGCCGTCCGGCTTGTGCGCGTGAAGATCGTCTGCCACTACTCACCTCCAGCGAACAGAGGAAGAGGTGCGAGCCCCGCGTGCCCGGACCCGCGCGGCACCAGCCGGCGAGCCGCACATCGCCTACGATTATGCACTTTCCGTCACCCAGCGCAACAGGCCAGCAGGCAACCAGCGTCCGGACCCTCATGTCCGGATCTGGCCACCTGGACGGCCAGGAGGACCCACAGGACGCGGCGCTTCTCGCACGGCCTGGCTCCCGGCGCGGTTAGGGCAGGTACCGTGCCGGGACGAGAAACCGCCGGGAGGCACCGTTGCGGCTGACGATCGAGGCCATCGAGGCCACCGGGTCGATCACGCAGGCGCAGGCCCGGCTGGAGCCGACGCGACCCGGCGTGGCGCTGGTGGCCACACATGCCGGCAGCAGACTGAAGGTCATCACCCTCCAAGGTGGACGTCCCCGCGTCGGGCCCTGGGTGCAAAGTCACCGCGGCCGGGTTCGCGGCCAGGGACGGGGCGGTGTGGGAAGAGGAGCCGGTCACCGTGACTACCGCACGGACGCCGAGCCGACCGAGCTGATGGCGGCGCTGCGGCCTTGCGTGGCCGAGCTGATCGCCCTGGCGCGGAAGTCTAGTGGCCCGTCGAGTTCGCGCGCCGAGGCAGGGACAGGGTGCCTCGCTACCAGGGACCAACACACCAGAAGGTGCCCCGCGACAGCATCGGCGGCCGGCGGGCCAGGTCCACTGCTGGGCCTGGCCCGCCTCATGCTGACGCTTTACGGCGTCGTCAGCACCGCGTCGAGCTGGAAGGACGCGACCGCGCCCTTGGTCAGCTCGGGCGCGTTCGGGCTGGTGTTGCACTTGCCCTTCTTCGGCCCGGACTTGTACCTCGCCCCGAACCCGGCGAAGTGGACCTGCACCGCAGCGGGACCGGTGTCGCCGGCGAACTTGCCGGTGCTCTTGCTGCCGACCACCGACAGGGCGATGTCCTCGGTCTGCGAGAAGTGGCAGGCCTTCAGGTTGACCTTCTGGCTGATGGTCGGCTTGCCGGCGATCATCACGGTCAGGATCCCGGCCGAGCTGTGCAGCGACTTGGTCTTCCCCTTCTTCGGCCCGGAGCCGTTGAGATTGATGACCCCGGCGGCCGTCACCAGGCCGCGCAGCTTCAGCGGGATCTTGCTGCCGGTCACCGCCGCCTTGCCGTGGACGATCCCGTAGGCGTCTTCCGGGCCAGTGACGGACTTGCTGACCGCCGCGTGACTGCTGGCCAGCGCGGGCACCCCTGCCACCAGCGTGAGCGCGGCAGCGCCGCCCACGGCCGCGAGCTTCATCCTGAGCTGCATGTTCCCCTCCTGGGTTGGCCGTACCTTGGCCGGGACGTTACGCGCCGCTGGCAGTCCCGGCGATGGTGCCAGCACCACCACCGCTGACTGCGGACATCGGCACGCCGGAATCGAGTTCCCGCGCAGTAGCGCACGCTGATGTCTGGGCCTATCTGGACGGCTCGGTTCATGTTGAATCCGCAACGGTATCCATGAGCCAGCCGCCGGTGTGGACATTCCTGGAGTTCGAGGCCGACGACGACGTGGCCGGCCCCCTCGCCGAGTCCCTCGCCCAGTCCCTGCTGGCAGAAGGCGGCTGGTACGCGGATTTCGGTGTCGGCGATGACCATGTGGTCATGTTCGCTCACAAGATCTTCCGCTATCAGCGTGGCCGGGCTGCAGCCATGGACTACGGCCGGGCAATGGGGTGCCAGAACACCAACTCGATTGGCCAGATTGATGTCATCACCGGTCCCGGCCAAATGCCGCTGAAGACGCAGCCACCAGCTGGAACCGGAAGCAGCTCTTCCGGACAAGGACAGCAGCCAGGCAGGCGGCGCAGAGATGACGGTTTGCGTGGAGCTGACTCGATGTGACGGTTCCCTGCCGGCGCACTAACCGCCGGGTCGGCGACTGAATCGAGTTCCCGCACCGGAACAGGGGCCGAGGTCTGAACAGCAGGCAGGGACACCGCCGAGTACTGGTGCTGCCACCTATGGGTGGCGTACGGACCCGGTGCCTGGCACTGTCCGCCAGATACACGGCGCAATCGCGCGGCCGTGCCTTGGTAGCCCCGGATCGCTGCGGCGGCTCGCAACGGGTACCCCCCACATTCACCACAAGGGACCGCCATTGGCGGGCCATTGCCCAGGCCGGAGATCGAAAGCCCTAGGTTCGAGGTGTCAAAAGAGTTGATTCCCTTTTCCAGGGCCGAGTCCATGATCTGGTGAGATTCTTCCGGCGCGGTGTAGGCCGGGTGTAGGCCCCGAAGTTCATCGTGCCCAGGCAGAGCCGGCTGACTGAAGCGCCGCTGCGGCCGAGATGGGGGTATTCCATGGCGCTACGGTACGGGTCCCGATTGCGGTGGTGTCCTGCTGGTCGCATGCCGTCCGGCCGCTTCCGGCCGCTCCGGCCGGTAGGACCCACCTTGCTCCCTGCCTTAACCTCGTAGTGATGGAGGGCTAGGGGGGCTCATGGCGGGACGTAAGGCACTGCTGGCGGGACTGGCGGGACTCGGGGGACTGGCAGCAGCCGTAGCGGCGATTGTCACACCGGCGCTGGCGGGCGCCGCGGACGCACCGGCGCATCCTCCTACCATCTATCAGTACGCCTGGGGCGACGCGCACGCCCGGCCGCGCATGCTGGGCTTCGGCGCATCCGGCGATGTCCTGGTCAAGTTCGCGCAGTGGAACACCTGGGGCGCCGCCAGCGCCACCAGCACCCATGCCGCCGTCTGGGTGAACCAGTGCAGCCCTGACTGCGCGCAGGGCCATTACGCCAAGTACCCGGCCACCGCCACGCTGTCCGGAGTGCGCCGCCATGACGGCCGGGAGTACTTCACCCGGCTGCGCCTCACTCTCACCGGCACCGGGAAGACAGAGTGGGCGCACTTTGCCGACCTCTGGCTCCTCTCGCAGCCCGGCCCGGTCGCAGGCCCCTCGCTCGCGCCAGCGGGCACGACGGATTAACGCACTATCTGGGTCCTGCCCGTGGCCCGGAACTCCTCCTCGGCCCGGTCATCGCCCGGAAAGCTACGCCTGCAGACGGCCCAGCTGCGCGCGCAGGCGGGTAGAGCCGGTCCGGGCGCGTACTGCCCGTTCCCCTGCACCCGTGCGCTGCACGGCCAGGGCAGCGGTTGCGGGCCTCGCATGGTCACTGTGGCCGGATTAGCGATAGCGTCTCGCGCTATGGCGGGTTTCGACGACGACCTGCGGTTCGCGCACGTCCTGGCGGACGCCGCGGACGACATCACCATGCGCAGGTTCCGGGCCAGCGACCTCCGGGTCGAGGCCAAGCCTGACCTGACTCCGGTCACCGACGCCGACCTGGCGACCGAGGAGTCGCTGCGGCACGTGCTGAGCCGGGCCCGGCCGCGTGATGCGCTGCTCGGGGAGGAATTCGGCCGGACCGGCGTCGGCCAGCGGTGCTGGGTGCTGGATCCGATCGACGGCACCAAGAACTACGTGCGCGGGGTCCCGGTGTGGGCCACCCTGATCGGGCTGATGGCCGACGACGAGGTGACCGTCGGCGTCGTCTCGGCGCCCGCGCTGGGACGCCGCTGGTGGGCCGGGCGCGACGGGGGCGCGTGGACGGGCCGCAGCCTGACGAAAGCCACCGCCTGCCGGGTATCGGGCGTTTCCAGCCTGGCCGATGCGTCGCTGTCCTACTCGGGCCTGTCCACCTGGGAGGACAGCGGCCTGCTGGCGCAGTTCCTCGGCCTGGCACGGGCGGTCTGGCGGACCCGCGCCTACGGGGACTTCTGGTCCCACGTCCTGGTGGCCGAAGGGGCCATCGACATCTCTGCTGAGACCGACGTCTCGCTCTGGGACCTGGCCGCCCTGCAGATCATCGTCGAGGAAGCCGGCGGCGTGTTCACCGACCTGGCCGGGAAAGCCAGGCCGGACGGTGGCAGCGCGGTATGCACCAACGGCCTGCTGCACACCGAGGTCCTGGAACTCCTGGCCGCCGGCCCCTCGGACCCCGGCGACACGGCCGCGCAGATCTGAGCCGCCTGCGGCCGGCTGGCTCTTGCCCTCCGGCGCCGCATCGTCGATGCTGGACGTCAGCGGCGATCACATGTTCACAAGGTGGGCTTTTCGTCCCGTGTGCCTGCCCGGGACCCTGCCCTGCGGACCACGTGACGCCCACCGGACCGCGGCAGCGTTCCCGTCGGCGATCTGGGGAAGGAGCGGACAGGCATGAACGTACGGGACGGGATGACCAAGATCATCCTGAGCATCGGCCCCGCGCACACGCTGCGTGAGGCGGCACGGCAGATGGCCGCCCAGCACGTCGGGGCCGCGGTGGTGACCGATCACGAGCACCCGGGCATCGGCATCCTCACTGAGCGCGACATCCTGGAGTCCGTCGGCTCGGGTCAGGATCCCGACCGGGAGGCAGTGGCCGATCACCGGACCACCGCCGTGGTGTTCGCCGCGCCGGAGTGGACGCTGGATCAGGCCGCCGAGACCATGGTCCGCGGCGGCTTCCGCCACCTGGTCGTTCTCGACGGCGGCGAGGTCGCCGGACTGCTGTCGATGCGCGACATCGTGCGCTGCTGGTCAGGCGAGCGGGTCCCGGCGGGCGCAGCCCGCTCGGGGGTCCCGGCCTGACGGTCACTCCCGCCTGCGGGCAGCCGCCGCCCTGACCGGGGCGTTCAGCTTGCGTCCCGCGCCGAGCCGCGCGAGAGTAAGGCGCGATGCGGCTAGCCGGCGCGGTTGCGCTCGTCACGGGAGGATCCTCGGGCATTGGCGCGGCGACGGCCCGCGCTCTTGCCGCCGCGGGCGCGCGCCCGCTCATCGCCGGACGCGACCAGGACCGCCTTGAGGCAGTCGCGCGAGAAACCGGCGGCCTGGCCCTGGAGGCGGACCTGGCTGAACCCGGCGGTCCAGTCAAGCTCGCCCAGGCGGCGCTGGACGTAGCGGGGCGGGTGGATCTGCTGGTCAGCAATGCGGGCGTCGGGTGGGCGGGGCCGATCGGCCAGCTCACCGAGACCAAGGTGCAGGAACTCGTCACCGTCAACCTCACGGCGCCCATGCAGCTGACCGCTCAGCTGGCACCGGGCATGATCGCCCGCGGGTCGGGGCGCCTGGTCTTTGTCTCGTCCATCGCCGGGACGACCGGAGTGCGCGGCGAGGCGGCCTACGCGGCCAGCAAGGGGGGCCTCGGCTACTTCGCCGAGAGCCTCGGGTACGAGCTCGCCGACAGCGGGGTGGGCGTCTCCCTGGTGGTGCCGGGCGTGGTGGACACTCCGTTCTTCGAGCGGCGGGGCACACCCTATCGCCGCAGCAGGCCAGCGCCGATCTCGGCCGAGCGGGTGGCACGGGCCATCGTCGCCGCCGCGCACCAGGAGCGCCGGGTGGTGTTCGTGCCGCGGTGGATGCGGGTGCCCGTCTGGCTGCACGGCACCGCGCCAGAGGCCTACCGGTTCCTGGCCAGCAGATTCGGCTGAGCAGGGTGCGCGCACCGGCGGGCCGGTCATGAATGCCTACGGCGTCACTGCGTGGGGCACATTTTTTGCCGCTGAAGTGGGCGCTGCGGCCGCGCTGACCGGCCTGCTGTTCGTGGCCGCGGCGATCAAGCTGGCGCGCATCCTGTCGTTCCCCAAGCTCCCGGCCCGGGCAGGCGAGACCCTCGCAGTCCTGCTGCTGGTGGTGGTCACCTCCAGCCTGGCGCTTGTCCCCCAGGCCGCCGGCGCCCTCGGCATCGAGGTCACCGCGGTCGCGCTGCTGTTCGGCGGTGTCCCCTGCCCGTCCAGGCGGTCCACGGCCCGGACAGCCCCAGCGATCCGCGGTGGTGGTTCTGGTCCCGGGTGGCGGTCACCGCGGCGCCCTCGCTGTTCTTCGTCATCGGCGGCGCGACCCTGGCGGCCGGCGCAGGCGGCGGGCTCTACTGGCTCGTGAGGGTCTCGTAGCCGAACGTGGAGTACGTGGTGAGCGCGCCGCAGAACCCGGTGCCCCCGAACGCCAGCAGACCGCCATGCACGGGAACAGCGGCGAGGAATCCCAGCAGCGCGGACCCGCTGACGTTCGCGGTGATGGTGCCACAGCGGCTTATGGTGCCACCTGTCGGTCTCGCCGACGAAGATCGTCAGCCGGGCAGCCGGGCCTTCAAGTTTCATGACCGGTCCTCGTGCTCGCGCCGGCGTGTGGCCAGCCGGGTCAGCGTTACTCCGGCCTACACCGCGAACAGCGCGGCGAACAGAGTGATCAGCAGATAGGCGATCGCGGTCAGGGGAAAGCCCGCGGTGAGCGACTTCTGGATATCCACGATGCAGGTAGAGAAGGTGGTATAGCCGCCGAGCACGCCGATGCCGACGAACGGGCGCACCAGGGGCGGCGCCTCCCACACTTCGGTCACCGCCACCATCAGGACGCCGATCAGAGCGCACCCGGTCACGTTGATGGCGAAGGTGGCTGTCGGCGGCGTCAGCCACGGTTTTCCCCGCCGCATCGCGAGGCCGGCGGGCCCCACCGCCGCACCGAGGAAACCGCCCCAGTGTATGGATCGCCGGTCAGGCCGGGAGCGGGCCGCCCGGTCCGGTCAGGTCCACCTCGGCGCGCAGGACGCTGTAGAGCGCGCCGTCATGCCAGCGGCCGCCCTGGAAGGCAACGCCGCGAAGCACGCCCTCCGTGGTGAACCCGGCTTTCTCCAGCGCCCGCTGCTCGGCAATGTTGCCGATCTCCGTCGCGGCCTCCACCCGGTTGGCCAGCGTGTGCGTGAACAGGTAGCGCACCAGCTGACGCTGCGCCTGCGTGCCCACCCCTCGTCCGCGGGCCTCCGGCGCCACGGCGACGCCCATGGTCCAGTAGTACGAGATCCGGCCGCCCTGGCGCTTACGCCAGGAAACGAATCCGAGCCGGTGCTCGCCGTCGGCGATGATCAGCATGCCGCCGTCCTCGCCGAGCAGGCGGTCCTGCTCCCACCGCCGCCGGAAGCGCTCCGGATCCTGCCAGCCGTACCACTCAAACGGGCCGGTGGCCGACGGGTCGCTCGTGCACCGGTGCAGAAGCGGCAGGTCGTCCTCGGCCACCGGGCGGAGGAACACTTCATCGCTGCTCATAGTCGCGGACGATACCGGCTTCGGGCGCGCGGGCCGCGGCCCGGAAGGCCCCAGTTCCATGATCTCGGCACCTGCTCAGTCGCAGCTGCCGAGGGCATACCGCGCTGATGCGGCGTGGCTCATTCTGCCGTGCTCTCGGGGCTCTCCGTGCTCTCGGTCCGCCCGGGGCCCCGTGACGGTGCGCCGGATTCGTCAGGGACTTCCGCACCGGGTCCCTGCGCGGGCAGGCCTGAATCACGGCCGGCGCCAGACGGCTGAACAGCGGACTGCGGTCCGGGGACCAGGACCTGAGCGGAAGGCGCGGCTTCGCCGGCGCCAGGGCCGCCGGGGTGGCCATCCCGATGGGGACCAAGCCCGCGGGTCAGCACGGCGATCGAGTAGAAAATGCCCGTGTCCCTGTCGCCCACCAGTTCCCACGCCCGCGCCACTCCGATCAGCACCGCCGCGGCCAGGACATAGCTGAGCACGGCCAGGGCCAGCGGGTCGCGCTCGTGCCCAGGCCGCAGGAGTTCGATGCCGGCGGCGCACTCGAAACCGAAGGTGGCCAGCAGGAGGGTGATCAGTCCGAGCTGGCGCCGGAACTGGCGCCGGGCCGCCGGGCTGGTGAGGATTGACCGAATCGCTGCGGCCGTGAAGAAGATGCCTCCCAGAGCCATGACCACGGCAGGGTACCCGGCGTTGGTGTTCGGGACGAGGCCGAACAGCGAGACGGCCAGCACGTTGACGAACGCCAGGATCGATGAGGAGGCCCGGACCTCCTGGATCACCGAGGGCTGGGCAGTCGCCCGGCGGCCGGGCGAGACGGAGATGGCGACAAACAGCAGGCCCGTCAGCGCCGCCGCACAGCCGGCGATCGCCGTGAACATATCTCGATAGGCTCCGGAAATCACTGAGGGGCACCACCTGGATTACTCGGCGGACAGGATCAGCCGCGGCGCCAGACCCCTAAACGACGCGTGCTAGCCGAGAACATACGTGACGCCCCATTCGTCCGGGGCGTCGGCGCCGGGCCGGGGTCACCCGGTCGCGGTCTCGCCGAGCCCGGCGGGGGAACCCTGATGTGCTGCATCTGGATGGGCTGCTGCGCCGGCTGGGTTGCCCTGCCGGGCACGCCTACGGCGACGCCGGCCGCCAGGGCGCCGGCGCAGGCGCCGATCGCGCTGCCCTTCAGCAGGGTCCGGCGGCTCCCCCGCCTGGCCGGCGCCGCGGGCGGCGTCCCGGCGAGGCGTGCCTCGACCCGGGCGGCTATCTCCCGGTCGACCTTCTCCAGGAACGACGCCACCACAGCGCCGCTGTACTCGGGGCCGAGTCGCGGTGCACCTCGGCAGCGGCGCGGATGTCCTCGGGGGACAACGGCGAGATACTCATACCTGCCGCGAACTCGGCTGCCGCGGCGTAAATGTGCGGGCATGCAAGCGGCAACGCCGGCCGACCCACGCAAACATGTACCTCGCCGGATGCGCGTTAGAGCGCCTGCTCGCGCGAGCACCACCAGGTCGACCGGCCGCCGACTGTCCCGTGCACCATTTCGGCTCCGCAGCGCGGGCAGGTGCCGCCCGGATGCCGGGCCGAGATCACCTCGCCGGTGTGCACGCCGCCCTTGGCAATGGCGGACTTCAGCGCGGACTGCAGGGCGCGGTAGAGCCGGCCGGCATCTTCGGGCCGCAGGCTGTCGACCCGCGCCGCAGGCGCCACCCTGGCTGTCCAGAGCACTTCGTCGGCCAGCAGGTTGCCGACTCCGGCGATCTTGGACTGATCCAGCAGGCGCGCTTTGACCGCGATCGTCCCCTTGGTAATCAGCCTGCGGAACTCCGCCAGCGTGACCTCTTCAGCGTCCGGCCCGAGCACGCCGGTGTCCGGGTTCAGCCGGATCCGTCCGAGCCGCCGCTTGTCGAACAGCACCAGGCTCCCGCCGTCGGCGAACTCGAGCGTGAAACGGCTCCACTCGGGCTTGCGCGGCTGAGCGTCGCGGCGGCGCGGCCCCCCGCCCTCGGCCGCCTCGTCGCCGGTCGCCACGACGATGCGGCCGCTCATGCCGAGGTGGATACCTAGATCGGGTCCCGGCCCGGCGGAGCGGCCGATCCCGGAGGTCTCGCACCACATCGTCTTGCCGCGCCGGCGTGCCGCGGTCAGCGTGCGTCCGGTCAGCGCCTCCCGCAGCTGGCCGGGCGTGTGCGGCCGGCAGACGAACGTATCGGCGTCGTCCACTCCCGTGATGCGCCGATGCAGGGCCTTATCGGCGATCAGGCGGCGGGCGGTCTCGACCTCGGGAAGCTCCGGCACCTTCCTGTTGTACCTGTCCGGCGGGCGGCCGGAAGGATGATCCGGGCGTTTCCGGGCGCGAGACCGGCCGGAAATTATCGTCGGCATCCGCCAGCGGGGACGTCCGGCGTGTGCCAGTTAATCCCGGTGCCGCCCGGCGGGAGCGCGCCCCTTTAAATATTATCGGGCCGTCATGCCACGATGTATCCGGCAGTTGCCGACACGTTTACCGGGAATAATGGGCATGTCAAGAGAATAACATTCATGATGAATTCTTCCCGCGACGACTTGCGCCCATACCCCGGCGGCTGCGTGCTACAGTCCACGCGACATCACTCAGAGTGACCAGGGTGCGTCGGCGATCTTGGCTGGCCAGGCTGCGGCTACTGCGCATTGTTCAGCGCCGACCGCAACCTCTACTTCAGTGAAATCGGCAGGCAATGCCAGCACCAGGTCACCGGGCTTAAGTTGCATTAAGGGGGAAGATGCATGTCTAGGAAATTAACGGGAAAGGCGATGGCCACCACGGCGGCCGGCGCACTGGTGGTCGTCGGCCTGGGCGGCGCGCAGGCGCTGGCCAGCCCGCAGTCAGCCACCCACGTGCCGTGTAGCAACGGTGCCCTGGTGAGCGCAGTGAACGGCGCAGTCAGCGGTACCGTCCTGCGCCTCGCGAGTGCGTGCACCTACACGCTCAGCACCGCGCTGTCGCCCATCACGGTGAATCTCACCATCAACGGCGGCACGAAGAGCACCATCGAGCGCAGTTCCGCAACCGGCACTCCGGAGTTCAGCATCTTCACGGTGGACGGAGCGCATGCCGCCCTCGCGCTTTCCGGCGTGAACCTGAGCAACGGTGACGCGGCCGTCTACGGTGGCGCCATCTACGACGAAGAGGGCCCAGTCTCAGTCAGCGGCGGCAAGCTGTCGGACAACTCTTCCGGAGAATACGGCGGCGCCATCTACGACGGGGGTGGTCTCACGGTCAGTAACGTCACCTTCACCGGCAACAGCAGTTCCGACGAATACGGCGGCGCTATCTACGACGACGACACCGCGACGATCAGCCGCAGCAGCTTCAGCGGTAACAGCTCCGGCGAAGGCGGCGCCATCTATGATGACGACACCGCGACGATCACGGATTCAGCTTTCATCGGCAACGACGCCAACGACGACGAGGGCGGCGCTATCTACAACGACGACACCACGACGGTGCACGATAGCTCCTTCTCCCAGAACACTGCCGAATACGGCGCGGGCATCTACAACGACGACACGCTCGCCGTCAGCGACAGCACCTTCAAGAGAAATGCTGCCGACGTCTCTAGCGACGGCTATGGCGGCGGCATCTACAACGATTCTGAGATGACGGTGGACAGCACAAGCTTCACCGACAACAACGCCGCCGAATACGGCGGCGCGATTTACAGTGAAGACTCCCCCACGACGCTAACCGGCGTGATCTTCAAGGACAACGCCGCCGAATACGGCGGCGGCATCTACAACGAAGACGTAATGACGCTGGCCGGCGCAAACTTCAGCGGCAACACCGCCGAATACGGGGGCGGCATCTACAACGATTACGAGATCACGGTGAACAACGCCGCTCTCAACGCAAACTCCGCGTCCGAGGAGGGCGGGGGCCTCTACAACGACGGGACTAGCGCTGACCTGACCGACAGCCAGGTCAGCCTTAACCATGCGCCCGTCCACTCGGGTGCCGGAATCTACTTGGACAGCGGCACCGTCACGCTGAGTAGTACCAGTGTCGTCGGCAACTTCACCGACAACTGCGCTCCGCTGTCCTCGATCGCGGGCTGCACAGGCTGAGCGTGGCCCACTGGCTGGCGCGACGATGAGCCGGCCCGGCAGCAAGTGAAACGGAACCCCGCGGGAAGTTCTGGTCGCGCGCGATCAGAACTTCCCCGGGGTTTTGCTCGCTGACGTCGATCTGAGCAGACAGGGCGCGGGCAGGCTGCCACGAAACCGGATCGGAAGGCAGCGATGTTTTCCGTAGGGTGGTTGTATGACAGGCGCCGTGACTGCGATCGCTGAAGACGAGCGGATCGCCAATGACGGCTGGACCATCCGCGCCGAGCGCGTGGAAACTCTGGGCGCTGGTGCCTGGCGAGCGCTCATCGGGGTCCGCAGCAGCCTCAAGCTCCTGGCGACCATGACCGGCCATGACCCGCAACCCGACCTGGACCTTGAGGTGGAAGCGTGGGTCGGCGAGCCGGAGGAGTCTGACGGCATTGCTGTCATCGACCCCGGCGATGTCGGCCTGGAAGTAGCCCGAGTGCCCTTGTGCGAGTGCGGGGACCGCGGCTGCGGCAACATCGGCATCCAGCTCCGCAAGCGGCTGGCCGGCCGCGACCTGCCCGCGCTGGTGGATTTGCTGCGGGCGCTTTCCTGGTCCGAGCTGATTCCCGCCCGCTCCAATGTTCTGCGCGGGAATGGCCTCGCCGCTATCGAGGCACCAGGCGCGGACCCGCCCGCCAGCGGTCGTCTGTTCGTCAATGTCCCGCTGACCGCCGCCGCGATCCCGTTCGCCATCTGCTCGTTCCTCCGGTGCGCCAGCGTGAGCGGGCCGCGTGCTCGTACTGGTCGTGGCCGTCGCGATAGTCGAGCCTCGTGCCGTGGCCATAGGCGAAAAGGGTCGCACGCCCCGTTGCTCTGCCGGGATGCCCGCCCGTCACGGGCCAGCACGTCGTGGCGCTGGCAGCGCCTCTACATCAGACCCGAGCAGGCTGGAGGCGACTGGCTGGGCGGCAGCGGCGGGGCAGCTTCAGCAGTCCTCGTGCATGCAGCCGCGGAGGCTAGTCAGCGCGTCCCGGATCCGGGCCTTGACGGTGCTGACAGCGACGCCCAGGATGCTAGCCACTTGCGGATAGGTGTGTCCCCCGTAGAAAGCGAGCACGATGGACTGACGCTGCAGGTGGGTCAGCCTGTCCAGGCAGTTGCTTAGCCGCTGGGCTTCAAGGGTCTCCTCCACTGTCTCGACCACTTGGTCCGGCGTAGCTGGGGCCAGGGCAGCCCGGCGCTCAAGTGCGGACGCGGCGGCTATGGAACGGACCCGGTCGATGGCGCGACGGCGGGCGATCGTCAGCGCCCAGACCGCCGGGCTGCCCCTGCCAGAGTCGTAACGGAAGGCCAGGAGCCAGATCTCCGTGAGCACCTCCTGGGTAACCTCCTCCGCGTGCGCGCGATCGCGAACCACAGCGAGGGCTGTGCCATAGATCGGGCCGGATAGCTGTGCGCAGAACTGCTCGAATGCGTCATGCTCTCCGTCCGCCATGGCTGCGAGCAGCTTTCCCGGGTCGTCACTGTCGAGCTGTGCGAGATCTGGCCGGGAAGTCCCACCGTCGCGTCCGTTCACGTGTGACTATTCGGTGCCCGCAGCGACCTAGATGGGCCAGGTCGGCGCCGAAGCCGCTGTACCGGCCTCGGGTCTTGTTCACAGACGTTCGCGCCCGCCTGCCGTTAAGGCGCCGCTCGCAACTCAGCGCAAGTCGATCAGCGGTGTGCGGAAGCGCGCCGCTGGCCCGTAGCGAGCAACTGGACTGACCTCAAGGTAACGGATTGGTAACGATCCCGTGGCGGCACATATCCGCGCTCCCTAGCGGTCCGAATTACCCGCGGCAACGGCCGGGATTGATGAGGCAACGGCCGCGAGACTGGAGCCACGCATGTCGGCCCAGGAGGCGTTTCTCACGATAACGGCATCTTTAGCGCCGCAGGACGGCCTCACAGCCACCTGAACGTGCAGCCGCACTGGGGCGACCTGTCCTATGTGCGCGCCACAGGGGGGCGGCAGCGTTTCCCGGAGAGGATCGTAATGCCAGATGTCAGTGACACCGGAGTCCCCGCTACCTTCACCGCGGGCACGGGCGCGGAGAGGCTGTCGCGGCGGTCGGTGCTGCGCACTGCAGCCGGCGCCGGCGCGGCGGGCATCGCCGCGACCGCGCTGGCCGGGATCGCGTTCCCGGCGGCCGCCGATGCCAGCACCGCCGGCCCGGCAGCGCGAAGCCGGCACGCTGACGCCGCGTCCACGGCGGATTCGGCCGAGACAGTCGTGGTGCACGTGCGCGATGCCGCGACCGGTGAGATCGACGTGTTCCGCGGCACCACGCATACCCGCCTGCACGACCGGGGGCTGGCGGCGCAGCTGGTCCGGGCCAGCAAGTAACCGCCAGCTCACCGCCCAGCCCATATGACTTTGAGAGGTATTTGATGTCATCGCATCGTGAGGCGCCGGAGATCTCCAAGGACCCGGTCGCCGACAGTACCGACGTTTATGCGTTCGTCAGCCCGGACCGGCCGGACACGGTCACGCTGATCGCCAACTATGTTCCGCTGCAGAGCCCGGCGGGCGGCCCGAACTTCTACGAGTTCGGCGACGACGTGCTGTATGAGATCCACATCGACACCAGAGGCAACAGCGAGCCGGATATTACCTATCAGTTCCGCTTCAAGACCACGCTGGACGACCTGGACACTTTTCTCTACAACACCGCGCCGATCACCTCGCTCAGCAGCTCTAGCTGGAACCGGCGGCAGACTTACTCGGTCGCCCGGGTCGACAGTTCGGGCGAGCACTGGCTCGGCCGTGGCCTGCCCTGCCCCCCCTGCAACATCGGCCCGCTGTCCACTCCGAACTACGCGGCTGCGCTAGCGCAGCCGGCTGTGAACACGCTCGCCGATGGCAGCAAAGTGTTCGCCGGTCAGCGCGCCGAGGGCTTCTACGTTGACCTCGGCTCGATCTTCGACCTTGGCAACCTGCGGCCTTTCCAGAATTACAACGTGTTCGCCAAGTCCCACGGGCTGAAGGCAGCGCCGGGCGTCAACACCCCCCAGTTCCTGAACGTGCACTCGATCGCCCTGCAGGTACCCATTTCGAAGGTAACGGCCAAGGGCAGGCCGGTCATCGGGGTGTGGACCACCGCCAGCAGGCAGCGCGCCAGCATCCGTGACTCCGATACCGGCCAGTCGGTCTGGAGCGGCCCTTACGCGCAGGTGTCGCGACTGGGCAATCCGCTGTTCAACGAGGTCCTGGTGCCGATCAGCAAGAAGGACTACTGGAACACCCAGCCGCCCGCGCACGACAAGCAGTTCGCCTCCTATGTCGCGCACCCGGAGCTGGCCGGCCTGCTGCCGGTGCTGTACCCGGGCGTGTTCCCGAACCTGGCCAAGCTCGACGCAGCCAAGACGGCGCGAGCCGACCTGGAGGCGGTCCTGCTCACCGGCATCCCGAAGGGCATCATCAGCGGTTTCACCAACTACACCGGCCCGGTGCAGGCTGACCTGCTCCGGCTGAACACCTCAGTCCCGCCCACCGCCAAGCCGAGCATCTTCGGGCTGCCGAGCGGCGACGCGGCCGGGTTCCCGAACGGACGGCGGGTGTTTGACGACGTGGTGTCGATCGAGCTGCGCGCCATCGCCGGGGTGACCTACAAGCTGATCGACCCCAAGTACACCGTAGACCCCGCCGCTGACCTTCTGACCGACGGGCTGACGCCTGCCGACCTGGGCGATAGTTACCTGCCCGGCTTCCCCTACCTCGGCGTGCCCTACGACGGCTACGATCACCCGCCCAAATAACGGAGCTGATCATGAGTGAGCTTGCTCCCGGCCCGTCAGGGGCCGGCACCGTCGTCCTCGATCTCGGGCCGGGAGTAGGCGCGCTCGTCCTGCGCACGGCGCCGGAAGCCAACGGCGAGGAGATCGAGATCAGCCAGATCGACGCTCCCTCTGGCCCGCGTACCCATTCCCAGGTCCGGCCACGAGAACTGCCGGGCGGCCCGCAGTATGCGGCTGTCTACCCTGGACTGGCTGCAGGGGACTACACGGTATGGCTCGATGCAGTCACTCCGCAGATCGACGTCACGATCACGGAGGGCTGCGTCACCACTGCCTGGTGGCCGGCCTAGCACCCGGATACCAGCCGCCGCACTCGGTCACCGGTCTGGCGTGCCGGACCTGGCGAGCTTCTCGCGCGGCGACTGGGTGCGGGCGACCCCGGGAGGCCTGCCGCAGCGTTGCCACGCCGGACCCCGACTACGGTGACCCGCGTGGCAGCGCTGTGCTGCGCCAGGTAGTAGCCGCGTACCTGCAGTCCTGTAAAGGGTGCTTGACGTCCCGCGGAATGTAAAGTTACCTTGACTTCATGAGGAACCGGGTCCGGGAGCAGCGGTCCCAGCGGGGGCTGTCGCAGGCTGAGGTGGCGGCGGCGCTGGGCGTGTCCCGCCAGACGGTGATCTCGATCGAGAGCGGCCGTTACCTGCCGTCGCTGCCGCTGGCGTTCCGGATCGCGCGGTTCTTTGACCTGACGGTCGACAAGATGTTCGACCCGGATGGCGAGGAGGCTGCCACATGATGACGTTCATTCCCCCGCGGCTGCGGGTGCCTGTTCGGGTGGCGGTTGCCGGGACGGTGCTAGCTGCCGCCTGGGCTGTGCGCGGCGGCCCGGCGTCGTGGCTGTCGATCGTGATCGAAGTGGGCGTGGTCGGCCGCGTGGTCGCCGTGTATTTGTGGGGCAGGGAGGACAGCGACGAGGGCGCGCTGGCCGGTTCGCAGGCTGACGAGCGCCAGAAGCTGCTCAGCCTGCGGTCGCGGGCCCTGGCCGGGAGGCTGCCGTGATCGCCGCCTTCATCGGCCTGACGATCGCGGTCGCCGTCCGGGCGGCCTGGTGGTGGCCGTTCGCGGTCATGCTCGCCGTGACCAGCTTCGGCTATCTCTTCGGCCTGTCGACCTACGGCGTTGCAGAAGAGGACCCAGACGACGCGGATCCCCCGCACCAGGCGCGATCCCCGGTCAGCTGCTGAACTGCTCGACATGACGACGCAGCAGCTGGACCTGCCGGCCGTGGTCGGCCTCGCGGTGGGCTGGGGCGCATTCCTGCTGACCTGGCTGGCCGGCGCGATTTACAACGACTCGCGGGCCCCGAAGGCGGAACGGGCCCGCACGTGGTTCGGATCAACGGGCTGGGTCATCGTGGGCGTCGCGCGGACCGTTGCGCCCAGGGCAGCCTGGAACTCCCTGGCCCTGCCCTCGCCGCCCTGGATCCGCATCCTGGGCCTTGCGATCCTGCTGGCCGCCACGGCGCTCACGGTCCGGGCCAGGCTCGCGCTCGGCACAATGCTGTCAGGGCTGCTTCTTTCGTTTGCCGTGGTCGAGGATGCGGGATGGGATGCTGTGCTGCTGGCAGAAGGCGAGGAACCCGCTGCCGTCGATCAGGTTGAGTGGCTTGCCTCCGGCGAACTTGTCCCTGTCAGGTCCGTAGCCAGAGGTGGTGATCATGCCTCCCTTGATGGCGCCCTCGTGCCGGACGCCCGCCGATGTAGCCGGCCGCCCAGGCGTCCTAGCGGAGAATGACTGAGGTGAGCGCAGCAGCGGTGACTCGCAAGGTCAGGCTGACCGGCTGGGGGCTGACCGAGCCGACCGTGGCTGAGGTCGCGGCACCGGTCAATGCTCATGAGGTGGCGGGGCTGCTGGCGGGCGCGTCTGGGCGGGGGCTGATCGCTCGGGGGCTGGGGCGCAGCTACAGCAACGCGGCGCAGAATGACGGCGGGCTGGTGATCATAACCACGGGGATGCGGAAAGTACTGGCGTTCGATCCTGGATCCGGGCTGGTCACCTGCGAAGCGGGAGTGAGCCTGGAGCAGCTGATGGCCAGGTTCGTGCCGGAGGGCTGGTTCGTGCCGGTGTCACCGGGCACCTGCCAGGTCACCGTCGGCGGCGCGATCGCCGCTGACGTGCACGGCAAGAACCATCACTGCGCGGGCAGTTTCGCCCGGCATGTGACGTCGTTCGACCTTCTGATGGCGGACGGGTCGGTCCGTGCCGTCACGCCGGACCGCAGTCCGGAACTGTTCTGGGGCACGGCTGGCGGGATGGGCCTGACGGGGGTCATTCTGCGCGCGACCTTCGCCCTGCTGAAGGTCGACACGTCACGGGTGATCGTCGATACGGTGCGGACCGGCGACATCGACGAGACGATGGACTATCTCTCAGCGACCGATCAGGACTACGACTACACCGCGGCCTGGACTGACTGCCTGGCCACCGGGAGCAGCCTCGGCCGCTCGGTGATCACCAGCGGCGACTTCGCCGTCAACACCGACCTGCGATACCGGGACCGGGAGCATCCGCGGGAGTTCTCGGCCAGAGCACCGGCCGGAGTCCCGCCAGTGCTTCCCTGCGGGCTGATTAACCGGCGGACCGTAGCGCTGCTCAACGAGGCCTGGTATCGCAGGGCACCGCGACGCCGAACGGGGGAGATCCAGACCATCGGCGCCTTCTTCCACCCGCTGGATAGCGTCCGGAACTGGAACCGGTTCTATGGCCCGGCGGGGCTCCGGCAGTACCGGTACGTGGTACCGCCCGGCGCCGCGGATGTCGTGCGCCGGTCACTGGAGCGGACTAGCGCGCTGCGCGCCCCGTCGTTCGTGACGGTGCTCAAGCGATTCGGCGAGCCAGATCCCGGCATGCTCTCATTCCCGATGCCGGGCTGGACGCTGGCACTGGACTTCCCGGCCCGGACCCCCGGGCTGGACCGGCTGCTGGCCGAGCTCGACGAACTCGTGCTGGCCGCAAGCGGACGCCTCTACCTAGCCCAGGATTCCAGGATCCCGGCCAGCCTGATGCCGCGGATGTACCCGAGGTACGAGGACTTCCGGCGCCTGCGCGCGAAGATCGACCCCGACGGGGTCTTCAGCTCGGACCTCTCCCGGCGCCTGGCTCTCTGAGCCAATCACTCACGGTAATCCCGCTTGAATCAGGCCGGGAGGCGGACATCCGGCTCTGGCCGGTCTGCATGCCGTTCTGGCGGATGATTCTCACCGCGGTAGCGGCGCTGGAAGCCTGGCGGCCGGACCGCTCGCGGCCGGTGGCCTGCAGGTGACGCGTTCTATGGCTGGGCTCGGCGGCAGAGGGCGAAGGCGGCGCCCGTCGGCCTGCTCGCAGGGCAGCCGTCCCCGCCCCACAGCCGGGCGCAGCAGAGACTCATGAACCTGACCGTGTCCCCGCTCCGGGCTATCGTGGTGAGGGCGGAGAGGAGCCCGGATGTCATCGACGTCAGAGCCTGCGCACCTCAGCAACCATCATCGCAACACGCTGCGCCAGATCTTCCAGTATCCGGTGAGCCACAACATCGAGTGGCATGCCGTGGTCTCCCTGCTGGG
>JBKQMG010000044.1:0-8989 GCA_052146815.1 Streptosporangiaceae bacterium | reverse complement strand
GAGCCCGGATGTCATCGACGTCAGAGCCTGCGCACCTCAGCAACCATCATCGCAACACGCTGCGCCAGATCTTCCAGTATCCGGTGAGCCACAACATCGAGTGGCATGCCGTGGTCTCCCTGCTGGGGGCGATCGGCTCGGTCGTAGAGCACCGCGATGGCATGGCTGCCGTTACTGTCGGCTCTAAGACCGAATTCTTCGATGTCCCCGCGCACAAGGACATCGACACCCAGACGGTTGTCGATCTGCGCCGGATGCTGAGCAGCGCCGGCTACGGACCCGATGCTGAGGAAGCCTAGCCCAGGGGTCAGCAGGACCGGCCGGAAAGAGGCAGGCGTGGACCGCGGCTGGGAGTTCTGGATCGACCGTGGCGGCACGTTCACCGATGTGGTGGCCCGCCGCCCGGATGGCATGCTCGCCGTCTGCAAGCTGCTGTCCGAGGACCCGGGCCGGTATTCAGATCCCGCTGTCGCGGGCATCCGGCGCCTGCTCGGCGTGGCGGACAGCGCTCCCATTCCGGCCGGGCGGATCTCCGTAGTCCGCCTTGGCACCACGGTCGCGACCAATGCCCTCCTGGAGCGCAAGGGCGAGCCGACGGTGCTGGTCATCACCCGCGGATTCGCGGACGCGCCGCGGATCGGCTACCAGGACCGGCCCAGGATCTTCGACCGGCAGATCGTCCGCCCGGAGATGGTGTACTCACGGGTGATCGAGGCCGCTGAGCGGATCGGGGCCCACGGCGAGGTCATCACCGCCCTGGACGAGGGTGCGGTAGCGCGCGACCTGCGGGCTGCTTACGACGAGGGCTTCCGGTCGGCGGCGGTGGTGTGCATGCACGGCTACCGGTTCCCGGCGCATGAGGTCCGGATTGGCGAGATCGCCCGCCGGGTCGGGTTCGCACAGGTATCACTCTCGCATGCGACCAGCCAGCTGATGAAGCTGGTGTCCCGCGGCGACACCACGCTGGTGGACGCCTACCTCTCCCCTGTCCTGGCCCGCTACGTGGACCAGGTCGCCAGCGAGCTGGAGGGCGTCCGGCTGCAGTTCATGCAGTCCAGCGGCGGTCTCACCGACGCCCGCCTGTTCCGGGGCAAGGACTCTATCCTGTCGGGCCCCGCCGGCGGCATCGTCGGCATGGCCCGTACAGCACAGGCTGCGGGCTTTGACAAAGTGATCGGGTTCGACATGGGGGGCACCTCGACCGATGTGTCCCATTACGCCGGCGAGTTCGAGCGGCAGTACGAGACGCAGGTCGCCGGAGTGCGGATGCGGGCGCCGATGCTGAGCATCCACACGGTTGCCGCTGGCGGCGGGTCGGTCCTGCAATTCGACGGCAGCCGGTACCGGGTCGGCCCGGACTCGGCGGGCGCGCGCCCCGGCCCGGCGGCCTACCAGCGCGGGGGCCCGCTCACGGTCACTGACGCCAACATCATGCTGGGCCGGATCCAGGCGGATCACTTCCCGAGCGTGTTCGGCGAAGGCGGTGACCAGCCCCTGGATGCCGGGATTGTGCGGGATCAGTTCGCGGTGCTTGCGCGGCGGATCGGTGAAGCGACCGGCAGTCCCTCGCGCTCGCCGGGAGCCCGGCGGCCAGCTGCCCGGTCCAGCCCGTTCCCCGCACCGGAGCAGGTTGCCGCGGGCTTCCTCGAGATCGCGGTGGCGAACATGGCAAACGCGATCAAGAAGATCTCGGTCCAGCGCGGCTACGACGTGACCCAGTACGTGCTGGCGACATTCGGCGGCGCGGGCGGCCAGCACGCCTGCGCGGTCGCCGACGCGCTCGGCATCACCCGGGTGCTCATCCACCCGCTGGCCGGGGTACTGTCCGCTTACGGGATGGGGCTGGCGGACGTGACCGCGATGCGCGAGAGCGCGGTGGAGGCGCCGCTCGGCACCCGGCTGCTTCCGGAACTGGACCGGATAGCGGACCGTCTTCAAGCCGACGCGCTCGCCGAGCTGGCTCAGCAGGGGATCGGGGCGTCCCGCGCCCGGGCGGCCCGCCGGGCGCACCTGCGGTACGACGGAACTGACACCGCGCTGCCGGTCCCGCTCAGCGGCATCGCCGAGATGGTCGCCCGTTTTGAGCAGGCATACCGGCAGCACTTCTCGTTCCTCATGCGCGGCAAGACGATCCTGGTGGAGGCGGTGTCGGTCGAGTTGGTCGCCCCGTCCGCGGCGCTGGCCACGCAGTCGTCAGTCGCAATTCCGCCAGGCCAGCCGCCCGTGCCGGGTCAGGCGGCCGGCGCGGGGGCCGCAGTGGCGATGTACGCAGCCGGAGCATGGGCGGAGGTGCCACTCACTCGCCGCCTGGACCTGCGGCCGGGCCAGCGAGTCGACGGGCCAGCCCTGATCGTGGACGACTTCGCGACCACGGTCACCGAGCCCGGCTGGCGAGCGGAGCTGACCGGGCGCGGCGACCTGCTGCTCACCCGGACGTCGGCGCGGCCGGAGCGTCGGCTGGCGGGGACCGCCGTCGATCCGGTCATGCTAGAGATCTTCAACAACCTGTTCATGTCAGTCGCCGAGCAGATGGGAATGCGACTGCGCAGTACCGCCCACTCGGTCAATATCAAGGAGCGGCTGGACTTCTCCTGCGCCATCTTCGACGCTGACGGCGGCCTTATTGCCAACGCCCCGCACATTCCGGTGCACCTGGGCTCGATGGGGGAGAGTATCAAGATCGTCGCGAGGCGCAATTCGGGCCGGATGAGGCCTGGTGACGTCTACGTGCTCAACGACCCCTATCACGGCGGGACGCACCTGCCGGACATCACCGTGGTCACCCCTGTGTTCGATGGCCTCGGGCAAGAGATTCTCTTCTATGTGGCAGCCCGCGGCCATCACGCAGAAGTCGGGGGCATCACGCCGGGCTCGATGCCTGCGTTCAGCACCCGGGTAGAGGAGGAAGGGGTGCTGATCGATAACTGGCTGCTGGTGCGCGGCGGGGTGCTACGGGAAGCGCAGACCTTGAACCTGCTCCGCTCCGCGCTCTACCCCTCCCGTAACCCGGAGGTGAACCTGGCCGACCTGCGGGCGCAGATCGCCGCCAACGAGAAGGGGGTGCAGGAACTCCGCCGGATGACCCGGCACTTCGGACTGGACGTCGTGCGGGCCTACATGGGGTACGTCCAGGACAACGCCGAGGAAGCCGTGCGCCGCGTCATCACCGCGCTGCGCGACGGCGAGTGCGCCTACGCGCTCGACAACGGAGCGGTGATCCGCGTGGCGGTCCGGGTGGACTGCCAGGCCCGGACTGCGGAGGTCGACTTCACCGGCACCTCGGCGCAGCTGCCGGGCAATTTCAACGCGCCGTCGTCGGTGGCCATGGCGGCCGTGCTGTATGTGTTCCGCACCCTGGTGGCCGATGACATCCCGCTCAACTCTGGCTGCCTCAAGCCGGTCCGCGTGATCATCCCGCCGGGATGCATGCTGGCGCCGGAGTATCCCGCGGCGGTGGCGGCCGGGAACGTGGAGACCTCGCAGGCGATCACCGGGGCCCTGTACGCGGCGCTGGGCGTTATGGCGGAGGGCTCGGGCACGATGAACAACGTCACCATTGGCAACGAGCATTACCAGTACTACGAAACAGTGGCCAGCGGATCGGGCGCGGGGCCCGGCTTCGCCGGCACTGACGTGGTGCAGACCCATATGACCAACTCCCGGCTCACCGATCCCGAAGTGCTGGAATGGCGTTATCCGGTCCGGCTGGAGCGGTACGCGATCCGGCACGGCAGCGGCGGAGCGGGGCGCTGGCACGGTGGCGATGGCGGCCGCCGCGAACTCCGCTTCCTGGAGCCGATGACCGTCACCACGCTGAGCAGTCACCGCCGTGTTCCGCCCTATGGGATGGCAGGCGGGAAACCGGGTTCGCTCGGGCGGCACTGGGTGGAGCATGCCGATGGCTCGATCACCCCGATGCGCGGATGCGATTCCGTGACCGTGGCCGCCGGAGACCTGTTCGTGATCGAGACACCGGGTGGCGGCGGATACGGGTCACCGGCCCGGTAACGGTTCGAGAAGCCGCGGGCATCGACGATCTTCGACTCGGGGTGTTCAGCGGGAATCGGGGCACGGGATTGCCCGGCCCAGTGCGCCTCAGCTGGATGTGCGACGATGCGGTCGGCCCTTCGCCGCTCCCAGGGCGGCCGTACTCGGAGTGCCTGCTGGCATGCGGAGGCAGCCCGGCAAGGAGGTGACTGCTCTAGATCCTGGCCGCCTGCGCCGCCTCTGGGCTCGGGCATCGGGCACTTCCGCCCGGCCGCCCGGCCCGGTGACCCGCCGATGCCGCCTGTACCCCCGACAGGCGACGCCGGCAGCGTGACCTGCTCACCGCTCGTGCGGGACGATCACGACCGGGCATGCCGAATGCTGGACGACCTCGCTGCTCACCGAGCCCATCAGCAGCCGGGCAAAACCGCTGCCGCCGCGGGTACCGATGACTACCAGGTCGGCATCTTGCGAAGCATCGACCAGTTCCTTGACCACGAAGCCGTCCACGGCATGGACCTTCACCGAGGCTGGCCGGGCATCGCCCAGCCGGCCGGCCGCCCTTTGCGTCATCTCATCCGCGGCCTGCCGCAGCTTTTCCAGCAGTGGCGTGTCCGACGGGCCGATCACCGGGACGCCGCCCCAGTAGCTCTTCGCGACCTCGTGCACCGCTATGACAGTCAGCTGCGCCTGCACAGCCGCCGCCTGTCTCATCGCCCAGTCAAGTGCGCGTTCCGAGTTAGGTGAGCCATCAACGCCCACAACCACTCCCGGCATAGCCTGCCCCTTCCCCTCGGGCCCCCGCTCCGGCGGCGGCCATGAATTCCCCTGTATTCATGATCGCGCGGCAGAACGGGTCGCGGCAGGCGTTGGCTACTCAGGCGAAGGGCCCACGGTCCCACGCGGCGATGTGAGCCCGCAGGGCCCAACCCTCTGGGAGCCACAGTCCGCTGTCAGCTTCACCTATCCGCCTTCGGTCCGCGCTGCCCGGCTTGCGATGGTTGTCTTCTCGCTGTCAGCTAATCATCGGGCGGCCGACGGCGGAGAGGTTTCCGGAGCGCTGGTCGCCGCCCTGATCCGGCCCTGATGGCCGTCGTGGCCGAAGCCTTCAGTGCTCTGCCAGACACCCACAGGGCTCACCTGCCGGCATGCGGCGGCATGCTCATGTTCACCGTTGCACCGGCATTTCCTTTGATCTCGACTAGGCGTACCGTCGTGCGAAAGGCCGCCCTGCTACTTCTGGCTGAGGGTACAGGCGATCGTGTCGCTCCGGAGCTTGGCGGCAGCCGCTATCACCACCCACAGTCGGCGGTGGTGGACCCAAGGAGCCCGACATGGATCTACCTGCGAACTCAGCGGCAGCTCGGCTGCTGCTCCGTTCGACCACAACGGCCGCGACGCTGGCGCAGTGCCCGCCCAAAGCCAGCAGGGTTGCCACCGGCGGGGTTCCTCGCTGTCCCGGATGGCGGCTAAGGTAATGGCCGCATTGCCGGAGCGACGTGATGTTACACCGCTGCCGGATCTGCTGCACGGGCATTCCCGCGCCGGGCCGGTCCGGGAGCGCCGCCCCCTCTACGTTGACCTGCTGCCGCCCTGCAATGCGGGCTGCCCGGCCGGCGAGAACATCCAGGCGTGGCTGGCGCACGCCGAGGTCGGCCGCCATGAGCAGGCGTGGCGGCAGCTCGTCGCCGACAATCCGATGCCGGCGATCCACGGGCGGGTCTGCTACCACCCGTGCGAGACCGTCTGCAACCGCGCCAGCCTCGACAGCGCCGTCTCGATTCACTCGGTCGAGCGGTTCCTGGGGGATCTGGCGCTCGAGCGGGAATGGTCATTCGACCCGCCGCCAGTGCGCAGCGGCAAGCGGGTGCTGGTCATCGGCTCCGGGCCGAGCGGGCTTTCCGCCGCCTACCACCTGGCCCGGCTGGGCCATGAGGTGGAGATAAGGGACTCGGGCGATCAGCCAGGCGGGATGATGCGCTACGGCATCCCGTCCTACCGGATGCCGCGCGATGTCCTCGACGGCGAGGTCGACCGGATCGCCAGGCTGGGCGTGCGGATGACCTGCGGCCACCGGGTCGAGGACCTGGATGCCGAGCGGCGCGACGGCGGCTTCGACGCCGCGTTCGTCGCGGTGGGCGCGCACCTGTCCAAGCGCGTCGATATCCCGGCCAAGGACGCGGGCCGGATCGTGGACGCGGTGTCGTTCCTGCGCAGCGTCGCCTCGGGAGAACGGCCGGTGATCGGCCGGCGCGTCGCCGTCTACGGCGGCGGCAACACCGCGATGGACGCCGCCCGGGTGGCCCGCCGGCTGGGCGCGAACGACGCCCTCATCGTCTATCGCCGCACCCGTGCCCAGATGCCCGCGCATGAAGATGAGGCGCAGGAGGCCGAGCGGGAGGGCGTGCGGATCAACTGGCTGCGCACGATCACCGCCTTCGACGGCCCGGAGCTGACGGTCGAGGCGATGGAGCTGGATGAGAACGGATTCCCCCGGCCGACCGGCCGGTTCGAGCAGCTCGCCGCGGACACCGTGATTCTGGCGCTCGGCCAGGAGACCGACACCGCATTCCTGCGCCAGGTGCCCGGAGTGGAGTTCAGCCGGGACGGCACCGTGCAGGTGTCGGCGTCGATGATGACCGGCTGCGCCGGCGTGTTCGCCGGCGGGGACATGGTGCCGGCCGAGCGCACCGTGACGGTGGGCACCGGGCACGGCAAGAAGGCGGCCACGAACATCGACGCCTGGCTGCGGGAGACCGCGGCGGCCAGCCTGCCCAAGCACGAGCTTGTCACGTTCGACGAGCTGAACCTGTGGTACTTCGGCGATGCCGCCCGGCGGCAGCAGCCGGAGACCTCGCCGGAAGAGCGGACGGCGGACTTCGGCGAGGTGACGGGCGGCCTGTCGGAGCAGGAGGCGACGTACGAGGCGCGCCGCTGCCTGTCGTGCGGCAACTGCTGCGAGTGTGACGGCTGCCTGGGCGCATGCCCGGAGGACGCGGTGATCAAGCTGGGTCCCGGCCATCGCTACAAGTTCGACTACGACAAGTGCACCGGATGCGGCGCGTGCTACGAGCAGTGCCCCGTGCATTCGATCGAGATGATCCCGGAGGACGGATGATGCGTGCCACGGTCGACGGCAACGAGGCCGCGGCGTCAGTCGCCTACCGGCTCAACGAGATCTGCTGCATTTACCCGATCACGCCGTCATCGCCGATGGCTGAGTTCGCGGACGAGTGGTCCAGCAAGCAGCGGCCCAACCTGTGGGGCGGCGTGCCCGGCGTGATGGAGATGCAGAGCGAGGGCGGGGCCGCGGGCGCCTTGCACGGCGCGCTGCAGAGCGGGGCGCTGGCCACCACGTTCACCTCGTCGCAGGGCCTGCTGCTGATGATCCCGAACATGTACAAGATAGCTGGTGAGCTGACTCCGGCCGTGCTGCACGTCGCGGCGCGGTCGCTGGCCGGGCAGGGGCTGTCCATCTTCGGTGACCACTCGGACGTGATGGCGGTGCGGCAGACCGGTTTCGCGCTGTTGGCCTCCGCGTCGGTCCAGGAGGCCCACGATCTCGCGCTGGTGGCCCAGGCCGCCACGCTGGCCACCCGGGTGCCGTTCGTGCACTTCTTCGACGGGTTCCGCACCTCGCACGAGCTGAACACGATCGAGCTGCTGACCGACGACGACCTGCGCGCACTCGTGCCCGAGGCGCTGATTCGTGCGCACCGCGGCCGGGCGCTGTCACCGGAGCGGCCGTTCATCCGGGGTACCGCGCAGAACCCGGACGTCTACTTCCAGGCGCGGGAAACGGTGAACCCGTTCTACGACGCCGTGCCGGGCGCGGTGCAAGAAGCGATGGACGGCCTGGCCGCCCGGACCGGCCGCCAGTATCACGTCGTGGACTACACCGGTCACCCCGAAGCCGACCGGGTGATCGTCGTGATGGGCTCGGCGGCTGAGACCATCGGCGAGACCGTGGCCTACCTGCGCGGCCAGGGCGAGCGGGTGGGCATGCTGCAGGTCCGGCTGTACCGGCCGTTCCCGGCCCGGGCCCTGCTCGACGCGCTGCCCGCGAGCGCCGGCCGGATCGCCGTCCTCGACCGGACCAAGGAGCCAGGTTCAAACGGCGAGCCGCTGTTCCTCGACGTGGTCGCCACGCTGGCCGAAGCGCACACCGGCGGTGAGCGCGCGGTGCTGCCGCTGGTGACGGGCGGCCGCTACGGCCTGTCCTCGAAGGAGCTCACCCCGGGCATGGTGGCCGGTATTTTCGCGGAGCTCGCCGGGGAGCGGCCGCGGCCCCGGTTCACGATCGGCATCCACGACGACGTGTCCGGCCTGAGCCTGCCTTATGACCGGTCGCTTGACATCGAGCCGCCCGGCACGATCCGCGCGGTCTTCTTCGGTCTCGGCTCTGACGGCACGGTCGGCGCGAACAAGAACACGATTAAGATCCTCGGCGCCGAGGAGAACCTGAACGCGCAGGGCTACTTCGTCTACGACTCGAAGAAGTCGGGCTCGCAGACCGTGTCGCACCTGCGGTTCGGGCCGCAGCCGATCCGCGCGCCTTACCTGGTGCAGCAGGCCAGCTTCGTCGGCTGCCATCACTTCGGCCTGCTGGACCGGGTCGACGTGCTCGGCCTGGCGGCCCCGGGAGCGACGCTGCTGCTCGACTGCAAGCTGCCAGCGGATGAGGTCTGGGATGCGCTGCCCCGCCCGGTCCAGGAGAAGATTCTCGCCAAACGGGTCGAGGTTTACGCGATCGATGCCGGCCACATCGCTCGCGAGGCCGGCCTGGCCGGCCGGACCAACACCGTGCTGCAGACCTGCTTCTTCGCGATCTCGGGCGTGCTGCCCCGGGAAGAGGCGATCGGCAAGATCAAGAAGTCGATCACCAAGACCTACGGCCGCCGCGGCGCCGAGGTGGTCGAGAAGAACCTGTCCGCGGTCGATCACACCGTGGCGGCGCTGCACCAGATCGAGGTGCCCGGCCGGGTGACGTCCGACCGGGAAC
>JBKQMG010000043.1:0-4180 GCA_052146815.1 Streptosporangiaceae bacterium | reverse complement strand
GTCCAGCACCCGCCGGGTCTGGTAGGCGTCGACCAGGCCCGGGTCGAGTTCCCGGGGGTTGGCAACGGCGCGGGCGATCGCCTCCG
This sequence comes from Streptosporangiaceae bacterium, assembly GCA_052146815.1. GTDB lineage: Bacteria > Actinomycetota > Actinomycetes > Streptosporangiales > Streptosporangiaceae > DATJZH01. The sequence goes on along the minus strand of JBKQMG010000043.1, from coordinate 4,094 downwards.
GGGTGATCTCGTGGAACACCATCCGGCTGGTCGGCACCTTGGGCTTGAGCTCCTGGAGGAGATGCCACGCGATGGCCTCGCCCTCGCGGTCCTCATCAGTGGCGAGCAGCAGTTCGTCGGCGTCCTTCAGCAGCGACTTGAGCTTGGAGACCTGCTGCTTCTTGTCGGAGTTCACGACGTACAGCGGCTCGAAGTCCGCATCGACGTTCACGCCGAGCCGCGCCCACGGCTCTTTGCGGTATTTTATGGGGATCTCCGCAGCCCGATCGGGCATATCGCGAATGTGGCCGATGCTGGACTCCACCACATAGCCGCTGCCGAGATAACCCGCGATGGTGCGCGCCTTGGCCGGCGACTCGACGATCACGAGCCGTCTGGTGCCATTCGCGGGGGCACCGCCATTGGTCCCCTTGGCCTTCTCGCCTTTGGCGGTCGTGCCCGTCCTTGCTGCCACGCTCTTCACCCTCTATATGCTGCGGACGCCCAGGAGGCTACCGCAGGCAGCCCGCGGCGACCGGCTCTCCGGTCACTCCGCGTTCCGCATACTCCGACGGACGGGCCGCTGCTGTGCGACTCAGGTTCCGCTCCGCCGGATGCTCCTGTCGTGAGGGTAAACCGGCCGACCGCGCCTTTGTGTTCCCGAGGCCGTGTTCCCGAGGCCGGGCGGCCGGTTCCCCCAACGCTGATTGAACCACTCCTTACGTCGAGCACAATAAGGGGTGATGGCGGAGTACTCCTACCGCGTGCTCTACTTGCCGCGCGGAATGTCACGGGATGTCGCACGGCGCATCCTGACCGATCAGGCTGAGTACGGGCAGTGGGAGCTGTCCCGGCTGCGGCTCTACGCTGACGGCAGCAGGAAGGCCACGCTGCGGCGCAAGATCATCCGGCAGGTGCGGACCGGCCCGGCTAATTTCGCGCCGCGCCGGTGAGGGGACGGACCGGAAAGCCGGTCACCCTGGTGGCAAGCCGGCCGACCGGCGCGGCGTGCCTGGGAGCAGCGGTGCGCCGGTAATCAGTCTCCTGAGCGGCCGCGGCGTCGTCGTCGCGGCGGTGCCGGCTCTGGTAGGGAGCGCCGGGCTCACTGGCGCGGGGGGCATGCCGGTGATCCGAGCCCGTCCCGGCCACGGGCCACGGGGCCCCGGACAGGCCGGGGACCGGCCAGGGACCATCAGCCTGCGCGGGGACGACGATCTCACTCACCGGATCACTCAGCGGGCCCTGCGGGCTCGGGTCCGGGTACGGGTGCCCTGACGGGCTCCGCGGCCGCATTTGCCCGAGCGGATCAGCCGCCGGCGCCAGCCCCACGGCCGCCGGGTCCGCCGTGGGAGCCGGAGCGGCCACACATTGGGCGGGCGGGTTCTGCGGCACGAAGTCCGGCGCGGGCGGCAATGCCGGATCCCGCGACGGCCTCACCCGGGCGCCGTGCCGCGGGTCATGGGATCGGCCGGCTGACGTGACGGGCGCGGCCGGACTAGCCGGGCCGCCGGCCAGGACGTGGCGGCGCGATCGTTTCGACCGCCGGGGAAATGTGAACGCCACGAAGCACGCGCCGGTCAGCAGCGCCCCGGCCGCGAAAGCATCCAGCGAAGCCGCCCCGACCGCCGGGAGGACGCCAGCCCCAAGTCCCGTTGCGACCGCTGCCTCTTTCGCTGCCCAGACTGCCCAGGTACTCATCAATCTCTCCTTAGTTAGTGCCGCGCTGATGTGCTGTTACTTTTCGCTGTTGCTCAGGTGCTATGCGTATCCGGTACTGGCCATGGCGAGTACTGGCCCGGCCGCGGTGGCGGGCGGACTGAGTCAGGCAAAGCGGGAAGGCTAGCCGCTCAGGCGCAGCAGCAGCGGCCGGGCCGGGATGCTCGAACGCGGACCCGGCGCACGAGTCTCGGCCGCCGGGGCCGGATGACGCCCCGCCCGGGGGCGGGTCACGGCGGTCACGGCCAGGCGGCGCCATTCGGGGGCGCAGCCGTCAGCCGTGACCGCCGGAGCGGGATCAGACCCGCGGCCGGCCGAGGAGAGCGCCTGAGCCGGGGGCCGGACTCGTGTGTGCGCCATGGCACCGTGCCGTCGGCCCACGGCGCTGCCGCCGGGCGGCGGCTGCGGGCATTGCCCCTTTTCCGGCATCATTGCGACCCCCCTCGTCGAACCGGCCATGCGTGAGGCCGCTGACCGGGGCACCATACGGAAGGGTTGCGCCCCGGGGATTGCCAGCCCCACACAATGTGTCACCATAGCACTACTCAATGTGCGCATCGGGGCAATGCCGCAAACGGCGTCACGCGTCCGGACACTTACCGAGTTGCCCCTGCCGCCGTTATGGGTCCTGACCTGCAGAAAAGGCCTAGCAACAATCCAGAAAACGGTCGAGCACAGCAGCCCCGAACTGGAGGGCGCTGACGGGCACCCGCTCGTCGACGCCGTGGAACATGCCGGAGAAATCAAGATCTGCGGGCAGGCGCAGCGGCGAGAAGCCGAAGCAGCGGATGCCCAGCCTGCTGAACGACTTGGCATCGGTCCCCGCGGACAGGCAGTAGGGAACCAGGCGCGCTTCCGGGTCGTGGTGCAGCACTGCGGCCGACATGGCCCCGACGAGGTCGCCGTCGAACGTGGTCTCCACGGCAATGTCGTGATGCACGAACTCGCGCGTGACGCCCGCGCCGAGGAGGCTGTCCACCTCGCCGAAAAAATCGGCCTCGTGACCGGGCAGGAACCGCCCGTCGATCTGCGCGCTGGCTGACTGGGGGATGACGTTCACCTTGTACCCGGCGCTCAGCATGGTCGGATTGGCGGTGTGGGAGAGGGTGGCGCCGATCATGCGCGAGATCGGCCCTAGCTTCTCCAGGACCTCCCGGGCGTTGTCCGGCGAGAACTCAATCCCGAGGGCGTCGCAGGCCTCCTGCAGGAAGCCCTGAACCGCCGGCGTCAGGCGCGTCGGCCAGTCACGGCGCCCGATGCGCGCGATGGCCTCCGCGACGGCGGTCACGGCATTGTCGGGCTGAAGCATCGACCCATGGCCGGCCGTGCCCCGCGCCGTCAGCCGCAGCCAGGCCATGCCTTTCTCCGCGGTCTGGATCAGGTAGAGGCGGCGGCCGCCGATCGTCGCGCTGAAGCCGCCCACCTCGCCGATCGCCTCAGTGACGCCCTCGAGGAGCTCGGGATGGTTATCCACGACCCAGCGGGCCCCGTACGTGCCGCCCGCCTCCTCATCCGCCAGGAAGGCCAGCACCACGTCCCTGGCCGGCCGGCGCCCCTCGCGCATTCGCTGGCGCACCACCGCGAGCACCATCGCGTCCATGTCCTTCATGTCGACCGCGCCGCGGCCCCAGACGCAGTCGCCGTCGATCTCCCCGGAGAAGGGGTGCACCCGCCAGTCGGCGGCGTCCGCGGGCACCACATCGAGGTGACCGTGAATAAGGAGTGCCGGGCGGGAGGAATCCTCGCCGGGAATCCTGGCCATCAGGCTGGTCCGCCGGGGATGAGATTCCAGCAGGACCGGCTCGATGCCGACCTCGGCCAGCAGAGCGGCGACGTGCTCCGCCGCCTCCCGCTCTCCCGGGCCCGAGTGGTCACCCGGATTCGTGGTATCGATCCTGATCAGGTCGCTGGTCAGCGCGGCTGCCTCATCGCCTGCGGCGCTGGCGGGCGGGTCAGCCGGGGCAGGGTTCTCCATCATCCCGCCATGGTGTCACCATCGGCCGGGCCGGGCCGCAGCAGATTGCCCGGTTCGGGCTCCGTGGCAGTCAGCCGTCCGGATTTGCTATCGTGAGGCGGCCGACCCGGTATCCGCCGTGGTCCGCGCTCGTCCGGGTGGCGGAATAGGCAGACGCGCTAGCTTGAGGTGCTAGTGCCCCAAAAGGGCATGGGGGTTCAAGTCCCCCCTCGGACACCAAGTGATCATGGTCTGACCAGGGATTATGCCGTTCAGTGAACGCGGTGGCCAGTAAACCGCAGGTCGCAGGCATAGGGGTTCAACTCGGTTTCTAGCCCCAGTGGCTAACTGGCGCCTCAGACCTATTGGCCGAATAACACCTGCTCACGCCATGCTGCGCGATGCCGGTCCGTGGCGCAGGCGGTCCGGCCGCGACTGATATGCC
>JBKQMG010000042.1:0-52989 GCA_052146815.1 Streptosporangiaceae bacterium | reverse complement strand
GGCTGAGATCCAGATCCTGGAGTTCCCGTCTGCCGCTGCGCTCGACGGTTACCTCAACGACAGCCGGCGGCTGTCACTGGCCGGGGAAAGAGACACGGCCATCGCCGCAACCCAGGTCATCGACGTCAAGCTGATCCAGCCTTCCGAACGCAGCTCAGACGGGGGATAGCACCGGCCGCCTGCGACCCCACGCAGGCCCGACCTCGGGGGATGGGCAAATGCGCGTGCGCGGCCGCTGAGAAGTTGCCGGGCGCTACCATCGCACTATGCCCGAAAGGTCGCCCAGCCAGGCAGGGAAGCCGGGGTTCGACGTTTCGCATGCGCACTCCGCTCGCATCTACAACTACTGGCTCGGGGGCAAGGACAACTTCGCCGCCGACCGGGAAGCCGCCGAGCAGGCGATCACTGCCAACCCGGGGATCCTCACCGACGTGCGGGCCAACCGGGAATTCCTCGCCCGTGCGGTGCGCTACCTGGCATCGGAGTGCGGCATCCGCCAGTTCCTGGACATCGGCACCGGGCTGCCGACAGCCAGCAACACGCATGAGGTGGCGCAGGCGGTCGCCCCCCGGGCACGCATCGTTTACGTCGACAATGACCCCATTGTGCTGGCGCATGCCCGGGCACTGCTTACCAGCACACCCGAGGGCGCGACCGCCTACATCGACGCTGACCTGCGCGACCCCCCGGCCATTTTGCAGGCTGCGCGGCAGACGCTGGACTTCAGCCAGCCGATCGCGGTGATGCTGCTGATCATTTTGCACATGATCCCCGACACTGACGATCCCCCTGGCATCGTCGCCCGCCTGATGCAGGCTCTCCCGTCCGGCAGCTACCTCGTCCTCGCGCACCCGGCCAGCGACATTCATGCAGCGAAGATGGCAGAAATGACCAGGCGCGTGAACGAGCGCATGACCGGCCCGAAGGCAACCATGCGCGACCGTGCCGCGGTCACGCGCTTCTTCCACGGGCTCGACCTGCTCGAGCCAGGCGTGGTCCAGCCTCAGCAGTGGCGGCCCGAGCCAGGCCATCTCGTCCCGCTCCAGGTGACAGCATGGTGCGGGGTCGCCCGCAAGCGCTAGCTCACCACAGCTCGCCCGGCTCTGACGGGCGCCTGCGCCGGCATTCGGGGAGCCGTCTTGCACGTTGCCCGTCGCCGTCACTGACGTGCGGGCCTTAATCGCCTGCAGGCAAGCGGACCGCAGTTACCGCAGCGCGCGGACAGCGAAGAAGATAGGGACGTTGTCGTCAACCGGCTGCCGTGACCGCTGCCGCGCGCCCAGCATCTCGTCATACCAGGATGCGATAAGCGACCATTCGCCGCCGGGGGCAGAGTCAGGCACCGTTCCTGCCTGGCTTTTCAGCGCCAGCGGCTCTAGGCCCGCCGGCCTGCACCAGCCGCTGGCCCAGGGCTCTGGTAGCGCGCTGGAGTTCGGGTGATCCGATGACGCGGAAGGGCGCCGGGATGGCGGCGAGCCGCCGCGCGTACCAGTCCGGCTCGTCGGTCGTCGCCCGAAGGCGCGTTCGGCCCTCTTCGTCGGACTCCAGGCGTCCCAGGCTTCTCGGCACCCATCGCGATGTCTCTTCGATGGCGGCGTCGATCAGGACATCGACCGGGTGGGTCCAGCCCTGGGACAGGTGCTCCTCCAGGGTGCGCAGTGCGTCGAGCTCCTGTGGCGGGGTGAAGGTCTCCGGCAGGGCCTCGATCGCGGCGATCCGGTCGACCCGCAGCACGCGCCGTGCCTGCTTGGTGCGTGACCAGCCCAGCAGGTACCACCGGCTGTGCCGCAGCACGACGGCCCACGGGTCGACCTCCATGACGCGGTCCGCGGCCTCGCCCACCCGGTACACCAGGCGCAGCCGCCGCGCAGCTGTGCAGGCCTCGATCAGCTGATTCGTCAGGTCAGGGCTGACCTGGGCTTCGCGGGCCGGGCGAGGAGCGGAGACGTCACGGAAGGCCCGGACCGGGTCCGCCACTCTCTCCGGCAGGACCCTGACGATCTTGGCCAGCGCGCTGCCGACCGGGTCCACGGGGCTGACCGCGTTCCGGTGGCCTTCCAGGACGGCCATGATCAGGCCCATCGCCTCGGCGGCCGTGAACATCAGCGGCGGGAGCCGCAAGCCGCGCCCGATCCGGTAGCCCCCGTAGGGACCGCTGACCGACTCGATCGGCAGATCCGCCTCCCGCAAGATCGCGACGTAACGGCGGGCCGCCCGTTCGGTGACTCCGAGCCGGTGCCCTAGCCGCTGCGCCGTGATGCCGGGGCTGTTCTGGATCACCTCCAGCGCAATCAGCGCCCTCGCGGTGGGGCTCACGTCGTGCGCCATACTCTCCCCGTCCCGGAATCAGATCGTCCGGAATAGACGGTAGCGTGCCTCCTATGGACAGTGACACCGATGCGGTCCTGCGCGAGCCGCCGATGGCCGGCGACGAGCTCGGCACGCTCCTGGGCGCCCTGGAACGTCAGCGCAGGTACGTGGCATGGAAGTGCGGCAACCTGGACTCAGCCGGGCTGCGGGCGACCCTCGCGCCGTCGACCGTGACGCTGGGCGGCCTGCTCAAGCACCTGGCCGTAGTCGAGGACGACGTGTTCTCCGTCAAGCTGCACGGTCAGGATCGCCGCCCGCCCTGGGACACCGTGGACTGGGACGCCGACCCGGACTGGGAGTGGCGCTCGGCTGCCGCGGACAGCCCTGGGCAGCTCATGTCGCTATGGCAGGAAGCGGTGGGCCGCTCCCGCACCCTGGTAGCCGAGGCGATCGCCGACGGCGGCCTGGACCAGCCCGCCTCCTTCACCTGGCCCGACGGCCGGACCCCCAGCCTCCGGCGGCTGCTCATGGACATGATCGAGGAGTATGCCCGCCACGTGGGTCATGCCGACCTCATCCGGGAGTCGGTCGACGGGCTGGTCGGAGAGGATCCCGAGTGACGCCGCCCAGCACGACGACGCCAGCGCCGATCACGACCGCGCAGCTGACCATCGTCCGCGCGAACAAGGCCTCCTGGGCGGACCTGCAGGCGATATTCGGCACCGCCGACTATCCCGGCATGTGCTACTGCCGGCGCTTCAAGACGCGGGACTGCCACTGGAGCTCACTGAGCGCCCGAGAACGGCAGGACCGCCTCCGCGAGCAGACTCAGTGCGATAACCCGAGAGCCCGCGCCACCACGGGACTCGTGGCGTACCTCGGCACGGAGCCGGTCGGCTGGGTCGCGGTCGAGCCACGTATCGCTTACCCGCGCCTGCTGCGGACCCGGACCGCCTGGAGCGGCCGCCAGGAGGACAAGGCGGACGGCAGCGTGTGGGCCGTCACCTGCTTCGTGACTCGCAAGGGGTACCGCAAGCGGGGGATCACCTACGCGCTGGCCGCCGCCACGGTCGGCTACGCCAGGGAACAAGGCGCCCGGGCACTCGAGGCGTACCCCATGGTCACGCAGCCGGGCAAGGAGATCACCTGGGGGGAACTGCACGTCGGAAGCCGCCAGGTCTTCGCCGACGCCGGCTTCACCGAGGTGAGCCACCCCAGCCCGCGACGCGTCGTGATGCGGATCGACTTCGCGAGCTGATGAAGGTCAGCGCACGGGAGCTCAACCGGGCCACGCTCGGGCGGCAGCTGCTGCTGCGCCGGGAGGCACTTGACATCAGCGACGCGGTCCGCCGCGTGGTCGCCCTGCAGGCCCAGCAGCCCGCCTCGCCCTACCTCGCGCTGTGGAACCGGCTCACCGCCTTCGACCCGGCCGACCTCGATGCTGCCTTCGCCGGCTACACGCTGGTCAGGGCCACACTGATGCGCCTCACTTTGCACGTGGTGCACGCCGGCGATTATCCGGCCATGCACCAGGCCATGCAGCCCACGCTGCGCGGCCCGAGGCTGGGTGACCGTCGCTTCACCACCAGCGGGCTCAGCGCCGCAGACGCTGACGCGCTGGTCCCCGACCTGCTGGCGTTCACAGCCCGGCCTCGTACGGCGGCCGAGGCCGAGGCCTGGCTCGGGGCGCGGCTCACAGTCCCCGGCAAGGGCGTGTGGTGGGCGCTGCGGTCGTTCGCGCCGCTGCTGCAGGCTCCCGCCGGCGGGCCGTGGTCGTTCGGCTCACGGCCGTCCTACGTCGCCGCCGGGCCCCAGCCGGTGCCCGGCGAACGGGACGCGGCCGACGAGGCGCTGCCGACGCTGGTCCGGCGGTACCTGGAAGGGTTCGGCCCCGCGTCGGTGGCCGACGTCGCGCAGTTCGCCATGATTGAGCGTTCCAGGGCCCGGGCCGCGCTGCGTGCTCTCTCCGGCACACTGGAGCAGCTGGAAGGGCCCGATGGCTCGGAACTGTTCGACATCCCCGGCGCGCCGCGCCCCCCGCAGGACACGCCTGCCCCGCCGCGGCTGATGCCCATGTGGGACAGCATCCTGCTCGCCTACGCCGACCGCAGCCGGGTCATCCCGCCCGGGTACCGGAAACTGGTGGCCCGGCCGAATGGGGACGTGCTGCCGGCACTGCTCGTCGACGGCTACGTCGCCGGGGTGTGGCGTCCGGTCGAGGGGGGAATCGAAGCCACCGCGTTCCACCGGCTCCCCGGCGAGGCCTGGGAAGGGCTCGCTGCCGAGGCCCGGGCGCTGGCCGCGCTGCTGGCCGACCGCGAGCCGCGTCTCTACCGCCGCCACGACCGCTGGTGGATCACCCTGCCCAGAGCCGACGTTCGCGTGCTGCAGCATTAAAGTTGAGCCCATGGCCGAGCGGATCACGCCGCGGCAGTTCCACGAAGCCGACGGCGTCGGGGACTGGCGGGTGCTGTTCGGCGGGGCGTGCGCGCACTTTCGCACCGGGTCGTTCACGGCGGGCGTGGCGCTCGCCGACGCGATCGGGAAGCTGGCCGACGCCGCCGGCCAGTACCCCGATGTCGACCTGCGGCCCGCGGGCGTGACCGTGCGGCTCAGCGATATCAGCGGGCTGAGCGAGCGCGATGCCGAACTGGCCCGCCAGATCTCGGCTGCCGCACGCGAGCTGAACATTGCTGCCGACCCGGCTGCCGTGCAGGCCGTGCAGGTGTCGATCGACACCCTCGCCGGGCCCGATTTGATGCCTTTCTGGCGGGCCGTGCTCAGGTACGAGCAGTTTGGTGACGAAGACCTGCTCGACCCGCATGCGCGCGGACCGTCGCTCTGGTTCCAGGAAATGGACGCTCCGCGCCCGCAGCGCAATCGGATCCACGTGGACATTTCCGTGCCGCACGACCAGGCCGAGGCACGCGTCGCGGCGGCGATCGCCGCCGGCGGCCACCTCGTCAGCGACGAGCACGCGCCCGCGTGGTGAACGCTGGCTGACGCCGACGGCAACGAGGCCGATGTGGCCACCTGAATGGGCCGCGACTGACCAAACCGGCTCAGGTATTGGTTTGTGCAGGTGCTCGTAGACCACGCTGGTGCGGACGTCGGCGACTTCGGGGCGCTGGGTGAGCCGGTCGATGACGAATGCGTAGAGATCCTGGTTGTCCCGGACGGCGATGTGGACCAGGAAGTGCTCGGTTCCCGAGACCACGAAGACGCCGATCGTCTCGGGCAGCTGGGTGATCCAGCTGCGGAATCCCTCGATGTTGCGCCGTGATGGCGGGCGGCTGCGGATGGCGATGAGCGCCTGCACGCCCCGGCCGACTGCGGCGAGGTTGCGGCCCGGGGGGCGGGTCACCAGGATCTGACGGCGAGCCGGGCCAGAAGCCGCTGCTGCCCTCATCAGAACAGGCGCACGACCGCGCTGAGCACCTCACGCAGAAGCCGCTGGGCGGCGTCGAAATCGCCGACCGGGGGCGGGGTCCTGGACTCAGTGCCCAGCCGCAGGTAGCGCCGCTGGTTCAGCTCGACCTGGACAGCGTCTACCCGGCTCTGATCAGCGAACCGCCGGACCGTCCAGCCGCCGCTGTACCGCTCGTTGACGCGTACCCGGAAGCCGTTGCTGCTGAATTTCTCCGAGAGCAGCCCGACCGTATCCGGCCGGGCCGTGAGGCCGTGCCGGTCGCCGAGAATGACATCGCCGTCCAGCGGCCGCCCGAAGCTGTGCAGGTCCAGGACCAGCAGCCGCGCGAATCGCGCCAGGAGCCGCTCGATTGCCTCGTCGAGCGATCGGTGAAAGGGCTCGTGGACGAGGCGAATGCGGTGACTGATCTCGGCCTGGGTCAGCGCGCGGCGATACACCGGCCGGCCGCCCGCCGTCTGCGCCGCGACGACACTCGACCAGAAGCTGCCATGCTGCTCGCCGGTCGGGTCGCGGTTGACGTCGGCGACGAACCGGCTGAAGGTCGTGGTGATCGTGGTAATCCCCAGGCCGGGCAGGAAACCGTAGAGTTCTCGGGTCAGCCAGTCTGCCCACAAGGTGGCCGGGTCCACCGCCAGCTCGCTCCTCAGCTCCATGGGAAACAAGCGCCCGCCATGTGGCAGGCAGGCGATCACCGGTACCGCCTCGCAGGCGGGCTCGAGCACCCACTGCCGTAGTTCTGCGGCTCCGGAACCAGGCGCGATCACATGGCCGATCCTAGGAGCGGCGCGCGCTAGGCATCTGCGCGGCCGGAGGCTGCACTCGTCAGGTCGCCGGGCAGCAGGGCGAACATCAGGATGTCGCGGCGGCCGTCAGCCGCGGGCGTCCAGGCCCGCAGGAGGCCCTCGCGAGTAAAGCCGGCCCGCTGCGCGACGCGCTGCGAAGCCTCGTTCTGCGGCGCCGTCATCAGGCTCAGCCGCTCAATGCCCAGCGTCCCGAAGGCCCAGCCCGACACCAGCCTGACCGCGATCGTCGCCGCACCCCGGCCGCGCGCCTCGCGGCGCAGCCAGTAGCCGACTTCGGCCAGCCCCGGATCAGCCGCCGGGAAATGCACGCCGACCATTCCGAGGCCCTCGCCGCCCGGCGCCCGGGCAATCACGAACGCCGCGCTGCTGCCGTCGGACCAGGCCTGCGGAGCGTGCTGGACGAAAGCGCGGGCGTGAGCCTGCGAGTAGGGGTAGGGCATCGCCGGGATGTGCCTGCTCATCTCGCGGTCGCTGCAGGCAGCGGTGATCCAGCCAATGTCACCGGTATCCAGGCGGCGAAGAACGACGCCGGCGGCGGACAGCGGCGGATCAGGAAACGCGAGTCCCATGATCAGGAGGATACGGAAATGGCGGCGCAGCCGGGCCAGCCGTCGGCGCCCTGACCGTCAGGCGAGGTAGGCGCAGAGGATGGCCGTGTCGTCGGTGCGGCCCGCGGGCGGAAGCGACTTCTCGGCCAGGGTCTGGCACAGGCTGGCCGGATCAGTGGTGTCCGCGGCCGCGAGCGCGAGGACGAGCCGGCCAAGTCCGTCATCAAAGGTCTCGCCGCGCCGTTCCACCAGCCCGTCGGTGAACAGCACGAGGAAGCTGCCGGGCGCGAAGGTGACGACCTGCTCGGAGCGGGGTCCGGTGTCCATGCCCAGCAGGGGCCGCCGTGCCTCTTCGAGCGCGGTGACGACCCCGTCGGGTCCGCGCAGCAGCAGTGGCGGGTGACCGGCCAGGCAGTACCGGACCGTTCTTTCCGCCGGGTCGATGATGGCGCCCGCGGCGGTCGCGAGCGCGCCCTGGAGGGTGCTGCCGGTAAACCGGTCCAGCGCCTCGAGCAGGGAGGCCGGACCGTGGGTCGGGCGAGCGCGCGGGCGGCGCTGCGCATCTGCCCCATCGTGATCGCGGCGGTCAGGCCGTGACCGGCGACGTCGCCGACGAACAGCAGGATCCTGTCGCCGGGCAGCGGCACCGCGTCGTACCAGTCGCCGCCGACGCCGTAGCGGGTTTCCGCGGGCATGTAATGAGCACCCAGCCGCACCCCCGGCCGCTCGGGCAGAACACCGGCCAGCAGGCTCCGCTGCACCGACTCGACCAGGTCGCGGTCGCTGTCGTGCTGGATCGCGCGGCTGAGCGCGTCGGCGATGGCGGACCCCAGCGCGGTCAGCACAATCTCGCCGGGACCCGAGTCGAGGGGATAGGGCCTGGCGAAGGCCAGAGTGAGCAAGCCCAGCCTGCGCCCGCCACTGTGCAGGGGCAGCGCCGCCCAGGCCTGGTGTCCGCAGCCATGCAGCGCCTGGTGCGCCTCGGGGAACCTCGCCGCCATGTCCGCGGGAGTGGGCACGTAGACCGCGGCCGGTGTCTGCATCGCCTCGCGCGACAGCCAGTGGGGCGCCGGCCGCACCGTCCCTTCAGCGAGAGCCCGCCCCGGCACTCCGGCCGCCTTCAGGGTCACCAGCAGCTCGGGCTGCTCCTGGCTGGCCAGGGAGAGCCGGGCCGCCGAGGCGCCGAAGGGCGGCTGGCCGTCCTGGAAGACGGCCGCCGTGACCTCGGCCAGCGACGCCGAGGCGACCAGCGCGGTCATCGTCCGCTGCAGCCGCTCGATGTTCTCGCGGGCGGCGCGCTCAGCCTCGAGCAGCTGTGCCCGCCTGAGCGCGTCAGCAGCCAGCCGGGCCACGACCCGGACCTCGTCCTTCTGCTCGTCGGTGAACTGCTGCGCCTGCGCCCAGGCCACACCCATCGCGCCGATCACGCGCTGCTGCGAGTCGCGCAGGGCAAGGGACGCCGTCGAGTCCAGTCCCGCCGCGACCGTGTCCTCGGTCAGCGCGGGGTACCGCGCCGCAGTGTCGGCGAGGGAAGCCAGCCACACCTCGCCACCCGCTGTCAGCACAGTGCCCAGCGACGTGGAGTCATCGACCGGGATGGTCACATATCGCTGGGCGACGTGCTTGGTAAGGCTGGCTGCATGGTAGAGATGCGCCGTGGCAGGCGCGGTGCCGTGCTGCGGGACGGCGATGTTGGCGAACTCGGCCCCCGCGGCGGCCGCTCCTAGCCCTGGCTGGCCAGGACCACGACCCGGTCGCCTCGCGCTTCGCACACCACGCCCCCGGCCGACCCGGTGGCCGCCACGGCCTGCGAGATCAGCAGTTGCGGGGTGTCGGCGTCCAGCGGAGCGGCTGCGAACGCCCGCAGGAGCATGCCCAGCCTGTCTCCGCCGCTGCCTTCCAGGCCGGGCACGGGCTGACCCTCCAGACCAGACACCGCTCGTCTCCTCGTCGCCGGCGACATGCGCCACTAGTGACAAAGGTAAACCCCAAGGGCACTGTCCCCGTCAGGTGTCGATCCGCGAGGGATCCAGCTCGGCGGCGCCAGCGGCGATGAAATCCCGGCGCGGCGCGACCTCGCTGCCCATGAGGAGGCCGAATATCTCCCTGGCAGCGGCGGCGTCCTCAATCCGGATCCGGCGCAGCGTGCGCTGCCGGGGGTCCATCGTGGTCTCGGCCAGCTGGGCGGCGTCCATCTCGCCGAGCCCCTTGTACCGCTGGGGCGGCTCCTTCCAGCGCTGGCCGCGGCGCTCGAGCTCCAGCATCGTGCGGTGCAGCTCGGCGTCGGAGTAGGTGTAGATGTATTTCTGCCGCCCCTTGCGCGGGTTGGTCAGCTCGATCCGGTGCAGCGGCGGCACGGCCGCGAACACCCGGCCCGCCTCTACCATGGGCCGCATGTAGCGGTGGAAGAGAGTCAGCAGCAGGGTGCGGATGTGCGCGCCGTCGACGTCGGCGTCCGCCATGAAGATCACCCGCTGGTACCGCACCGAGTCGAGATCGAAGGCACTGCCCGAGCCCGCGCCGAGAACCTGGATGATGGCCGCGCACTCGGCGTTCTTGAGCATGTCGGCGACCGACGCCTTCTGCACGTTCAGGATCTTGCCCCGGATCGGCAGCAGCGCCTGGAACTCCGAGTCGCGGGCCAGCTTCGCCGTCCCGAGCGCGGAGTCGCCCTCCACGATGAACAGCTCGCTGCGGTCATCGGCCGACCGGCAGTCGACCAGCTTGGCGGGCAGCGCCGACGTCGCGAGCGCGGACTTGCGGCGCTGGTTCTCCCGGTGCTCCCGGGCCGCGATGCGGGTCTTGGCCGCCGCGGCGACCTTGTCCAGTACCGCGCGCGCCTGCTGCTTGCTGCCGCGCGCCCGGCCTTCGAGGAAGCCGCGCAGCTCGGCGGAGACGACCTGCGACACGATCTTGGACGCCGCCGGGGTGCCGAGGACTTCCTTGGTCTGGCCCTCGAACTGCGGTTCCGGCAGCCGCACCGCGATCACGGCGGTGAGCCCCTCAGCCACGTCTTCCTTCGCGACGGGCTCGTCGCCGTTCTTCAGCAGGCGCGCGGCCCGCAGCTGCTCGTTCAGCGTGCGGACGAGTGCCCGCTCGAAGCCGGTGACGTGGGTGCCGCCCTTCGGCGTGGCGATCACGTTGACGAACGACCTCGTCACGGTGTCGTAGCCGCTATCCCAGCGCAGCGCGACATCGACGGATAGCTCGCGTTCCACCTCGGTCGGCGTCAGGTGGCCGGCCTCATCCAGGACCGGCACCGTCTCGGTGAAGGTGCCCGCGCCGGTCAGCCGGAGCACGTCCGTCACCGGGGTGCCCCGGGACAGATGGGCGCAGAACTCGCTGATGCCGCCGGCGAACTGGAATTCCGCCTCCCGCTCGCGCGCGGCCCCGGCGGCCGCGGCCGGAGCTTCCGCCGCGTCCGGGCCGCCGATCTCCCTGGGCCGGTCCGGCCGCTCGTCAGCGACCCGGATCGTCAGCCCCGGCACGAGGTAGGCGGTCTGGCGCGCCCGCTGGGCCAGTGCGTCGAAGCTCCAGTCGGCGCCGTGCACGAACACCTGCCGGTCCGGCCAGAACCGTATCCTGGTCCCTGTCAGGCTCTTGGCCACCCGGCGGACCTTGCGCAGGCCCGAAGCGGCCTCGAAGGCCGCATCAGGGCCCTCCCCGGCGAACGTGCCCGGCACGCCGCGGCGGAAGCTTGCGGCCCACTCGCCGCCGTCCCGGTCGACCTGCACGTCCAGCCGCCCCGACAGGGCGTTGACGACGGACGCGCCCACGCCGTGCAGGCCGCCGGAGGCGGTGTAGGAGCCGCCGCCGAACTTGCCGCCCGCATGCAGGCGCGTCATCACCAGCTCGACCCCGGACAGCCCCGTCTTCGGCTCGACATCAACCGGGATCCCGCGGCCGTCGTCGCGGACCTCGGCGGAATGATCGGCGTGCAGGATCACCTCGATCCGGCCGCAATGACCGCCGAGGGCCTCATCGACCGCGTTGTCGAAGATTTCCCACAGGCAGTGCAGCAGGCCGCGGCCGTCGGTGGAGCCGATATACATGCCGGGCCGCTTGCGGACGGCCTCCAGGCCCTCGAGCACGGTCAGGTGGCGCGCCGTGTAGCCGTCTGCGGCGCTACCTGGCACAGACGCGGCGGGCATGGCGGTCACAAAGGTTCTCCTGATCTGCATAGCTGATGCTGGCCCGGGAAGGGCCTGAGGGCAGACTAGCCGTCCGCGGGAGCTAGCCCGAGCAACCACTCCGGTGACGTATCCGGCGGGCCAGGACAACGTACGCATCATCACAGACGGTTATGGATAGTAACGCAGAGAGACAAACCTGTTCGCTCATGGCGGACGGCACGCCGGCATGGGATGACAGGACCCCGGCAAGGTGTTGTGATGCGGTGAAGGAACACAGGTTGCACGGCCCGCAGGCAGCGACGCCAGGCAGGCCGAAGGCGAGGGAGGCGACATGACCGGAGCTATGGCCCCAACGAAGCCGCTCAAAGCCAGCGACTTGTGTGACCGGTGCGGAGCACCCGCCTACGTGCGGGTTCTTCTGCCCGGCTCAGGCGAGCTGCTGTTCTGTGCGCATCACAACCGGCAGCACGCCGACGCGCTGGCGAAGGTAGCGGTAGAGATACAGGACGAGACGGCGAGGCTGCACGACAAGCCGGCCTCCGACTCTCGCTGACGCTGCCTGGCGGACCCGGTCACCGGGGCCGCCAGACGCATGGTGACTGCCGGCCGCCCCGAGCCGTGGCGGCCGGAACCGCACACGCTGGAGGTCAGCGTATAAAGCCGCAAAAGCTCAGCACCCGCAGTTCGCGGGCGCTGAGCTTTTGCGGCTTGCGCTGGCGCTTGAGGGCTCTGCGCTTGCGGAGCTTCGCGCGTGTGCGCGCGCTGGTCAGTCGAGGTAGTCGCGCAGCACCTGTGACCGGGACGGATGGCGCAACTTCGACATGGTCTTCGACTCGATCTGGCGGATGCGCTCGCGCGTCACCCCGTAGACCTTGCCGATCTCGTCGAGGGTCTTCGGCTGGCCGTCGGTGAGGCCGAACCGCATGGACACCACGCCGGCCTCGCGCTCGGACAGCGTGTCGAGCACCGAGTGCAGCTGCTCCTGCAGCAGCGTGAAGCTCACGGCCTCGCCCGGCTGGATCGCCTCGGAGTCCTCGATCAGGTCACCGAACTCGCTGTCGCCGTCCTCGCCGAGCGGCGTGTGCAGCGAGATCGGCTCCCGGCCGTATTTCTGCACCTCGATGACTTTTTCCGGGGTCATGTCCAGCTCGGCGGCCAGTTCCTCCGGCGTCGGCTCCCGGCCGAGGTCCTGCAGCATCTGCCGCTGCACCCGGGCCAGCTTGTTGATGACCTCGACCATGTGCACGGGGATCCGGATGGTGCGGGCCTGATCGGCCATGGCCCGCGTGATCGCCTGGCGGATCCACCACGTCGCGTAGGTGGAGAACTTGTAGCCCTTGGTGTAGTCGAACTTCTCCACGGCGCGGATCAGGCCGAGGTTGCCCTCCTGGATCAGGTCCAGGAACAGCATGCCGCGCCCGGTGTAGCGCTTGGCCAGCGAGACCACCAGCCGCAGGTTCGCCTCGAGCAGGTGGTTCTTGGCCCGCCTGCCGTCGTCGGCGATCCACTCGAGGTCGAATCGCTGGTCCGGGCGCAGATTCCGGCCGTCGGCGAGCTTCTCCTCGGCGAACAGGCCGGCCTCGATCCGCTTGGCAAGCTCCACTTCCTGCTCGGCGTTGAGCAGCGGGACCTTGCCGATCTGCTTCAGGTAGTCCTTGACCGGATCGGAGGTCGCGCCGGCCACGGCCACCTGGGCGGCGGGCAGATCCTCGTCATCGTCGCCGTAGACGAAGGCCTCGTCCTCGCCCTCCTCGCCGGCGGCCTTGGCCGGCGCGCCCGCGACCACGACGGCTGCGGCAGCCGCGGCGCCTACCGCTACCGCGGCGGCTCCCCCGGCCTGCTCGCCGTCCTCGGCCGGGGCGCTGTCATCGGCCTCGCCGTCGACGGCGACCTCATCGATCTCCAGGCCGACGACCACCTCGACATCGTCATCGGCCAGCACGTCAAGCTCGACGTCCAGATCGGCGTCGGCGTCCAGGTCGGCCACTGCCGTCAGATCTGGCTCACCGTCCAGCTCCGCGGTCTCAGTCGCCGGGTCATCGAAATCGAGGTCTGCGCTCACGCCCGTCCGTCCGTAGTCACCATCGGTTCCCCCCTGCGCTTCCGCTGCCGGGGCGCCTGCCGCAGACCTGTCTTTCACGGCTGTTGCGGATTTGCGCCCGTTGCCCTGCCCGCCGCGGCGCGCTGTGCCTGCGGTATTGCCACGCATGCTGCCAGCTCCTTCCGCACCGTCACTGCCATCAGTGTCTTTCGTGGCTGCCTGGTCTGCTGCCTGGTTGGCCAGTTCAGCGGCAGCGGACTTATTACCGGATACCCTGCGCTGCCGCCCCGACGACCTGCCCGTGCCCGCTGAATCGCCGGAGGAACGCTGCCCGGCCTGCGCCGCGACGTCATCGTCGTGCACCAGGGCGACCGCGGGATCGGAACTGACCGCGGACTGCTGCGCAGCTCGCGCGCCCCGGCCTGACGGCCCTGGCTGCCTCCGCGCTGCGGAGCCTGCAGCGCCTGCCACTTCGGTCACCCCTTCCTTCGCTGGATGGCGGCCCGCCGCGCCGCTTCCGACCCCTTGCTGACCGCTCTCGCAGGTGACACAAGCACCTCTCCGGCAAACGTATGGCGAGAAATGGACCCTACCGTGCGGGCCGCGCTCTTATGACCGTGCCGGAAGCCGGGCTCCTGCGGCAGTAAACCGCCGCTGGGACCAGCTTCGCTCCCGTCCACCACCTTAGGCGGAGTGGACGGGTAGGTTGTACAGCCGCGAGTCCCGGCCGCGCGATCTCCCCGTCACTGCGAGCACACGCTCGCGAATCGTACTCGCATCTGTCATACCTTGCCCTTTCTCGCAACTGCGGCAGAACGTGCCCGGCGGACAGGCACGACAGCGTCCCTGGCCGGCATGTGCAGGACGAGCACGGTCACGTCATCGTCTTGCTCATGCCCCGCCATCATCCGGCTCACCAGGTAATCCAGCAGTTTCGCGGGATCTTCCAGGATGTCCGCTGGTGCCTGCGCGGCGACCGAGACCAGCTCATCCAGGCCGGAGTCGAGGCCGCGCCTGCGGTTCTCTACCAGTCCATCGGAATAAAGCACCGCAGTGTTGCCGGGAGGCAGCCGGAACGCGTACTGCTGGCGCGGGCTGGCCCAGCCCAGCGGGGTGCCTGCCTCGGTCTGATCGAGCCTCGGCGCGGCCCCGGCGGACAGCAGCAGCGGCGGCAGATGGCCGGCATTTCCGGCCATGCCGTCGCCCGTCTCGGGGTCGACGACCAGGTAGGCCACCGTGGTGACCTGCTCCTCGAGTTCGGTCGCGATGAACAGCCGGTCCAGCCCGGCCAGGACGGCGGCCGGGCGGGGATCGGTCAGCGCGAGCGCGCGCAGCGCATTGCGGACCCGGCCCATGCCCGCTGCGGCGGTGAGCCCCTTCCCCATGACGTCCCCGGCGGCGACCGCGAGCTTCCCGTCGGGCAGCCGGAAAGCGTCGTACCAGTCCCCGCCGATTTCCATGTTCCTGGTGACCGGCAGGTAGCGCGCCTCCAGGATGATGCCCGGCACGATAGGCAGCCGGTCGGGCAGCAGGCTGCGCTGGAGGGTCTCGGCGGTGGTGTGCTCGCGCTCGAACAGCGAGGCGCGCTCCAGGGCCATGGCGCACTGGCCGGCCAGCGCCTCGAGGAAGACCCGTTCCTCCTCGGTGATCTGGCGGGGCCGGGTAAAGGAGAACCGCAGGGCCCCGAGCGCAGCGCCCGACGACAGCAGCGGCAGGCCCACCCAGGCCCGCTCGTCGCTGTGGGTGAGGAACAGCTCGACGCCGGCGTCGGTGTCAGCGAAATACCGCCGGAGCGCGTCCGGGCTCTCCAGCAGCAAGGGCCGCCGGGCCGTGATCGCGGCCGTCATGACGCTGGGCGTGTCGAGCGGGATATCAGCGCTCATCGCGCCGGGGCCGCCCGGCAGGCCGCCGGGATTGACCGTGCGCAGCCGGAGCCGCTCGGAGTCGAGCATCGCGACCGCCGACCGCTCGGCGCCGATCGCGGACCGCCCGACCTCGGTAATGACCTCCACCACTTTGTCCACGGTCAGCGCCTCGGCGAGCATGGAGGTCGCCTGCTGCAGCCGGGCGGTACGCAGCGCCGCCGCGGACAGCTGCTCGGTGAGCCGGCCGCGCATTTCCTCGGCCTCGCGCTGAGCGGTGACATCGGTGCTGGCGCCGACCCACTCGATAATCTTCCCGTCCCGCTCGATCGGGACGGCGCGCACGTCGTAGTGCCGGTACGAGCCGGTCTTGGTGCGGACCCGGTAGCGGCTCTCGAACACCTTGCCGGTGCTGATGCACTCCTGCCAGTCCCGGCTGACCCGCTCGGCATCCTCGGGATGGACCGCGCCCAGCCAGCCGCCGCGCCGGTACTCCTCGGCCGTCTGGCCGGTGATCCACCGCCATTCGGGGGAATCCTCGGTGATCTCGCCGGCCGGGGTGGTGACCCAGACCACCTGAGCGCTGGCCTGCACCAGCGAGCGATAGCGCTCCTCGCTGCGGCGGACGGCCTCCTGGCCATCGGTGACTTCGGTGACGTCGATGGCGATCAGCACGGCGCCTTCGACATCTCCTTCGGCGTCGCGGGCCGGGTAGCACGACAGCTCCCATTGCCGGCTGGCCGGAGCGTCCTCGTCCTCGGCGGCCGCCGCGCCGTCCGCCGGGACCTGCTCGCCGTCCCCGGCCGGACTGGCCGGACCGGGCACCAGGACCAGCTGGTCCTGACCCGAAAGCGGCGGCTGCCCGCCGAGCACCCGCCGGACTGCCGATTCCGCCCGCGCAGCCAGGGCCTCAGGCCACAGCTCGGCCGGGGCCCGGCCGATATGCTCGGCCTGCCGCAGACCACTGATCCGGGCCAGGGTCTCGTTGACCCGCCGGACACGCAGGTCGGCACCGATGAGAGCCACGCCCATCGGCGCCTTGCTCATCAGGGTCGCGAAAAGCGCGGAATCAGAATTGTCCATACCGGGCACACGGGGCCTTGGCACGGAGGTCCCGGTGCTCACCGCGAACACCCCGCACCCGTGCGAGCGCGTGTCATGTGCGCTCCTCCCTGCTCACTGCGGACACAAGAAGGCTAGCGGCTACAACGAGCATAAGCAGGCCACGGACCGCAACTCGGCGCCACACAGCGTGCCGCGCCGCCTCGCGGCGGCGGTGTGAGGGCCTGAAATCGCGCCGGGCGCAACGGCCCCGGCGGGGCCGCCGGGGCGGGGCAGCCCGGGGCGGGGCAGCCCGGGCGCGCCCGGCGGCGGTGCCCGGCGCGGGGACAGATCGCATTACCCGCCGGGATCGGCCGCAGACCCGGCCTTGCTGGAGGATACTGATCAGATCCGCTGATCGCGCTCTCGGGCCGGCCACCCTGCCGGCTCCAGCCCGGTGCGCCGTTGCCGGCGCCGGGCCGTCCAGGAAGGAGAAGTGGCTGCCCGCAAAGAGAAACGGCGGCGCGCCGCACTCACGCATGGCATCGTCACCCGCGCATCTGGAAAGCTGACCAAGTGAGCCCGCAGAGCCGACGCAGACAGCCCCCAGGCGGCCACGGTCATTCCGGCGCCTCCGGTCCGCCCGGTCAGCGGAGCGGACCCGGCGGCCTGCCCGGTCCGCCGCCCAACGCCCTGTTCGCCGAGATGCTGCGCGCTGCGCGCGAGCTGCTGGCGGTCCGCAGCCCGCTGGATGCGGAGCTGATGGTCAGCGAGCTGCTCGGGACGTGGTGGGGACAGCGACCCGGCCGCAGCGGAATGCGCGAGGGCCGCCGCCGCCGGGCTGACATCGAGGAACTCGTGGGAGAGGGCCTGGTCGCCTACGCCGCCGACCAGGGCAGCCCCGCCGCACTGGCACTTTTGTCCGGAATTGCCTGCCTCGGCACGCCGCGCCAGGCGGCCCAGGCCGAGCAGGCGGCGCTGGCCCTGATGGACCGCGGCGTCGCCCGTCCGCGCTGGGCCGAGCACGTGGGCGCGGTCGAGGCCGCCGAGTGCTATATCAACTCAGACGCGTTCGGCGACCGTGACGAGGTCGTCTGCGTGTTCAGCTACGCCGGCCAGGAGCAGCACGCGCTGGTCGTCGTGGTCGAGTACAACGCCGGCGGCATGGCCCGCGACGGGTGGGTGACCTCTCAGGTCGGCAAGCTGCTCGACTACTGCCGGGACGGCGCCCGCGATCCGCAGCTCGCGCCGCCTTCGGGGGCTGCGGTCCTCGGCAGCGCCGCGGCCCCCGAAGGCGGCGCAGCCGGCCGCGATGCCGGCGCACGGCGCGATCCGGCCGGGGAGGGCCAGCCCGCGCCCGGACCGGGACGTCCCACCTTCGAGCAAGTCGGGCCGCCGCAGGCCAGGCGCCTGCTGGAATCGGCGCTCGCCGCGACCGAGAGCGCCGCGGATCCGCCGGTCAGTGCCTCGTTCCCCGCCTATCACGCGTTCATCAGGGCGCGGGTGCACACGCTGCCCCCGGCGCAGCCCGTCACCGCGGCCGGCATGTGGCCCGCCCCGGCGGCGGCCTCGTCGCAGGCCCGCAGCACACTGGCGGCCGGGCGCCGGCCGCAGTGGCGCAAGGACCGCCGGGCCATGCTCGCCGCCGAGTTCCTGGCCTCCGACGACGCCGAGGACCTCTCCGACCGGGAGGCGGCCAGCCGGTGCGCCGATCACATCGTCGAGTACGGCTGCGACCGGGACTTCGGCCGCCCGCTGCGGGTGAGCCCGGCCAAGGTCGAGACCTTCCTGCTGGACTGGCTGCCGAGGAAGGTCATGCTGTCGCCGGCCGAGCAGCACGCCATGCCGCATGTGGTGGCGGCCTGGGTGCGCTGGGCGGGCCGCCGGTCCGGCCTGGACGCGACCGCGATCCGGATGACGCTGGACGCGGTCTTCGACTCCATGGGCACATTCACCCGCGTCTATCACGACCCCGCCTCGTTCGGCCTGGAACCCAGGCTGGTTGCCCGGCTGCTCCCCGACCGCGATCTGGAGGCGCTGCCGCGCCGGGCCTTCGCGTTCCCGGTGCTGGAGGGCACCTACCGCGGCATCGACCTCGGCGCGCTCGACCCGGCCGGCCCCGCCGATCGCCGCAAGCTGCTGGCCGCCGAGCACGACGACCCGGCCGGCCGCCGCGCGAGCGAGGAGCATCTCGACCGGCACCTCGCCCTGGCCGACCGGCTGTGGCGCGGCGACCCGCCGGAGCTGTGGGAGGCCGCCCAGCGGCTGCTGGACATCGGCGAGGACCGCCATGAGATCCTGCATGAGCTGATCAGCGCCATCCGGGCGGCCGGGACGGACGAGAGCGCCATCGCGTTTGCCCTGGCGGACCTGCCGCCGGAGGAGCCCGTGTGACCACCGGGGTGCCCGTCGTCGACCGCAACGCTGACCTCGGCGAGAGCTTCGCCGTGGGGCAGATCGGTGACGACTCGGCCCTCCTGTCGGTGGTCACGAGCGCGAACAACATCGCCTGCGGCTTCCATGGCCGGGACCCGCTGACCATCCGGCGGGCCTGCGCGGGCGCGGCCCGCCGGCGCCGTGACCGTCGGCGCCCGGCTGTCCTGTCAGCCGCTGAGCTCGCGGCAGGCCGCGAGCAGGTCCGCGGCGGCCACGGTCGTCAGGTCCGCGGCGCTGGCGGCCTCGCCGAGCTGCGCGACCCGCACATCCCGCGATGCGCACGCGCGCTCGAACAGGGACCGGGCGAACCGTCCGTTGCCGAGCTCGTCGATCCGGCCGTTCTGGCAGGCCTCACGGAAGATCTCGGTCAGGACCGGCACCGCGTCCCCGGCGAAGCTGTCGCCGGCCCGCGCGGCGATGACCAGGGCGATCTGCGTCAGCTCGGCCGGGGTGTAGCTGGGGAAGCCGATCCGGACGCTGAACCGGGAAGCCAGGCCGGGGTTGCTGCGCAGGAACCTGTCCATGTCGGGGGTGTAGCCCGCCAGCACGATCACCAGCCGGTCGCGGTCATCCTCGGCTCGCTTGAGCAGCGTGGCCACCGCCTCCGAGCCGAACGCATCGCCGCCGGAGTAGCCCTCGTTGTATAGGGAGTACGCCTCGTCGATGAACAAGACGGCGCCGAGCGCCGAGTCGACCAGCTTGTTCGTCTTGATCGCGGTCGAGCCCAGGTGCTCGCCGACCAGGTCGGCGCGGTGCGCTTCCACCACGCTGGGCCGCACGAGCAGGCCGAGCGCGGCGAAGATCCGGCCGAGGATCCGGGCCACCGTCGTCTTGCCGGTGCCAGGCGGCCCGGTAAAGACGAAGTGCCGGGCCGGCGGCTGGCTGGCCAGGCCCTGCCGGTCCCGCAGCCGGGCCACCCGCAGCTGCGCGGCGATCTCATGCACCTGCCGCTTGACCGGCTCCAGGCCAACGAGAGCATCGAGCTCGGCCAGCGCCGACTCCAGCGTCGGCGTCTGACCGTAGCCGCGGTACCGGCTGGTCAGCTCGGTGTAGGCGTGCTCGATGTCGGCGCCGCGCAGCGTCACCAGGTCCGACGATGACGGCTCGGCGTCGCCGCTCATCACGCGCACGTCCCTGGCCTGCCCGGCTTTCTCCAGCAGGCTCCGGACGAACCGGCCGTTGCCCAGCTCGTCTGCCAGCCGGCGGCGGCCCACTTCCTCGAACATCCGCCACAGCACCGGCCGGGCGTCGGGGTCGAGCAGCTCGCCGCGCCGCTCGAGCGCGAGATCAGCCAGCGACAGCAGCTCGGCCGGGGTGTAGCCGGGGAACTGGACCCGGATGCCGAACCGGGACGTGAGGCCGGGGTTGGTGGCCAGGAAGTTCTCCATCTGCCGCTCGTACCCGGCCAGGATGATGATGAGGTCCTCGCGGTCGTCCTCGGCCCGCTTGAGCAGCGCCTGGACCGCCTCGTTGCCGAACCGGTCGCCCTGGCCGTCGCCCTCGTTGACCAGGCTGTAGGCCTCGTCGATGAACAGGACCCCGCCGAGCGCCGAGTCGATCAGCTCGTTGGTCTTGATCGCGGTCGCGCCCAGGTACTCCCCCACCAGGTCGGCGCGCTGCGCCTCGATCACCGCCGGGCGGTCGAGAAGGCCATGCGCATAAAAAATCTTGGCGATGATCCGCGCGACCGCCGTCTTGCCGGTACCGGGGGGACCGAGGAAGACGAAATGCTGCATCGGCTTGTCGGAGCCGTGGCCGGACATGGCGCGGCGCCGGGCGGCCTCGATCGAGGCGGCGATCGACCGGACCTGATCTTTCACCGCCGTCAGGCCGATCATCGCATCGAGTTCGGCCATCGCCTCGTCAATGGTGATCTCGGGCCATTCGGCGGCGGCCCGGTCCCGGCTGGTCTCGCCGCCGGGCCGGGTGCGCAAGCCGTCGGCGCCGCGCGCAGCGGCGGCGTCACCGGCCGGGCCAGACCGGGCGCCGTCTGGCCGCGCGCCCTGGCGGGCATCAGGCGGGCGGCCGTCCGGCGGCCGGGCGGGGGGCGGCCGGCCGTTCGGCAGCCGGGGATCGGGGGCGGCGCCGGCGGGCGGCCTGCCGTTCTGGCCGGGGTGCGGCGGAGCCTGCCCGGTGCGGGGCGGCCGCGGCGACCAGCCATAGGGGGCGGCCAGGGCAGGCCCGCGGGCCTGCTGGCGGCCGTAAGCCCGCTCGTCCTGCCACGACTTGGCCAGCCGCCAGCCGAGCACGATCAGGGCGATGAGCCACGCTAATGCGGGCCCGACGTAAGGCTGGCTATGCCAGAAGCGGAAGGTGACGATCCCGGCCGGCAGGGACCAGACCAGCGTCCAGGCCACCGTCCGGCAGGGCACGAACCGGCGCCCCAGTGATCCCAGGTGAGCGGCGGCAGCGGCAGCGAGCGGGAGCACACAGAGCAGGTAATGCGGCAGATCACGGCCCTGCGCCTCGGCCGTCACCAGGACCAGGCCCCACAGGGCCACCGACAGCGACGCGATGACGGCGCGGTGCCCTTTCCAGACCGCGTAGGGCGCGTAGACCAGGCCCGCGAGCAGGAACACCGAGGCGAGCGGGATCGCCAGCATGCAGAGCACGATCATGGCCAGGACCTTGACCGCCAGCGGGGCCGCGGCGTAGTTCTGGCGCAGGCGGCTCAGTGCGTCCTGCACCGTCCACCGCCGACGCAGGGGCGCAGAAGGATCCCGTGGCCGCATCTCGCTCCCTTTTTACTATGACCTGTATAGCGCATTACTCACTGCATTCGGCAGCACGCAATGGATGCCAGGGAAAATGTTGCCGGCCCGGATCAGGCCGCCGGTCGCTGCTCGCCCCGTCCCTTCCGCCGCCGTTCCCGAGGTCACTGTCCCGTCAGGATAAAGGCCGGGTCCGCGCCAGCCGAGCCCGGCGCCTGCCGAATCTCACGGAATCGAGATCAGCGGGCCCGTGCGCCCGTCCCGTAACACCAGTACCGCGCAGTGCGATGGCCAGGTACAGAGCTTGCACGCGCAGAGGTGACCGGGCCGGGCGCGGCCCGTCATCTGGGTGCTGATTCATGGTCTGGCCCGGCGGGCGTTCCCGGCCGCCGGCCGGATCGGCAAGCAGCCGCGCGATGGCCCGGAACCCTTCCCCCGACCCGGGCCATCGCGCCGGCGCCACTGCGCGGCCAGACCGCGGCACCGGTCAGATCGCGCCGCACTGTCAGATCGCACCGCAACGTCGGGCCGGCCCGCTGCCGGAGCCCTCTCGGCAGAGCACCTGAGCCGAGTCACAGGCTGACGTCGGCGATGACGGGCGCGTGATCGCTTGGCCCCTTGCCCTTGCGCGCCTCCCGGTCGATCCAGGCATCTGATACTGCGGCGGCCAGGGCCGCGTTCGCGTACACCAGGTCGATGCGCATGCCCATGCCCTTGTGGAACGCGCCCGCGCGGTAATCCCAGTACGTAAACGGATGCGGTCCCTTGGCGATGCGCGGAATGACGTCGGCCAGGCCGGTGTCGCGCAGCGCGGCCAGCGCCGCCCGCTCCGGAGGCGTGACATGAGTCGACCCGGCGAAGGCGGCGGGGTCCCAGACGTCGGCGTCGGTCGGCGCGACGTTGAAGTCGCCCATGAGCGCGAACGGGCGGTCGCCGGCCGCATCGGCGGCGACCGCCGCCCGCAGGGCCGCCAGCCAGCGCAGCTTGTAGGCGTAGTGCGGATCACCGGGGCTGCGCCCGTTGGGAACGTACGCCGACCGCACCCGCACCGGGCCGCAGGTAGCCGCGATGGTGCGGGCCTCCGGCGTGTGCTCGTCGGGGAAGCCGGGGTCATCGTCGAGCCCGCGCACGACATCGGCCAGCCCCACCCGCGACAGGACGGCCACGCCGTTCCAGCGCCCCTCGCCGTGGTGGGCGACGGCATAGCCGAGCGGCGTGACCGCGTCGGCGGGAAAGGCATCGGCGCCGACCTTCGTCTCCTGCAGGCAGACCACGTCCGGCGCGGCCTGCTCCAGCCAGTCCACCAGCCGGGGCAGCCTGGCCAGCACGGAGTTCACATTCCAGGTCGCGATCCGCATGCCGCCATCCCGCCTGTCCTCGTCAGCACCGGGCCCCGCGGCGCAGTCCGCTCATCCCGCGGCGCAGCCCGCTCAGCCTGCTCAGTTGGTGTGCACCTTCCACCAGCCGTGGATCGAGGCGAGCCGCTCTGCTGTGATCGCGTCGTACACCTTGGGCGCGCAATGGCACCGCAGCCGCTTGCGCGGGCTGCAGACAATGCGCGTCCGGTGGCCGAACCGATGCCAGAGGACCTTGTTCTTTCCCTTGTCGTACCAGATCAGCCGCAACTGCCAGCCGTAACTGCCCGGGCTGCCCTCGATGCGCACGCACATCCTGGCGGTGCTGAGCGTCTGGTAGAGCGGCGTGTCCACCGTCCGCGCATTCAGCAGGCCGCCGCTGACGCTGTACCTGCCGCTGTGCGTGGTGCCCGCCGCCAGGGCGGCCTGCGGCACGGCGAGCGAGACGAGCGCGGCCAGCAGCCCGGCCCTTAACAGGACGGCCACCGGGGACATGACTGTGCTCATCGCGTGCTCCTCCTGATGGTGTTATCCAGGCTGATGCTGTAGCCGAGGCCGGCCCGGCCCGACGCGCGACAGCCATCGTATCGGCGGCCGCGCTCGCGCCGGCCCGCCGGCGGGAGCCGGGACTACCCCTTGAAGACCGATTCCTGGAACCAGTCCCAGGTCGCAGGGATGCCATCCTCGCGGCTGATGCTGGGCACATATCCGAGCATCTTGCTGGCCAGGTCGTAGGACGCGAAGTTGCGACCCACTTCACCGGGCCGCTTGGGCCGGTACTCGACCGGGTGGTCGGGCTTGCCTGCCGCGGCCCGGCACAGCTGGGCCAGCTCGGCCACTGTGGTCTCGACGCCGGAGGCGATGTGCAGCACGGTGCCGCCGGGGACGTCGCTGTCCAGCGCCAGTTCCAGCGCGCGAGCGATGTCCTCGACATGGGTGTAGTCGCGCGACGACGAGCCATCTCCGTAGATCACGATGGGCTGGCCGTCGTGGAGCGCCCGGAAGAACATGGTCATGGCCCCGCGCTTCTTAGCGCTCCACGGCCCGTATACATTGGCGAACCGAAGCGCGACGGCAGGCAGGCCGAATGCCTTGGCAAACGCGTAGGCATAGCCCTCGCCGGCCAGCTTGCTCGCGCCGTAGGGCGAGATGGGCTTCGGCAGGGAATCCTCGTCAACCGGCGGCGTGGCGTCACCGATCAGCGCGCCTCCGGTCGAGGCCAGGACGACTCGCCGCACGCCCGCCCGGCGCGCCGCGTCGAGCACCCGGAAGGTGCCCACGACATTGACGTCGAAGTTCGTCACCGGGTCCTCGACGGACATGACGACGGAGCCGGCTGCCGCCAGGTGCACGATCGAGTTCATGCCGGCGAGGGCGGCGTCGAGGGCCGCGGTGTCCCGGATATCTCCCTCGACCTGCTCGGCGTCGACGCCCGCCAGGAATGACGCGTCGCCGGTCGTGTAGTTGTCGAATACGCGCACTGAGTGCCCGCTGCCGATCAGCCGCCGGACCAGCGTCGCACCCACGAATCCGGCTCCGCCGGTCACCAGTACACCACGTGCCTCAGTCATGGCAGACAAGCTAACAGGGAGCGCCGCTGTAAGCGCACTGGACCCGCTTGCCGCGCGGCCTGCGCGGTCGGGTGAGCAGCGGCAGACTGCCCAGCGCGATGCCCGCCAGAATGGCCAGCCCGCCGGCCAGCTGCCCCGCGCTCGCCGGGTCGCCGAAGATGACGACGCCGGCCACGGCCCCGACGAGCGGCTCGAGGTTGAGGAACGCGCCCGCCACCTCGGCCTTCACCCGCGCCTGCCCGAAGGCGAACAGCGTGAAGGGCAGCAGGGTGCCCCCGAGCGCCAGCCCGGCGACAGCGAGGACAGGTCCCGCGCCGGCCGCCGGGACCGACGGCACCTTCTCGGTCAGCACGGCGACCGGCAGCACCGCGACAGCCGCGGCGAGAAACTGCACGGCGGTCACCGCGATCGGGTCGCGGCCGCGCAGCAGCCGGGTCTGCGCGACGGTGAAAGTAGCCGACATCAGCAGGGACGCGAGCACGAGGCCGTCACCACTGGCCGTCGCGCTGCCTCCCCCGCCGCTGGCCACCAGGGCGACGCCCGCGACGGAGAGCGCGAAGCCCGCCCAGGCCAGCGGGCGCGCCACGCTGCGATGCCAGACGGCTGCGATGATCGCGACCAGCACGGGGGTGGCGCCCACCAGGAGCGCCGCGTGGCTGATGCTGGTCCGCGTGATGCCGGCGTTCTGCACGAGGACTGATCCGCCGTATCCGAGTGCGCCCGAGACCAGCACGGCCGGGCTGACGGCACCGCGCAGCCGGGACCGGACGGCCACCAGCAGGATCGCGGCCGCCACGGCGAAGCGCACGAAGGCGAGCCAGCCGGGCGGCAGCCACTCCAGGGCGACCTTGGACAGCGGCACGGTGGTTCCCCACAGCAGCCCGGCGGCGGTCAGCGCCGCCAGAGCGCGGCGACGGTCGAAGTTCATATCTCCATGGTTACCGCTGGGTACCACAGAATTTGCTCTGGAGGGCCGTTAGTGAAATATACTCGCGTAATATGGCCGTTGAACTTAACGAAATTGACGTTAAGCTGCTCACTGCGCTGCAGGCTGACGCAGACCGCACGAACGTCGAGCTGGCACGCATGGTCGGGCTCTCCCCCGCCGCCACCCTGAACCGGGTCCGCCGCCTGAAGGAGTCGGGAGTCATCCGGATCATCAGCGCGCAGCTCGACGCGACGGCGGCCGGATTCCCGCTGCAGCTGTACGTGACAGCCACCCTGGCCCGCCACGACCCGCGCTCCAGCCGCATTTTCGAGAACCAGATCCGGGCACTGCCGCAGATCATTTCCGCGGACAACGTGGCCGGGGAAACGGACTACGTGCTCAGCGTGGTGGCCAGGGACGTCGCCGATCTGCAGCAGGTACTGGCGTCGCTGGCGACCAGAGGCGGCCAGCGGCTCGTCACTTACCTGCGGCTGGAGGAGGTCAAGCCGCCCGCACAGCTGCCGCTGGCGCCGACCATGTCCGGCTCACGCCGTTCACCGCGCCACGATGGCGGCCCGGCCGGCGGCGGGGGCAGCGAGGGCAGTTAGCTCGCAGGGCCCGCACACGTCACCGGGAGTGCCTGGCGGCTGAGCGGCCGGAAGGCTCGTTCTGCAGCCGGGTGAGTGCCTGGCGCGATCGCCCCTGCGCCGCCCGGGCCTGGCGGCCGCGGGCGCGTGCGTCGGCCAGCCGCTGACGAGCGTCTGCCAGCTGATCCTCGAGCCTGCGCACGGCGCTTTCCTGGTCGCGCTCGGCTTCCGCGGCGGCCCGGGCTACCTGGTCCGCCGCCGCCGCCGCGCGCTCAGCTTCCGACAAGGCCGCCTGCCGGCGCCGCTCCTGCTCAGCCCGCTCGCGCTCCGCCCGCTCGCGTTCCGCGTGCTCCCGGGGCGCGTCCTCCCGGGCCGCGTGCTCCCGGTCGATCCGGTCACGGCCCGCCTCCCCCTGCGCAGCGGAGCGGCGGTTCCCGGTCGACGCCGGCCGGCTAGCAGCCGCTCCGGTCCTTCCGGCGGCCGGCGCGGCCGGGCCCGCAGCCGCGGCGACCCGTCCCGCCGGCCGGCGGGACCCCGGCGTCCGGCCCTCGCCAGGCAGCGGCGGCACCAGAGTCAGCGCCGGCCCGGCGGGCCCGAACCCCTCGGCCCGGACGGCGCGGACCAGGTTCCCGGCCGCCAGCTGCTCATGGACCTGCGGATCAGCCAGCGCCGCGGCCAGCGTGGCAGTGACCTCGTCTCGCAGGGCAGCGGGCGGTGCGTGCAGCCCGGCCACCGCGAACCCCTGCCGGGCTAGGGCGTCGATCAGCTCGCGCCGCCGCAGCGACAGCTCGCGGATGGCCGTGCCGTCCAGGGATCTCTGCGCTGCGCGGAGCTCCTGCCCGAGTGCGGCAAGCTGCTCCGCCGTCTGCGGCGCAGCATGGACCATCCGGTTGATCACCCAGGCGGACCGGGTTGGCTTCCGCAGCCCGGAAATTCGCTTGGCCGCGGGCGCGTCGCCGGCGGCCCGGGCCCGGGCTGCGAGTAGGTCCCGGTGCTCGATGAACACGTCGGGGTCAGCCGAGTACAGCTCGGCCGTGGCCTGCGCCAGAAGGTCGCCACCGCTCACTGGCTTGTCCTTCCCCGTTCCGCACTGCTGTTCGGGCGACCTGCGTCACTGCCATGCGCCTGGCTTGCCCGCCAGGTTCTGGCTAGCACACCAGCGCCCCGCCAGGAAGGAAGTGGCGGGCGGCTCGCCGGAAAATGGCGGATATGGAGCAGTGCGAGCCCGGACCCGGATCCGCTGACCGGACGGCTCGGGCCCGGTCAGCGGTTGCGGCTCGCCAGTTCCCCGAGGATGGCGACGGCTTCGGCCGCTCTGCCGGCCGACACGAAGAGGTGATCGTGGTGGGTGGCGGCGACCACGTTGCAGCTGATCCCGGCGCGGGTGAGCGCAGCACTGACGGCGGCCGTCAGCCCGACGCCGTCCAGCGCACTGCTGACCGTCAGGGTGATCCACTCGGTGACGAGGTCGTAGGCCAGCCTCGCCGCATCCGCCTCATCCTGGCTGATGATCACCGTCAGGCCCTCGTCCTCGGTAAAGGTCATCACGGGCCGCACGCCCGCGGGCGGCACTGACCCCACGGTGGTGAACACGTACCGGCCCGGACGCTGGCGGGGCTGCAGCTGCCCGAGCATCTGGCGGAGGTCGCGGAGAACGGCCATGCCCTGCGTCTACCCGCAGACGGCCCTGCCTGCCCGGCTTCAGGGTGCTCTGCTTCAGCGTGCTCTGGCCATCATCCCGGCGCCGGCCCGCCGACGGCCGGCGGGGCGCCAGCGGCAGGCCTCAGGGGGCGCGCGACTGGATGACGGTGAGAGCGATCGTGTAGATGATGTCCTCGACCAGGGCGCCGCGGCTGATGTCGTTGACCGGCTTGGCGAGGCCCTGCAGCATCGGGCCGATGCTGACGACATGCGCGCTGCGCTGCACCGCCTTGTAAGTCGTGTTCCCGGTGTCCAGGTCAGGGAAGATAAAGACGCTGGCGTGCCCGGCTACCGCGCTGCCGGGACGCTTGCTGAGCCCCACCGACGCGATCGCGGCGGCATCGTACTGCAAAGGGCCGTCGACCGCCAGGCCAGGCGCGCGCTCGCGCACGATGCGGGTCGCTTCGGCGACCTTGCTGACGTCCTTGCCGACCGCAGAATCGCCGGTGCTGAAGCTGATCATCGCCACCCGGGGCTCGATGCCGAAGGCCTGAGCCGACGCCGCGCTCTGGATCGCGATATCGGCCAGATCCTCCGCGTCAGGCCGGGGATTGATAGCGCAGTCGCCGTAGACGACCACCTCGTCCGGCAGGCACATGAAGAACACCGATGACACCAGGCGGCTGCCTGCCCTGTTGCCGAGCACCTGCAGCGCCGGACGGACCGTGGCCGCGGTGGTGTGCCCGGCCCCTGCGACCATGCCGTCCACTTCGCCCTGCTGGAGCATCATCGCGCCGACCATGATCGGGTCGGTGAGGTGATCGCGGGCAAGATCCTCGGTCCAGCCCTGGCGCCGCCGCAGCCAGGCCAGCGGAGCGACGAAGCGCTCGGCAACGGCCTGCGGATCGACAACGCTGACGGCGTCCGGCAGCTGCAGCCCGAGGCCGCGAGCCTCGGCGGCTACCTGGTCAGGGGGGCCGAGCAGCACGCAGCGGGCGATGCCCCGCTGCGCACAGGTGACTGCTGCCCGCAAGATACGGGGCTCGGTGCCTTCCGGCAGGACGATGCACGCGTCGGCGGCGCGGGCCAGCTCCTCCAGCCGGTAGCGGAAGGCGGCAGGGCTGAGCCGGCGCGGCCGCGAGGAACGGGGCAGCGACTCAAGCCAGGACGCGTCCAGCGAATCAGCGACGTTGTCGACCACGCCCTTGATCCGTTCCAGGTCATCGGCCGGCAGCCCCCGGTCGAGGTCACTGACCCGCGTCGCGGTCTCGAAACTGCCTGCGCCGACGACGAGGATTGGCAGGCCGGTGGCAGCCGCGGCCCTGGTGAGCTCCCAGACCTGCGGATCCGGCACCGTCCCATCGCTGAGCAGCAAGCCGGCCAGCCTGATTCCGCTGAGCGCGGCCAGACAGGCAGCCATGACCACCTCATGGCGGTCCGCGGGAACGATGACGAGCCTGCCCTCGGTCAGCACATGCAGGCCGGCCGGGACAGCCCGGACGAATATCGCCACCCCCTTTACCCGCCGCGACATGTCACCGTGGCTGAGCACCCGCGGCTCGAGCTCGCGGGCAAGATCCTGCATGCGCATCCAGGTCAGCTCTGGCCGGAACGGCACGGCGGCCATGAGCGGGAGCCCGCGCCGCTCCAGCGAGGCCGCCAGCTGAGCCTGCGCGGACGGGTCATCGGACGGCAGGCCGTTGATGATGCAGCCGACTACCCGCTCGCGCTCGCCAGACCAGTACCCGCCTGCGGTGATGGCGAGTGACTCGGCCAGGCCCTCGGCGACCGCATGTGCCGCGCCGGGTCCCGCCTCCAGTGCCGGATCTGCCCGCTCCTCGGGACTGCCCGCGTCCGCGGCCGGCCAGTTCTGCACGAGCAGGACGTCGGCGTCGAGCGCTCTGGCCAGGGCCTGGTTGAATGCGCTGACATAAAGCCTGTCCGGGCGGGGGCTCAGGCCCTCGACGACAACGACCTCGGAGCCTTCGTAGACCGGCTCCCAGGCCCCGACGATCTTCTCGAGCACGACGTTGACTCCGCCCTCGCCGAGCTGCTGCTCCAGCTCCGCGGTGGAAAGCGGATCCGGCGGATGCAGCGCGGTGATCGCGGCGACCAGCGCGGCCGAGCGGTCCGGGCTGCCGTCAGCTCGCGGCTGGGCCACCGGCTTGACGAAGGCGACATGCACGCCGCGGCGATCCAGAGCCCGTACCAGGCCCAGGCACGATGTCGCCGGCCCCACGCGGGCTGCGGCGGGCACGACCAGCAGGGTAAAGGCCATGGCGCCATCCTGTTGCCGCGCCCGGGGCACGTCAACCAGGCACCGGATCCGGAAAGTGCCCGCCCGCACCTTGCGGATGACACGGCGGATGGTGTCAATGGAGGCAGTGCCCGAGGCCGTCTGGCGTCCGGGGCGCCCGCAAGCGGGGGGGTGATCGATTGGCGGCGCTGGCCGAGCCCGGCTGCTCGTATGCGCTCCTGGCCGACGGCACCATTCTCACCATCCGCCCGGCGGCCGCGGCGGATTACGAAGCTGTCCGGCGGCTGCATGAGGCGATGTCGCCGGACAACCTGTACTTCCGCTTCTTCAGCATGAGCCACGCGGCTGCCGGGCAGGAGGCCCGCCGGGTCTGCCGCGAGTCCGGCCCGGGCCACGGAGCGCTGCTCGGGCTGCTGGGCGACGAGCTTGCGGGGATCGCCAGCTACGAGGCCACCAGCGAGCCGGGGACCGCGGAGGTCGCCCTGGCAGTGGCCGACGGGCTGCACGGGCGCGGCATCGCGACGCTGCTGCTCGAGCATCTGGTCTCGCTGGCCCGTGCGAGCGGCGTCGAGACGTTCACCGCCGAGGCACTCACCGCCAACAGCGCCGTACTGCAGGTGCTCGGCGATGCGGGGCTGGCCCTGCAGCGCAGGTATAACCAGGAGCTGGTAGAGCTGTCCATGCCGCTGCCGCGCAGCAGTGCTCTCGGCGAGGCCAGCCCCTACCTGGACGCCGTGGCGGGCCGGGAGGAACATGCCGATGTCGCTAGCCTCGGGTCGCTGCTGGCCCCCCGGTCGGCCGCGGTCATCGGCGCGGGCCGCCAGCCCCGCTCGCTCGGCCGGAAGATCCTCGCGAATATCCGCGACGCGGGATTCCGGGGCGCCCTGTACGCGGTCAGCCCGCACGCTGGCGACATTGACGGCGTCCCGTGCTTCCGGTCGGTCGCCGAGCTGCCCGCACCTCCCGACCTCGCGGTAGTTGCGGTTCCGGCCGACGGCGTCCTGGACGTGGCGCGCCAGTGCGGGACACGCGGAGCCAGATCGCTGGTGGTGATCACCTCCGGCCTCACGCCCGCGCAGCAATCTGCCCTGCTCGAGACCGCCCGGCAGGGAGGCATGCGGCTGGCGGGCCCGGACTGCTTCGGGGTCGCGGTGCCGGCGATCGGGCTCGATGCCACTTTCGCCCGGCACCATCCTCCTCCCGGCCGCACTGGCCTGGTCACCCAGTCCAGCGGAGTCGGCGTGGCGCTGCTGGAGCACCTTTCCGCGCTGGGCATCGGGATTTCCTCGTTCGCCTCGGTCGGCAGCATGCTCGACGTCGGTGCCAGCGACATGCTGATGTGGTGGGAGGCGGACGACACCACCGAACTGGCAGTGCTCTACCTGGAATCTTTCGGCAGCCCGCGCAAGTTCGCCCGGACCGCGCGGCGGGTCGCCGCCAGGATCCCGGTCCTGACGGTCCACGCCGGGCGGTCAGCACCGGGTCAGCGGGCCGCCGCCTCCCACACGGCCGCGGCCGCCGCGCCGCTGATCGCCCGGCAGGCACTGTTCGAGCAGGCCGGGATCATCGCCACCGCCAGCCTCGGCGAACTGGTCGACGCCGCCGCGCTGCTCGCATCTCAGCCGATCCCGGCCGGCCGCTCGGTCGCCATCGTGTCCAACGGCGGCGGTGCGTGCGTCCTGGCGGCCGACGCATGCGCAGAGGCAGGCCTGTCCGTGGCCAGGGCCGGCCCGCAGGCCCGTCGCCTGCTACGCGACGTGCTGCCCTCCGGCGCTGCCGTCGACGGTCCGGTCGACACCACGATCGCCGTCAGCGCGGAGGCTTTCCGTTCGGCCCTGCGCATAGTCGCCGAGGAAGGCGGCGTGGACGCGGTGCTCGCTCTGGTGGTTTCTACGGCAGCCGCAGACCTGATTCCCGCCCTCACCGCCGAGCGGCTGCCAGTCCCGGTCGCGGCGGTGGTACTGGACCAGCGCGAGGCGGTCCGGCTACTGCCCTGCGCCGCGACCTGGCCTGCGCCCGATTACCCGGCCGTGCCCGCATCTGATGACGGGGCCGGGTCGGCGCCGCCGCCGGCGAGGGCGGCCGGGCCAGTTCCCGCGGCCGGGCCAGTTCCCGCGGCCGGGCCGGTGTCCGCGGCCGTGCCGACGTATGGCTATCCCGAGGCCGCCGCCCGGGCGCTGGCCCAGGCCGCCCGCCACGGCGCATGGCGTTCCCGGCCGCCCGGCACAGTCCCGGAGATCGCAGACATCCGGGTCCCGGACGCGCGCACAGTCGTGCGCGCCTTCCTTGAGCGGATGCCGGGCGGGGGCTGGCTATCCGCCGAGGAGGCGGACAGCCTGCTGCGCTGCTACGGCATCCCGATGGTGGAGTTCCACCGGACTGAGGACGTCAGCGCGGCGATCCAGGCGGCCGCCAGCTTCGGCGGACATGTGGCGGTCAAGGCGGACGTGCCCGGACTGCTCCACAAGTCCGCGGCAGGCGCGGTCGAGCTGGATCTGCACGGAGCCGGCGAGGTGCGTGACGCGATGCGCCGCCTGCAGGACAGATTCGGCGCCCGCCTGTCGGGAGTGCTTGTCGAGCCCATGATCACGGGAGGGACCGAGACGATCATGGGCATCGTGCAGGAGCCGGTGTTGGGCCCCGTGGTGGTGTTCGGGCTCGGCGGGGTGGCCACCGAGGCCCTGGATGACCGCGCGGCCCGTCTTGCGCCTCTCACCGGCAGCGACGCCGACGACCTGGTCCGCGCGATCCGCGCGGCCCCGCTGCTGCTCGGTCACGGCGGTCGGCCCGCCGCGGACATCTGCGCACTGCGCGACACCTTGCTCAGGGTGTCGCAGCTCGCCGATCAGCTGCCCCAGGTCGCTGAGCTTGATCTGAACCCGGTGATCGCCCGCCCGGACGGGATCATCGCCGTGGACGCGCGCATCCGGGTGACCAGCCAGCGCCTGGCCGACCCATTCCTGCGCGAGCTCCTCCCCGTGCGCCGGCCCGCCGGGTTCTGAGGCATGCAGAACGGTTCAGCTGGCCGGCACGATCGCCGCGCCGGCAGAAGAAGAGAACGGCGCGGCTGCTGCAGTCTGTAATGGTCAGACCCGGCGCAGCACGGCCACCACCTTGCCGACAATGGTTGCGTCGTCACCGAGAATCGGCGAGTAGAGGGGGTTGTGCGGCATCAGCCAGACGTGACCGTCAGATCGCTTGAGGGTCTTGACCGTGCCCTCGACCTCGACCCCATCGATCGTCGCGGCCACAATGTCGCCATTCTCGACGTCCGACTCCAGGCGGACGACCACCCAGTCGCCGTCTGCGATCGCGGCATTGATCATCGAGTCACCGACGACCTTGAGCACAATGAACTTCCCCTCGCCGACCAGCTGCCTGGGCAGAGAGAAGATGTCCTCGATTGACTGCTCGGCGAGAATCGGGCCGCCCGCCGCAATACGGCCCACCAGAGGCACATGTGCGACGTCTCGCGCTTCGATCCCGGCCTGAGCATCGTCGGCATGCTCCTGGACGGCCGGATCAGCGGGCAGCCGCATCACAGCCGTGCGCGGGCGCCCGGCACCGCGGCTCAGGTATCCCTTCTTCTCCAGCATCGACAGCTGGTGGGAGACGCTCGACGTGCTCGCCAGCCCTGCCGCCTCGCCGATCTCCCGCATGCTGGGGGCATAGCCATAACGCTGTACGGAGTCCTCAATGGCCCGGATGATCTTGCGCTGGCGCAGCGTAAGGCCGGGGCCAGGCAGATCAGACAGCTCAGCGGGTTTCATCATCGGGCCCTCCGGCCTCCGAGAGGCATTGTCACATCATGTTAGCAGTCCGTTCACATTTATCAAATACAAGTTCGATAGCCATCGCGACGGCCTTAGTTGTCCCCCCGAGACGCTTCAGGGGGGTTGCGTTAAATCGCCGCACCCCGCCTGACCAGCGAGCTTATTCAGAAGCATCCGTCGTACTGGCGAGGACGCTCATTCGAAGTGTTCGGTGTTCGCCGGCCGCCGCTGATGCTTCGTAGTTCGGTAGTAATTGACGGCCTTGCGCGAACTCCGCCAGACGCCATCAGTACCCTGCACCGCGTCAAGTCGCCCGCGCTGTGTGGTGCACGTTGAATCTGGCGCAATGCCGCTCGCTTTCAGCTGCAGCCGCTAGTGGACCCACAGCCCTCGCAGACGTAGCAGCTGCCCGCCGGCCGCATCTTGGTGCCGCAGGTGAGGCAGAGCGGCGCATCCGCGCTGTGCCCCTGATGCGACTCGATCAGCTCCATGGAGCTGTGCGGCTGCGGCGACGAGGCCGCCGGCAGGCTGGTCTCGGACCGTGTGGGCTCCGCAGGCCGCGGCTGCTTCTCCACCGGCACTGACTGGGCCAGCTCTTCGGGATCGAGTTCTTCCGCCGATGCCGCGGGGTCGTCCCCGGCCAGCCGGGCGGACCGCTCGGCAGCTGACAGGACGCTGAGCTCGGCCCGCTGGTCGTACGGCAGGTGGTCGAGCGCGAGGCGCCGGAAGATGTAGTCCATCACCGAGCTCGCCATCCTGATGTCGGGGTCGTCGGTGATACCGGCCGGCTCGAACCGCATGTTGGTGAACTTGGCGACGTAGGACTCCAGCGGAATGCCGTACTGCAGCCCGACCGAAATCGCCATCGAGAACGCGTCCATCACGCCGGCCAGCGTGGAGCCCTGCTTGCCGAGCTTGAGGAACACCTCCCCCACTCCGTCGTCGGGATAGCTGGACGCCGTCATGTAGCCCTCGGCGCCGGCCACGGAGAACCGCGTGACGGTCGCCGAGCGCTGCCGGGGCAGCCGCCGGCGCACCGGCCGCACCTCATGCGGCGCGCTGGCCGGCTCCGGCGGGTCTGCCACCTTCCTCTTGGACACCGACAGCGGCTGCCCGACCTTGCAGTTGTCCCGGTAGATGGCCAGCGCCTTGAGCCCGAGCTTCCACCCCTCGAAGTGGATCTTCTCGATGTCCTCGATGGTGGCGGACTCCGGCAGGTTCACGGTCTTGCTGATCGCGCCGGACAGGAACGGCTGGACCGCCGCCATCATCCGGACGTGACCCATCGGGCTGATCGCGCGCTCGCCCATCGCGCAGTCGAACACCTCGTAGTGCTCGGAGCGCAGGCCCGGCGCGTCGATGACGTGACCGTGCTCGGCGATGTACTCGATGATCGCCTCGGCCCGCTCGGGCTGGTAGCCGAGGTTCTTCAGCGCCCGCGGCACCGTCTGGTTGACGATCTGCATGGATCCGCCGCCGACCAGCTTCTTGAACTTGACCAGGGCCAGATCCGGCTCGACGCCCGTGGTGTCGCAGTCCATCATGAGGCCGATGGTGCCGGTGGGGGCCAGCAGGCTGGCCTGCGCATTGCGGTAGCCGTTCTTGTCCCCGAGCTCCAGGCACTCCCGCCACGCCGCGATGGCCGCAGTCAGGATCTCCTCATCCATCCCGCCCCGGCCGCGGATCTCGCTGCACGCGGCCGCGTGCTTGGCCATGACCCGCTTGTGCGCGGTCTCGTTGCGCGAGTAGCCGTCGTAGGGGCCGACGACAGCGGCCAGCTCGGCGCTGCGGCGGTAAGCAGTGCCGGTCATGACCGACGTGATGGCCGCGGCAATCGCCCGGCCGCCGTCGGAGTCGTACGCGTGCCCGGTCGCCATCAGCAGCGCACCGAGGTTGGCGTAGCCGATGCCCAGCTGGCGGTAGGCGCGGCTGGTGGCCGTGATCTTCTCCGTCGGGAAGTCGGCGAAGGAGATGGAAATGTCCATCGCCGTGATGACCAGCTCGGTAACGGCCTTGAACCGCTGCACGTCGAACGTGTCGTCGTCGCGCAGGAACTTGAGCAGGTTGATGCTCGCCAGGTTGCAGGACGAGTTGTCCAGGTGGACGTATTCACTGCACGGGTTGCTGGCGGTGATCCGCCCGGATTCCGGGCAGGTATGCCAGTCGTTGATCGTGCCGTCGTACTGGATTCCGGGGTCGGCGCATTCCCAGGCGGCCTTGGCCATCTTGCGGAACAGCTCCCGGGCGTCCACCTGCGTGACCGTCTCCCCCGACCGGCGGGCGAGAAGATCGAAGGGGCGGCCATCCTCGACCGCGCGCATGAACTCATCCGAGACCCGGACCGAGTTGTTGGCGTTCTGGTACTGAACGCTGGTGATGTCCTTGCCGCCGAGGTCCATGTCGAACCCGGCGTCCCGCAGCACGCGGATCTTTTCCTCCTCGCGCGCCTTGGTCTCGATGAACTCCTCGATGTCAGGGTGATCGACGTCCAGCACGACCATCTTGGCGGCGCGCCGCGTGGCGCCCCCGGACTTGATCGTGCCGGCGGACGCGTCAGCGCCGCGCATGAACGACACCGGCCCGCTGGCGGTGCCGCCGGAGGACAGCAGTTCCTTGCTGGACCGGATCCGGGACAGGTTCACGCCGGCACCGGAGCCGCCCTTGAAGATGAGGCCCTCCTCGCGGTACCACTCAAGGATCGAGGGCATGGTGTCGTCGACCGCGAGGATGAAGCAGTTGTGCACGCGCAGGCCCGCGGAAAGGTACTCGCCGCTCTCAGTCTGGATGTCATAGACGTCCATCTCGCCGAGCCGCTCGATCTTGGTGACCTGGACGATCCTGCGGTCAGATCCGCCGACCTCGGGCTCGACCTGGAGCAGGTGGTCGCCGGGGCGCAGGAAGCCGGCCACGGTGAACTCGCCGACGTCGAGGTCGGCGGCACGCCAGACCAGATGGTCGGCGGTCACGTCCAGGGCGATGCCCGCGGCCGTGTGCACGCGCAGCACTTCCTTCACGCCGTTGGCCTTGACCGCGATGATCCGCGTGGTGCCGTGCGCGTCATGCACCTTGGTGCCGACCGCGCACTCGGTGACCAGCTGCCCGATCGGCACCGGACCTGACGGCGTGCTGACCTCTGCGTGGTAGGGCTGACAGGCCGAGACCTGCTGCGGCGAGGAGGTGCCGACGTTGAACCAGACCGGCGAGTTGAAGCTGAACGCCTGGTGGATCAGGGCGTGCGTCAGCTCGTGCTCGAATATCTCGGCGTCCTTCTCGGTCGCGAAGTAGCCGTGCTCGTTGCCGGCGGCCACGTACGTGCGGACGACCCGGTCCACCAGCTGCTTGAGGCTCCATTCCCGCTGCGGCGTGCCGACCGCCCCGCGGAAATACTTGGTGGTCACGATGTTCGCGGCGTTGACCGACCAGAAATCAGGGAACTCGACGCCGCGCTGCTCGAAGTTGACTGACCCGTCCCGCCAGTTCGTCATCACGACATCGCGGCGTTCCCAGGTCACCTCGTCGTAGGGATGCACGCCCTCGCGGGTGTAAATACGCCCGATCGTGAGCCTGTCTCCCGCGCTCTTGCCGCCCTGCGACGCCGACCCGCTCGCCGTCTCCGTCATTCCTGCCCCCTTCGCGGATCCCCGTGGATCCCGTACCGGGCCCGGCCAGGCCCTTTGCTGATGAATTTCCGTGCCGCCCGGCCCTACCGGACCGGTATGCCGTCTTCCTGCCGCTCCCCCGGCAGCACCTGATCCGGCGGCAACTGGCCTGCAGTCCCTGGATCGCGCTTCCCGGAGCGTGCACTGTCCGCCTCCGGCGGCAGATCCTGCTGAGACAGCCGCTGCATGTCCGCCGCGCTCGGCTGCCAGGCATCGGCCCGCTCTGCCCGCAACGTCGCGATCTCCTTCTCGAAGTCGGCCAGCGACTCAAACCCCCGGTAGACCGACGCGAAGCGCAGGTAGGCGACCTCGTCGAGATCACGCAGCGGTCCCAGGATGGCCAGGCCCACCTCATGCGAGCGCACCTCGCCGCTGCCCCGCGACCTGATAACGTCTTCCACCTGCTGAGCCAGGATCGCCAGCTGATCCTCACTCACCGGGCGGCCCTGACAGGCACGCCGCACTCCGCTGACGATCTTGTCGCGGCTGAACGGCTCGGTCGCGCCGCTGCGCTTGCTCACCATCAGGATCACGATCTCCTGGGTGGTGAACCGGCGGCCGCACTGCTGGCACGACCGGCGGCGGCGGATCGCAGCGCCATCTTCGGCAGTCCGGCTGTCGATGACCCTGCTGTCAGAGTGCCTGCAGTAAGGGCAATACACGCGATCACCTCCGCCTGCGTGTCGCTGAGCGGTCTCTCGAAGCACAACCTATAGAAAAACTACAGCGGTGTAACTACTAGATATTGTGGTCGCATGGCCGCCGCTGCGCAAGTCGATCACCCTCGGACCGAAGCCGCAGGTAACAGAACCGGGCTGCCGCCCGGGCCTGTCGCGGAAATCCTTTCGCGCGGCCGGCGTGTCGCCTCCCCGCCTGAAAGGCGCCTTATCCCGGTGTGGCCTGCCCTCGCCGCCAGAGCCGGGAGCGCCATGCATCTCAGCCCCTGGGAACCCACAGCAGCTGCCCGGCCCGCAGCGAGGTGCCGCCGAGTGCATTCGCGTCGATGATCTGCTGAACCACTACCTGGGTGTCGGCGGCAGGCTCAGCGGCCGAGGCCAGGGACCAGAGAGTCTGCCCCGGCTGCACGACAATCTGGGTCATGCCCTGGTACCCGCCCCTCCCAGTGCCACCATGACTGGCGGCCTGGGCCCGGCCGGCCGCGCTCGCGCACAGCAGCGCCACAACGGTCACTGCCGCTGCCAGGAGGACAGTCACCACGACACGGCCTCGCCTGGTCAGGCGGACCGGCGCCGCCTCCCGGTCACCGCTGGCCAGCTTCTCCGCCCTGCTTCCGCGGCCCGGGGCCGCTTCCCGCGGGCTGCCCGGCTGCCCTGGCGCGGCCCTGAGCGCCGCCGTCGCTGGCCGCGTAGCAGCCGACCGCGGAGCCGTCGGATCAGCATTATCGGCGCGCAGTTCACCCTGCCCGGCACGGCCGGGGCGGGGCGCCGGCACCAGCGCAAGGCGCCTCCCCTCGGTCAGGGCGGCTGCAGAGCCGGGGGCCGACGGACCAGCCGGGGAACCGCCCGCCGCCGGCAGCCCGGCCGCGGACAGATCCGCCTCCTGCGCGCTCATTACGCTCATCTTGACCTCCCGCGTGTCGAATTATTGTTCGATCGTATCTCTGTTCTATCGTAAAGTCGTTCGATCGAACGGAGTTGCGGGTCTGTTCTATCGCGGGGGTCCGACACTTTGAGGTTGGTCGAACAGATGTTTGAGGTTTAACACTGAAACCGCTAACGTCAACTGCAGACAACCACCAAGCCGGAGGCCCGACGAATGAACGACGCGACTGCAGACGGAGGAACACGGGGGGGCCCGACCGCTCTCGGAGCCGATTCAGGCACCGACCCCGACACGCCCGCTGACGTGGACGTTCCCAGCGCCCGGCCCCGGGGAAAGCCCGGGCGCAAGCCGAAGGGCAGCGTTCGGGCTGTCGTCGTCGAGATGCCGGATCAGCCCGACCCCAGCCATGTGCTGACCTGGCGCCAGCGCAAGGTCCTGCAGGTGATCCGGGAGTCCGTGCAGCGCCGCGGCTACCCGCCGTCGATGCGGGAGATCGGTGAGGCGGTGGGCCTCACCAGCACCTCGAGCGTCTCTTATCAGCTGTCGACCCTGCAGAACAAGGGCTATCTGCGCCGCGACGCCGGCCGACCCCGGACTGTCGAAGTGCGCTTGCCCGGCCACCCGGCCATCCGCCCTGAGCACGAGGTCGATGACAGCGCGGCGGCTGACGGCGGGACGATGGATATCGTCTCGCAGGAGGCGGTCTTCGTCCCGCTCGTCGGCCGGATCGCCGCCGGCGGCCCGATCCTCGCGGAGCAGTCGATCGAGGACATCTTCCCGCTGCCGCGGCAGATCGTCGGCGAGGGGAACCTCTTCCTGCTCAAGGTCGTGGGCGACTCGATGATCAATGCGGCCATCGCCGACGGGGACTGGGTAGTCGTCCGCCAGCAGCCGGTCGCGGAGAACAGCGACATCGTCGCGGCGATGATCGACGGCGAGGCTACGGTCAAGACGTTCAAGCGCGCCGGCGACGGTCACGTCTGGCTGATGCCGCACAACCCGGCGTACACGCCGATCCCCGGCGACCAGGCAGAGATCCTGGGCCGGGTCGTCGCCGTGCTGCGGCGGGTCTGACCCGTCCAGGTCCTGGCGAGACCGGGCCTGATGGACCGGGCCTGGCCCGGCCGGGCGGGGTCTGACCTGGCCGGGCCCGGCCAGACCGGCGGGGCTGGTTACTCGGGGACGATGTTGACCAGCTTCGGCGGGCGCACGATGACCGTGCGAATCCCTCGGTCGCCCAGCACCCGGCGCACGCCTGGCGCCGCCAGCGCCAGGCTGCGCAGCTCGTCCTCGCTGACCTGCGGCGAGACCTCCAGCCGGTCGCGGACCTTGCCGCTGACCTGGACCACGCAGGTCACCAGGTCCTGCACCAGCAGCTCAGGGTCGGCCGCGGGCCAGCCGGCCATCGCCACTGACGGGTCGTGTCCCAGCCGCTCCCAGCACTCTTCGGCGGTGTAGGGGGCAAACAGCGACAGCAGCACGGCCAGGGTCTCGGCGGCCTCGCGTACCGCGGGATCCCCGGCGCCGGGACCGGAGTCGATGCAGCGACGGGTTGCGGACGACAGCTGCATCAGCCGCGCCACGGCGACGTTCAGCCTCGAGGACTGCACCAGCCTGGTGACCTCGTCAATGGCCCGGTGGGTCGCTTTGCGCAGTTCGGTGTCGCCGCCCTGCCCCGGCGTCCCGACTCCTGCTATTCCGACGTCGGCGGCGATGCGGGCGACCCGGCCCAGGAACTTCACCGACGCGTCCGGGTTCATATCGGCCCAGTCGATGTCATCCTCGGGCGGGCTGGCGAAGATCATCGTCAGCCGGATCGCGTCGACGCCGTGTACAGCCAGCTGCTCGCCCAGGTCGACGCCGTTGCCCAGCGACTTCGACATCGCCTTTCCGTGGTTGATGACCTGCCCCTGGTTGACCAGG
The DNA here is from genome assembly GCA_052146815.1 of Streptosporangiaceae bacterium. Classification (GTDB taxonomy): domain Bacteria; phylum Actinomycetota; class Actinomycetes; order Streptosporangiales; family Streptosporangiaceae; genus DATJZH01. The sequence continues at coordinate 12,417 of JBKQMG010000042.1, read as the reverse complement.
CGGGCGAACGGCTCGGTGAAGTCGACCATCCCCATGTCGTGCAGCACCTTGGTGAAGAACCTGCTGTACAGCAGATGCAGGATGGCGTGCTCGACACCGCCCACATACAGGTCCACCGGGCACCAGCGGCGCACCTTGTCGACCTCGAACGGCCCGTGCTCGTAACGCGGCGAGCAGTACCGCAGGAAGTACCACGAGGAATCGACGAAAGTGTCCATCGTGTCGGTGTCCCGCTGCGCCGGGCCGCCGCACTTGGGACACTCAGTGTTCACCCAGTCCGTCGCGCTGGCCAGCGGCGATACTCCCTTGGGCGCCAGATCCTGGCCGCGCAGATCCGGCAGCAGCACCGGCAGCTGGTCGTCGGGCACCGGCACCTCGCCGCAGCCCGCGCAGTACACGATCGGGATGGGCGCGCCCCAGAACCGCTGCCGGGAGACCAGCCAGTCCCGCAGCCGGTAACTGACGGCGGCCCGGCCCAGATCCTTCTCGGCCAGCATCACGGTGATAGCCGCGATCGCCTCCGCCTTGGCCATCCCGTTCAGCGGCCCTGAATTGATCAGGTTCCCGTCCCCCGGTGTTGCCTGCCCCGTCTGCGCCGGGTCCGGCAGGCCGGTGTCCACGACCACCCGCACGGGCAGCCCGAACTTGCGGGCGAAATCCAGGTCGCGCTGGTCATGCGCGGGAACCGCCATGATCGCGCCGGTGCCGTAGTCCGGCAGCACGTACTCAGCCGCCCAGACCGGGATGCGCTCGCCGTTGACCGGGTTAATCGCATACCGTCCCAGGAAGACGCCGGTCTTCTCCCGCTCCGTCGACTGGCGCTCGATGTCGGTCAGCTTGCGCACCTCGGCGACATACCTGCTCAGCTCGCCGTGCTGCTGCGGGCTGCACAATTCCTCGGCCAGCGGCGAGTCGGCCGCGACCACGAAGAAGGTGGCCCCATGCAGGGTGTCGGGCCGCGTGGTGAACACGGTGACGGGCGCGCTGCGGCCCTCGATCTCGAACGCGACCTCGGTGCCCTCGCTGCGGCCGATCCAGTTGCGCTGCATCAGCAGCACGCGGTCGGGCCACTTGCCCTCCAGCGGCTCCATGTCCGCCAGCAGCCGGTCCGCGTACTCAGTGATCTTGAAGTACCACTGGGTCAGCACGCGGCGGATCACCTCGGCGCCGCAGCGCTCGCATTTGCCGCTGATTACCTGCTCGTTGGCCAGCACCGTCTGGTCGACCGGGCACCAGTTGACGTAACCGTCGCCGCGGTAGGCCAGACCGCGCTCGTAGAACCGCAGGAACAGCCACTGCGTCCAGCGGTAGTACTCCGGATCACAGGTCGCCAGCCGGCGCGACCAGTCAAAGGACAGGGCATAACGCCGGAAGGACGCCGCCTGGGTATCGATGTTCGCGTAGGTCCAGTCGGCCGGGTGGGCATTGCCGCGGATGGCCGCATTCTCGGCAGGCAGGCCGAAGGCATCCCAGCCGATCGGATGCAGCACGTTATGCCCGCGCTGGAAGTAATAGCGCGCCATCGCATCGGCAACCGCATACGCCTCGGCGTGGCCCATGTGCAGGTCGCCGGACGGGTACGGGAACATGTCCAGCACATACGTCCTCGGCCGCGGATCGGCCGGATCGTCGCTGGCCCGGAACAGGTCCATCGCTTCCCAGCGGGCCTGCCACTTGTCCTGGACGGCCCGCGGATCCCAGCGATCTCTGCTGCCCTGCGCACTGCTGGCCTGGACATCACTGCCTGGGACACCACGGCTCTGGGCAGCCCCGCTGCCCGCAGGCGCACGCGATTCGCCGCTGCCCGCCTGCTCCGCGTTCTCAGCGGCTTTCATGATTCCTCGCGATTGGCTCGGCCGGGTCCCGTCCCGGACTGGATTTGCGGGTCCAAACAAAATGCCCCTCGATCACGAGGGGCAGCCGCGCCAACGACGGACAGGTCGGCGCGGCTAAGTAAGGAGCAGCCCGGTGGAACGCACGAGACAAGGATACCGCAAGCGGCCTGAGCGCGCTGGGCAGCTTGCCGTGCCGCGACCGCCTACCGCGCCCCCGGTACCGCGGCCCGCCGTTGCGCGCGTGCCGCGGGGCGCCCGGCCCTGCGCTGGCCGGTCTTGCCGAGCGCACATTGACCGGCTCTCGACGGCGATATGCACGCATTCCCGCAAAGCTGACATGTCATTCAGGAAAACCTGCGAGATGCAAAACGCTGAGTCCGGTAATGCTCCTTGACCGTCGCGATGCCGCACCCCAATAATGTCGTGACACCCAGCCACGATGTCCGCGCCACCGCTGAGAACGAAGGGTCACAGACAGCTGGAAGCTGCGCGGACGGGGCGATCCTGGCTGGATGCACGCGGGGAGAATCAGGTCATGCTTCGGGGGAACAATGAGTATTGAGTGCTGCGCTAATTTCCTGTGCCCGGTCCAGGAAATGAGCGACACAGCTGTATTTAATGCAGCTGCGCTTAAAATAGCCATGCCTAAAACAGCCACGCTCAGAACACCGGTGCCCGAATGTGGCACCGCGCGCGGAGCGCGCCATTCCCGGCAGAGGTCCCGCCGTGGCTGAGGTCACCACGGCCGCAGCCGGCGGTCCGCCCATCGCCGTCGTCGGCCTCGCCTGCCGGTTCCCAGACGCCGACGACCCGCCGGCTCTGCTGGAGACGATCCTCACCGGGCGGCGGGCATTCCGGCGGCTGCCGCCGTGCCGCGTCGACCTCTCCGACTACTACAGCCCCGATCCCTCGACGCCCGACGCGACCTACAGCACGCGGGCGGCACTGCTGGAGGGCTGGCAGTTCGACCGGGACGCCTTCGGCGTCTCGCCGGAGGCGTACACCGCGGCCGACCCGGCGCACTGGCTGGCCCTGGAGACCGTCGCGCGCGCTCTGGCCGGCGCAGGGTTTCCTGGCGGCCGCGGGCTGAACCGCGACCGCGTAGGAGTGATCATCGGCAACTCCCTCGGGGGTGACAGCTCACGGGCGGGCGCGATGCGACTGCGCTGGCCTTATGTGCGCCGGGCCGTCGCCGAGGCACTGTTCGCGGCAGAGGTGCCGGCCGACCAGGCCGCCCAGGTGCTGCGGCTGGCCGCGGCGCGCTACCTCGAGCCGTTCCCCCGGGTCGGCGACCAGTCGCTGGCGGGCGCGATGCCAGGCAGCATCGGAGCCCGGATCTGCGGCCACTTCGGCTTCCGGGGCGGCGCGCACGCCGTGGACGGCGCGAGCGCCTCTTCCCTGCTCGCCGTGACTGCCGCCTGCACAGCCCTCACCGCGGGCGATCTGGACATGGCTCTCGCCGGCGGAGTCGACATCAGCCTCGATCCGCTCGAGCTGGTGGGCATGGCCAAGACGGGCGCCCTCGCCACCGGCGAGATGCGCGTCTACGACGAGAACCCCACCGGCTACCTGCCCGGCGAGGGCTGCGGTGTCGTCATCCTGATGCGCACCGCTGACGCGCGAGCTGCGGACCTGCCCGTGTACGCGGAGATCACCGGCTGGGGCACATCCGCCGCCGGCCAGGACATGGTCACCGCCGCCGGCCCGGACGGTCAGCTGCTCGCGCTGCGCCGGGCCTACGAACGGGCGGCGACCGACCCCGCTGACGTCCAGCTGATCGAAGGTCACGGGAGCGGGACCGGGCCCGACGATGAGGCGGAGATCACCGCGCTCAGCCAGCTGCGCGCCGGGGCGCGCGTACCGGCGGCACTCGGCTCGATCAAGGCCAACATCGGTCACACCAAGGCCGCGGCGGGATCGGCCGGCCTGATCAAGACCGTTCTCGCCCTCGGGACGGGCATCGTCCCGCCCGCTACCGGGGTCAGCGCGCCGCATCCGATGCTGCGCGAGGACGGCGGCTCGCTGGTTCTCCCCCGCTCGGCGCGGGAGTGGCCCGAGGGCATCCGGATCGCCGGCGTGAGCGCGATGGATCCGGGCGGTATCAGCGTTCATCTGGTCCTGCGGAACGAGCCGGGCCGCAGTTCCCGTCTGGACCGCATTGTCCGCTCACTGCCGCGGATTCCCCGCGCGGAACCCGGCCGCCGGGCCAGCCCGGACGCGTTCGCCCCGCGCGCCGCAGACGGCGCGGCGCGGACGGCGGCCTATCTGCTGCACGCTGCCGACGCCCCCGCCCTGGCCGCGATCCTGACCCGGATCGCCGACATCGCACCGTTCCTGTCGGACGCCGAAATGCAGGACCTGGCCTGCCACCTGGCCCGGCAGATCACCGGCCAGGGGCCGGTGCGTGTCGCGATCGTCGCGAGCACGCAGGAGCAGCTGGCCCGCCTGGCCAGCGAGTCACTGACGCTGCTGTCACGGCTCGCCGCCGGCCTGCTGACGGTGCGGCCGGGCATCTTCGCTTCCGACGGCGCCGACGGCCGGGTCACGCTGCTGCTCTCCGACGAGGACTGCCACGCCGCGGCTGACGGCGCTACGGCCGGCGATCCGGCGGCGGTCACCGATCCGGCGGCGGTCATGACTTCGCTGGCGGCACTGCGCTGGCTCGATCTGCTGGGCGTGCGGGCCACCGCAGCCGTGGGTCACGGCCAGGGCTTCCTGGCCGGGCTGGCCTGGGCCGGCTGCATTACGGACGATGACGCCGCCATGCTCGGCCGCCTGCGTGCTGAGATCCGGGCGCAAGGCGGCCGGCCGGAACCGAAGCTCGAGGCGAGCTCCGCAGCGGGCACCACGGACGCTGCCCCGCTCCGGGCGGCGGTCGATGAGCTGAAGCTCGGTCCGCCGAAGCGCCGGCTGATCTCGACTCGCACCGGCCGGGAACTGGCCGCGTCAAGCGAGATCGCCGACCTGCTGTGCGGCGATGTGTTCGGCCCGGAGCTGTCCGGCGCCGAGCTCGGCGCGGCTGTCCAGGCCGGCCGGGCACCGGAGGCCACGCAAGCGCTGCGGGCCGGTGCGGTCGGTGCCAGCGTGCTGCTGGAGACCGGTCCGGGACGGGCCCTCATTGCCGCCGCGACCCGGATATGCCAGGCGCCTGCTGTCAGCCTGGCCGCCGGACCAGACGATAACCGGGACGCCGCGCGGGCCGCCGCCGCGCTGTTCGCGGCCGGCGCGCTCATTGAGCCAGCGCCTCTTTTTGCCGGTCGGACGGCCCGGCCGTTCGACATCTGGCGGGAGCAGGTCTTCATCACCAGCCCCTGCCAGGCAATACCGTCGCAGCCCGCTCCGCTGCCCGCCAGGGCGCACCAGGGCACGGCAGCACTGGCAGGGCCGCCCTCCCGGCCAGGTGCCGGTCAGGCGCAACACGACCGGCAGGCAAGCGCGACTCGCCTCACCGACACGACCGGATCGGCGGACGTGCCGGTATCGGCGGACGAGATCGGAGACCATGACCAGGCGGAACGGCAGCAGAGCACGCTGGGCATAGTCACGCTCACCGTGACCGGGCCGGGTACCGGCGAGACCGACGCGCCAGCGGGCAGGACCGTGAGGCAGGCGGCCGAGCGCGACGACGCGATGGCTATCGAGCACGGCCGACCCGCAGAGCCACAGCCAGAGGCACTGCCAGAGGCGGAGCCAGAGGCGGAGCCAGAGCCAGCACCCAGGCCGCCGGCCGATCAGCAGCCGCAGGCACCGGACCTGGTCGCGGGCGTCGGGCCCTGGGTGCGCTGTTACGGCGAGGAGCTGCGGCTCCCGCTGAACCCGCCGCCGCACCGCGGCGACAGCGGCAGCGGCGGGCCGTGGCGGGTCCGCACGGGCGGGCGCCTCCCGTTTAGCGTCGATGTCAGTGATCTGTTCCCTGATGATCCGGAGGCCGGGCAGGTCCTGGTGATCGTCGGCGACCCCGCCGAAGCCGACTCCTGCGCCGCGATCATCGGCGCGGTCCGCTCCGCGATGAGCGTGGGGCGGCTCGTCGTCATCACGCCCGAGCCGGCCCTGGACGGCTTCTGGGCCGCACTGCACGCGGAGCACCCGTCGCTGGGCCTGACCGTGCTGCGCGTGCCCGCCAGCGCAGACGGGCTGCGGGCCGCGCGCCCCTTTGCGGCCGCGACTCCGGGCGAGTTCCGGCAGCTGGTCATCAACGCCGCCGGAACGCCGCAGCAGCCGGTCATGACGCCCGTTGAACTGCCGGGCGGCGGCCCGCTGCCGCTGGGCGCCGACGATGTGGTGCTGCTCAGCCGCGGCGCGCAGGGAGCCGGGCTGGCCCTCGCGCAGGTCTTCGCCTGCTGCGGCGCGCCCGTCGCGGTGATCGGGCGCCCCGATCCCGGCGAGGACCCTCAGCTCGCTGCCGGACTCGAGCAGCTCGCCGGGGCAGGGGCGCGGATTGCCTGCGAGGTGGTCGACCTAGCCGACGCCGCCAAGATGGACGCTGCCCTGCAGCGCATCGAGCAGCAGCTCGGTCCCGTGACGGTCGTCGGCCTCGCCGTCGCTGCCAGCGAGGCCGCGCCGCTAGCCACGATCAGTGAGGCCCAGGCACGCCGGCAGGTCGCGGCGGAGGCCGCCGCTCTCGGACAGGTGCTCAGCGCGGTCCAGGCCGACCGGCTGCGGCTGATCGCGACCTTCGGCTCCGTCGCCGGTCACTACGGCCTCGCGGGCACCGGCTTGCAGGCGATGGCCAGCGCTTCGCTGGCCCAGCAGGCTGCGCGGCTGGCCGACAGCATCCCTGGCTGCCGGGCCCTGCATGTGGACGTGCCGGCCTGGTCGCCAACCGCGGCCGAGCGGACCGGCGCAGGGCCGCCCGCGGTCCGGGCCGGCCTCGACTCAACCAGGATTGACGCGATCGGGATCGGCGAGGCGTCGCGGCTGCTGCTGAAGGTGCTGGGCTCGGCCGCCCCGCACGCGCGCCTGGCGGTGCACGGACGGGTGGGCGTTCCCGCGCCCGCGGCTATCGGGGCCGCGGCGCCGCAGGCTCCCCGGTCGGGCAGGTTCCTCGAGACGGTCACGCTCGACTACCCGGGCGTGGAGCTGATCAGCGAGGCGTACCTGTCGCTGCGCACCGATCCGTACCTGGCGGATTACCGGGTGGATGGAATACCGGTCCTGCCGCCGGTGATGGCGCTGGAGGCCATGGCCGAGGTGGCTGCCGCGCTGGCCGGCCGGCCCCTGCGCCGGGCCGCCGCGGTCTCGATGGACGCTCCGGTCGTGATCCCGGCGGCAGCAGCGGGCGGCCGGGCGCTGATCCGCATCTGCGCGCTGCGCAGCGGCGGCACCGTTCAGGTCGTGCTGCGCTGCGCGGAAAGCGGCTGGCGGGTCGACCATTACCGCGCCTCCTTCCGCTCCGGCGATGCGGCCGACGGCGCGGCCGCTCTGAACGCGGTCGTTCTGAACGCCACGGGCACGGACGGCACGGCGGCCGGCGCGCCGGAGGAGGGCACGGCGGTCGACGGCGCCGGGCTCTACGGCCCGCTGTACTTCCCGTCCGGGCGGTTCCGGCGGATCGCGGCGCTGCCGGAAGTCACGCCCCGCTCCTGCCGCGCCGTGGCACGCGGAGCGGATGATCAGCCCTGGTTCAGCGGCGCGGCCGAGCCGGGGGCGGACCTCATCCTCGGCAGCCCCGGCCTGGCTGACGCGACGCTGCACCTAGTGCAGGCCTGCGTTCCGCACCGCAGGCTGCTGCCGGCCGGATGCGAGTCCGTCGAATTCAGCGGCCGCGCGGCCGAGGGAACCGTGCTCATCCGCGCGGTCACCTTGGCAGGCAGCGGCGAGGGGAAGCCGCCAAAGCGGAAAGCCGCGCGCGGTGCCGCGCCGGCGAGTAACGCGCCGGCCAGTGACGTGCCCGCCCAGCAGCCGACGGCCGGGGCGGCGGCCGACCCGGCCGGGGCGGTACCGCAGCAGGCCAGCAGTCCCGAAGCCGAGGGCGAGACCAGCGCCGCGGGCGCTGATCACGGCCTGCTGGCCCAGGTCTGGGACATCGAGGCGGTTGATGACGCCGGCCCGCTTGTCGCCTGGCGCGGCGTGCGGATGCGTGACGCGGGGCCGCAGCCGCGCTGCGCCGCCTGGCCGCCTGCTCTCCTCGCGGTCTACCTGGAGCAGGTGTCCGGCGAGCTTGGGCTTGGCCCTGACCTGAGGGTGAACGTGCGCCGGGTAACGTCGGATACCGGCGCCGGCCCGGCCGCAGGCCCCGCGCCCGGGGCACGGTCGGCTGCCGGATCGGGGCAGCTGGCCGGGCTGGTGCTGACGGTCAGCGCAGCTGGCGCGGCGGCGTGCGGCTGGTCGGCCGCCGGCTCCGGGCAGGTACCGCCGCAGGAAGCTGGCCACGCCCTGGCGGAGGCGCGGGCCCGGATGTTCAGCCGGTTCCTCGGCGAGCCGCGCGGCACCGTCAGCGCGCGACTGCGGGCCATCCAGGCGTGCCTGTCGATGTCCGGTGCGCCCGTGGGCTGCCCGATCGTGGTGCGCGACATCGCCGACGATGGCTGGGTGCTGCTCAGCGCGGCGGGCGCCGACATGGCGTGCACGGTCGTGGAGCTGGCCGGGGTGGCCTCTCCGGTCGCGGTGGCCCTGATGACCGGGACGCCGCGCATGGAGCGGCGCAAGCCCGGCCGGGCCGAGCGCCCGGCCGGGCATCGCTCCCGCTCGGCCGCGTCGCGGGCCTGACCGGACGCGCGATCTCCCGCTTGGCGCCCGGGAATCGCCCGCTGACCGCGAGGGAACCGCCCGGTCCGCCCGGCTTCGGCTCGACGCCCGAGGCCGGGCAGACCGGTGCTTTGCGCGGGCGCGGCGCTCTGTCACGATGAGAAGAACCGATTCACGGGGGGAACGACCGAAATGCGGTTCTAGCCAGGAGACGGCCATCAGTGATCTCGCGGCAACCGGTGTGATAACCGGCGATCTCGACCTTTCGCAGAACGAGTTCTGGGCCCAGTCACCGGCCCTGCGGCACTCCGCGTTCGCCCGGCTGCGGGCCCTGGACCACCCGGCGCGCTTTACCGAGCCGCAGAGCCCGTTCCGCGGCGACGACCCGTTCTACGCCCTCGTGCGGCACGCCGACGTGGTCGAGGCGAGCCGGCACCATGAGCTGTTCTCCTCGGCCCGCGGCTCGACGAGCATCGCTGACCTGCCTGCCGAGTTCAACGAGTACTTCGGCTCGATGATCAACATGGACGACCCTCGGCATGCCCGGCTGCGCCGGATCGTGTCCCGTGCCTTCACCCCGAAGATGATCAGGAAGTTCGAGGACGATGTCCGGCGGACGGCGGCAGGCATCGTCGACGACCTGCTGGCCACGGGCCCCTGCGACTTTGTCACCCACGTCTCCGCCCGGCTGCCGCTGAAAATCATCTGCCAGATGATGGGCATCGGCGACGAGCACTACGCGATGGTGCTGAAGAACACCAACACGATCTTGTCGGGCTCTGACCCGGAGCTTGTCAGCGCCGACTTCGGCGAGGCCGTCACCCAGATCCTGACCGCCGGCCAGGATCTGGCCGCGCTGGTCACCGAGCTGGCCACCCGCCGGCAGCAGGATCCGGGCGACGATCTGACCTCCGCACTGGCGACGGCGAACATCGACGGCGAGCAGCTCACGCCGGCCGAGCTCGCCTCGTTCTTCGTCCTGCTGGTCGTCGCCGGCAACGAGACGACCAGGACCGCCCTGTCGCATGCGCTGGCCCTGCTGACCGAGCATCCCGACCAGCGCGCCCTGCTGCTCGCCGATTTCGAGGGCCGCATCGGCGCCGCGGTGGAGGAGATCGTCCGGTACACCTCGCCGGTGATCTGGATGCGGCGGTCGGTCACGCGCGACACCGTTCTGAACGGGCACCAGCTGCGCCAAGGCGACAAGGTGGTGCTGTACCACTGGTCGGCCAACCGCGATGAGGCGGTCTTCGCGCAGCCCGAGCGCTTCGACATCACCCGGTCGCCGAACCCGCACGTCGGCTTCGGCGGCGCCGGGCCGCACTTCTGCCTCGGCGCGCATCTGGCCCGGCGGGAGATCACCGTGCTGCTGCGTGAGCTGCTGCAACGCGTGCCCGGCATCCGCGCCGCCGGGGAGCCGGATCGCCTGCTCTCCAGCTTCATCAACGGCATCAAGCACCTGCCCTGCGAGCTGCACGGCTGAGCGCCGCGCTGGCGAGCGATGGTTACGTTCCGCGGTTGCTCAGCGCAATCTCGTAACACGCTGTCATCGGCTCGCTGCGCCCTGTATAACTGGAAACCCACGCGGCGCTCGTGGCCCGGCAAGCCCGGGCCAGGGGGCGGGCGGCGCGGGGTTACGGGGAACCGCCAGTCGTGGAGGGGGACCCTCGTCATGGGGGCCGGGTGTGTTTCCAGGGGGAGCACCCGGTTGCGCGACGGCCGGCGCTAGCGCGCCGGCCTGGTCACGCGACGTACGAGGATCGCGACGAGCGGCAGGGGGATCTTCGCTCTGTGGACGGCGCCACCCGGGGGCGTGGCGCCGTCCGCAGGCGGGGACAAAACCTGGCAAGATCGCACATAAGCCTTCGCCAGCAGTCCCTGCCTCAGGCCAGCTCGCTGATCTTCGCGGCGAGGGCGAAGTCGGCGGCCGTGAGCCCGCCGGCCGAATGGGTGGAGAGGGTCAGCGTCACCTTGTTCCACTGGATCGTGATGTCCGGATGATGGTTGGCGGTCTCCGCCAGGTAGGCTACCGCCCCGACGTACAGCAGCGCGTCGCGGAAATCAGCGCGGCTGGTCGTCGTGGTGATGCTGGCGCCCGACCGCTCCCAGGCGGGAACGGTGCCCAGCTTCGAGCTGATCTCTTCTTCGGTAAGCAGTTCCATGCCTGCCATCCTGCCCTGATGTCGCTGCTTGGCGCCCAGCGGGCGGAAGAGCCGGAGGCAGACCCGGTGATCCCCGGTAGGCTGGCCCTCGGGCCAGCGCCATTCATCGTCCGGAGTTCACCAGTGACAGACTCGCAGTCCCCGACGCCGCACCGCACTCCGCTGACCGCCGTCCATGAGGGCCTGGGCGCGACCCTGACCGATTTCGCGGGCTGGCTGATGCCGCTGCGCTACGGCAGCGAGACCGCCGAGCATCACGCGGTCCGCCGCGCGGCCGGGCTCTTCGATCTCTCGCATATGGGCGAGCTGGCGGTGACCGGGCCGGACGCAGCGGCGGCCCTGGATTACGCGCTCGTCGGCGAGCTGTCCGCGCTGCAGCCGGGGCGGGCCCGCTACACGATGATCTGCGCCAGCGACGGCGGCGTGCTCGACGATCTCATCGTCTACCGGCTGGCCCCGGCCGAGTTCATGGTCGTCTCGAACGCCGCTAACACCGGCGTCGTCGCCGCGGCGCTGGCGCAGCGCACCGAGGGCATGGCCGCGGCCGTGCGCGACCAGACCGCGGATTACGCGCTGATCGCCATCCAGGGCCCGCAGTCGGCCGCCATACTCGGCCCGCTGACCGACGCGAGCCTCGCGGACGTGAAATACTACGCCAGCTACCCGGCCGCCGTGACCGGCCGACCGGTCCTGCTCGCCCGCACCGGCTACACCGGCGAGGACGGCTTCGAGATCTTCGCCCGGCCGCAGGACGCGGAGCGGATCTGGACGGCGCTGATCAGGGCCGGGACGCCGGACGGGCTGGCGCCAGCCGGGCTGGCCGCGCGTGACACCCTGCGGCTGGAGGCCGGGATGCCGCTATACGGCAACGAGCTCGGTCCCGGTCTTACCCCCTTCGACGCGGGTCTCGGGCGCGTGGTGAAGCTCAGCAAGCCCGGCGACTTCGTCGGGCGCTCGGCGCTGGCGCAGCGGGCGCACGCGGCCCCGGACCGCGTCCTGGTCGGCCTGACCGGCCAGACGCGGCGGGTGCCCAGGCACGGCTACGACGTGCTGTGGGACCGGGTGCCCCGCGGCACCGTCACCAGCGGCGCGCCGTCGCCGACGCTGGGCGTGCCGATCGCGATGGCCTACCTTGACGCTGAGGTAGCGGGCCAGGCGGCCGACGACGACGCCGGCCTGCTCGCCATCGATGTCAGGGGCCGGCCCGAGCCCGCCGCGCTGACGCCCCTGCCGTTCTACCGCCGCAGTACCTAAGACAGGCCTGCGCGGACATCCCTGGCAGTAGTGAAATCTGACATAGGAGAGAGCGATCATGACTGTTCCTGATGAGCTGCACTACACCCCCGAGCACGAGTGGGTGACCATCAACGATTCCGTCGCCACCGTGGGGATCACTGATCACGCCCAGAACGCCCTGGGCGACGTGGTCTACGTGTCACTTCCGCAGCCGGGCGGGAAGGTCTCCGCGGGCGATCCGTGCGGCGAGGTGGAGTCGACCAAGTCTGTCAGTGACATCTACTCCCCCGTCGACGGCGAGGTGACCGAGGTCAACGCCGAGATTGACGACGATCCGGGCCTGGTGAACTCCGACCCGTACGGGGCGGGCTGGCTGTTCAAGGTCAAGCTCACCGACGACGAGGACCCGCCGGGCCTGCTCACTGCCGCCGAGTACACCGCGCTGACCCAGGAAGAAGGCAAAGACAACTGAGCCGGGCGGTCACCCTCAGGTGACC
>JBKQMG010000041.1:0-11283 GCA_052146815.1 Streptosporangiaceae bacterium | reverse complement strand
TACGGTTCTCCTCAACATTCCACTCCGAGTCGAATTGCTGCGGCGCGAAGTATCCCGGCTGGCAGCCGAGCTCCCGGACCTTGGCCAGCGCGTCATTGACGTGAAAGTCACCGAGCGTCATCACCTGTGCGCCGAAGGCCCGCGAGATCGCCTGCCGCTCGCCGCTCATCCCGTTCGGCATCACCACGAGCATCCGGTAGCCCTTCACGGCCGCGACCATGCTCATCGCGTTTCCGGTATTACCGCTGCTTGCCTCCACGATGGTGTCGCCCGGCCGCAGCAGCCCTTCCCGCTCCGCCCGCTCGATCATGTACCTGGCGATGCGCGCCTTGATTGATCCGGACGGGTTAAGGTACTCGAGCTTGACCCAGATCCCGTCAACCATGATCAGCGGCGTGTTTCCGATCGCGTCGAGGATCGTAGCGCCGCCCGGCCGGACCAGCCCAGCGGCAGGCTCCCGCGCCCCACCCGCCGCAGAGCGCGCCCCGCTCATGGCATTCATGACTGCACCCTATGCGTGCGACGCTGACCCTCGACGCCGGCCCGGTCGTCGAGGGTACAAGGGGTTGCGGCCGTTACCTCGGAGCCGCCTTCTGCTGACGGTTGGGGGCACTTTTGGATGCCGAGGGCCCCGTCCAGCCTGAGGACGCGGCCGTGGCGGAGAAGTTAGCTTAAGGCAGCCATTGGGCTATTGCGTTTTCCGGCGCGACGTAATGCTCTTCCTGTCTGGTGACTCGATGTCCAGAGCGGAGCGCGCGGCGTGCGCTGGTGACATGGGCCTATACGACGGCGACGGTGATCGGGCGTGTGGCGTGCTCGGTGAGCGCGGCGAGGTCGCGCGGATCGCTGCTCAGCACGACGGGGTCAGGGCAGGTGCTGGCGAACGCCGCCACGATCGCGTCGGTGGCCGAGATCGTCCCGGCACGCCCGGTCGCGGTGCGCAGCCGTGCCGCCTCGCGTGCCTGGGACTGTGTCACGTCGCGGATCTGGCAGGCGCGCAGCAGCCTGTTCGGATGGAAGTCGCGGCGATGGTCTCCGGTCAGCGCCTCAGCAAGGACAACCGCGGGAACCTGCGCCGGCCAGAGCCCGCGCCGCCGCAGTTCCATCAGCCGGGCGCGCTTGCCTGCCAGGGCGCTGACGCCGCCGGCGTCCAGGACGAGCGTCACGCCGTGCGTGCCTGCCGCCCGGATCCGGCGCGGCGCCGGCTGGCGGGCTGCAGCCGGTCAGCCCACTCTCGTGCCGCGGCGAGCTCGTGGTCAGGAACCGGCCCGAGCTCAGCGTCCAGCTCGGCCAGGTAAGCATCCAGATCGGCGGCCTTGGCGCGCCGATCGAGTTCCTCCGCCAGGGCCTCGGCGGCGAGCCGCGAAACGTTGAGGCCCGCGGCCCTGGCCTCTTCGAGCAGCTCGTCGGGTACCGTGATGTTGACTCTCGCCATGCGCATACTATACACACTGCAGGAGGGTGCCGCGTGTCACCGGCGGAGGAGATCCGCGCTCAGGCGCTGGAGGTGGCGGCGGGCTGGTCGCCGCCGGGTGCGCCGGACTCGTGGCGGCTGACCGCGGCCTTGTTCCGGGTGATCGCGGCGCACGAGGAGCTGCTGGGCCGGCTGGCGGTGCTGCCGCCCGATCGCCTGCCGGCGCTGCTGGCGAGCGCGGCCATCTCGTTCCTGGTGCGCCGGGACAGGCCGGCGCCGCTGGCTGCCTGCTTCCCGGAGCCGGGAGCGCCGCCGCCTGGTTTCGATGGGGCTTCTGCCCGGCGGCGAGGACGTTCCTGTCCGCCCGGCTGGACGATATTGCGGCCGTCTGCCGCCGGCGCCGCTACCAGATGAATGAGGTGGCCCGCTGTGCCCAGATCGCGCTGGGCGTCGCCGCGACGGCCGCCTCGCGCGCGGACCCGATCGGGCTGGCGGACCTGGGCACCGGCGCCGGGCTGGGGCTGCAGCTGGATCGGTACCGCTACCTGCTGGGCGCGCGAGCATCCGGGCCTGCCGGGCACCCGTTCTGCCTGGTAACCCGCTGACACGGGGTCGCTCCGCACACAGGTAAGGCTACGTAATCGGACAGTTACAGATGGTGGTAACAGCTGGCTGACTCCGGTGTATTCATCTAGTAGCATCCTGATCACTCTCAGTTTCTGCGCCCTACCGGGCTGCCACCCGGGATGGGCCGTGAGCACTAACCTCGCTAACCAAGAGGGGACCCTTGACCGGCCACGATAACGCCCGAACGCCTGCTCTGGAACACCGCCGGTACCGGACCCGGGAACAGGAACCGGCCGGGCTCGGCGCCTTCCCCTCCCGGCGCAATCAGCGCCGCATCCGCACCGCCCCGTCCGGTCGGCCCGTCTGCATGCGAAGGATTGCGGGGCCGCCCCCTCGCGCTTGATCCGGGTGAGCTCATGGAGAGGAGCCCCGCCCCCGCGGTGCCTCGCGCAGCCAGCGGCCGCGGCCGCCACCGGCTGAGTGGCTCGTTAACCGCAGTCACCGGTAGCCGCACTATGGGCGCACGGGCTAGCGGATTGCCGCCTGGCCGTGAGAAAGCCCGCCCGGCAGGGCAGGGGCGGCAGCGGTACCTGCGCGGCTCTCTGCTGGCTCAGCCCGGAACGCGGCATGAGCCGGGAACCTGCCCGGCAGTCCGTTGCCCGTGTGCCGAAACGACGACCGGTCCGGCCCTGACTGACGAGAGCAAGCGGGATCGGCAGGAGGCGGGGACTGCCGCACTGGTGTCGCGGCTGCGGACAGACCACATGCTGCGCGACTCGCTGTACCTGATCCTGAGCTCGGGCCTCCAGGCCGCGCTCGGCTTCACGTTCTGGATTATCGCGGCACGGCTGTTCAGCGCCGCGGACGTGGGAAGAGCGGGTTCGCTGATCGCCGCGACAGTGCTCATCGCCTACGTAGCCCTGCTGGGGCTCAACAGCACCCTGGTCCGTTACCTGCCCACCGCTCCGGACCGGGATGCGCTGATCACGGCCGGGTTTCTCCTCGTCGCCGGTTGCGGCGCCGGGATCGGCCTGCTCTACGTAGTCCTGACTCCGGTCCTCGCGCCCCGTCTCGCGTTCGTCGAGCACCAGCCAGCGCTGGCGGCCGGATTCGTGCTGTTGACGGCCGCCGCGGCCATCAACCTCCTCACTGACTCCGTCTTCGTCGCCTCACGCAAGGCGGCCTGCTGCGCGCTGACCGACGGAGGAGTCGGCGGGGTCACCAAGGTCGTCTCCGGCGTGATCCTTGCCGGCACCGGTGCCTACGGGCTCTTCTGTGCTTCTGCCGGCGGCTTTGCGGCAGCGGCTCTCGCCAGCTTGGTGCTAATGACCACGGCGCTGAAATGGCGGCCGTCGCTCAGGAGGCCGTTCCGGACGCTCAGGCCCCTGCTTCGGTTCTCGGGCGCCAGTTACGCGGGGAACGTCTTGAACCTGCTCCCTACTCTGGTCGTTCCGCTCATCGTCCTCGATCGTCTCGGAGCCCCCTCAGCGGCCTACTACTTCGTTGCGTTCCAAATAGCGACGCTTCTGTACTCCGCCGCGTACGCCGTGGAGCAGACGTTCCTCGCCGAAGGATCTCACGCCGACGTGGACTGGCGGGAGCTCCTGCGGCGCAGCCGACGCCTCTTGATGGCGTTGTGCCTGCCAGCGTGCCTGGTGCTCGTCGTGACTGCGCACTGGGTGCTGCTGGCATTCGGGACGAGATACAGCCAGCACGGAACACCCAGCCTGATATTGCTCGCGGTCGCCGCTATTCCCATTGGCGCCTGCAACTGGTTGTGGACCATGCTCCGTCTGTCGGGTCGGCTCCGGGTCATCATCGTGAGCAGCGCCGCCTATGCAATCGCCATCTGTGGCTTGGCGTGGCTTCTGGCGCCCCACGGCCTCAGCGCGCTGACCGCCGCATGGCCGATCGGTGGCCTGCTCGGCGCGGCTGTGGCCGCCGTGCCCCGCAATGCGCCACCGCGTCATCGGCGAGCCGTTCGAACTCGACGGCACCGAGCCTGGCCGGGGCTACGGCGCGGAGCATTCCGCCCTGTAAATCTGGCGGCACAAGCCCGGCGGGCCTGCTGGCGGCAATGGTTATTCAGGCAGGCACTATCGGGGAGAGAATGGAGAAGGGGAAATGCGTGAATAACGTTGAGGTCGCCAGTAGAACGCCCCCTAGCGTGCTGATCGTCTCCGCCTACGCCGACCCCCACGTCGGTGGCGTCGAGGTCGTCGTCGGCCAGCAGGCACGCACGCTGGCCGAACGTGGTCACGACGTCACGGTCGTCACCAGCCGCTGCGGCGAGGGCAGGGCAAGGCACGAACAGGTCGACGGCTATACGGTAATCCGCATCGCGGCGTGGAACGGGCTCGAGGACCGGCTGGGAGTCCCATTTCCGGCGTGGAGCCCGAGCGCGATCTGGCAACTCGGCAGGCTGATTGGCAACGCTGACATCGTCCACCTGCACGATGTCTACCACGGGTCGTCTGTCCTTGCGGCCATCCTGGCGAAGCGCCGCCGCCGGCCGCTCTTCATCACCCAGCATGTCGGGATCGTGGAGCACGACAAGGCGGTCGTGAAGGTCGCGCAGAAGCTCGTCTACTCGTCCGTCGGCCGGCTCTTGTGGCGGTGGGCAGCGACGATAGCGGTCTACAACCCGATCGTGGAGGGCTTCCTCAGTCAATACGGCGTGCCGGCCGACAAGGTCAAGCTCACCTACAACGGCATCGACACGAGAGACTTCTGCCCCGGAGATCCCGAGGCGGTGCGCGCCACCCGGGAAAGGCACGGCCTTGCACCCGGGATACCCGTCATTCTCTTCGTCGGTCGGCTGGTGCCCAAGAAGGGGTTCCAGAAGCTGATCGAGGCCCGTGGCCCGGAGTATGAGCTGGTGTTAGTCGGGCCGGGCAGGATCCCAGGCCACGTCCCGGCCGGGGTTAAATTCCTCGGCCCGGTCAATCGCAGGGAGCTCAGGGATCTCTACCAGGCGAGCGACATCTTCGCCTTCCCGGCAGTCGGAGAGATGCTCACATTGGCGATGCAAGAGGCGATGGCCTGCGGGCTGCCAGTCGTCGCAACTGCTGAGGACGCCTACTCCGGATATGACCTCGATCCCTCCGGCGTCGCCCTGATTCCTCCCGAGCCGGATGTACTTCGCTCGACGTTTGTCGATATCCTCCGCGATCCCGGTCGTAGGGTGCACATGCGGACCTACTCCAGGCGCGTGGCCGAGGAGCGGTTCGACTGGCGGAGGAACTCGGAGGACCTGGCGTCCGAGTACGACAGCGCCTGTGACTCATCCCGCTCTCCGGGGCGCCAGGCCCGGGCACCGTTGCGTGATCTCTCCTCGCGGTCGGCTGCCGCTGCGGAGCTGACGATAAGCAGAGAGCGTTGAGTGCGGCGCTGCGTCGGCCCGACTCGAAGAGAACGAGCGACGCATATTATCGTCCGGAGCGCGGATCGCGGCGGTGGTGGCCGGCAATTGCTGCCCTCGGGGCGCTCGCCGTCGGAGCCAGCCTGCTGCTGCCAGCCGGTCGCCACCAGTGGGCATTGTCGCTCTTCCGGCAGCCGACGCCCTACACCGTGCTCGCCTTCAACCGCCCGGCGGCCTTACCGGTCACTGTCGGCACCGATAAGCCGATAACGGTCTCATTTACGGTCGGCAACCACGAGGGGCGGCTGACGGACTATCGGTACGTTCTCAGTGCGAGCGGTGGTCGAAGTCCGCACATATTAGCGGAGTCGATGAGGGCCATTGCCGCCGGAGCGACGTGGACAGTGACGACAACGGTCCGCCCGAGGTGCGGCACCTCAGCGTGCCGCATCGAGGTCTCGCTTCCCGGGCACCCGGAAACAATAGGCTTTCTGGTTAGCCTGACGGCTCCCGGGGCGGGGCATGCCTGAACAGCGAGGCATGGTAACCACGAGCCGGGATGACGGTCACGAGTTCGACGCGGAGCTTGCCGTCGGGCTCGATGACCATGGATCGCCGGCGTGCTTTGCGTCTCGATGCAGTCGGCCGAGATACACGCAGCATGGCGAGTTCGTAACGGGACCTTGTCCGAGCCCGCCTGGCGCATCGAGAGCGGTGGCCAGCCACAGCCGGGCGGTTGCGGGGCGTGACCGGAGGTGGCGGACCGACATGATCCCCGGTGGCCGGGAGGCCGCGTGACTCCTACGACAGTCGCCGACCCGCAACTTGGCACCCCTCCAGCCGTCGCGCGTAACTACAACTGGCCGGCATTCGCGAGCGCTGGCCTCATTGCCGGCGTGAACGTCTCGGTTGTGACCGGCTTTCGGCCGGCATTCGTCGGACCAGCGATAGGCTTCTGGTTTCTTGTGGTCCATCCGGTGTACCTGCTGTACACGACCTCGCTGTGGCGTGGATCTTCGGTCGCCGAACGCGCGGGCTACAGCCTCACCGCGGCGCTGCTCCTTCTCATGCTTGCCGGACTGGGCGTCAACACTTTCCTTCCGCTAGTCGGAGTGCAGCGCCCCCTGGACCCGATTCCTGTTGTCGTCCTTGGTGACGCGCTGACCGTGTCGCTTTATCTTTTCCGACGACAACATCCCGCGAGGTTTGCGTGGCGGGCTCAGATCGAGACAATCGGACCAGAGGAGAGCCGACTCGTCGTCGGGTCCAGTCTTTGTGTTGCGTTCGCCGTCCTCGGCGCGAATCGCCTCAACAACGGCGCCGGCGATCAAGTCAGCCTCGTGGCGCTGGGTGGCATGGTGGTAACGCTCCTGCTCCTGCTGCACTGGCGAGGGCAGGTGCGCGACGGGATGACCAGCGTCACCTTGTATCTGGTCTCCCTAGCGCTTCTGCTGATGACCTCGCTACGGGGCTGGTACGTGACCGGGCATGACATCCAGGCGGAGTACCGGGTCTTTCAGCTGACAGCGGCGCACGGTCGCTGGGATATCTCGGCGTATCACAATGCGTATGACGCGTGTCTGAGTATCACGATTCTTCCAACTGAACTGGCCCAGATCGTGCGTGTCGATGACCCCTATATATATAAGGTATTCTTTCAGGTTATGTTCGCGGCGTGCCCAGTGCTTGTCTATGCGATTGCCCGTCGTTACTGGACGGGATCGATCGCCGTGCTGGCCGCCGTGTACTTCGTGGGCTTCCCGACGTTCTTTACTGACATGCCATTCCTGAACCGTCAGGAGATCGCCTTCCTGTTTGTTTGCGTGGCGATCCTATCCATCACCAATATTGACTGGAGTCTGCAGCGCCGGCGGATTGCTCTCTTCGTGGCATCCGCCGGGGTGGAACTCTCGCATTATTCGACGATGTACCTCTTCCTCGGCACCTTGCTGGCGGCGTGGGCCGGCCAGCACGCCAGCGCGTTAGACCCCCGGCGCCGAGCAGCAGGTGGAGCCCACCGCAAGAGCAGGCCCTGGAGCGTGATGGCCCGGACAGTGGGCATCGGCTCGATCCTGGTGGTGGCCGCTATCGCGTTCGTGTGGGGTGATCTAGTCACTCAGACGGCCGGCAGTGCGCTGACCGACGCGGAGTCGGCCATCAGCTCCCTCGGCGGGCACCCGCGTGGCGTGCGAGCGGGCGAGGTGTCCTACGGCCTTGTGTCTGGGCGGGCGCCAAGTCCGCAGGCTGTCCTGAACGATTATCGCCAGCAGACGTTCCAGGCGAGGGCCGGTTCGTCTCCTGCTTACGTGCCGGCCTCTGCAGTGGCCCGATACCGGACACCGGTCGTAAACGGGTCGCCGCCGCTCCCGCTTACAGGCGCCGGCAGCCTTCTCTCCGCTATCGGCGTTCCGGTCGCAGGCTTGAACAGCCTCATACGTGAGGCTGCGGCGAAAGGTGAACAGGTATTCGCTGGTATCGGCTTGATCGCGCTTGCCCTGGCGCGAAGGCTTCGGCGGCGGGTGGGCCGCGAATTCTTCTACCTTGCTGTTGGCAGCACCGCAATGGTAGCTCTTATCACATTACTGCCTGATCTATCAGCTGACTACGGAGTCCTCCGGGCATTTCAGGGGGCACTCATTCTGATCGCGCCCGTGATCGTGGTCGGTTCCCTCACGGTCTTCTCGCCCCTAGGGAAAACGTGGGCAATGAGAACGGCTGCAGCGGTATGTATCGGCATATTTGTCTCAACAACAGGACTGCTGCCGCAGCTAACGGGCGGCTATCCGGCGCAACTCAGCCTGAACAATAGCGGTTCGTACTACGACACCTACTATATGCACCCCCAGGAGGAGGCGGCCGTCAGCTGGCTTCGGGGCAAGCCCGGCGTGCTCCCTTACGGCGTACAAGCTGAGAACTTGACGGATCGGTTCTATTTCAACGCCCAGTCCGACGTGACCGGCCAGCAGTTCATAACGGACATCTATCCCTCGTTGGTACGCAAGTCCAGTTGGGTGATTCTCGGCTACGCGACCGTCCGCACCGGCGAAGCGACCACCTTTTACGATGGCGATGATCTCACTTATGTGTATCCAATCGGTTTCCTTCGGGATAACAAGAATCTCGTCTACAACAATGGCGGTGCGGAGATCTATAGATGAGAAGCCGATCTTTCCATGGCGGCTCAGCGGGCGCCCATACTGGCAACTATCGGCCGTACCGGGCACGTAACCGGAACTATCGACTGATGGAACCGGAAGGGTCAGGCGTTGACCGCATGGCAAAAACGAGGAGCCAGGCGAGACACCGCAAGAGCCGTTCAGCCAAAATCGCTGGCACTCTGTAGCCGATCAAGTCAAGGATGTCTTCGGGGGTGCCTCCTGATGAAGCCGGTCATCGTTACCACGAGTTGGGACGACGGGCATAAGCTTGATCTAAAGCTAGCGGGGATGCTCAAACACTATGACATTAAGGCGACCTTCTATATTTCTCCCCGAACCACCGAGTTCCAGGGCGCCGACCGACTGACTGCCGAAGAGATACGGTATATTGCCCAGGATTTCGAAATCGGGGCTCATACAATGACGCATCCGCACCTGAGTCGCCTCGACGCAGCCACTGCCCAACGGGAAATCGTTGCGTCAAAAGAGGCTCTTGAGCTCATTACGGGTAAACCGCTGAGGAGCTTCTGTTACCCCTACGGCGACTACAATAGAGAGACGAAACGTTTCGTCCAGGAAGCGGGCTTCAGTAGCGCTCGCACCGTGAAGCGTTTTGTGACGCATAGTGTTGATCGACTGGCTACCGGGACATCAGCGGATACCTTTGACCATCGCCGTGACGGTATGTTGTCGGTGCTACGTCTGTGCGGCCGCCGCCCCTGGCAGGTGTTCCGCCTGCGCCGCTGGGACAATCTGGCGAAGGTAATGTTTGCCCGGGCCAGGGAGCGAGGAGAGGTCTTCCACCTATGGGGCCATTCGCGCGAGATAGAATCCCATAATTACTGGCGGCGCCTGGAAGCGTTCCTGATATGGCTCAAGGAGCAGCCAGGCGTTGTCTTTGCCTGTAATGCCGATGTACCTCCTTGTTCGCCCAAGCTGCTTATTGCTACCCCTTATTTCAAACCGCGTAGCGGGGGCCTGGAAGAGTATGCCTACCAGATAGGAAAAGGCCTGCAAGACAACAATAACTGGCAAGTTGCAGTCGTTTCGTCAGGCGACAAGAACGAAGCGAGAATGGACAGCTATCAGGGCATGAAAGTGTACCGTCTTCCTTACCGGCTAACGTTTTCCAATACACCGTTTGGATTCGGCTGGCGTGGAGCGCTTAAGCGCATTATTTCCGCTGAGCGCCCTGATGTTATCGTAGCCCATGCTCCGGTGCCTGGCATGCTCGATGTTGCCGCTGGCCAGGCAAAGAAGGTACCGTTCGTTGTTGCGTATCACTTTGGCAGTATGGTGAAAGGCCAGAGCCGGCCGCTGGACATGCTTATTCGAAGCTACGAGAGGCTGCTACTGCCACGATCCTTTCGCAAGGCACGGGCGATCATATGCGCATCGGCTTTTGTCCAGCGCTCAGCAATTATGGCCCCTTATGTTGATAAATCAATTGTCATCAGCCCGGCCGTTGATGCGAGTCGTTTCAGGCCGCGATCGCAAAGAGCACGCTGTCACAGGATCATGCACGTTGGCGGACTCAGGGCCGGTGAGCAGCACAAGGGCCTGGACATTTCGTTGCGAGTGACGGCAGAACTGAAGCAAAGATATCCTGATGTGCATTTGGCCGTGGTCGGCAATGGCAATCGGCAGCCATATTATGAGGCGCTCGCGAGGCAGCTGGGGATTGCGTCGCAAGTCGAATTCTGCGGCAGGCTAGATGGCCAGGAATTGGTAGCCGCTTATCAGACTGCCGATGTCTTGATCACCCCCTCTCGTAGAGAGGCTTTTGGCATGGTGCTGGTCGAGGCCATGGCCTGCGGGGTGCCGGTTGTGGCCAGCGCGGTGGAGGGGATACCTGACGTCGTCGACGATGGTGTCTCCGGCTTCTTGGTCGAGCCGGATGATATTGGTGGCTTTGCAGGAAAGATCAGGGAGTTGTTTGACGACCCGGCGCTGTCGGCGCGCTTTTCTGAAAACGCACGCCGTATTGCTGTGGCGGGGGAATATATGTGGCCACGCCAGGCTGAGCGTACGGCCGAGCTCCTGGAGGCTCTGATATGAAGACCTCATGTTCCGGTAGAGCACTCTCGTCGCTCGGTTTATCTGGACAGTGCCTTCGGTCGACAGTTGAGCGTCCTTGCCGAGATGTACTGGCAAGGCATGGGCGTGAAATGAGCGAAGCCCGTGAACAAGCGAAGCCCATGAACAGGAAGGATCCTCTGGCAATGTGGATTCTCGACCACGGGCCACCTTCAGCCGGGTCCCCCTCGAAACGATGCACCATCCCTCCATGGCGGGCTGTCAGGTACGGCGTCCGAAGAATTGAGACGCGCGATAGGGCCCGGATCACCACGCCCAGATTGACAACCTCGTAACCTTCCGGAAGCAGGCGACGGAGCCGACTGGAGCCCTGCGCCTCCGTTTGACAGTCGGGGGACCGACGCCCGGGGCCTCAGCTAACGATCTTCAATGGCGGGGGTTACGGGCCCTGGCGTGCGTAGCCCTTGTGAGTTATGCCGGTGTCATGAGGTATCCGATGGCGCGGGCTGACCGCTGCGGAGCGGTCCCGGCGGGAGCAGGTGCGACTGGCCGCGGCCGGGCTGATCGAGGACGGGGCCAGCGACCGGGAGGTCGCTCGGCGGTTCCGGGTGTCGCGGATGTCGGCGCCCCGGTGGGGGCGGGCGCGGCCCGCCGGGGGGCGGGTGGCCCTGGCCTCCCGGGGGGGCGGGCGGGGCTAAGTGCAAGCTCACCCCGGCCCAGGTCGCCGAGCTGGAGGCGGTGCTGGA
>JBKQMG010000040.1:0-106135 GCA_052146815.1 Streptosporangiaceae bacterium | reverse complement strand
CCGCGGTGACCAGGGCCATGCCCCTGGTCACCGCGTCCCTGCTGACGCCGCGCAGGTTCAGGGCCGTCCGGGCCACCCCGGTGACGGCCGGTACTGATTCGCCCAGCGTCTGGATGCTGCGCACCCGGACCGGCCGCATGGCCGGGCTGATGACGAGTTCTTCGCCGCGGTGAATGACGCCTGCGGGCAGCGTGCCGGTCACCACCGTGCCGCTGCCGGTGATGCTGAAGGCGCGGTCTATCCAGAGCCGGACAGGGGCCCCGGGGTCGGGTGCGGGCAGGTCAGCCGCCAGCTTGTCGAGGGCTGCGATAAGCCGGGGCAGTCCGGCCCCGGTCACGGCGCTGACCTCAACGGCATCGACGGCGCCCAGGCTGCTACGGCTGATCGCGGCGGCCGCCTGGGCGCGGGCCGGGCCGGGATCGGCCAGATCCGCCCGGGTGATCACCAGCAGGCCGTGGCGGATGCCGAGCGCGTCGATGACGGCCAGGTGCTCGCCCGACTGGGGCATCCAGCCCTCGTCGGCGGCCACCACGAACATCACGGCGGGCACCGGGCCCACCCCGGCCAGCATGTTGGGCACGAATCGCTCATGGCCGGGCACGTCGACGAAGGCGACCTGCTCGCCTGAGGGCAGCGTCAGCCACGCATAGCCCAGGTCGATAGTCAGGCCCCGCCGCTGTTCCTCTTCCCAGCGGTCGGGATCAATCCCGGTCAGGGCCCGGACCAGGGTGGACTTGCCGTGATCGACGTGCCCGGCGGTGGCGATGACCTGCATTAGCCGGCCCCCGCCGCGGCCAGGACAGCTGCGGTGAGCAGGTCGTCGTCGGCCGGGGGCACCGCGCGCAGGTCGAGCAGCAGACGGCCTTCGTCTACCCGGCCGACCACGGCAGGCATAGTGCCCCGGCGCACCGCCTCGCCCGTCCGCAGGTCGCCCGACAGGTCAGCCGGCAGGCTGACGGCGGCGCTGGGCAGCCGGACCCCGGGGCCGCCGCCACCGCCCACGGCCGCGTCACTGCCCCCGGCGCGGGCGTCCAGCCCGGCGGACGCGAGCACGCGGGCGATCTTCTGTGCCCGGCTGGCCAGCTGAGCCGGGTCAGCGGTCAGCGCGTCGGCGACCGGCGGCGGCGGTCCGCACAGCGTCGCTTCCAGTGCGGCCGCGGTCAGCTTGTCGATTCGCAGGGCCCGGGCCAGCGGATGCCGGGCGAGGGCGCTGATCAGATCGGACCGGCCGAGTAGCACGCCCGCCTGCGGGCCGCCGAGCAGCTTGTCACCGCTGGCGGTTACCAGGGCGGCGCCGTCTCGCAGCCACGACGCGGCGTCTGGTTCCTCTGGCAGCAGCGGATGCGGTACCAGCAGGCCTGAGCCGATGTCCCCGACAACCGGGACGCCCAGCGCGGCCAGTTCCGCGACGCCGGTGCTGGCGGTGAACCCCTCGATCCGGTAGTTGGACGGATGGACCTTGAGCACGAACGCGGTATCGGCCGTGATGGCCGCGGCGTAGTCGCCGACGGCGGTCCGGTTCGTCGTGCCCACCTCGCGGATGCGCGCGCCGGTCGATTCGAGCAGATCAGGCAGCCGGAATCCGTCGCCGATCTCGATCAGCTCGCCGCGGCTGACGATGATCTCGCGGCCCGCGGCCAGGGCGGTGGCCGCCAGCACCAGCGCGGCGGCGTTGTTATTGACCACATGCACGGCCTGCGCCCCCGGCACGGCGCGGGCCAGCGCGGCGAGCATGCCGCGGCCGCGGCGTCCCCGCTTGCCGGTCGCCAGGTCGTACTCAAGATCGGTATAGCCCGCGGCGGCCTGAACCGCTGCGGCCGCCGCAGCGGACAGGGACGCCCGGCCGAGGTTGGTGTGCAGCAGGACGCCGGTGGCGTTGATGACCCGGGTGAGGCTGTCGGGCCGGGCAGGCAGCGCCGCGACCGCGGCGTCGGCGACCTCGGCCGGCGGCAGGTCTCCTGAGCGGGCCTTCTCCTGCGCTCCGCGCAACGCGGCCAGCACGAGCGGCTTCCCCAGCCGCTGCTGCGCGTCGGCCAGACGCGGGTCAGCGAGGAGAGCGTCGGTGCGGGGTATCAGCCTGCGGGCGTCCACGAGCGTGACCATACCTGTCGGAAGTGTCTGAGCAGTGCCGGTGAAGACGTCTTCTGCGCCCATTTACCAGCACTTTGCATAACGGGGCGCCCGGCGGGTAGCCGGTGTGTGCAAGTCTTAATCCTCCAAAACGCTGGGAGTGAGACTTTATGGCCACTGTTGCCCGTATTCCGCGCCGTCGCGGGGGTCTGTGCGGGAGTCTCCTGGTCCTGCTGGGCCTCTGGGGAGCGGTGATCCCGTTCGTCGGTCCGTACTTCCGTTACGAATTCTCGCCGGATAAAGCCTGGGCCTATACGTCCGGCCGGCTCTACCTGTCGATTCTGCCGGGGATCGCGGTCCTGCTCGGCGGCCTGGCCGTGCTGATGACCCGGAGCCGCGCCACGGGCCTGCTCGGCGGCTTCCTGGCCGCTGCGGGCGGCGCATGGTTCGTCCTCGGCTACCCGGTCATCCTGGAAATCACGAAGAACACCGGCATTAACCCGGGCGTGGCCTACGGGTCACCGGCCGGGACCTCCGTCTCACCGGGAACGGCCGGCGTCCCGGTCGTCCGCGTCTTCACCGAGCAGATCGGCTTCTTCACCGGCCTCGGCGTCGTCGTCTTGTTCATCGCGGCGATCGCGATCGGGCGCTTTTCCATGCTCGCAGCCAGAGACGTGCCCGCGCCGACAGTGCCCGCGCAGACAGGGCCTGACGGCCCGTTCGCGGCGGGGCCGCGGACCGGCGAGCAGTTCCCGGATTCGGCGGCCGGGTATCCGGCCACGGACCTGGCCGAGCGCGAGGACGACACGGCGGCGACCGGCCAGTTCCCGGCCCGGCAGGCGGATTCCGCGGATTCCGCCGGGCGGGAGCCGCTGCCCGTGCGCACGACGGCGCAGTTCCCTGCGGCCACAGAGCAGGTGGCCGGCGGCGAGGAGCCGGTCGGGGCCAGCCAGGCGGCCGGGACGGAGGAAGCGCCGCCGGTTTCCTGACCGCCGGGCTGCTGGCGGAGGCGGACGGGAATCGAACCCGCCGACGACGCCGAGCGCCGTCCACCGGTTTTGAAGACCGGGGGGGCCACCAGGCACCCTGACGCCTCCGCCCACGACCCTACCGGCCGCCTGCTGCCATCGACGGGCGCGGCCCGCTGGCCGCCCTCGGGCGGTTTCGCCCGGGTGTCAGGCAATCAGGCGGGCGCCGGGACCGGGCACGGGCGCGACTTCTCTCGCCGACCCGAGCTCATGCCCGGCGCCGCAGGCCAGCTGCAGCCGCACATCGGCTCCGCAGTCCCGGTGGGTCAGCACCACCGGCGGCCCGTCCTGCGAAATCGCATACTTGTCGCCCCATGCCAGCAGCGCGGCGATGACCGGGAACAGGTCGATGCCTTTTTCGGTGAGCCGGTATTCGCTGCGGGCTCGCTGGCCCGCCTCCCGGTACGGGACCTTGCGCAGGATGCCCGCGGTGACCAGGCGGCCGAGCCGGTCTGACAGCACCTGCCGGGGCGCCTGCGTGCGGCGCTGGATGTCATCGAAACGGCGCACTCCGTTGAAGGCCTCCCGCAGGACCAGGAACGTCCACTTCTCGCCGACGGTCTCCAGGGCGGCCGCGACGGTGCAGTTGCGCGTCTCGTAGTCAAGTGCCCATGACCTGCTCATGGCCGCCAGGCTAGGTCTGGTTGACAGACTTAGCAACAAGCGGCACTCTGGGTTCATGTTTCGAACTCTGATCGCCGGGGGCACGCTCCCGCGGCGTCTGCCGGCCGGAGGCCGTGATGCTGCAGCACGCCGCGCGGCCTGAGCCGGGACCGCCCGCGGCCGGGAACGGCCCCCGGCGCCGCAGCTACGGCTGGGATGACCCGGCCATCACCGGCGCGGCCGCCCGCGAGCTGGCCGGTACCGCTTTCTTCGAGGCTCTCGTGCAGGGGGCCCTGCCGCCGCCGCCGATTACCGCAACGCTTGATTTCGGCCTGGTGTCCGCGGAGCCAGGCCGGGTGCTGTTCGAGATCACCCCGTCAGAGTTTCACTACAACCCGCTCGGCACGGTCCACGGCGGAGTCGCTGCTACCATCTGCGATTCGGCCTGCGGCTGCGCGGTGCACACGATGCTGCCCGCCGGGTGCTCCTACGTCTCGCAGGACCTCACGGTCAAGTTCGTCCGGGCCATCACGGCGTCGACCGGCCGCCTGGTCTGCGCGGGCACCGTCCTGCACCTCGGCGGCCGGACCGCCCTGGCGCAGGCGAGGCTGACCGGCGAGGACGGCACGCTGTACGCGCACGCGACCAGCAGCTGCCTGGTGCGCCGCCCCGGCTAGCCGCCGTACAGCGCGTCGATCACGTCGGCGTACTTGGCGTGCACGATCCGCCGCTTGAGCTTCAGCGTGG
Organism: Streptosporangiaceae bacterium; assembly: GCA_052146815.1. Taxonomy (GTDB): domain Bacteria; phylum Actinomycetota; class Actinomycetes; order Streptosporangiales; family Streptosporangiaceae; genus DATJZH01. The sequence continues at coordinate 101,687 of JBKQMG010000040.1, read as the reverse complement.
GCGTGAGCTCCTCGCTTTCCGCCGTCCACTCGACCGGCAGCAGGCGCCAGGCCTTCACCTGCTGGACGCGGGCCAGCCTGGCGTTCGCCGCCGTCACCGCCTCGGTGACCTCGGCCAGAACGGCGGGATCGTCGGCGAGGGCGGCGAGCGAGCCGGCCTCGATCCCCCGGGCTGCCGCCCAGGCCGGCGCCACTTCGCCGTCCAGGGTGAGCAGGGCCACGACGTAGGGCCGCCGGTCGCCGTAGGCGAGCGCCTGCCCGATCAGCGGGTGCGCGACGAGCAGGCTCTCGATGAGGGCAGGCGGGATGTTCTCGCCGCCCGAGGTGATGAGCAGCTCCTTCTTCCGGTCCAGGACCGACACGAAGCCGTCAGCGTCCATCGCCCCGATGTCCCCGGTATGCAGCCACCCGCCGGCGTCGATCAGCGCGGCGGTCTGCTCCGGCAGGTTGAGGTAGCCGGGGCTGTTCAGCGGCCCGCGGGTCAGGATCTCGCCATCGTCGGCGATCCTCACCTCCGTGCCGGCCACCGGCTGGCCGACCGTGCCCAGCCGGAACGCAGCCAGCGTGTTGGTGGTGAACGCTCCGGTGGTCTCGGTCATCCCGTAGACATCCAGGATCCGCATGCCGAGGCCGGCGAAGAAGGCGCCGGTGTCGGGCGGCAGCGGCGCCGCCGCGCTGACCACGATCTCGGCGTCGGCCAGGCCGAGCAGCGACCGGATCGGCAGCAGGACGCTCTGCTCAGCGGCGGCGAATTCCGCGGCCAGCTCGGGCGGCGTGCTCTGGCCATACTGGCAGCTCTGCACATAGCGCAGGCCCGTGTCCATGGCCGCGGCGACGGCTGCCCGCCGGGCCGGATCCTGCTCGGCCGCCAGCAGGGCCTGGATGCCGGCCTGGATCTTCTCCCACACCCTCGGCACCCCGAAGAATGCCCCGGGCTTGACGTCGCTGATCGTGGCCACCAGCTCGGTGGTCGCGTGATGGCAGAAGTAGGTGTGCCCGCCGTTGTAGATCGCCAGGTAGAGGGTGAACATCCGCTCCGCGATGTGCGCGAGCGGCAGGTAGGACACCCACCGCACGTGCAGCTGGCCGTTCCCCGAGGCCCGGGCGGTGACCAGCTCGTAGAGGATGCTGGCGTGCGTGATCACCACGCCCTTGGGGCTGCCCGTCGTGCCCGAGGTGTACAGCAACGTCGCGGGGTCTTCCGGGCCGATGGCCGCGATCCGGCTGGCCACCTTTTCCGGGGCCGCGGCGAGCCGCTCGGCGCCGAGCGCCGCGAAGTCCTGCCAGCTCATGAACATATCGCCGGCTGGCACCGCCGCCGGCTCCCGCACGATGACCTTCACCAGCCCGGGCAGCTGGGCCAGCACGGGCTGCCAGCGGGCCAGCTCGGCGGCGCCGTCCAGCACCGCCACCCTGGCGTCGCAGTCGGCGGCCACGTAGGCGATCTGGTCGGGAGCCAGCGTCGCGTAGAAGGTCACCGCCGCGGCCCCGGCGTGCAGGGCGCCGAAATCGGCCAGCACGTGCTCGACCCGGTTCGGCAGCATGAGGGCGACGCGGTCTCCCGGCTGCACGCCGAGGGCGATGAATCCGGCGGCCAGCTGCAGGGCCTGCTCCCTGGCCTGCTGCCAGGTGATCGTCTGCCACGGGCCGCCGTCGCGGTCGGTATAGGCGGGCAGATCGCCCCACTGGCCGGCCGCAGCCAGCAGCTCATCGCAGAGGGTGCGGCCCGCGACCTGCTGCTGCATCGCCGCCCGCTCCTCTAGGACCTGATCCGACACCGGTTACCTCCGCTTACCTCCGCGCGATTGCGAGACCTGCCTGAGGACTGCATGTCACCATGCCGGGGCCGCGCGCCGCAAGGCCGCCGGCCGGCCGCCGTGCGCACCGCCGCGCGGGCGCACTGCGAGCGGGTGATTACAGTGCTGACATGACCAGCGCAACGACGGTCCGGCTCACTCAGTACGCTCGCGGCGGCGGCTGCGCGTGCAAGATCCCGCCCGGCGAGCTCGAGGCCGCGGTAGCCCGGCTCATCCCCGACCAGGCGGACGCGAGCCTGCTCATCGGAGTCGAGCATGGCGACGACGCGGCCGTCGTGCAGATCAGCCCGGACCGCGCCGTGGTCGCCACGGCAGACTTCTTCACGCCCGTCGTGGACGATGCCTACACCTTCGGCCGGATCGCGGCGGCCAACGCCCTGTCGGACGTCTACGCCGTCGGTGGCGAGCCGCTGGTCGCCCTCAACCTGCTGGGCTGGCCGCGGGAGATGCTGTCCGCCGACCTGGCCGCCGAGGTCCTGCGCGGCGGGCTGGAGGTCGCCCGGCAGGCCGGCTGTCACGTGGCTGGCGGTCACAGCATCGATGACCCGGAGCCTAAGTACGGCATGGCGGTCACGGGCCTCGCTGACCCGGCCGCGCTCCTGCGGATCGACGCGGCAGCGCCGGGGCTGCCGCTGTCCCTGACCAAGCCGCTCGGCAGCGGGGTGCTCAACGCGCGGCACAAGGCCACCGGGGAGGTGTTCGAGCAGGCAGTCGCGGTCATGACCGCGCTGAACGCCCGGGCGAGCCGCGAGGCGCTGGCCCGCGGAATCCGGTGCGCGACCGACGTCACGGGCTTCGGGCTGCTCGGGCACCTTTACAAGCTGGCCAGGGCCAGCGAGGTCACCGCGGTGATCGACATGGCCGCGGTGCCGCTGATCGAGGGTGCCCGCGATGCGCTGCGCGCGAGCTACGTGCCGGGCGGGAGCCGGCGCAATCTGGACTGGGTGCGCCCGCACGCGGACTTCGGCAGCCTGCCCGAAGAGGACCTGCTGCTGCTGGCCGACGCGCAGACCTCCGGGGGGCTGCTGGTCGCGGGCGAGATTCCCGGTGCGCCGGTTATCGGCGAGCTCGTCCCGCGGCAGGCGGCTGCGGTCATCGTGCGCTGACCGGTCGTGTACTGAGCGTCGTGTGCTCGCCACGGCGCGGCGACCGGCGCCGCGTTGCGCTGAGTCACCGAGCAGTGGTCCCGCGTGCCGGTGCGTAGGCTAGTATCTGCACGCGATAGCGCGTTCCGCGCCCTGGCGGCCCGGTTCTGCGCAGCGGCCGCCAGCAGCTCGCGGCGAGTCCGCAGGCCGCTGCCGGGAGCGGACCGCCGAGTCCAGTGCCGTGCCGATCCGGATGGAGGGATGCCCGATCGTTCGTGCCCAGGCCGAGCTGATCGGCTCCCGGGAAGCCGGGCCGGCCGCCCCGGGCCGGGGCCGGCTGGCTCTCGTCGTCGCTGCCGTCTTCTTCGTCGTGGCGCTCGGTGCTTATGTCGCTGACCTGCGCCTGCATCCGGAACATCTGTTCATCACGTGGTTCGACCTCGGCGTGTACAACGACGCGGGGCAGCTTGTCCGCCATACGCCGGGCAGGCTGTACACCTGGCGGCTGTTCCCCGGCATCAAGTTCACCTACACGCCTTTCGCCGCGCTGGTCTTTTCCGGTACCTCCCTGCTGAGGTTCCAGATCCTCAAATGGGCGATGACGGTGCTCAGCCTCGCCGCGGTGCCGCTGGTGTCGTGGCTCACGTTCGGCGCGCTGGGCTGGCGCGGCGCCCGGCGCGGCGCGGCGTCGCTGGCCATCGCCGCGTTCGGCCTGTGGACGGAGCCGGTGCAGCGCGCCCTGCACCTGGGGCAGATCGAGCTGGTGCTCATGCTCCTGATCGTCTGGGATCTCTGCCAGCCCGACAAGCGGCTGTGGAAGGGAATGGGCGTCGGGGTAGCGGCCGGGATCAAGCTGGTGCCGCTGATCTTCATTCCCTACCTGCTGCTGGCCGGGAAGGTACGCCAGGCGGCCGTCGCCACGCTCACCTTCGCGATCACCGTCGGCGTCGGCTTCCTCGCCCTGCCCAAGGTCTCATCGGGCTACTGGCTCACCGGCTACTTCCTGCGGCCCGGTAATACCGGCTCCGTCGGTGCCCTGGTCAATCAGTCGATGCTCGGCTTCCTGACGCGCACGGTCGGCACGCTGGGCGCCGCGCAGCCGGTCTGGCTTGTCCTGGCGGCGGTGATCGGGCTGGTCGGCGTGACGGGCGCCGCGCTGCTGAACCGCTCCGGCCGGCCCGTCCAGGGCTGGGTGCTGTGCGCGCTCACCGGTGTGCTGGTCTCGCCGATCAGCTGGGACCACCACTGGGTGTGGATCGTGCCGATCCTCGCCGTCCTCGTCGACGCTGCCCTGCGCTCGCGCGGGGGCGTGCGCTGGAGCCTCCTGACGGCGGCCGTGCTGCTGTGGGGGCTGTTCGGCGCATGGCCTGGCCGGTTCCACGGCAAATGGGCTTACATCCCCGAAGGCCTGCTCGGCTTCTTCGTCAATGCCTACAAAGTGTCGCCGGGCCATCATCCCCCGCCGCTGCGCGCCCGGCCGATGGGCCTGTTCCGCCATCTGATCGCGGAGTACCTGGGCCGCATTCCCCTTCAGCACGTCTGGGACCTGCACGGCAGTCAGCTGTTCAGCTACAACATCTTCGCGCTGTGCGGCCTGGTGCTGTTCGCCGGCCTGCTGGTGGCGGCCTTTGGCGCCTGGCGCGCGGCCAGGCGCGCGCGTGTCGTCTCCGGACCGACAGTGCCGGCCAGCGCTGCTGAAGCCGGGCCGGGCCCGCAGGCGGGTGGCGGCGCGGAACCGGGCTCGGCCGCGGACGCCAGTCCTGCCGGGGAGACGGCTCCGGCCGCCCCGGCGGGCACGGCCGCCCCGGCGAGCCCGGCCGCGCCACCGGTTGCGGCCGGCTCACCGCGCCTGCCCGCGCCCGCCGCCGACTGAGGCGGCCAGGCACGATCGGGGTCCCGGCGTCTGGCACGGTGGAGATGACACGGTGGAGATGATCTGCCATGTTCGGGCCGCACGGTACGATGCCGGCTCGGGCCGTGCGAGATCTGCCGTGCCGTGCGTGACCTGCCGCGCCTTGTGCCCTGGCGCGCCAGGGCGTCCGCGCCGCTCGTAGGCTGGCCGCAGGCAAGCGCTCAGACGGAGGCGGATGTGACGGGACGCACGGCCCGGCGACGGGTGCTGCGGGTCACGCTGCCCGATCAGCCCGCAGTCAGCGACAGGACGCAGGCAGCGGCGCGGGCGGACCTGCTGGCCACCGAGGAGCCGCTCGGCATCCGGGTGGGCGGCCAGGCGCTGACCCTGACCATGCGCACCCCCGGCGACGATGTCGATCTGGCTGCGGGCTTTCTGGTGAGTGAGGGCATTGTCCGGTCGGCCGCTGACATCGCCTCGATCAGAGTCTGCACCGGTGAGCAATGCGGCCACGCGCACGGTGCGGGGCCAGGCGACCACGGGCACGACGACCACGACGGGCACGACGGCGGCGGGAACATCGCTGACGTCGAGCTGAGGAGCGGGCTGACGGTATCTCCGGCGCTGCGCAGGAACTTCCTGACCACCAGCGCCTGCGGTGTCTGCGGCAAGACCAGCATCAGCGACCTGGCCGTGCTGCCGTCCTTCGACCTCTGCACCGACCAGGCCCGGGTGTCAGCGACGGTGCTGGCCGGTCTCCCGGATGCGCTGCGCGAGGCTCAGCGCATCTTCTCCCGGACGGGGGGCCTGCACGCGGCCGGAGTGTTCACCGCCGACGGCCAGCTCCTGGCCGTCCGCGAGGACGTCGGCCGGCATAACGCCGTCGACAAGGTGGTCGGCTGGGCGCTGCAGGCGGGACGGCTGCCGCTGGCAGGCTGCGTTCTGCTGGTCAGCGGCCGGGCGTCGTTCGAGCTGGTGCAAAAAGCGGTGCTGGCCGGCATCCCGGTGCTTGCCGCGGTGTCGGCTCCGTCCTCGCTGGCCGCCGACCTGGCCGGGGAGGCCGGCCTGACCCTGGTCGGCTTCCTGCGCGGCAGCTCGATGAACGTCTACACCGGCAGCCAGCGGATTGCCATCGACGCCCCGGTGGCCGGCCAGGCCGCCGCCACCTGAGCCGGCCCGCTGACTGGCCTGCGGGCCGCCGCTGTGCTCACGTGCTCGCGGCGCGGGCGGCGGCCCCGTTCTAGCCGGCCAGCGATCTTGCCGGCCAGCGACCTTGCCGGCCAGCGACCTAGCTGGCCAGCGACGCGTCCAGCAGACCGCGGCGCCTGCGGATGGTCAGGTCCAGCTTGGTGAAGAGCGTGTCCACGATGATGCCGATGACCAGGATTACGATGATCATCGAGGTGGCACCGGTGAAGTCCAGGTTCTGCTGGTCCGCACTGAGCTGCTGGCCGATGGACACCTGGCCGACAATCGCTACGAACAGCTCGGCGGCCATCAGGCTGCGCCAGGCGAACGCCCAGCCCTGTTTCAGCCCAGCAACGTAAGCAGGCAGTGACGCCGGCAGGATCAGGTACCGGTAAAGCGAGAAGCCCCGCAGGCCCATGGTCTTCCCGGCCCGCAGCAGCAGCGGCGGGGTGTAGTCCACGCCCGAGATCAGCCCGTTGGCGATCGACGGCGCGGCGCCCAGGATGACCACGAACAAGATGGCCGACTCGTTCTCGCCGAAGAGGATGATGCCGAACGGGGCCCAGGCCACCGAGGGCATCGTCTGCAGGCCGGTAATGATGGAGCCGACCGCCGCGCGCAGCGGCGGGATTCTCGCGACCAGGACGCCGATTACAGATCCGATGATCAGTGCCACCAGATAGCCGAGGGCCGCACTGCGCAGGGTGACCGCGATGATCGGCCAGAGCTGACCGCTGACCATCTGATGCCAGAGGTCAGAGAAGACCGGGCCCGGGCCCTTCAGGACATACTGCTTCCACCCGGTGAGGACCACCAGTTCCCAGATGACCAGCACCAGCCCGACGGCGAGCACTTTCGGCCAGAACGCCTTCCACGCTCTGCGCGCCAGCCGACCGGCGTCCCCGCCTTCGGTGACCGGCTCGAGCTCGAGCTGGTCGAGGCCGCGCAGTGCCTGGTCAGTTGCCATGCCGGCCCATCTCCTCGCGCAGCCGGTCGGTAATGCGGCCCGCCAGCTCGGCCGTATGGGCGGCGTCAATACCGCGTGACCACTCGCCGGGCACCGCGTACTCCTCGAGCACCCGGCCTGGGCGGCTGCTGAGCAGGATGACCCGGTCGCCGAGCCGGACAGCCTCGCGGACGTTGTGGGTGACGAACAGGACGGTGAGCGCCTGCTCGGCGCAGATCCGGTCCAGCTCGTCGTGCAGCAGGTCACGGGTCATCGCGTCGAGCGCGCCGAACGGCTCGTCCATGAGCAGCACGTCCGCGTCCTGCGCCAGGGCCCGCGCCAGCGCCACCCGCTGGCGCATGCCGCCCGACAGCTCGTGCGGGCGCTTGCCGCCGAACCCGTCCAGCCGGACGGTCTTCAGGAGCTCCTCAGTCCGCGCCCGCCGGTCGTTCTTGGGCACTTTCCTGGCCCGCAGCGCGAGTTCCACGTTGGCCGCTGCCGTCATCCACGGCATCAGGCCCGGCTCCTGGAACATCATCGCCACCCGCCGGCCGCCGGTGGCCACTTCCCCGGCCGTGGCCGAATCCAGGCCGGCCACGAGGGACAGCAGAGTGCTCTTGCCGCACCCGGACGCGCCGATCAGGCAGACGAACTCACCGTCGCCGACCGTCAGCGAGACCTTGTCCAGGGCCAGCACGGCGCGGCTGCCGGTCCCGTACCGCTTGGAGACCTCGGTCAGCCGGACCGCATCGGTCCGCCCGGACGACGCTCCGTTCCCGTTTCCGGAGAAGGCTGACGCCCTCGGGGCCAGCCCCGAGGGCGCTGCCTGGCGTTCGCCGATGCTCATGAACTCACCTGCGGCTGCCCCTCTGCCGCCAGCTCCTTGTTCAGCGGGGCGAGATCGTAGAGCGAGCTCAGGTTCTTCACCGGCGTGAGCAGCCCGACGGCAACGGCGTGCTGGGCGTCGGCGGCCAGCGACGGGGCGATCGGGTCGTTGGTGAAAGTGATCTGCGCGAACGATGCGCTGAGCACACTGGGCTTCAGGCTCTTGCCGCTGAGCGTGGCCAGCTCGCTGTTGGCGGCCGCCTCAGCGGCCGACTTGTCGCTGTTGATGTACTTGCTGGCCTGGATCTGGCCCTTGAGCAGCCCGTCGATGACGGAGGGATGCGCGGCGATGAACGCCTGGGTGGCCACCAGGTTGGTGGTGACGAACTGGCCCTTCGGCCACAGGCTGGCCTCGTTGACCAGCTCATGCCCGCCGTCGGCGACCATCTCCGAGTCATAAGGCGCCGGTTCCCAGCCGCCGGCGATCTTGCCCGATTCGAAGGCGAGCACGGCGTCGGAGTTCGGCGTGATCGGGGTGATCGGAACGTCGCCGCCGCCGGTCTGCGTGGTGGTCAGGCCCTGCTTCTTCAGCCAGTACCGCAGCGCCACGTCCTGGGTGTTGCCGAGCGACGGGGTCGCGAGCTTCTGCCCCTTGAGCTGGGAGGCCGTGGTGATGTTCTTCTTCACCACGAGCGCGGCGCCGCCTGAGGCGGAACCGGAGATGACCTTGATGAGCTTGCCGCCGGAGGTCTGCCAGGCCTTGATCGCCGGGTTCGGTCCCACGTACGCGGCGTCCAGCTGGCCGGCGAGCAGCGCCGTCGCCTCCTCGGTGCCGGTGCTGAACGGGTAGATCTTCAGGGTCACGTTCTTGCCGAGGTTCTTGGTGAAATAGCCCTCCTTGACGCCGACCAGCGCGCTGGCATGCGTGATGTTCTCCAGGAAGCCCAGCCGCAGCGTCACGGGGGCCGAGCCGGTGGTATTCCCGGTGCTACTGCCGCCTGAACTCCCCGAGGTGGCTGACGATGATGACGAGCCGCAGGCCGCCGCCAGGAGAGATACAGCAGCGGCTCCAGCCGCGACAAGCACTCGCCTCATGGTCCATCCTTTTCCGATTGAGTAAATAGGCAAAGGCTTGTATAGCATACCCAGGGCGGCGCGAACAAACCGGCAAGCTGAGGCAGCGGCCGCAGCGCAGGGATAACGGCCGGTGAGGGACTGTTACTTGCGGAGCGTTATCGGACAGCAGCGGTCAGTCCGGTCAGCGGGGATGCGTCCCGGTCACCGTCCGCCGCATCGGATATGCGGCCGCTATCGGGTCAGCAGGCAGGCTGCGGCCGGCAGGTGAGAGCGGCCGCCGCCGGCCGGACCGCTGCGCCGGGGAGACTCAGCTGTCGTCGCTGACGTCGTTGAAATCGATCCCCTCCACGGAGGGGTACTTCTCCAGGCATTCCTGCAGCTGGGCAAGGTTGGCGTTGCTGGCATTGCTGGTGTTGTACCGCAGCGCGTTGATCACGTCGAGGGCTGAGGTGTTCTTCTTGATCTTGGCCGGCTTGACGTTGGGCACATGCGAGCAGGCCGCCCGGATCTTCAGCACGGTGGCGACCGGGGTGCTCGACTTGAAAGTCACGACGGCCGCCTGCTGGGAGAGCGCGGCATCCATCTGGGCGCAGCCGGCCAGCAGCAGCACGCTCACGCCGAGGCCGGCCGCCGCGGCCCGGGGTGCTAGCCAGGAGCGGCTGAGACGCTGAGCGGCCGTGCGGCTGGCGCGCGGAGATCTGGACACGCGCTATAGCTTAGTGCCGTGCCGCAGTCCCAGTGCGCCGGGCTGGCGCGCGCCCGGGCGTCCGCCATGCCAGGCTGAACCCGGCAGATTTGCGCCACTGGCCCGCAGGGCGGGCGGCGGCGACGGTCTGCGACCGCGCTGACCGGGAGGGACCATGCGACAGGCTCATGCGGACAGCCGGCTCATCGAGGACTATGCGCTGATCGGTGACATGCAGTCGGCCGCGCTGGTGAGCCGGGACGGATCCGTGGACTGGCTGTGCCTGCCTCGCTTTGATTCGGACGCGTGCTTCGCGGCGCTGCTGGGTGATGACAGTAACGGCCAGTGGCGGATCAGCCCGACCGCCGTGCACGCGCCGCCGTCACGCCGCGGCACCGTGGACCGCCGCTACGCGGGCGAGACGCTGATCCTGACGACGCGGTGGCAGACGGCCGGCGGCAGCGTGGTGGTCACCGATTTCATGCCGCCGCGCAATGACGAGTGCCCTGTCCTGGTCCGGATCGTCGAGGGCGTCGAGGGCGCGGTCGAGATGGAATGCGTCCTGCGGCTGCGCTTCGGCTACGGGAACGTCATGCCCTGGATGCGCCGCCGCGATCACAGCGTCACGGCGGTGGCCGGCCCCGACTCGGTGTGGCTGCGCACCCCGGTCCGGCTGACCGGGCGCGATATGGCCCATGAGGCGAGCTTCACCGTCCGGGCGGGCGACCGGGTGCCCTTCGTGCTCACCTGGCAGCCCTCGCACCTGGGCGCGCCTCCGGTGCTGGAAGCTGACGATGCGCTCGCCGCGACCGCGGCCTACTGGGCCGACTGGGTAGCGCGCTGCACTTATAAGGGGCCCTATCGCGACGCGGTCGTCCGGTCGCTGATCACCCTCAAGGCGCTGACCTATGCCCCGACCGGCGGGATTGTCGCCGCGCCGACGACCTCGCTGCCCGAGGACATCGGCGGCGTGCGGAACTGGGACTACCGGTACTGCTGGCTGCGTGACGCGACGATCACCCTGGAGGCGCTGCTGCGCACCGGGTACACCAGCGAGGCGTCGGACTGGCGCGAGTGGCTGGGCCGGACGATCGCCGGGAACCCGGCGGACGTGCAGATCATGTACGGGGTGGCCGGCGAGCGCAGGCTGGCGGAGTGGGAGGCCAGCTGGCTGGCCGGCTACGAGGGATCGGCTCCGGTCCGGATCGGCAACGCCGCCGTCAACCAGCGCCAGCTCGACGTGTACGGGGAGGTCATCGACGCGCTGACGCTGGGCCGGCAGGCCGGCCTGCACTTCGACCGGCACACGTGGAGCCTGGTCCGCGCGCTGCTCGGCTTTCTGGCCAGGAACTGGGACCTGCCGGACGAGGGAATCTGGGAGGTCCGCGGCCCGCGGCGGCATTTCGTGCACTCGAAGGTCATGGCGTGGGTCGCATTCGACCGCGCGATCCGCGTCGCGGAGCTTGGCCAGCCGGGCCCGCAGGATCAGTGGCGCGCAGTCCGTGACCGGATCCACGCTGAGGTATGCGAGAAGGGCTATGACGCGGCCCGCGGCACATTCACCCAGTATTACGGCAGCACAGAACTGGACGCGGCGGTGCTGCTGATCCCGGAAGTGGGCTTCCTGCCGCCCGATGACCACAGGGTCGTCTCGACCGTGCGGACAATCCAGCGCGAGCTGGTGCGTGCGGGCCTGGTGCTGCGTTACACCCAGCCGGCAGCTGCGCAGACGGGCGCGATGACCGCCGTGGACGGGCTGCCCGGGGCTGAGGGAGCCTTCCTGGCCTGCAGTTTCTGGCTCGTCAACGCCCTGGACATGATCGGCGCCGAAGAAGAGGCGACCGCTTTGTTCGAGCGCCTGCTGGCGCTGCGCACCGACCTGGGCCTGCTGAGCGAGGAGTACGACCCCCGGTACGGCCGCCTGGTCGGCAACTTCCCGCAGGCGTTCAGCCACATGCCGCTGATCCAGTCTGCGCTGAACCTTGAGGACCACGCCGCGCAGCACTGCCGCAGGGGCGGCGCCGCGCGCAGCAAAAGCGGCTGACTCCCGAATTGAAACCGGAGCCTCTACCGGTAGTTTTCGTCCCGCTTTATGATGCCTCGACAACCTCGCCGTCAATAACCCTGCGGCGCGCAATGGCACACTTGTGGACAACTATGTCAGCTCGCCCGCACATTCTGGTCGTCAACGGCCGCAAGGTCCGCCAGCCGGTGTTCGTTATCGGTGCCCCGCACTCGGGAGCGGATCTTCTCGGCCGCGCGCTGAAGAAGTCGGCCGGCTTTCATGTGACCATCGGGCAGCACAGCGTCCTGTCAGTGGTCTATGCGTTCGCGCGCAGTCCCTCGATCCAGCGCGGCCGGGACGAGGCGGCGGCGACCGTGCTGCGGGACGCATTCGCTCAGGCCTGGCAGGTGACCGCGCACGGATGCATGAGCTGCACGGCGCAGTGCCGCGAGGCCGGCGGCGTCACCGGGGCCGGCGTCTGCGTCCAGGAGCGCGATATCGCGCGTTACGGTGACGCCAGCCCGGACCTGATATACAGCGCCGAGGTGCTCGTCGACGCGTTCGCCGACGCGCGCATCGTGCAGATCATCCGGAACGGGCGGGATGTCGTGGCCGCGATGCTCGGCGACGCCGAGGTGCTGGGGTGGTTCAAGCCCGGCGTGGCTAACGTGGAAAGCGAGTTCCCCAACCCGTTCTTCGGCATCGAGACCGAGGCCGACCTGGCGGCGTGGCCCGGCCTGTCGCTGGCCGGCAAATGCGCGATGCGCTGGCGCGGGTCGGTGCGCAAGATGGCCCGCCTGCGCACCAGCATGGGCGCCGAGCAGCTGACCACGCTGCGATACGAGCAGGTCATCCGGCAGCCGGACGCAGCAGCCAGGGCCCTCTCCGATTTCGTCGGCGACCGGGTCGAGCCGGTCCAGGTCCGGGGACGCTTCCGCTGGCGCGGCGGCCCGGCCGGCGCGCTCGAGGCAGGCGGCTGGCGCCGGGCGCTCACGGCGGCTCAGGTGACCGAGATCGAGCAGGTGGCCGGGACTGACCTGCGCCGCGTGGGCTACGGCGCCTAAGGGATGCTCCGCCGGCAGCCCGGCCCCATATGCGGCAGGATGGCCTCGTGGATCTGGGCTTGCGCGATCGCGCCTACCTCGTCACTGGTGCCAGCCGCGGCCTTGGCCTGGCCGCGGCCCGTGCGCTGGCCGCGGACGGAGCGCGGGTGCTGATCAGCGCCAGGGATGCCGGTGACATCAGCCGGGCTGCGCGCGAGATCGGAGCGGGGCGGGCGGTCGGGGTCGCCGCTGACAACGCTGATCCGGCCGCGGCGCCGCGGCTGGTGGCCGCGGCCACCCGCGAGTTCGGGCGGCTGGACGGCGCGCTCATCAGCGTGGGCGGGCCGCCCGGCGGCCAGGTCCGTGATGTCAGTGACGAGGCGTGGCGGTCATCGTTCGAGTCTGTCTTCCTCGGCGCGATCCGGCTGGCCCGGGCGGTCGCGGCGCAGCTCACCGAGGGCGGGTCTCTCGCGTTCGTGCTGTCGACGTCCGTGCGCTCGCCGATCGCATCGCTGGCGATCTCCAATGGCCTGCGGCCCGGACTGGCCGGCGTCGCCAAGTCGCTGGCCGACGAGCTCGGACCGCGCGGCATCCGGGTGAACGGCCTGCTGCCAGGCCGGGTGGAGACCGAGCGAGTCCGCGCGCTGGACGCCGCTCACGGCGATCCGCGGACCGTCCGTGCGCAGATGGCCGAGCGGATCCCGCTGCGCCGCTACGGCACCGCCGAGGAGTTCGGCAAGGTGGCGGCGTTCGTCCTGTCCCCCGCCGCGAGCTTCGTGTCGGGCGCCATGATCCCCGTCGACGGCGGCGCGCTGCGTGCCCTGTGAGCCGTGGCCAGTGCGCCGCGGACCGGCGGCTCAGACCTGTGCGGCAGGCTCCTGGTGGGCGAACTGGGTGCGGTACAGCTCCGCGTACAGGCCGCCGGCCGCGAGGAGTTCCTCGTGCCGGCCCTGCTCGCGGACCTGCCCGGCCTCGATGACCAGGATCTGGTCCGCCTCCCGGATGGTCGACAGCCGGTGCGCGATGACCAGTGAGGTGCGGCCGGCCAGTGCCGTTTTCAGCGCCCGCTGCACGGCCGCCTCGGACTCCGAATCCAGGTGCGCGGTGGCCTCGTCGAGCACGACGACCGTGGGCGCCTTCAGCAGCAGCCGGGCCAGCGCGATCCGCTGCTTCTCCCCGCCTGAGAGCCGGTAGCCGCGGTCGCCCACCACGGTGACGAGACCGTCGGGCAGCCCCGAGATCATGTCCCAGATCTGCGCCGCCTGGCAGGCGGCGACGAGTTCCCGCTCGGAGGCGTCCGGCTTGGCGTAGGCGAGGTTGGCGCGGATGGTGTCGTGGAACATGTGCGCGTCCTGGGTGACGACGCCGACCACCTCGTGCAGCGAGCCCTGGGTCACCTCGCGCAGATCATGACCGCCGATGCTGACGGTGCCGCTGTCCGGGTCATACAGCCTGGCCACCAGTGCAGTGATGGTCGTCTTGCCGGCACCCGACGGCCCGACCAGCGCGGTCAGCTGCCCCGATGGCGCGCGGAAGCTGACGCCGCTGAGCACGTCCCTGCCGGGCTCGGCGTGCTCGGGCGCGGGCAGCGCGATCGACTCCAGCGAGGCAAGTGATACCTCGCTCGCCGCCGGATAGCGGAAGGACACGTGGTCGAACCGGATGTCCGGCGCGGCCCGGGCGGGGCCGGCCCCGTTGCCGGAGGCGTACCTTGGCAGCGCCGTCGCGCCGGGCCGGTCCTCGATCAGCGGCCTGAGGTCCAGTACCTCGAAGACCCGGTCGAAGCTGACCAGTGCGGTCATCACGTCGACCTGGACGTTGGACAGCGAGGTGATCGGCCCGTACAGGCGGGTGAGCAGGGCGGCCAGGGCCACCAGCGCGCCCAGCTTGAAGACACCGTGGATGACGAGGCCGCCGCCGAGCCCGTAGACCACCGCCGTGGCCATCGACGCGAGCAGCGTCAGGGCGATGAACAGGGCACTGCCGTACATGGCGGTGACCACGCCGATGTCGCGCACGCGGGCCGCCCGGCCGGCGAACACCTCGGCCTCTTCGCCGGGCCGGCCGAACAGCTTCACCAGCATCGCGCCAGCCACGTTGAAGCGCTCGGTCATCGTCGACCCCATGGCCGCGTCGAGCTGCATCGATTCCCTGGACAGCCGCTGCAGGCGGCGGCCGGTCAGCCGGGCCGGGATGACGAAGAACGGCACCAGTACCAGCGCGACCACGGTGACCAGCGGCGACAGGTACACCATCGTCGCGAGCACCAGCACCAGGGTCAGCGCGTTGGAGACCACCGAGGAGAGCGTGGACGTCAGCGCCTGCTGCGCGCCGATGACGTCGCTGTTCAGCCTGCTGACCAGCGAGCCGGTCTGCGCCCTGGTGAAAAAGGCAATGGGCTGCCGCTGCACGTGCCCGAACACCTGCGTCCGCAGGTCATAGATGAGGCCCTCGCCGATCCGCGCGGAGTACCAGCGCCCGGCCAGGCTCAGCACGGCATCGAGGAGCGCCAGCGCGGCGACCCCGGCGGCGATCTCCAGCACGAGGCTGGTGTCACGGCGGATGATGGCGTTGACGGTCGCGCCCAGCAGCAGCGGAACCAGGACAGTCGCCACCGCGTCCACCGCGGTAATGAGCAGGAAGGCGGCGAGCGTCCCCCGGTAGGGCCTGGCGTAGGTGGCGATCCTGCGGACCGTGCCGGGCTTGAGCTGCTGACGCGTCACTGAACGGTCACGAGAGAACGACCGCATTGCATGCCAGCTGCTCGCGCTCATGAGTGGCTGAACCTCCGGCCAGGCTCGGATCTTCCTGAATTAGCTGTCAGCGAACTGCCGGCAGCGCGCTGCCGCCGGCCTCGGGGTTGCCGGGTTCCGCCGGGCTCTGTGACGCCGGCCAGCGAGGACGCCGGCTAGCGAGCGAGCCGGTCGCGCATCAGCGCCGCCTGGGCGCGGCGCTCGGCCGCGGCCTGCTCCTCCAGGGTATGGCCGGCCGCCTCGGCCAGCAGCGCCTTGGTGGCCCGCGCGGCTGCCGGGTCAGTGGCCAGCAGCGCGGCCGTCAGGTCCGTCACGGCGCCATCGAGCTCCGCCGCGGGCACGACCAGCTCCGCCAGCCGCAGCGTGCTCGCCTCGCTGGCCTCGACGGTGCGGGCGGTCAGGCACAGCTCGATCGCCCGGGGCAGCCCGACGATGTCCACGAGCGGCTTGGTGCCCGTCAGGTCGGGGACCAGCCCGAGAGCCGGCTCCTTGATGCAGAGCCTGGCGTCGTCGGCGAGGACGCGCAGATCGCAGGCCAGCGCGAGCTGGCAGCCCGCGCCGATTGCATGCCCCCGGACGGCCGCGATCGACACGATGGCGGGATCGCGCAGCCAGGTGAAACCGGCCTGCATGCTGGCGATCCACTCCTCGAAAGCGGGATCGGCGGCGCTCGGGACGGGCTGCTCGCCGGGAATGCCCTCGGCCGAGAACATGCGCAGGTCGATACCGGACGAAAAGGAGGTTCCGGCGCCGCGGACGACGACCACCCGCACCCGCGGCGGCAGGTCAGCCCCGATCATTGCGAGTCCGCGCCACATGCCCGGGGTCATGGCGTTGCGGCGCTCGGGCCGGCTGAGCGTCACGGTCGCGACGGCGTCGTCGACCTCCAGCCGCAGCCCGCGTGCGCCGAGGCCAGCCAGGCTGATGGTCACTCATCCTCCTAAGCTGGCGGCACTGGTCGGTGACGTTAGCGGGACTGACGGCGCTGCGGCAGCCGGGAGCGGACCGGCTGCCACGTTGCTGCGGGGAGGTGCCGTAGCGGCGGCGGGCTGCCTCCCTGAGCACTCAGCGCTTGGACTTGGCCTTGCCCCGGGTGGCGCCGCCGCGGCCGCGCAGCGAGACGCCGTTCTCGGTCAGGATGCGGTGAATGAAGCCGTAGGACCGGCCGGTGGACGTAGCCAGCGACCGGATGCTCTCGCCCCCGTTGTATCTCTTCTTTAGATCGGCGGCGAGCTTCGTGCGGTCGGCACCGGTCACCCGGCTGCCTTTCTTGAGAGTCTCGGTCACGCGTACCTCCCGGTGAGCTGAAGTGACCGCTGCGTTACGTATCACGCCATGATCACGCATCCGTCCGTGATCGGCTACCCACACGGCAGCAAAAAGATCTCTTCTTTTCCGGCGGCCAGTCTTTCCTGCAGCGCCCGGGCGGGCTATCGCGCCATTGTCAGGCCAGTGCGACCAGGTCGGCCAGATCCGCGCTCCAGGCGTCCTCGACCCCGTCGGGAAGCAGCACGACGCGCTCGGGCTGCAGCGCATCGACTGCTCCCTCGTCGTGACTCACCAGCACGATGGCGCCCTGATAGCGCTGCAGGGCGGAGAGGATCTCGGCCCTGCTGCCGGGATCGAGGTTGTTAGTCGGCTCGTCGAGCAGCAGGACGTTGGCTCCGGAGACCACCAGCAGCGCCAGCGCCAGCCTGGTCTTCTCCCCGCCGGACAGCACGCCGGCCGGCTTGGCGACGTCGTCGCCGGAGAACAGGAAGGAGCCGAGGATGCTGCGGTGCTCGGTCTCCGACAGGTCCGGGGCGGCGGAGCGCATGTTCTCCAGCACCGTCCGGCCGTTGTCCAGCGTCTCGTGCTCCTGGGCATAGTAGCCGAGCCGCAGGCCGTGACCGGGCACCACCGTCCCGGTATCCGGCTCCTCGACCCCGCCCAGCAGCCGCAGCAGGGTGGTCTTCCCGGCCCCGTTCAGCCCCAGCACCACGATGCGCGCTCCGCGGTCCACGGCCACGTCCACGTCCTCGAAGACCTCAAGCGAGCCGTAGGACTTGCTGAGGCCGCTGGCGGTCAGCGGCGTACGGCCGCAGTGCGCGGGCACCGGGAACCGCAGCCTGGCCACCCGGTCGGCGGCCCGGTCCGCGCTGACTCCGGCGAGCAGCTTTGCCGCCCGGCGCTGCATGCTCTGCGCGGCCTTGGCCTTGGTCGCCTTGGCCCGCATCTTGTCGGCCTGCGTGGCCAGCGCGGCGGCCTGCCGCTCGGCGTTGGTCCGCTCCCGCCGCCGGCGTCGGGCGTCGGTCTCCCGCTGCTGCAGGTAGGCCTTCCAGCCGAGGTTGTAGAAGTCGATGACCGATCGGTCGGCGTCGAGGTGGAAGACCTTGTTGACCACCGCGTCCAGCAGCGCGGTGTCGTGGCTGATGACGACCAGGCCGCCGCGGTAGCTGCGCAGGTGATCACGCAGCCAGGTCACCGAGTCGGCGTCGAGGTGGTTAGTCGGCTCGTCGAGCAGCAGGGTGTCCGAGCCGCCGAACAGGATCCTGGCCAGCTCGATCCGGCGCCGCTGGCCGCCGGACAGCGTGTGCAGCGGCTGCTTGAGCACCTTCTGCGGCAGGCCGAGGCTGGCGGCCAGTGACGCCGCTTCCGACTCGGCCGCGTAACCGCCGAGGACCGTCAGCCGCTCTTCCAGGTGACCGTAGCGGCGGACGGCCGCGTCGCGCCGGGCCGGATTCGGATCGGCCATCTGCGTCTCGGCCTCGCGGATCCCGATCAGCAGCGAGTCAAGCCCGCGCGCGGACAGCACCCGGTCCATGGCGAGCGCGTCGAGGTCGCCCACGCGGGTGTCCTGCGGCAGGTAGCCCACCGAGCCGTCGCCGCGCACGTTCCCGGCTGCGGGCAGCGCCTCGCCGGCCAGCACCCTGGCGAGCGTGGTCTTGCCGGCGCCGTTGCGCCCCACCAGGCCGATCTTGTCACCTGCAGCTACCTGGAACGTGGCGGCCTCCAGCAGCAGGCGCGCCCCAGCACGCAGCTCAAGGTCACTGGCCGAGATCATCGGAAAATCGCTCCATCACGGAATAAGGGAAAGCTCACGCAGGCATACGTCACCCCGCCCAGCGGGGCGTTCCGTCACGACAGGAGCGGCTGCATGCCGGCAGTTTACCCGAGAGCGGCCCACGCATAGAGCCGCCGGGACGGGTGCTCGCCGGGGTACGGCGCCCGCTCATGCTGCTCCGCGAGCGTGAAGCCGGCGTCCTTGAGGGCGCCAGCCAGCTCTGTCATCGAGACCAGCGTGGCCCGCACCGTGGCCGGGCGGCCGAGAAACTCATCGGTCCCAGTCTCCCCCGACCCGCCGTGCATTGCCAGGAGCAGGGCGCCGCCAGGGGCCAGCACCCGGCCGAACTCGGCGAGCGCTTGCGCGATGCGCGGGCGGGGCAGCTGGATGACGGAGTAGAACGCCGCGATCCCGGCCGGGGCCGGCAGGGCGCACAGGTCAGCGGCCAGGAATGTCAGGCCGGGCTGGCGCTGGCGGGCCGTCGACACCGCGCCAGGCGACAGGTCGGCGCCCGTCACCAGCACCCCGCGGTCGGCCAGATACCGGGTGCTGTGCCCGGCAGGCCCGCAGCCGACGTCCCACACGGGGCCCCGGCCGGCGGTGGCGGCGTAACGGTCGAGAAGGTCACGGTCGAAGGGCATGTGGTCGAGCTCATCGGCGAAGGTATCGGCGTACTCCTGCGCGACGAGGTCGTCGGCGGCCGCGATGTCCGGCCAGTCAGCGGCGCTGTCCTCATGGGCGCTGTCCTCATGGGCGCTGTCCTCATGGGCACTGTCCTCAGCGGCGCCGACCCCCGGGGCGCTGCTGCGGGAGGCCGCGGGCGGCAGCGTCATGCGCTCGGCCGCGCGGCGTCACCGGCCGCGTCAGCGTGCACGGAAATGCCGGTAATGCCGAGCCGGCGCTTCCGCTCACCTATCAGGAAGAACACCAGGCCCAGGGTGACCATGACGGCCAGGGACCCGAGCGTCACCCATTCGAAGAAGGCGCGGGAAACTCCCCAGCTCGCCTTGACCGAATAGGACTCGCCGAATAGCTCGTTGATGCCGCCGGGCCACAGCAGCGTGATCGCAGTGAGGACGACGAAGATCTCGGTGATGATCACCGCTGCCCAGGCGCCTGCCGTGCCGCCCGGCACCCGGTAGGGCCTCGCCGCATGCGGGTGGGTGCGCCGCAGGCGCAGCAGCGACGGGAAGATGAACAAGTAGCTCAGGGCGGACGTGGAGATCGTCAGCGCGAGCATGACCGAGAAGAAGCTTTCCAGGCTGCCCTGGGTGAAGACGAACACGAAAATGCAGAAGGCCGAGGCGATCACGCCGGAGGACAGGTTCACCGCGATCGGCGTGCCGAAGCTGGTGAAGCGGCCCAGCCACGCCGGGGCGGCGCCGTCCAGCGCCGCGATGGCCTGGGTGCGGTCCGCGCCTTCCAGCCAGACCGAGCCGCTGCCCACCAGCGTCACGATTACCAGCACCGCGAACAGCACGTCCAGGGCCCGGGAGTGGAACACCCCGGCGACGTGGGAGTAGGCATCGGTGAAGCCGCTGACGCTGGACAGGCCCGTCTTCGGGATCACCAGCACGATGCCGAGAATCACCAGGCCGTAGAGAACGGCGCCGACGACGCCCGAGCGCAGGATCATCTTGGGCACGTCGCGCTGCGGGTTGTGCATTTCCTCGGACGCCCCGTTGGACAGCTCGAAGCCGACCCACAGGAATACCAGGATCCCGATGGCGGTAAGGAATCCGTTCAGCGACGGCTTGAGGTCCGCCGCGGTGGATACTCCGGCCGGGCGGCCGTACTGGGCCAGGAACGCGATGAACAGCGCCGTGAACAGCGCCACCACGGCGATCTTGACGAAGGTCCCGATGTTAGGGCCCCATTTGCCGACGCGGAACGCGACGATCGCGATCCCGACCGTGACCCAGATGAAGACCAGCCCGATGATGATCTCGGCGGCCGTGCCGAGCGGCTTGCTGACCACGAAGCTGTTCAGCGTCGCGATCGTCGTCGCGGTCAGCGTGCCGCCGACCCAGACCGGATTGGACAGCCAGTAGAGGATCGACGTGACGGCCCCGGCGGGCCGGCCGAATCCCATCCGCGCCCACTCATAAGGGCCGCCTTCCACCGGGAACGCGGAGCCGAGCTCGGCGGTGATCATCCCGTACGGGATGAGGAAGATCACCAGGGAGATGAGCAGCCAGGTAATCGCCTGGGCTCCGGCCTGCGCGGCCGCCGCGACGCTGTCCAGGCCCACGATCGCGCAGGCTGTGAACAGGACCAGGTCGAACCGGCGCAGGACCTTGCGCAGCTTGGCTTTCTCCTGGACGGCCAGCGTGCCGTCGGCGGTCGCAGGGGCGTCAACCGAGGCCATAGCACCTCCCGCCCGCGGACTTGGCGATGACTGTACCGCGGTGCCGCCGCGGACCGCCAGAGCTGCTTTGCGCGCAGGAAACAGCGGACCGTGCCGGGTTGCGCCGGCCCGGCCCGGCCGGGCAGTCGCAGCGCCGGGGCGCGCCAGGTCAGTCGGGCAGCATGCCCGGCCAGGTCAGGGCTCGGCGAGCTTGATGCGGATTGCCCGGAACTGCGCGGGGGTCCCGCGCAAGACGGCTAGCCGGGGATCGGGAACCGTCAGGAACCGGTCGACGGCGAGGACGAAGTAAGGCCGGATGCGCGGGTCTTCGCGCAGCCCGGCCATGGCCCGCCGGTCGCCGCCGAGCACGACCGCGTCGAGCTTGCCGGCGTAGGGAGCGAATACCGCGGCCGCCGTGACCGCTGCGGCGCCGAGCGCCTCGGCGGCCTGCTTTTCCCTGCGGCGGGCAAAACGGTGCTGCGAAGTGCCCCCGGCGGCGCTGCGGCCGTGCACCAGCCGGGCGCCGACCTTGGAGGCGACCAGCGATGCGTCAGGCCCGGCGAAGACGCCCGCGGCGTAGCCGCCGAGGCGCACGAGCAGGACGCCGACCGTCCGCGCGGCCAGGGCGTGCGCCGCGATCTGCTCCGGCCCGGCCAGGCGGAACTCGGGCAGCGGCGGGAAGGGGACATGGCACTGCGCGACCGCGCCGTCGGTCGCGCGGTAGGTGACTTCTGACGGCGACGGCTCCCGGGCCGCGCTCCCGTGCCGCTCGGCGAACGAACCCAGCCACGCCGCGAAGCGCTCCGGCGGGACGTCTACCCAGCGCAGACGGTCACGTCTGCCGTTTGCCACTACGCACCGCCTCGAAGCGCCTACTATCCGTCAAGTGAAATCCATTGCCGGCTCAGCCAGCGTCGGCCACCGACACCGCCTGCCTGCGGGCCTTGCCGCGGGCGCTACGAGGGCAAGGACACATCAATGACCATCGTCACGGATGACAACACTGTCACGCCCGTACCGCCGCGTATCGCCGGCCGGGACACTGCGGGCACCGTCCCGGCCGATCGCGGTGCTCGCCGCAGGGAGGCCGACGGCACGCCCGTTGCGGGCGGTGACGTGGAGCGGGCCCTGGCCGCGGCGATCCAGGACCCGTCCACGGTCGGCGATCTGCTCGACGAACTGCGCGGCGGCCGGCTGTGGGTACCTCTGCCCGACGACGGCAGCCCGGTGACCGACGGCTCGGCGGTGACCCTCCCCACGGTCACCTACCTCGGCAGCGAATTCGTGCCGGCTTTTACCTCCAGCAGCCGGCTGCAGGAGGCCTCGGATCAGGCCGATGGCCACCAGATGCTGGTCCCGCACGTCGTGGTGCGCACGGCCGACCTGGCCCGGCTGCTGCCCCCTGCCCTCGGCATCGCGCTCAATCCGGGCGCCGGGGCGAGCGTTCCGGTCTACCCCGAGGGGGTGGCCTACCTGGCGTCGGCGGCCGTCCCGCCCCCGGCCGCCGGCGCGAGCGGCCGGATCACCGTCGGCCCGCTGCCCGCCCGGCCTGATGCGCTGCTCAGCGCGATCCGGGCCGGCCTCGGCGCAGTACCGGCCGCCCGGGAAGCGGCGGCCGCCTGGCTGTCGGTGGAATTCGCCGGCGAGGGGCTGGTCATCTCGGTCGCGCTTGACGATCCCGCTGATGCCGCCGCCCAGGAAGCCGCGATCGCGGCCGTCGAGCGGGCGGCAGGCGAGGCGCCGCAGGACGCCGGCTTCCCGATCGACGTGACCTTCCCCGGTGAAGGCTCCCCCGATCCCATCGACGAGTGGATCGCCGCCTTCGGCGCGCCGTTCTACCAGCGTCCCTAGGGTCCGCCTCCGTCCCGCAGCCCGACGATCGTTTAGCCTTGGCTTAACTGTTACCCGTGCGATGCGTCCTCCTGGTTATGGGTGGGTGCCGGGACGGAGGCCGGGGCATGACGCTGAGCCAGCTGCGGACGTTCCTGGCGGTCGCCGACACCGGCTCGGTGCGCGCGGCCGCCGAGCAGCTGGTCGTCACTCAGGCGGCGGTCTCGGCGTCGATGGCGGCACTGCAGAAATCGCTGGGCCTGCAGCTGCTGCGCCCGGACGGCCGGGGCCTGCGGCTGACCGCCGCGGGCGCCGTCTACGCCGGGTACGCCCGGCGGGCCATCGGGCTGCTGGACGAGGCGCCGCGGGCGGCCATGGCCGCCGCCGACCCTGAGCGCGGAGAGCTGCGCATCGCCGCGGTCACCAGCGCGGCGGAGCAGATCATGCCCGAGCTGCTGCGCGGCTTCCGCCAGCGGCACCCGAATGTCGGCGTGCTGCTCGAGGCGGGAAACCGGGACCGGGTGACTGCGCTGAGTGATCGTCATGAGGTCGATCTCGTGCTCGGCGGCAGGCCCGAGCCCGGCCGGGATGCCGCCGTGCTGGCAGTGCGGCCGCATCAGCTGGTGGTGGTGGCCGGGCCGGCGCTGGCCGCGGCGGCCGCGGGCGAGGACCTGCCGGCCTGGCTGGGCCGCCAGACCTGGCTGCAGCGCGAGCCGGGGTCGGGGACGAGGGCGACCACCGAGGCGCTGCTCGCCGAGCTGCAGATCGCGCCCCGGATCCTCACGCTGGGCTCCAACGGCGCCATCCGCGAGTCGGCGGCCGTGAGCCTCGGCGTTACCCTGATCTCCAGGGACGCCGTCCCGCCCGAGCTGGCCTCGGGGCGGCTGGCCGAGCTGCCGGTGCCGGGGACGCCGCTGCACCGGGACTGGTATCTGGTCGCCCGGCCCGGCCCGCTGGCCGCGCCGGCGAGCTGGCTGGTCGCCGAGGCGCTCGGCGCGGGCGGGTTCCACCGGCCAGGCAAATCTGTTAAGTAACTGCTTATCGGTTTACGGAAAACATTCATTAGACGCTGAACAATTAGCGAGTCATGATGGAAGCGGAAACTTAAATCCGCTACCGCTCGATGGAGGGCACATGGCCACCGAACAGAGCCGCTGGAACGCGGGCGTGATGCCCTACGCCGAGATGGGCTACTACGACGCTGATTACATCCCGCAGGACACCGACGTACTGGCCGCGTTCCGCATCGCGCCGCAGCCGGGCGTCCCGCCCGAGGAAGCCGGGGCCGCCGTGGCCGGGGAGTCGTCGACCGCGACCTGGACGGTCGTGTGGACCGACCGGCTCACGGCGCACGATCACTACCAGGCCAAGTGCTACCGGGTCGATCCGGTGCCCGGCCGCGAGGGCGAGTACATCGCCTACATCGCCTACGACATCGACCTGTTCGAGGAAGGCTCGATCCCGAACCTGACGTCGTCGATCATCGGCAACGTGTTCGGCTTCAAGGCGCTGCGCTCATTGCGCCTGGAGGACATGCGGATCCCGCTGCATTACCTGAAGACCTTCCACGGGCCGCCGCACGGCATCGTGATGGAGCGCGAGTACCTGGACAAGTACGGCAGGCCGCTGCTCGGCGCGACCACCAAGCCCAAGCTCGGCCTGTCGGCGCGCAACTACGGCCGGGTGGTCTACGAGGCCCTGCGCGGCGGCCTGGACTTCACCAAGGACGACGAGAACATCAACTCCCAGCCCTTCATGCGCTGGCGTGACCGGTTCCTGTTCTCCATGGAGGGTGTAAACCGCGCCATGCAGCAGACCGGCGAGATCAAGGGGCACTACCTCAACGTCACCGCCGCGTCGATGGAGGACATGTACGAGCGTGCGGAGTTCGCCAAGGAACTCGGCAGCATCGTGATCATGGTCGACCTCACCGTCGGGTACACCGCCCTGCACTCGATGTCGAACTGGGCGCGGGCCAACGGGGTCCTGCTGCACCTGCACCGGGCCGGCCACGGCACCTACACACGGCAGAAGTCGCACGGCGTCAGCTTCCGGGTCATCGCCAAGTGGTGCCGGATGATCGGCGTCGACCACATCCACGCCGGGACGGTCGTCGGCAAGCTGGAAGGCGACCCGTCGATGGTGCGCGGCTACTACGACACCCTGCGCGGCGCGCAGGTTCCGGCCGACCTGGGCCACGGGCTCTATTTCGACCAGGACTGGGGCTCCATGCCGGGCACGATGCCGGTGGCCTCCGGCGGCATCCACGCCGGCCAGATGGCCCAGCTGCTCGGCTACCTCGACGAGGACGTCATCCTGCAGTTCGGCGGCGGCACCATCGGCCACCCCATGGGCATCGCGGCCGGCGCCACGGCCAACCGGGTGGCGGTCGAGGCGATGATCAAGGCCAGGAACGAGGGCCGCGACTACCTGCGCGAAGGCGACGACATCCTGGCCGCCGCGGCCAAGCAGTGCCGCGAGCTGCAGGCCGCGCTCGATACCTGGGGCGACATCACCTTCAACTACGAGTCGACCGACACCCCCGACGTCATCGCCACGCCGACCGCCTGATGGCGGGCAGCCGGAATCAGCAGGAGCTTTCCATGCGCATCACCCAGGGCACGTTCTCCTATCTTCCCGACCTGACCGCTGATGAGATCAGGGCGCAGGTCCAGTACGCCATCGACCAGGGCTGGGCAATAGGCGTCGAGTTCACCGACGACCCGCACCCCCGCAATGTCCTGTGGGAGATGTGGGGCCTGCCGATGTTCGAGATCAGCGACGCCGCCGCGGTCCTGCACGAGATAGACGCGTGCCGGACCCACTATCCCGAGCACTACATCAAGGTCATCGCCTACGACGCGAGCCTCGGCCGCCAGACCACCGCGCTCAGCTTCATCGTCAACCGCCCGCCGCACGAGCCGGGCTTCCGGCTGGACCGCCAGGAAGTCAGTGACCGGCAGATCCGGTACTCGCTGCACCCGTACGCGACCGACCGGCCCTCCGGCGAGCGGTACTCCGGCGGTAACGGTCACGGCCGGTCATGAGCACGCCCGCGCAGCCGCCTTCCTCCGGCTTCGCGATGCCGCGGCCCGGCGGCCCCGCCCCGGCCGCCGCGCCGGGCCGGGGCGCTCCGGCCGCGCGGCAGACCGGTGATCAGCGGACGCAGGCGCCCCGGGCCGGGAGCCGCGGCGCGGCGGGCACCGGCGAGCGGGCTGATCCGGCGGCTGCGCCCGCGCTGGCGCCGGACGCGGTCGTGGAGCTGGCATCGGAACAGCAGGCCATCCGCATCGAGGCGATCCTGGACGAGCTGGACCGCGACTTCATCGGCCTCGCGCCGGTCAAGCGCCGGGTCCGGGAGATCGCGGCCCTGCTGCTGGTCGACCGGCTCCGCGGCCAGTACGGGCTGTCGTCCGCCCGGCCGAACCTGCACATGTGCTTCACCGGCTCCCCCGGCACCGGCAAGACGACCCTGGCCCTGCACATGGGCAGGCTGCTCACCGAGCTCGGCTATCTGCGCAAGGGCCAGCTGGTGAGCGTGACCCGCGACGACCTCGTCGGCCAGTACGTCGGTCACACCGCGCCCAAGACCAGGGACGTGCTCAAGCGGGCCATGGGCGGCGTGCTGCTCATCGACGAGGCTTACTACCTGTACCGGCCGGACAACGAGCGGGACTACGGCCAGGAGGCCATCGAGATCCTGCTGCAGTTCATGGAGAACAACCGTGACGACCTCGTGGTCATCCTGGCGGGCTACGCCGACCGGATGGACGTGTTCTTCCGGTCCAACCCGGGCATGGCGTCCCGCGTCGCGCATCACATCGACTTCCCGGATTTCAGCCTGGACGAGCTGATGCAGATCGCTGACCTGATGCTCGCCGAGCAGGAGTACCGCTTCTCCCCCGACGCCAGGCAGGCCTTCCGGGAGTACGTCGTGCTGCGGATGAGCCAGCCCCGCTTCGCCAACGCCCGCAGCATCCGCAACGCGATCGAGCGGCTGCGGCTGCGCCAGGCCGGGCGCCTGGTCGCGGCCAGCGGCCGGGTCAGCCGCGACAACCTGATGGAGATCACCGCCGCTGACGTCCGCAGCAGCCGGGTCTTCACCGGCGGCATCGGCGGCGAGGCCGGCGCCGGGCAGCCGGCTGATGTCCCTGCGAGCAGTATCTAGCCGGGCGCGGTCCGGCCGTCGACCGGCTAGATACCGCACCACGATGTCGGCCCACTGCCGCTGCGACCGGATGTAAGCGGCCGACTCGGGCTCCCGCCGCTCGAGCTCGGCGAGTACCTGCTCGCGCGTGTAGCCGCGCTCGGCACAGTCGCGCTTGAGCTTCCACCCGCGGCGGATGTCCTCGGGCGGGTCCAGGTAGACGGTGATGTCGAAGCAGGCCCGCGACAGGCGGGAGTGCAGCGGCAGCAGCCCCTCCACGATGACGGAATCTCCCGGCTCGACCAGCACGGGCCGCACGAGCTGACCGGCGGAGTGGTCGTAGACGGGCTCGGCAGGTGCCTGCCCAGCGCGAGCAGCTGGAGGTGCTGTTCCATGATGTCGATGTAGCTGCATGCCGGGTTGAGCACCGTGAACGGCACGTCCCGGCGCTCCGCCCGGTCGTACCGCTGATAGTCGTCGACGCAGATGGCGGTCGCGCGGTCTGGTCCGAGGGCCGCGGCGATTCCGCGGGTCAGCGTGGTCTTCCCCGCGGCGCTGTCGCCCGCGATCGCGAGCATCACCGGGCGCCTGGACTCCTGTGCTGCCTCGCTGCGGCGCAGTCGCATTTCCTTGTGCGGCACACTTCCCCTCTCACTGGGCAGCCGGCACGGCCCTCTCACTGGGCCAGCCCGCACCGGCGGTCTGGCCTGCGTACCGCGGCCATTGCCAGCGCGCCGCTTCGCCGCTCTGACTGCGACACCGCCCTGGCCACGACCGTAGACCGCCCGCGGCAATGTGCGCTTCCCCCGAGCCGGTGATACGGCGGGTGAGCCGAGGGCATGCCTACCTCCCTGTTGCACCCGCTGCGGGGACGCCCCCGGCCGCGGCACCGGCCAGCGTCGGCGCCAGTGCCACTCCGGTCCGCCCGTGCCATGCGGTCCACCGGAAAGGAGGCAGGCCGATGACCGAGCTTGCTGCCGTCGCCGCCGCACTGGCCGCGCCAGGGCAGGGCGTGCTCGCCGCCGATGAGAGCCCTGCCACGATGTCAGCCCGGCTGGCGAGGGTCAGGGTCGCGCCCACCGGGGACAACAGGCGCGCCTACCGGGAGATGCTGGTCACCGCGTCCGGCCTCGCCGCGGCGATCAGCGGCGTGATCTTGTGTGACGAGACATTCCGCCAGCACGTGACGGCGGGGCCGTCCTTTCCCGCGGCGCTGGCCAGTTCGGGGATGCTGGCGGCCATCAAGGTAGATGCCGGCATCAAGCCGCTGGCCGGTGCGCCCGGAGACAGCGTGACCGAGGGCCTGGACGGACTGGCGTCCCGGCTGCGCGAGTATGCGGGCCGCGGAGCGGCGTTCGCGAAATGGCGCTCGGTGTGCGCGATCGGCGCTGGCACGCCCTCGGGGATCGCGCTGCGGACCAACGCCGGGGCGCTGGCCCGGTATGCGGCCGCGTGCCTGGAGGCTGGCCCGGTGCCGATCGTGGCGCCCGAGGTCACGATGAGCGGCCGGCATTCGCTCGGGCAGTGCGAGACGGTGACGTCCCTCATGCTGCTCGAGGTGGTGACCGCGCTGCAGGACTTCGGCGTTGGATTCGAGACGGTCGTGCTCATGCCCAGCATGGCGCTGCCTGGCCTCGACAGCGGGCAGCGCGCCACGCCGCCGGGGATGGCTGAGGCCACCCTGGCGGCGCTGGCGAGTGTGCCTGTCGCGCTGGGCGGCGTCGCGTTCCTGGCAGGTGAACAGCGGCCCGAGCAGGCGACCGAGAACCTCGCCGCGCTGCAGCGGATACCCCATCTGTGGCCGCTGACCTTCTCCTTCGGCCGCGCCCTCGCCTACCCGGCCATGGCCGCGTGGCGCGGCGAGCCCGCTGCCGTCGGCGCTGGCCAGCGCGCCTTGCTGAAGCGGGCCGCGATGAATGTCGCGGCGCTGGCCGGCAGGTATACGGCCGAGCTCGAACTCGAAGGCCAGCCTGCGCAGGACCGCCGGCAGACGCCGGGCTTGCGCTGAGATCCGCCATGCGACCTAGGTGTACTGCACCTGGGGCTGGTCCCGCGCCGGGGGCTAAGGCTGGGCCGCCGCCGCCGCCGCCGCCGGCTGCGCGGCGCTGGGCTGACTGCTGCGCCGGGCCCTCAGGTTCCGGTTCTTGATCAGGTTGCCGCACGACGACATGTCGCACCAGGTGCCGCGGCGGCTGTGGGAGCGGTCGTAGAATGCCCACTGGCAGTCCGGGTTGCCGCACGCTTTCAGCCGTGGCCAGGTGCCGTCGTGCTGCGCGTCGCGGATGATGAGCAAAAGGCGGACCAGCCCATCGGCGGGACGCCCGCGGGATTCGGGCTCAAGCTGGACCTGGCCGTCATGATCCACCGTCAGGCGCGGCTGCGCCGCGAACGTGACCGCCTGAAGAGGGCGCAGGCCGGCGTCAGTGGCCGGCGGGCCGCCGCCGTTCGCCGCCAGCAGCGCCCGGATTCCCTCCCGGACCTCGCGGGCGGCCTGAAGGTCCTGGCCTGCAGCGCTGAATTCCGCGCCTAGCAGTCCCGCCTGCCGCAGCCAGGTATTGGCCGTCGTGTCGTCGGCGAGCAGGTCCGTCTCTTCGCCCAGGTTGCTGGTGTTAACGAAGGCCTGCACGAGGAGCAGCGGCATCGGCGCCGGCTTTTCCTCGGGGCCGGGAACCCAGTCAGGCAGCGTCACCTCTTCAGTGTAGTCGACATGACCGGCTAAAGCACTTGTCTAGTCATGCATGACCGGCATACAATCTTTACAGGTCACGAAAAGAGGTGCGAGCCGGAGTGCCTCTTGAAATCTCTGACCGGGAGATTCCTTATGCTGGTCATTCTGACGAACGCCGACTGTCCCGCCCCGCAGACCGTACGTCCCTGGCATCACCTGGCGGCTCGCGTGTATGCGAGCCGCCTGGACCGGGCACTAGCCGCCGGAGCCTGCCCCGATGACAGTGTCGCCCTGTCGCTGCGGGCCCGGCAGCTCGCGCGCACGCCCCTGCGGCGCGAACTCGCCGGCAGCGTGCAGCGGGTCCTGGCCGCGGCCGGGCTGCCGCCGGCCTGCCGGCTGGCCGGCCGCGGCGGACTCGGTGGTCAGCTGCGGCTGCCCGTCCCGGTCTGCCGGGACCGGGTCCGGGACTGCGCAGCCGACTTCGGCGAGCTGACCGGCGCGCTGCTGACCGCCGGACCGGTCAGCCCGCGCGGCTTGGCCCAGGCCCGCATGCTGCTGTGCGACGCCACCGGGCCCCTCTATCACCGGGCGAGCGCCGACGATCTGCGCGCCCGGGTCCGCAGCGCAGTGCGGCAGCTGAGCCCGCTCGGCGATTCAGCGGCAGCAGAGCACAGTGCTGCATCACACAGCGCTGCATCACACAGCGCTGCACCGGACGGGGCTGCGGGCGAACAGTACCGCTAGCGGTCGCGCAGGCGCGCCGCCCGGTTCAGCGAGCTGATTACCGCGCGCAGTGACGCGCGCACGATCGACTCGCTGATGCCGACGCCCCACAGCACCTGGTCGCCGACCTCGATCTCGAGGTAGGCAGCCGCCTCGGCGTCGCGGCCAGAGGTGAGCGCATGCTCGGCGTAGTCGAGCACGCGGACCCCGACTCCCCCGAGGCCGAGATCGATCGGCGTCAGGGCCTGGCAGAACGCGGCGATCGGGCCGTTGCCGACTCCGCCGAGAGCGTGCTCGGTGCCGAACGCGCGCACCGTGGTGGTGATCCGCTCGGTACCGTCCGCGCTCGCGGAACTGAAGTCGACCAGCTCGAACGGGCCGCTGCCCAGGTACTCGGCGGCGAAGATATCCCACATCTGCGCGGCCCCGACCTCGCCGCCCTCGTTGTCGGTGTGCTGCTGGATCACGTGGCTGAACTCGATCTGCAGGCGGCGCGGCAGATCCAGGTGGTGGTCGTTCTTCATGATGTAGGCGACGCCGCCCTTGCCGGACTGCGAGTTGACCCGGATGACCGCCTCGTAGGAACGGCCGACATCCCTGGGGTCGATGGGCAGGTACGGCATGGCCCACGGCAGCTCGCCGACCGGCCGCCCGGCGTCCGCGGCGATCCGCTCGAGGTGGTCGAAGCCCTTCTTGATGGCGTCCTGATGCGAGCCGGAGAAAGAGGTGTAGACGAGGTCGCCGGCGTAGGGGTGGCGCTCGTGCACGCTGATCCGGTTGCAGTACTCGGCGGTGCGCCGGATCTGGTCGATGTCGCTGAAGTCGATCATCGGGTCGATGCCCTGGCTGTAGAGGTTCAGTCCGAGCGTGACCAGGTCCACGTTGCCCGAGCGCTCGCCGTTGCCGAACAGGCAGCCCTCGATGCGGTCGGCTCCTGCCAGCACGGCCAGCTCCGCGTCGGCAATGGCGGTGCCGCGGTCGTTGTGCGTGTGCACCGACAGGGCGATGTGCTCGCGCCGGCTGAGACTGCGGCTCATCCACTCGATCTGGTCGGCGTACACGTTGGGCGTGGACCGCTCGACCGTGCAGGGCAGGTTGAGGACGATCTCCCGGCCTGGCTCGGGCTGCCAGACGTCCATCACCGCCTCGCAGATCTCCAGCGAGAAGTCGAGCTCGGTGTCCATGAAGATCTCAGGCGAGTACTCGTAGCCGAACTCGGTGCCGGGCAGGTACTGCTCGGCGAACTTCAGGACCGCCCTGGTCCCCTCGACGGCCACGGCCTTGCACTCGGCGCGGCCGTCACCCTCCCAGCCGAAAACGACGCTTCGGAAGATCGGCGCGGCCGCGTTGTACATGTGCACGGTGGCCCGGCGGGCGCCCGTCAGCGACTGCACGGTCCGCTCGATCAGCTCCTCGCGCGCCTGGGTGAGCGCCGAGATGCACACATCGTCGGGCACGGAGCCGCTCTCGATCAGGCTGCGGATGAAGTCGAACTCGGTCTGGCTGGCGGCCGGGAAGCCGACCTCGATCTCCTTGTAGCCCATCTTGACCAGCAGGTCGAACATGGCCTGCTTGCGGGCGGCGTTCATCGGGTCGATCAGGGCCTGGTTGCCGTCGCGCAGGTCCGTGGACAGCCAGCGGGGCGCGGCAGTGATGGTGCGCGCCGGCCACTGCCGATCGGGCAGGTCGACGGCCGGGAAGGGCCGGTACCGATGACGTGGCATGCCGGACGGCTGCTGACGGCCGGCCGCTGACGCACCGCCTGGTGACGCGCCGCCGGGAGATGCGGGGACAGGGGACCCTGGCGCGCCGGGCGCAGACGGCGGGACGGCGCCGCTCACCGATGGGCTGCTGGCCGACGGGTTGCTGGCAGATGCGTTACTTGCAGATGGACTGCTCATGATGGTGCTGCTCCTGGGATGTGACCGGGGATCGTGCGGTCGGCGCAGCACTGCGGCCCGCGACGAGGGGCCGACCGATCTGGTTACCGAGCCTCGCCGCGGCTGCGAAGGAGCAGCTCGCGCATCATGACATCATCACCATAGCCGACGACGGCAAGCCTGGTCGCGGCAACCCGCGGATCGCGGGTCCGCGGCCAGGCCGGCCCGCGGCCGTCAGACGTTGAAGCCGAGCGCGCGCAGCTGCTCGCGGCCGTCCTCGGTGATCTTGTCCGGGCCCCACGGCGGCAGCCACACCCAGTTGATCCGGAAGTCGCTGACCAGGCCTTCCAGGGCGGCCCTGGTCTGGTCCTCGATGACGTCCGTCAGCGGGCAGGCCGCGCTGGTCAGGGTCATGTCGATGGTCGCCACCCGGTCGTCGGCGACGTTCACCCCGTACACCAGGCCGAGGTCGACGACGTTGACGCCGAGCTCAGGGTCGACGACGTCCCGCAGCGCCTCCAGCACGTCCTCGGTCTCGGGCGTGGTCAGCTGGCCGGCCGCGCCGGCGGTGTTCTCGGTCATCTCTGCTCCTCCAGTGCGCGGGCGGTCGCGTCCTTCCAGGCCATCCAGCCCAGCAGGGCGCACTTGATCCGGGCGGGGTACTTGGCGACTCCCTCGAACGCGACCGCGTCGCCGAGGACGTCCTCGTCCGGCTCGGCCGCGCCCCGCGACTGCATCAGCCGCAGGAACTCGGTGCTGATCCTCATAGCGTCCCCGACCGGCTTGCCGATGATCGCGTCGGTCATCATCGACGCGCTCGCCTGGCTGATCGAGCAGCCGAGCGCTTCGTACGACACGTCGGCGACCGCGGGCTCGCCGCCGGCGTCCTTCAGCGTGACCCGCAGCGTGATCTCGTCTCCGCAGGTCGGATTCACGTGCTGGACCTCGGCGTCGAACGGCTCCCGCAGGCCCTTGTGGTGCGGGTTCCGGTAGTGGTCCAGGATGATCTCCTGGTACATCGACTCGAGCTGCATGGTCATCAGCGGTTCCCGAAGAATTTCTGCGCCTGGCGCACGCCGTCGGCGAGCGCCTCCACCTCGGCCAGAGTGTTGTAGACATAGAAACTCGCGCGCGTGCTGGACTGCGTGCCGAGCGCGCGGTGCAGCGGCCACGCGCAGTGGTGGCCGGTCCGCACGGCGATGCCGAGCTCGTCGAGGACCTGCCCGACGTCATGCGGGTGGATGTCCTCGACGGTGAACGACACCGCGCCGCCGCGGTCCTGCGTGCCGGCCGGGCCGAGGATCCGTACCCCGTCGATCTCGCCGAGCGCCTCCAGCGCCCGGGCGGTCAGCGCCTCCTCGTGCGCGGCGACGCTCGCCATGCCCAGCATGTCAAGGTAATCACAGGCTGCCGCCAGTCCCACCGCCTGCGCGGCGGCGGGCACCCCGGCCTCGAACCGCTCGGGCGGCGGCAGGAAGGTCGAGCCCTCCATCCGGACCACTTCGATCATCGATCCGCCGGAGATGAACGGCGGCATCGCCTCGAGCAGCTCGCGCCGTCCCCAGAGCACGCCGATGCCGGAGGGCCCGAGCATCTTGTGCGAGGAGAACGCGAGGAAGTCAGCGCCCAGGCGGGTGACGTCCACCGGCTGGTGCGGTACCGACTGCGCGCCGTCGGCGACCACCAGGGCGCCGCGGGCATGGGCCAGGCCCGCGATCTCGGCGACCGGCGGGATGGCGCCGGTGACGTTGGACTGGTGGGTCACCGCGACCAGCCTGGTCGCGTCGGTGATCAGCGAGTCGGCGCGGCTCAGGTCCACCCGGCCGTCGGGGGTGACGCCGAACCAGCGCAGCGTGGCTCCGGTCCGCTGGCACAGCTGCTGCCAGGGCACCAGGTTGGCGTGGTGCTCCAGCTCGGTGACCAGGATCTCGTCGCCGGGGCCGACGCGGAAGCGCTCGGCCGGCGGTCGGGCAGTGGCCGCGTTGCTCATCGCGTAGGCGACCAGGTTCAGCGACTCAGTCGCGCTCTTGGTGAAGATGATCTCGCCCGGGTCCGCGCCGATGAACTCCGCGACCCGCACCCGCGCGCCCTCGTAGGCGTCGGTGGCCTCCTCGCCGAGCAGGTGCGCGCCGCGGTGCGCGGCCGAGTTGTGCATGGTGGTGAAATCACGCTCGGCGTCCAGCACCTGGCGCGGCTTCTGCGAGGTCGCGCCGGAGTCCAGGTAGACCAGCGGATTACCGCCGCGCACCGACCGGCCCAGGATCGGGAAATCCGCCCGGATGGCATCGGTGTCGAGCGCCAGGGGGGCCGTCGGCGCGGAGTCCGGCTGCTGCGAGCTGGTGACCTCGCCGGTGGCCGTCATACGGCTGCGCCGGTGCTGAGGAACCTTTCGTAGCCGCTGGTCTCCAGCTCCTCGGCGAGCTCAGGGCCGCCCTCGGCGACGATCCTGCCGCCGACGAAGACGTGCACGGCGTCGGGCTGCACGTAGCGCAGGATCCGGGTGTAGTGCGTGATCAGCAGCACGCCGTGCTCCGGGTTCTCGCGGTACTTGTTGATACCGGCCGAAACGATCTTCAGTGCGTCGATGTCGAGCCCGGAGTCGGTCTCGTCCAGGATGGCGATCTTGGGGTCGAGCAGCTGCAGCTGCAGGATCTCGTGCCGCTTCTTCTCGCCGCCGGAGAAGCCCTCGTTGAGGTTGCGCTGCGCGAAGGCCGGGTCAATGGCCAGATCCGCCATGGAAGCGTTCATTTCCTTGAGGAACGTGCGGATCTTCGGCGCCTCGCCGCGGACCGCGGTGACCGCCGTGCGCAGGAAGTTCGACACTGACACGCCGGGAACCTCGACGGGGTACTGCATGGCGAGGAACAGCCCGGCGCGGGCGCGGGCGTCCACGCTCATTGCCAGCACGTCCTCGCCGTCCAGGGTGATCGAGCCCTGGGTGACCTGGTACTTGGGATGGCCGGCGATCGCGTAGGCCAGCGTGGTCTTGCCCGACCCGTTGGGGCCCATGATGGCGTGGGTCTGCCCGGCCGAAACGGTCAGGTCCACACCGCGCAGCACCTCGAGGCTCTCGCCTGCCGCATCCGTCACGCTGGCGTGCAGGTCACGGATCTCTAGGGTGGACATCAATTCTCCTGGTCTGCTATCTGGAGGACAGCGCTTGGTCAAGACAGCGCCACGTAGACGTCGTCGCCGTCGATTCTTACTGGGTAGGCGGGTACCGGAGCCGACGCCGGGGGCCCGGTGGGCTTGCCGGTGCGCAGGTCGAAACAGGATCCGTGCAGCCAGCACTCCACCGTGCGGTCGTAGACCTCGCCCTCGGAGAGGGGGACTTCCTCGTGCGAGCACACGTCGTGCAGGGCGAAGATCTCGCCGCCCGCGCTGATGATGGCCACGGGCACGCCGCTGACCTCGACGCCGTGCGCACCCTCGTCCGGCACATCCGCCAGGGCGCAGGCCCGCTGGTAGCTGCTCGCCTCGGTCATGCCAGTTCCGCCTCGATCGCCGCGGTGATCCTGTCGCGCAGCTCGGGCACCTCGATCTCGGCGATCAGCTGGCCGAAGAAGCCGCGGATGATCAGCCGCCTGGCCTCGTCGAACGGGATCCCGCGGGCCATCAGGTAGAACATGTGCTGATCCTCGAGCCGGCCGCTGGTGCTGGCGTGGCCGGCCTTCTGCACCTCGCCGGTCAGGATCTCCAGGTTCGGCACCGAGTCGACCCGGGTGCCGTCGGTCAGCACCAGGTTCCGGTTGCTCTCGTACGTATCAGTGCCGGTGGCCTCCGGCCGGATGGCCACGTCGCCGATCCAGACCGCATGCGCGCCGTCGCCCTTCAGTGCGCCCTTGTAGCTGACCCGGCTGCGGCAGTTGCGCTCGCCGTGGTCCACGTACAGGCGGTGCTCCAGGTGCTGCCCTGCGTCGGCGAAGTACAGCCCGCGCAGCTCGGCGTCGCCACCGGGGCCGGCGTAGCGGACCGTCGGCGCCAGCCGGACCAGGCTCCCGCCGAGCGTTACCGCGGTGTGGGTGAGCCTGGCGTCCCGGCCCAGCCGGGCCTGATGGTGGGACAGGTGCACGGTGTCGCCGGCCCAGCCCTGCATGCTCACCAGCGCCAGCGAGGCCCCGTCCCCGACCACGATCTCGACATTATCGGCGTAGGTCGCCGACCCGCTGTAGTCGAGCACGACCACGGCGCGGGCGTTCGCCTTAACGTCAACCAGTACGTGCCCGAACGCGGCCCCGGCCGCATCCTCGCCCCGAACCGAGATGACCGTGGGCTGCCCGATCTCAGCCCCCGCCGGAACGGTGACGACTGTCGCTTCACCGAACGACGCAAAGGCCCTGGCACTGACCCGGTCGGCCGGCACGAATGCGCTGCCGAGCCGCGGGTCACCGTGCCCCGCAGCCTCCACCGTGACCTGGGGGGTGGCGTCGACTTCGACCGACACCTTGCCCTCAGCCAGGACATCATCCGTCTGCAGACCGCGCAGCCGTCGCAGCGGCGTGAACCGCCACTCCTCCTCGCGCCCGGTCGGTACCGGGAAGTCCGCGGGGTCATACGACCGCTGCTCGTGCAGCCTCGACACGGGGGCCGCACTCTCGGCGGCCCCCTGCAGGACCGACATCAGCCCACCGCTCCTTCCATCTGCAGCTCGATCAGCCGGTTGAGCTCCAGCGCGTACTCCATCGGCAGCTCACGGGCGATCGGCTCGACGAAGCCCCGGACGATCGTCGCCATGGCCTCGTCCTCGGTCATGCCGCGGCTCATCAGGTAGAACAGCTGGTCCTCGGAGATCTTGGAGACGCTGGCCTCATGGCCCATCTCGACGTCGTCCTCGCGGACATCCACGTAGGGGTAGGTGTCGGACCGGCTGACGGCGTCGACCAGCAGCGCGTCGCACTTCACCGTGGACTTCGAGTGCGCGGCGCCCTCCTGGACCTGGACCAGGCCGCGGTAGGAGGTGCGGCCGCCGGCCCTGGCCACGGACTTGGACACGATGGACGACGAGGTATTCGGCGCCATGTGCACCATCTTGGCCCCGGCGTCCTGGTGCTGGCCCTCGCCGGCGAAGGCCACCGACAGGGTCTCGCCCTTGGCGTGCTCGCCCATCAGGTAGACCGCCGGGTACTTCATCGTCACCTTGGAGCCGATGTTGCCGTCCACCCACTCCATGGTCGCGCCCTCCTGGGCCACGGCGCGCTTGGTCACCAGGTTGTAGACGTTGGACGACCAGTTCTGGATCGTGGTGTACCGGCACCGGCCGCCCTTTTTGACGATGATCTCGACCACCGCGGAGTGCAGCGAGTCCGAGGAGTAGATCGGCGCGGTGCAGCCTTCGACATAGTGGACGTAGGCGTCCTCGTCCACGATGATCAGGGTCCGCTCGAACTGGCCCATGTTCTCGGTGTTGATCCGGAAGTAGGCCTGCAGCGGGATGTCCACATGCACGCCCTTCGGCACGTAGATGAAGCTGCCGCCGGACCAGACCGAGGTGTTCAGCGCGGCGAACTTGTTGTCGCCCACCGGGATCACGGTGGCGAAGTACTCCTGGAACAGCTCCGGGTGCTCGCGCAGCGCGGTGTCGGTGTCCTTGAAGATGACGCCCTTCTCCTCAAGGTCCTCGCGGATCTTGTGATAAACGACCTCAGACTCGTACTGAGCCGCCACGCCGGCGATCAGGCGCTGCTTCTCCGCCTCGGGGATGCCCAGCCTGTCGTAGGTGCTCTTGATGTCGGCGGGCAGCTCGTCCCAGGTGGCCGCCTGCTTCTCGGTCGACCGGACGAAATACTTGATGTTCTCGAAGTCGATGCCAGACAGGTCCGAGCCCCACGTCGGCATGGGCTTACGGCGGAAGAGCTTCAGGCCCTTCAGGCGCAGGTCCAGCATCCACTCCGGCTCGTTCTTCTTAGCCGAGATGTCGCGGACGACTTCCTCGGACAGGCCGCGGCGCGCGTCGGCGCCGGCCGTGTCAGAGTCGGCCCAGCCGAACTTGTACCGCTCCAGGCCCTCAAGCTCCGGGTGCGCGATTGTCGTCATGCGGAGGTTCCTCCGGACTGTGTCGTGGTGGTGCGCATATCGGTCAGCGCCGGCGCTGTGACGTGCGTGGTGCAGATGCCGTCACCGTGGGCGATCGTGGCGAGACGCTGCACGGGGGTCCCGAGCAGGCGGCCGAATGCCTCGGTCTCCGCCTCGCACAGCTGGGGGTACTCGGCGGCGACGTGTGCCACCGGGCAGTGGTGCTGGCAGAGCTGCTCGCCGCCGGCCGCGCCAGGGGCGCCACTGGCGGAAGCCGCGTACCCGTTCGCCGACAGGGCGTCGGCCAGGGCCTGGACCCGCAGCGCCGGCGGCGCCGACTGGACGGCGCTGCGGTACTTGCTCTCCAGCTCTGCGGTCTGCCGGCGGGCGAAGGCGGTCACCGCCCCCGGTCCTGCCGTGTCGGCCAGGAACCGCAGGGCGCTGGTCGCCAGGTCATCGTAGGCATGCTCGAATGCGCTGCGCCCGGCGTCAGTGATGGCGAACAAGCGCGCGGGCCTGCCCCGGCCCCTGGTCCCCCTCGGCCGGGCGATCCGGGTCTCGATCATTCCCT
The DNA here is from genome assembly GCA_052146815.1 of Streptosporangiaceae bacterium. Classification (GTDB taxonomy): domain Bacteria; phylum Actinomycetota; class Actinomycetes; order Streptosporangiales; family Streptosporangiaceae; genus DATJZH01. The sequence continues at coordinate 63,191 of JBKQMG010000040.1, read as the reverse complement.
CGGCCAGCAGGTTGTCCAGGTGCCGGCGGATGGCCGCCGGGGTAAGGCCGAGCCGGGCGGACAGTCCGGCTGCGGTGACCGGGCCGTTCTCCAGGATCAGCCGGGCGATCCGCGCACGGGTGCCGCGCTCGGAACCCGCCGGGACCTGGGCAGCCAAGACCTGGGCAGCACTGAGGCCGGCACCGCTGAGAGTGCCCGCTTCTGTCCCGTTGCCATGTCCCATGCTTTTCACAACATCATTGTGCCGTAAATACTTCCGGCTCGGCAACACGGGTGGCTGTTCGCGTTTTCCGGCCGCCCTGCCGGTGCGGTCGGCGCAGCGAGGCCGGCGCTCTCGGGACCGGTTGCCTGGCGCATTGGCGGGTACCAGTGCGCTGCCCCCTGAGAGCGCCGGGTGCCCCGGTGTCAGGCGGGCCGCGGCCCTGCGCGGCTGCAGGAACCTGCCCCGATCCAGAGGAGTTACCCGGATATGGATGAAGCGGCCACGGCAGATGCTGCTGCCAGGGCGGCGGCTGTTGCTGCGCCGGCAGCCGCCGCCGCTCTGCCGGTGGCGCGGCCGTCCCTGGCCCGGCTGGCCGAGCCGGATGTGCTCGCTGACCCCTATCCCGTGCTCGCGCAGCTGCGGGAAGCCTCGCCATACGCGGAGGTGGGCGGGCCGCTGGTGGTCATGGCCCGGCATGCCGACTGCTCCCGGGTGCTGCGCGATCCGGCGGTCAGCAGCGAGCGGAACCGCTCGCAGCTCGCCCCGCCCGGCATGCCGCGGGCACTGTCGTTCCTGTCGATGGACCCGCCCGACCACACCAGGCTGCGGCGGCTGGTGTCGCAGGCCTTCACGGCCAGGGGGATCGCCCGGCTCGAGCCGCGGATCCGGGACCTGGCCCACGAGCTGATCACGACGGCCGGCCAGGAGTCCGGGCAGCTGGAAGTGGTGAGCCAGGTCGCCTACCCGCTGCCGGTGCAGATCATCTCCGAACTGCTCGGCGTTCCGGGCGAGGACCGCTCCCGCTTCGCCGGGTGGTCGGCGCGCCTCGCGCAGTCGCCGCAGCCGCAGCTCGTCGCGTCGGACAGCGGCCCGGGAGCGCCGCCGCGCAGGCCGCCCGAGCCGAATTCGCGGAGTATTTCCGCGAGCTGATCGCCCGGCGGCGCGCGGAACCGCCCCGACCTGCTGTCCGAGCTCATCCAGGCGGAAGCCGAGGGCGCCCGGCTGACCGAGGACGAGCTGATCGCCACCTGCGTCCTGCTCCTGGTCGCCGGGCACGAGACCACGGTGAGCCTGATCGCCAACGCCGTCCTCGCGCTGCTGCGGCACCCTGGTCAGCTGGCCCTGCTGCGCGCGGACCCGGGGCTGGCCGCCGGCGCCGTCGAGGAGACACTGCGTTATGACCCGCCCGTGCAGATGACCGGCCGGGTCGCTCGCGAGGGCGTCCTCGCCGGCTCAGACGCCGTCCCCGGCAGCGTGGTGGCCGACGGCGCCGTCCTGCTGCTGCTCCTGGCCGCCACCGGCCGTGATCCGGCGGTGTTCGCCGACCCCGACCGGTTCGACATCGCCCGCGGCGCCGCCAATCACCTGGCCTTCGCGGCCGGCCCGCATTTCTGCCTCGGTGTCCCGCTCGCGCGCCTCGAGGCGACCGTCGTGCTGCAGGCGCTCGCGGCCAGAGTGACTGATCCCGAACTGGCGGCCGGGGGCCTGGCCTACAAGCCGAACGTCAACCTGCGCGGGCCGGAGCGCCTGGTAGTGAGCTTCAGCGCCATCAAGCCCGCCCCCAGAGCCGCCTGACTCCCAGCTGCGCCGCCCGGCTTGGCCGGCGCCCCGCTGGCCTGCGACAGCCTCGGCGGGCCGGATCAGGCGGCGAGGCGTCATCGCCAGTTCGCCTTCCCGTCGCCTCGCCGCCGCCTGAGTTGGATACCCCGGGACAAGTGAGACGTCCGGCGAACGACCGGGCGCTGTCCGGAGGAATTCATGCACATCAGGCCTTTGAGAGCAGCCGTCGCCACAGCGGGCGTCGCGACCCTCCTGGGCGGTACCGCGCTGGCCTCGGCATCGGCCGCGACCGTCCGCCAGGGTGACGCGGCCGCCGGCTGGCACGGACACAGTCAGATCAGGCACGTGCTGCTGCTGTCCGTCGACGGTCTCCATCAGCAGGATCTGAGCTGGTACGTCCGCCGCTACCCCGGCTCGGCGCTGGCCAGCCTGGACCGGCACGGACTCGACTACAGCCACGCGCTGACCCCGATTCCCTCCGACTCGTTCCCCGGCATGATCGCCCAGGTGACGGGCGGCGACCCGGGTGTCACCGGCATCTACTACGACGACACCTATAACCACGACGTGTTCCCGGCCGGAACGACCAAGTGCACCGGGAAGGCGCCCGGCGCCGAGACCGCCTACACCGAGGTGGACGACAAGGACCTGACCAGGCTGGATGCCGGGCAGGGCCTCAGCGGCCTGCCCGGCAGCATCCTGCAGATGACCTCCAACCCGCGCAATGTGATCAACCCGGCGAACCTGCCGGTCAGCGCGAAGACGTGCAAGCCGATCTACCCGAACCAGTACCTCAAGGTAAATACGATCTTCAACGTGGCTCGGGCGGCCGGCCTGCGCACGGCCTGGTCGGACAAGCACCCCGCCTACCTCGCGCTGTCCGGGCCGTCCGGAAACGGCGTCCAGGATTACTTCACCCCGGAGATCAACAGCCAGGCCATCGGCTATCCCGCGGGCGAGGACTGGACCAGCGACAACGCCGCGACCATGCAGTACGACAGCTATAAGGTCCAGGCCATCCTCAACGAGATCGACGGCTACAACCACAGCCGGACCGCTCACGTGGGCGTGCCCGGCATCTTCGGCATGAACTTCCAGACGGTCTCCACCGCCCAGAAGCTGCCCACCTCCGACGGCCTGAAGGGCGGCTACCTGCCCGGCGGCAAGGTGCCGGGGCCGCTGCTGGTACGAGCGCTCAACTACATCAACACCTCGGTCGCCAAGATGGTCGCCGAGATCAGGGCACAGGGCCTGGCCCGCAGCACGGCGATCATCATCTCGGCTAAGCACGGGCAGTCGCCCACCAACCCGGCCGACCTGAAGCGGGTCCCCGACTCCCCGATCGTGGCCGCGGTGAACGCGGCCTGGACCAAGGCCCGCCCCGGTGCCGGCGCCCTGGTCATCTTCGAGACCGACGACGACGGCATGCTGTGGTGGCTGAGCAACCGCTCTCAGCCTGCCGCCAACTTCGTGAAGCACTACCTGCTCACCCACACCGCCGCCGGCAACAACGTCGCCGACAAGCCGGTTACGGTCGCTGCCTCGGGCCTGACGAAGATCTATGCGGGTGCCGGGTCGGCGGCCTATTTCCACGTGCCGGTCACTGATCCGCGGCACCCGGACATCTTCGGGATCGTGCAGCACGGCGTGGTCTACACCGGCAGCACGGGCAAGATCGCCGAGCACGGCGGGGCCGGCTTCCAGGACCGCAACGTGCCGATTCTGGTCGTGGTTCCGGGCCTGCGGCACGGCGCGCAGATCCGCGCGACGGTCCACACGACTCAGATCGCGCCGACGATCCTGCGGCTGCTCGGACTGAACCCGCTCGCGCTGCAGGCCGTGCAGATCGAGCACACCCGGGTGCTGCCGGCCCTGCGGGGACGGTGGTACCGGTAGGCCGCGGGCGGACACCCGTCTTCAGTAGCTTGTAAGTAGGTCGGCTGGGCGGGTCCGGGCCGGCCGGGCACGGATGGCGTGCTCGCCGCGGGAGGGCTCAGGCCAGGAAGCCGCGCAGCAGGGCGGCGGTGCCTTCGAGGTGCTCAGCGACTGCGCGACGGGCGCGGTCGGGGTCGCCGGCCATGATCGCATCGACGATGGCGGCATGCTGGCGGGCGGTGTGCTGGATGTTGCGCTGCAGCACGGGAATCGCGTTAAGCAGGTCGTTCAGCCGCATTCGCGCGTCCGCACTGGCGGCCGCCAGCAGGCTTGATCCGGTCTGCTCGGCGATCGACAGGTGGAACAGCGTGTCCAGCCGCCGGTAGTCCTGCGGTCCCGCGCCTTTGACGTCCGCCAGCCGGACCGCCAGCACCCCGCCCGTGCCCGGCCTCGCTGGGAGGCGGTCTCGCCGGCCCGGCCGGTCGCGGGCCTGCATGGTGGCGAGCGCCTCGGCGGCGCCGGACTCCACGGCCAGGCGGAAGGTCAGCGCGTCGGTGAGCTTCTCGCCGTCCTCGCGGGCCAGCCGGCGCAGCTCGCCGGTGTCGGGGGCGGGCGGGCGGTAGGTAATGAAGGTGCCGCCGAACCGGCCGCGGCGCGACTCGACGAACCTGGCCTGCTGCAGCTCGCGGATCGCCTCGCGCAGGGTGAGACGGCTGATCCCGAGCTGGGCGGCGAGCTCGCGCTCGGCCGGGAACCGCTGGCCGGGACCCAGCAGGCCGAGCTTGATGACGGTGAGCAGCCGCTCGACCGTCTCCTCGAAGGCATTGCCCTCGCGCACCGGCCGCAGTATGCCGGTGAGATCGACCCCGATGCTCGCCACGGTGGCCCTCCGCTGGGACGCCACGCCGACTCTACGGCGCCGGCCGGCGTAGTCCCGGCACGCGGGTCCCCCCCGTACCCGCGTACCGGAGTCCGGTGGGGCACAGGTGATGAATCTGGCCTGGGGTCTTGAACATTGCCTCGGTCGTGTTCATCATTGGTCTGTTATTAGACCATTCACACCGGCAGCGTGGCCAGCCCTCAGTACCAGCATGCAGCCCCGCCTTTCCTTAGCACGGACCTGTGACGCAAGGAGTGCGCCGTGTCGGTCAACGAGCAAGCAGCGCCAGCCCCCCTCAGCAGTGACGAGGAAACCCTGCACAGCCTCGGCTACGCCCAGGAACTGCGGCGCCGGATGTCGGGCTTCTCGAACTTCGCCGTGTCCTTCACCATCATCTCGATCCTGTCCGGCTGCCTGACGCTGTACGGCTACGGCATGGGCACCGGCGGACCCGCCATCATCGTGTGGGGCTGGCCGATCGTCGGCATCATGACCCTTTTCGTAGGCCTGGCGATGGCGGAGGTCTGCTCGAGCTTCCCTACCGCTGGCGGACTGTACTACTGGTCGGCCAAGCTGGCGCGCAAGAACGGGGCGGCGTGGTCCTGGTTCACCGGATGGTTCAATTTCCTCGGCCAGGTCGCGGTGACTGCCGGCATCGACTTCGGTGCCGCTTTCTTCATCAACGCACTGCTGAATCTGCAGTTCGGAACCCCGACTTACCACTGGGTCACGATTCTGATTTTCGCTGCGGTGCTGCTTGTGCACGGCGTGATGAATCAGTTCGGCATCCGGCTGGTCGCACTGCTGAACGACGTCAGCGTCTGGTGGCACATCCTCGGCGTGCTGATCATCGTCGGCGTGCTCACGTTCGTGCCGTCTCACCACCAGTCGGCTAAGTTCGTCTTCACCTCGACCTTCAATATCACCGGGTGGCACAGCATTTTCTATGTGCTGCTGCTCGGTCTGCTGCTCGCGCAGTACACATTCACGGGCTATGACGCCTCTGCGCACATGACCGAGGAAACCCACACGGCGGCGCGCAGCGGCCCCCGCGGCATTGTGATGTCGATCGTTGTATCCCTGTTCGCCGGCTGGATCCTGCTGATCGGCATTACCTTCGCGATCCAGCACTACACCGCGGAACTCAACTCACCGACCGGGGTTCCCCCGGCGCAGATATTCATCGACGCCGTCGGGGTCACGGGCGGCAAGCTGCTGCTACTCGTCGCCATCGGCGCCCAGCTCTTCTGCGGCATGTCTTCAGTCACCGCGAACTCGCGGATGATCTACGCGTTCTCGCGTGACGGCGCACTTCCGGCCTCGCGAGTCTGGCACCGGGTGAATAAGCGCACCAGGACTCCCACGAACGCCATCTGGCTTGCCGCCGTCGGAGCCCTCATCCTGGGCCTGCCGTACCTGTGGAACAGCGCCGCCTACGCGGCGGTCACCTCGATCGCGGTAATCGGCCTGTACATCGCTTACGTGCTGCCGACGTTCCTGCGCCTGCGCCTGGGCTCGAGCTTCCAGCGCGGGCCCTGGCACCTGGGCAGCTGGAGCTACCTGGTCGGCACCATCGCCGTGGTATGGGTCGTGTTCATCACCGTCTTGTTCATGCTGCCCACGGCCAGTCCGATCACCGTCAAGAACTTCAACTACACCGTCGTGGCCGTCGTTGTGGTGCTCGGATTCGCCGGCATCTACTGGCTAGTCTCCGCGCGTCACTGGTTCACCGGTCCGCGCGTGCAGGGCACACCGGAGGAACTGGCGGCGATCGAGCGCGAACTGTCCTCCTGACGCGGGCTTACCCGCTCGGCGATCAGGCATCTAACGTGGAATGACGAAGACCGATGGGAGGCTCATGCCGTTGTACCGGGGCCACGGCCCGTATAGCACGCAGCGCGGAATGCTGACACTCGAGCGGTTGCGGGTCGAGGTCGGCGAGGGCGAGATCGATACCGTCGTCCTGGCCTTCACCGATATGCAGGGGCGGCTGCAGGGCAAGCGGCTGTCGGCGGAATTCTTCATCGACGAGGTGGCCGAGCATTTCTCGGAGGGCTGCAACTACCTGCTGGCCGTCGATGTCGACATGAACACCGTCGATGGCTACGAGATGTCGTCGTGGGACCGCGGGTACGGCGACTTCGTGCTCGTCCCGGACATGGACACGCTGCGCAAAGTGCCATGGCAGGAATCCACGGCTCTGGTCATCGCCGACCTGACCTGGCACGACGGCAGCCCCGTCGTGGCCTCGCCGCGGCAGATACTGAAAGCCCAGACCGACCGGCTGGCCGAGCGCGGCTGGCTGGCGATGGCCGGCACCGAGCTGGAGTTCGTGGTCTTCAACGACTCCTACGAGGAGGCCGCCGCCAAGGGCTACCGCGACCTCGCGCCCGCGAACCAGTACAACGTCGACTACTCGATCCTCGGCACCGGCCGGATCGAGCCGCTGCTGCACCGGATCCGGCGCGGCATGACCGGCGCGGGCCTGTACGTCGAGTCGGCCAAGGGCGAATGCAACCTGGGCCAGCATGAGATCGCCTTCCGTTATGCCGACGCGGTCACTACCTGCGACAACCACTCGATCTACAAGACCGGGGCCAAGGAGATCGCGGCGCAGGACGGCATGAGCATCACGTTCATGGCCAAGCCGAACCCGCGCGAGGGCAATTCCTGTCACATTCACCTGTCACTGCGCGGCGGGGACGGCGCGCCGGTGCTCGCCGGAGACGGGCCGCACGGCCTGTCCCGGCTGGGCGAGCATTTCCTGGCCGGCCAGCTCGCCGCCATGCGCGAGCTGACTCTCTGCTACGCGCCGAACATCAACTCCTACAAGCGTTACGTGCCGGGCAGCTTCGCGCCGACCTCGGTCCGGTGGGGAGTCGACAACCGGACCTGCGCGCTGCGGCTCGTCGGTCACGGCCCGTCGCTGCGCGCGGAGAACCGGGTGCCCGGCGGTGATGTCAACCCGCACCTGGCGGTCGCCGCGATGATCGCGGCCGGTCTGCACGGCATTGACAGCGAGCTGCCCCTGGAGGCCGCGTTCGAGGGCAACGCCTACGCCGACGGCAGCACCAGGGTGCCGCACACGCTGCGCGACGCGCTCGAGCTGTGGGGCAAGAGCGAGCTCGCACGGCAGTCGTTCGGCGAGGAGGTGACTGAGCACTACGCCAACTACGCGCGGGTAGAGCTGGCTGCCTTCGACGCGGCGGTGACTGACTGGGAAATGCAGCGCTGCTTCGAGCGGCTCTAGCGGCCCGGCGGCGAGGCCGGACCAGGCAAGGGCGGGATAGCGCATGTCCGAATACACGGTCGTCAACCCGGCGACCGAGGCCAGCGTGACCAGGGTCAGGCTGACCTCAGCAGAGGAGACCGACGCCGCGGTCGGGCGCGCAGCGGCGGCGCACGCCGAGTGGCGCGAGGTGACGCCCGGCGACCGGGCCCGGCTGCTGCGGCGGTTCGCCGGCGAGGTGGACGCGCATGCCGACGAGCTGGCCCGGCTGGAGGTCACCAGCTCGGGTCACCCCATCGGCCAGGCCCAGTGGGAGGCCGCGCACGTCTGCGACGTCCTGCTGTACTACTCGGCGGCGCCGGAGCGGCTGACCGGCAGGCAGATACCTGTCGCCGGCGGCCTGAACGTCACGTTCGCCGAGCCGCTCGGAGTCGTCGGCCTGATCGTGCCCTGGAACTTCCCGATGCCCATCTTCGCCTGGGGCATGGCGCCCGCCCTGGCCGCGGGCAACACGGTAGTGGCCAAGCCGGCGGAGATGACCCCGCTGACCGCCATGCGAATCGGCGAGCTGGCGCTCGCGGCGGGGCTGCCCGAGGGCGTCCTGCAGGTTCTGCCGGGCAAGGGCAGCGTCGTCGGGACGCGGCTGGTCGATCACCCTCAGGTACGCAAGATCGTCTTTACCGGGTCCACGGAGGTGGGCCGGGAGATCATGGCGGGCTGCGCGCGCCGGGTGAAGCGGCTGACCCTGGAGCTCGGCGGCAAGAACGCCAACATCGTTTTCGCCGACGCCGACATCGAGCGGGCCGCGGCGACGGCGCCGTACGCCGCCTTCGACAACGCCGGGCAGGACTGCTGCGCGCGGTCCAGGATCCTGGTGCAGGATTCGGTGCTCGACCGTTTCATGGACCTGCTCGAGCCTGCTGTCCGCGGCGTGGTCGTCGGCGACCCGGCGGCGCCCGCCACCGAGATGGGACCGCTGATCTCGGCCGCGCACCGTGAGCATGTCGCCTCGTACGTGCCCCCCGGCGCGCCGGTGGCGTTTCGCGGCAGGGCACCGGAAGGACGGGGATTCTGGTTCCCGCCGACTGTGCTCGCGCCGGTCAGCCGCGACGACCGGGCCTACACCGAGGAGGTCTTCGGGCCGGTGGTGACGGTCACGCCGTTCCGTGACGAGGCCGAGGCAGTGGCCATCGCCAACGACAGCCCCTATGGCTTGTCCGGGTCAATCTGGACCCAGAATGTCGGGCGGGCGATCCGGGTGGCCCGGGCCGTCGAGAGCGGCAATCTGTCGGTGAACTCCCACTCGTCAGTCCGCTACTGGACGCCGTTCGGCGGGTTCAAGCAGTCAGGTCTCGGCCGTGAGCTCGGACCTGATGCCCTCGATGCCTTCACCGAGACCAAGAACGTGTTCATCGCCACGGACGGCTGAGGAGCCAGATGGAGCGCTTGCAGGATCGGGTCGCGGTCATCACCGGGGCCGGCAGCGGCATCGGCCTGGCCAGCGCGCGCCGGCTGGCCGCCGAGGGGGCGAGGATCGTCGCGGTCGATATCGACGAGTCCGCCGGCAAGTCCGCCGCGGCCGAGACCGGCGGCTTGTTCATCGCCGCAGATGTCGCCAGCGAGGACCAGGTCTGCCAGCTGTACGCGGAGGTCGCCGACCGGTTCGGCCGCGTAGATATCGCCTTCAACAACGCCGGGATCTCGCCGCCTGACGACGACTCCATCCTCACGACCGGAATCGACGCGTGGCAGCGGGTCCAGCGGATCAACCTCACCTCGGTCTACCTCTGCTGCAAGTACGTCCTGCCGGTCATGCAGCGGCAGGGCAAGGGCTCGATCATCAACACCGCGTCGTTCGTCGCCGTCCTCGGGGCCGCCACCTCCCAGATTTCCTACACGGCGTCGAAGGGCGGCGTCCTGGCGATGAGCCGCGAGCTGGGCGTCCAGTTCGCCCGTGCGGGCATCCGGGTCAATGCGCTGTGCCCGGGGCCGGTGAGTACCCCGCTGCTGCGTGAGCTCTTCGCCGCCGACCCTGAGCGGGCCGCGCGCAGGCTGGTGCACGTGCCAATGGGCCGTTTCGCCGAGCCGGAGGAAATCGCGGCGGCCGTCGCGTTCCTCGCCAGCGACGACTCCTCGTTCATCACCGCGTCGTCCTTCCTGGTCGACGGCGGCATCGCCGGTGCCTATGTGACACCCTTGTGAGCGCGCTGGCGAAAGAGCGGAGGGTCTGGTGAGCGAATTGCTGACAGGCGGCGGGCAGGAACAGGCTCCCGCCGCCGGCGCCGCGCGCCCGGTGATCGGCATCAGCTGCTACCGCGAGCAGGCCAGGTGGGGACACTGGGATATCGCCGCAATGGTGCTCCCGCGCCGGTACGCAGACCGGGTCGTGCAGGCGGGCGGGATCCCGGTCCTGCTGCCGCCGGTAGCCGGGGTCCAGGAAGGGCTCGGCCGGCTTGACGGGCTGGTGCTCTCCGGCGGCGGGGACATCGATCCCGGCCGGTACGAGGCCGAGCGGGCGGCGGTGACGGGCCTCAGCTCGCATGAGCGCGACGAGGCCGAGGCCGCGCTGTTCGACGAGGCGATGTCGCTCGGGCTGCCGGTGCTCGGGATCTGCCGGGGCATGCAGCTCATCAACGTGGCCAGGGGCGGCACCCTGCACCAGCACCTGCCCGACGTCGTCGGGCATCACGAGCACTCCCCCACGCCGGGCAGCTACGGCGAGCACGAGGTCAGGGTCGCGCCGGGCACCAGGCTGGCCGGAATCCTCGGCCGGACCGATCTCGCCGACCACCTGCCGGTGGTCGTGCCCACCCACCATCACCAGGGTGTCGACCGGCTGGGCAAGGGCCTGTCGGCCACGGCCTGGGCCGCTGACAGCACGATCGAGGCGGTGGAGCTCGATCAGAGCGAGCACTCGTTCGTGGTCGCGGTGCAATGGCATCCGGAGGCCGGCGAGGACCCGAGCCTGTTCCGCGCCCTCGTCGCCGCAGCCTCCGGGCGCGCCCGGTGACCACCGCACTGGTCACCTGATAGCGGCGCTGGCCGGGCGGGCCGAGGTGCTGGCCGCGGCCAGCGGCCAGGGGCGGCGGCTTCGCAGGCCGGCCGCGGGTTATGCTCGCCCGTCATGAGCGAAGAGCCGGCGCAGAGCCCGAACCGGGAGCCCGCGGCCGCGGACCCCGCCGGGGAGCCCAGGGATGATGTCGTCACCACCCGCCACGTGCTCACCATCGACGGCGAGCCGCTGCGGTACACCGTGACCGCGGGGCGCGTCGTGCTGCGCAAAGAGGAGCACGACGACGACAAGTTCGCCGGCGCGCAGGCCAAGGCCGAGGTGTTCGTCACCGCCTACACGCTCGGCCAGCCCAAGGCCGGCGGCGCCGCTAACCGGGGCAGGGCGGCCGACGGGGCGCAGCGCCGGCCGGTCACGTTCGCGTTCAACGGCGGTCCCGGCTCGTCAAGCGTGTGGCTGCACCTGGGGCTGCTCGGGCCGCGCCGGGTGCTCATGGGCGACGCCGGCGCGCTGCTGCCGCCGCCGTACGCGCTCGCCGACAACCAGCAGACGCTGCTGAAACACTCCGACCTAGTCTTCATCGACCCTGTTTCCACGGGATACTCGCGCGCCGTCAAGGGCGAGAAATCCGCCGACTTCCACGGCTTCGGCGGGGATATCGAGTCAGTGGGCGAGGTCATCCGGCTCTGGACGACTCGCAACGACCGCTGGATGTCGCCCAAGTACCTGTGCGGCGAGTCCTACGGGACAGTCCGGGCCGCGGGGCTGGCGCGGCACCTGCAGGAGCGCTGCGGCATGTACCTCAACGGCCTCATGCTGATTTCCGCCTGCCTTGACCTCGGGTCCATCGAGTTCAGTGCGGGCAACGACCTCCCGTACGCGCTCTACCTGCCGACATACGCGGCGATCGCGCACTATCACGGCAAGCACGGCGAGCGCCCGCTGCGCGAGGTGCTGGACGACGCGGAAACCTACGCGGGCCGCGACTACCTGGCCGTGCTGGCCCGCGGCTCCCGCCTGACCGCCGCCGAGCGGGCCGGCGCGGTGACGAAGCTCGCGGCGCTGACGGGCCTGGCGCCGGATTACCTGGACCGGGTCAACCTGCGGCCCGAGCACCTGCGGTTCCTGACGGAGCTGCTGCGCGATCAGCGCCGCACCGCCGGGCGCATCGACGGGCGGTTCACCGGCTGGAGCGCGGACTACGGCCAGGAGATGATGACCGCCGATCCGTCGATGGACGCGATCACCGGCCCCTACGCCGCCGCGCTCAACCATTACGTCCGCGGCGAGCTCGGCTACCACAGCGACCTGCCGTACGAGATCCTCACCGAGCGGGTGCGTCCGTGGTCGTTCCGGGAGTTCGAGAACATGCACGTGCACGTGGCGGACAAGCTCGCCGAGGCGATGCGGTCTAACCCGGCGATGCGCGTGCACCTGGCGTGCGGGTACTACGACGCGGCTACCCCGTACTTCGCGGCCGAGCACGATGTCGCTCAGCTGGCGATCCCGGCCGAGCTGGCGGCCAATATCGACTTCTCCTACTACGAGTCAGGACACATGATGTACATGCACGAGGCGAGCAGGCTGGCGCAGGCCGAGCGGCTCGCCGCATTCGTCGGGAACCACGGCTGATCAGGTCCCGACCCGCCGCAGCCGAGGCCGCGCCCAGCCGGGCCGGCGTCAGCACCTAGACTCGCGAGCGTGAGCAGTGCCCCCGCGGTCGACATCACCGGCCTGGTCAAGCGTTACGGGCCGGCCACCGCGGTGGACGGCCTGTCGCTGCGGGCTGAGCTCGGCCAGGTGACGGCGATCGTAGGGCCCAACGGCGCGGGCAAGACCACGACCATCGAGATCTGCGAGGGCTACCGCCGGGCCGACGCGGGCACCGTCCGGGTGCTGGGCCTCGATCCGGTGCGCGACGCCGTGGCGCTGCGGCCGAGGGTCGGCGTCATGCTGCAGTCCGGCGGGATCCCGACGGCGGCGCGGGCCGGCGAGTACCTGCGGGTGATGGCGCGCTTTCACGCCCGCCCGGTCGATCCCCAGCTGCTGCTGGACCGGCTGGGACTGGCCGCCAGCGCCCGTACGCCGTTCAAGCGCCTGTCCGGTGGCCAGCAGCAGCGGCTCTCCCTGGCCGCCGCAGTGATCGGCCGGCCGGACCTGGCGTTCCTGGACGAGCCGACTGCCGGGCTCGACCCGCAGGCACGCCACGTGACCTGGGATCTGATTACCGCGCTGCGCACGGCCGGCACGGCCGTCATCCTCTCCACGCATTACATGGAGGAGGCCGAGCGCCTCGCCGACGTCGTGGCGATCATGGACCACGGGCAGGTCGTGGCCCTGGGCAGCCCGGCCGAGCTGACCGGGTCCGCCGGGCAGGTGCGGTTCCGCGCCGAGCCGGCCCTCGAGCTGGACAGCCTGCTGGCGGCCCTGCCGGCCGGCAGCGCCGCCAAGGAGTCGCCGGCCGGCCATTACGTGCTCGAAGTCCGCGGCCCGGTGGACCCGCGGCTGATCGCGGCCGTGACCGCGTGGTGCGCCGAGCACGGCGTGCTGGCCCAGAACCTGCGGATCGAGAGCCGCACGCTGGAAGACGTCTTCCTCGAGCTGACCGGCCGGGAGCTGCGATCATGACCGAGGCACCATGACCGAGAGCCAGACGTTCGCTGACTGGCCCGCCCCGGCCCCGGGCGCGGCGCCGATGCACCGCATGATCGGCGCGCAGGCGGGCCTGGAGCTGCGCACCCTGGTCCGCAACGGGGAGCAGCTGCTGCTCACGCTGATCATCCCGGTGCTGCTGCTGGTCGCTCTGGTCACCGTGGGCAAGGACAAGACCGGTTTCGTGGTGCCCGGCATTCTCGCCCTCGCAGTGATGTCGAGCGCTTTCACCAGCCTGGCGATCGGCACCGGTTTCGAGCGCCGCTACGGCGTGCTGAAGCGGCTCGGCGCCTCGCCGCTGTCGCGTCAGGGCCTGGTCGGGGCCAAGACGCTCGCGGTGCTCGCCATCGAGCTGCTGCAGGTCATCGTCATCGTGATCGTGGGCCTCGCGCTCGGCTGGACGGCCCGCGGGCTCCCGGACAGCGTCCTGTGGTCGCTGCTGCTGATCGTGGCCGGGACCGCGGCCTTCGCGGGCCTGGCCCTGCTGATGGCCGGCACCCTGCGCGCCGAGGCCACCCTGGCCGCCGCCAACCTGCTGTACCTGGTCATGCTCGGGCTCGGCGGCATCGTCTTCCCGCTCACCAAGTTCCCGGCGTCCGTGCAGCCGGTCCTGAAGCTGCTGCCCGCCGGCGCGCTGTCCGACGGACTGCGGTCGGTACTGCAGCACGGCGGCGGGCTGCCGCTGCGCGACCTGGTCGTGCTCGTCGTCTGGGCCGCGGCCGGGATAGGACTCGCGGCCCGTTTCTTCCGCTGGGAGTAGGCCGTCAGCGTCACGCGGCAGCTCAGGGCCCGGCAGCTCAGTGCCAGGCAGAACAAGGCCCGGCAGAACCAGGCCCGGCAGAACCAGGCGGCCCCGGAGCACACCGCCGCCGGGGCGCTCGGCGCCTTGCCGCCCTCGGTGCTGGTGCTCACCGGCATTGTCTCGGTTCAGTTGGGGGCGGGACTGGCCGGGCGGACGTTCGCGCAGGTGGCCCCCGCTGGCCTGACGGGGCTGCGGCTGTGGTCCGCGGCGCTGGTGCTGGCCGCTTTCGGCGGGCGCGGGCTGGTCCGGGCTGTGCGGGCCATGGCGCAGCACCGGGCCTGGCGCGATGCGGCAGTCGTCCTCGCGTTCGGCGTCACCCTCGGCGTGATGAATTTTGCCTTCTACCAGGCCTTCGCGCGGATTCCGCTGGGGATCGCGGTCACGATCGAGTTTCTCGGCCCGCTCGCGGTCGCCGTGGCCTCCTCACGCCGTGTGGTGGACCTGCTCTGGGTGGCCCTGGCCGCCGCCGGTGTCCTGCTCCTGGCGCGCGGCGGCACCCGGGCGGCGCCGTCCGCGCCGCACTACGCCGGGACTAGCACTGTCGCGGTCGGGATTGTCTGCGCCCTGATCGCCGCCGCGTCCTGGGCGGCTTACATCCTGCTCAGCCGGGCGACCGGCCGGCGGTTCGCCGGCTCGTCCGGGCTGGTGATCGCCATGATCGTCGCAGCGGTACTGGTCTCCCCGCCGGCGCTGGCCGCCAGCGGCGCCGCGCTGCTGCGCCCCGGCGTCCTGATTACCGGTGTCGCGGTCGGGCTGCTGTCCTCGGTGATTCCCTACCGGCTGGAGCTGGAGACGCTGCGCCGCATCCCAGCGCGGGTGTTCGGCATCTGGATGAGCCTGGAGCCGGCCGTGGCGGCGCTGGTGGGCCTGCTCCTTCTCGGTGAGACGCTGGCCGTGCGGGAATGGGCGGCGATCGGCTGCGTGATCGTCGCCTGCGCCGGGGCGGCCCGCGGCGGTGCGGGCGGCGATCACGCGGCGCAGCCCGAGGATCTTCCGCCGCCGGCGTCGTAGCGGCCCGAAAGCAGTTCGAAGAGCCCGGGTGCCTGGCGGGCGGCAGGGCTCCTACGATGGACCCGTGCCAGCAGATACAGCCGCGCCAGGTGCCGGCGTCCCGTCGGCGGAGATGCGCCAGACGGGCCGGCGGTGGGCGAACGTGCTCCTCGCGCCCTCCCCCGCCATGATGCGCCGGATCGCCATAGCGGGCATCGTCACCTCGGCGGGAATCATCATGACCGGCGCCGCGGTCCGGCTGAGCCAGTCGGGCCTCGGCTGCCCGGACTGGCCGCAGTGCACCGCGCACAGCCTGGCCGCCAGCGGTACCTCCGGCGACCCGCTGATCCACCGGTGGGTCGAGTTCGGCAACAGGCTCGTGACGGTAGCGATCTTCCTGGTAGCCGTCCTGGTCTGCGTCGCCGGCTGGCGGTTCCGCGATGGCGGCCGGCGGCGCCGCGACATCGTCTGGCTGGCCTCGGCCCAGCCGGCCACGATCGTCGTGCAGGCCGCCCTCGGCGGAATCGTGGTGCTGACCAAGCTCAACCCGGCCTGGGTCTCTGTCCACTTCCTGGCGTCCATGGCCCTGGTGGCCGCGGCCGTCGCGCTGTACGTGCGATGCGGCGAGAGCCGGGCGCCCTCCCGGCCGCTGGTCCGGCCCGAGGTCAGGCTGCTCGGCCGCGTCGTCGTCGCGGTGGTAGCCCTGATGCTGGCCGCGGGGACCGTGGTCACCGGGACCGGCCCGCTGGCCGGGGCCCGGTCAGCGCCCCGTTATCACCTCCCCCTCACCGGCGTCACCCAGCTGCATGCCGATATCGGCTGGCTGCTCGCGGGTCTCGTCGTGGCCCTGGCGCTCTGCCTGCGGCTCACCGATGCCCCGCGCCGGGCCGGCCGCCTCGGGACCCTGCTGCTGGTTCTGGTCATTGCGCAGGGCAGCATCGGCTACAGCCAGTACTTCAGCGGCCTGCCGGCCGGCCTGGTCTGGGTGCATGTCACCGGATCCGTGCTGATCTGGATCACTGCCCTGCTCATGCTGTTCTCGCTGCGTGACCGCGGCACGATCACGGGCCCCGAGACCAGCGCGGCCGCCGCCGCGAGCACCGCGGCGCAGCCCGCCGCGGTCGGCCAGCCGGACCTGTCATCGCGCTAGCCGCCGGGGACGGGGACAGCACGGGCTGGGGCGACGCGGTCGGCGGCGACGCCCGCAGGGGCGACGCGGGCGCGGAAGCGGCCCGGCAGGTCGCCCGTGCTGCGGCCCGCTGGCGGGCCGGGCATCCCGGCGTCCTGGTCGTCGCGATCGACGGGCACGGGGGCGCCGGCAAGACGACGATCGCCGCTGCCCTGGCCGCCATGACCAGCGCGGCGCTCGTGCACACCGATGACTTCTTCCTGAGCCCCGCCGACGTCGCGGCGCCCGTCCCCGCGCCAGCCGGTCCTGCGGCTGGCGGTCCTGCGGCTGGCGGCCCCGGGACTGGCGGCCCGGTGCAGCCGCGTGACACCCTGGGCGAGTACTACGACTGGCGCAGGCTCCGGCGGCAGGCGATCGAGCCGCTGCGGGCGGGCCGCGAGGTGACATTCCGCCGGTTTGACGGGGATCGCGGCCGCGGGCTTGACGGCCTGGTCACCGTCAGGCCTGGTGCCCTGATCGTGGTGGAGGGCGTGTTCTCCGCCGCGCCCGAGCTAGCCGGCCTGGTGGACCGCTCAGTCCTCGTCGATACCCCTGAGCCCGAGCGGCTGCGGCGGCTGCGGGACCGGATCGCGCCCGAGGACTGGGACAACGACTGGCTGGCCGCGGAGCAGGCGTATTTCGGGCACGCCCGGCCGCCCGCCTGCTTTGACCTCGTCGTCGCCGGCGAGCCGTAGGCCCCCGGCGGGCACGAGCCCGAAAGCCGCAGGGCCGCGTGCTGTCAGCCCTTGCTGAAGTACCACTCCTCGGGACTGATGAACCCGTAGGCGTTCGGCACGTAGCCGTGCAGGTTGGCCTGGACGGTGTCGAGGCTGCCGGGGCTCGGCTGCCAGAAGTCGGGCAGCAGCCGCCGCACCTGGTCCGCGTAGGCGTTCAGCGCGGCGGGCGCGCTGCCCGCCGGGGTCGTGGTCGTCGCGGTGATCAGCTTGTCCACGGCAGGATCGGAGTAGCTGTTCACGTTGCCGAGCGCGCCCGTCTGGAAGATCTCCTCGCCGCTCGGGTAATGGTCAGGCTCGAAGATCCAGCTGGTGCCGTACTGGCCGAGCTGCCAGCTGCAGCCAGGCGACGACGCGGCGCACGGCAGGACAGTCGAGGTCACGGTGGCCAGGGTCGTCTCGTTCAGGGTGATCCTGATGCCCGCCTGCCTGGCTGCCGACTGAAGATCGATCATCGAGCCGTCGGTGTAGGGCAGCTGGCTCGGGTAGATCAGCGTGAAGCTGAGCGGCTCGCCGGATCTGATCCCCGCGCCGCACTGACGGGCCGCGGTGCCTGGGCGGGCGCATGTGCTGATCCCGTTCGGGACGATCTTCCAGCCGTGCGCGGCCAGCAGGGCTTTGGCCGCAGCCACGCTGAAGGGATACGGATTGACCGAGGCCGCGGCGTCGGCGTAGGGGTTAGGCGGGCTGGCCGGCACCGGGCTGTAGGTGGGCACGCCGAGGCCGCCGTAATAGGCGCGGATCCAGCCGGCCTGATCGATCAGATGCTGGAACGCCTGGCGGAAATACAGCTGCCGCAGGATCGGGCCGACCTTGGGATTGTTGAAGTTCGGCTCGAGATAGTCAAAGCCGAAAGGGAAGTCCTTGATCAGCTGGTAGCCCTGGGCGCGCAGCGAGGACTGCTGCGGCAGGTCGTTGTCGGGAACATAGCCGACCGAGATCTGCTGGCCGGAGCCCTCAGGGCCGCCGGCGGCTGAGCCGGCCTCCAGGACCGAGAACTCCGCGGTGGTGCTGGTGAACGGCAGCTCGACGAACTTGGCCAGCATCGGCTTCTGCGGCCCGGAGTACCGCGGGTTGGGGACGAACGTCGCCGCGCCGGCGGTCGTCAGGCTGGTCAGCTTCCACGGGCCGTCGATGACTGACCACACCGGGCTGGACGCGTAGCCGGAGACCTTTCTGGCCTGCCCGTTGAGGAAGCCGTAGACGGCCCTGGCCCCCGAGGCCGTGGTGTCGGGCAGGTGCGGCGCGGACGCCTGCGGGGCCGGGCCGGCCGGCGACGTGCGGTCCCAGGCGATCGGCAGCGGCGTGATCTGCGACAGCTCGTTATCGGTGAACCAGAACGGGTTGTAGCTGGCGTCCAGCCGCAGCTGCACCGCGGCCGGGCCGAGCGCCTTCCACGAGACGACATTGTCAGGGAAGCCGCGGGGCACATAGGAGGCCCAGTCGGCCTTGTTGGCCTTCAGCAGGTTGATCCAGAACCCCACGTCGCGGGCGCTCACGGTCTCCCCGTCCGACCAGACATAATGCCTGAGCCTGATCGTGACCACGCGGTCGTGGTCGGAGTAGACCGGCCGCTCGCCGATGGACAGCGGGTAATCGACGGAGGTGTGCCCCTTGTCGCCGTACCAGTAGAGCGGCCGGTACAGCAGGGTCTGCAGGTCAGCGGTGTTGGCCACGGTAAAGTTCGCGCCCGACACCAGCGGGAAGATGTAGTTCGGCGGGGTGAGCGGCTGCTCGGCGAAGTAGGCGGTGCCCCCGTGCACCGGCCGGCCTCCCCCGGCCGGGCGGCCGGGGGAGCTGCTCGGGCCGCAGGCCGCCAGGCCGAAGGCAGCGGCGGCGGCGAGGATGAGCACCGCGGCAATTTTCGGCCTTGTCCGGGTTTTTCCCCGGGCAGCGGGCAGGCGCCCGGCGGCCGGACGAGAAGCAAGGGTGCCGGTGAGCGACATGACTGCCTCCCTACGCCGGCATTACCCGGTCAGGTTCGGACGGTCGGTGGCGCGTGCCGCGTGGCCAGCCACCCTCTCAGCCCGGTTAGCCCGAGCTCCCGTGTGCGTGCCTGCCATGCTACTGCCGCCCGGGTGCCGGGCGGCCTCCGGTGCCTGGCCTTTCGCTGTCGGCTTTGCCCGCCGGTGAGCGGACTGCGGTAGCTTGCCGGCATGCCGACCGCCACGGTCAACGGGACCGACATCTGCTATGCCGACAGCGGCGGGACCGGTCCCGCCGTCCTGCTCAGCCATGGCTTCCTGATGGACCACACCATGTTCGACCCGCAGGTCGCCGCGCTGGCGCCCGAGTTCCGGATCATCACCTGGGACGCGCGCGCCTTCGGCGGCACCAGGGCGGCCGGCTCGTTCTCGTACTGGGACGGCGCCGCCGATGCCCTCGGGCTGCTCGACCACCTCGGCCTGGAGGAGGCGGTGCTCGGCGGCATGTCCCAGGGCGGCTTCGTGAGCCTGCGGGCCGCGCTGCTCGCGCCGCAGCGGGTCCGCGCGCTGATCCTGCAGGACACCCAGGCGGGCCAGGAGGACCCGGCGCTCGCGGCCGGCTACGAGCAGCTGGAGGAGGCCTGGCTGGAGCACGGTCCCGCCCCGGTCCAGGACCTGGTCGCCTCGATCATCCTCGGCCCCGGCGAGTGGCCGGGCTGGCTCGCCAAGTGGGCGGTCCAGGACCGGGCCGAGCTCACCCTGGCCTTCCGCTGCCTGATGGACCGCGACGACATCACTGGCCGGCTGGGCCAGATCACCTGCCCTGCCCTCGTCATTCACGGCACCAGCGATGCCGCGATCCCGCTGGCTCTCGGCGAGGCGCTGCGCGACGGCCTCGGCGGCGATGCTGAGCTGGTCGCCGTGGAAGGCGGGTCGCACGCCGCGAACCTGACCCACCCCGACCAGGTCAGCGCGGCCATGCTGGCCTTCCTGCGCGGCCTCGCAGTCCCCTGGCAGGACGCGGCCGGCAGCTTCACCGACGGTTAACGGACGCATCGGGTTAGCGGCCAGCCCTGCGGGATAGTGTCATCCCGTACTTCGCTATGCAGGGAAGGAGCCTGATCCAAGGTGAGCAGCGACGCGCACGAGGCGCTTGACTGGACACAGACAGACGAGCGGGCCGTGGACCTGATCCGCGTGCTCGCCATGGATGCGGTGGAAAAGGCGGGATCAGGCCACCCCGGGACCGCGATGAGCCTGGCGCCGGCGGCCTACCTGCTCTTCCAGCGCGTCATGCGGCACGACCCCGCCGACGCCGACTGGATCGGCCGCGACCGGTTCCTGCTGTCCTGCGGCCATTCGAGCCTGACGCTCTACATCCAGCTGTACCTGTCCGGGTACGGGCTGACCCTCGACGACCTCGAGCGGCTGCGCACCTGGGGCAGCAGGACCCCCGGCCACCCCGAGCGGCACCACACGCCCGGAGTGGAGATCACCACCGGCCCGCTCGGGCAGGGCCTGGCCAACGGCGTCGGCATGGCCATGAACGCCCGCCGGGTGCGCGGGCTGATGGACCCGGACGCTCCGGCCGGGACGAGCCCGTTCGACCATCAGGTCTACGTGATCGCCTCCGATGGCGACATCGAAGAGGGCATCACCCACGAGGCGTCGTCACTGGCCGGGCATCAGCAGCTCGGCAACCTCACCGTCATCTATGACGACAACGACATCTCGATCGAGGACGACACCAACATCGCCAAGTCCGAGGACGTCTGCGCCCGGTACGAGGCGTACGGCTGGCACGTGCAGCATGTCAGCTTCCGCCAGCCCGGCGGCTACTCCGAAGACGTCGAGGCCCTGTACCAGGCGCTGCTGACCGCCAGGGAGCACATCGAGGCGCCGTCGTTCATCGCCCTGTCCACCATCATCGGCTGGCCTGCGCCCCACAAGCAGAACACCGGCGAGGCGCACGGCTCGGCCCTCGGCGCTGACGAGGTCGCCGCCACCAAGGAGATCCTGGGCTTCGACCCGGCGGTGTCGTTCCCGATGGAGGAAGAGGCCGTGGCCAGGGCCCGGCAGGTGGCCGAGCGCGGCAAGAAGCTGCACGCGCAGTGGGACGAGAAGTTCAGCGCGTGGGCGGAGGCCCAGCCCGAGCGCAAGGCGCTGCTGGACCGGCTGGCGGCCCGCGAGCTGCCGGAAGGCTGGACCTCGGTGCTGCCCACGTTCGAGCCCGACCAGAAGGGCGTGGCGACCAGGAAGGCCTCAGGCCAGATCCTGAGCGCGCTCGCGCCCGTGCTGCCCGAGCTGTGGGGCGGCTCAGCCGACCTCGCGGGCAGCAACGACACCACGATGAAGGGCGAGCCGTCGTTCATCCCGCCCGAGCACCAGACCAAGATGTTCCCCGGCGACCTGTACGGGCGCACGCTGCATTTCGGCATCCGCGAGCACGCCATGGGCGCAATCTGCAACGGCATCGCCGCGGACGGCCTGACCCGGCCCTACGGCGGCACCTTCCTGGTGTTCAGCGACTACATGCGGCCCGCGGTCCGGCTGGCGGCCCTGTCGGAGCTGCCCGTGACCTACGTCTGGACGCACGACTCGATCGGCCTCGGCGAGGACGGGCCGACGCATCAGCCGGTCGAGCACCTGTGGGCGCTGCGCGCCATTCCCGGCCTGGACATTGTCCGGCCCGCCGACGCCAACGAGACGACCGTTGCGTGGCGGACCATCCTCGAGCGCACCACCACGCCGGCGGGCCTGAGCCTGACCCGGCAGAACGTGCCGGTGTTCGACCGCAGCGAGGGCAATGCCGGCGGCCTGGCCAGCGCGCAGCTGACCGCGCGCGGCGGGTACGTGTTTGCCGAGGCCGACGGCGGGGAGCCTGAGGTCATCCTCATCGGCACCGGCAGCGAGGTGCAGATCGCCCTGGCCGCGCGCGACGCGCTGCAGCTCGAAGGCACCCCGACCCGGGTCGTCTCCATGCCCTGCGTGGAATGGTTTGCCGAGCAGGACGCTTCCTATCGGGAGGAGGTGCTTCCCGCGCGGGTGCGGGCCAGGGTTAGCGTGGAAGCGGGCGTTGCGCTTGGCTGGCGCGCTTTCGTGGGAGACGCGGGCGAGTCCGTGAGCTTGGAGCACTTCGGGGAATCGGCCGACTACCAGACTTTGTACAAGGAATTCGGATTCACCGCCGAGCACGTGGCCGCGGCCGCCAGGGCAAGCCTAGCCAGGGTGCGCGGCGAGTGAGCACCAAGGAGCGAATCTCATGAACCCACAGCCTGATGACACCCTGGGCCAGCTATCGGCGGCCGGCGTCGCGATCTGGCTCGACGACATCAGCCGCGAGCGGCTGCGCACCGACAACCTGGCGATGCTGATCCGCGACATGCACGTCTGCGGCGTGACGTCGAATCCCACCATTTTCGCGCACGCCCTGGCTAAGGGCGACGCCTACGACACGCAGGTCCACGACCTCGCCGTCCGCGAGGTCAAGGTGGAGGAAGCGGCGCGGGCGATTACCGCCTACGACATCCGCTGGGCCTGCGACGTGCTGCGGCCCGTCTATGACCGGACCGGCGGCATCGACGGCCGGGTCTCTCTCGAGGTGGATCCGCGCATCGCGATGGACACCCAGAAGACGATCGCCGAGGCGCGGGCGCTGTGGTGGATGGTGGACCGGCCGAACCTGTTCATCAAGATCCCGGCGACCGAGGCGGGCCTGGCGGCGATCACCCAGTGCCTGTCCGAGGGCATCAGCGTGAACGTCACGCTGATCTTCTCGCTGGAGCGCTACGGCAAGGTAATCGACGCGTTCATGGCCGGGCTGGAGCAGGCCGCGGACGCCGGGCTTGACCTGTCCCGGCTCACGTCCGTGGCCTCGTTCTTCGTCAGCCGGGTGGACACCGAGGTGGACAGGCGCCTGGACAAGATCGGCACCGCGGAGGCCAAGGCGCTGCGCGGCAAGGCCGCGATCGCCAACGCCCGGCTGGCCTACCAGCTTTTCGAGGAGAAGAACGCGACGCCGCGGTGGGAGGCGCTCAAGGCCCGCCGCGCCCAGCCGCAGCGGCCGCTGTGGGCCTCGACGTCCACCAAGGACCCGGCCTACCCCGACACCATGTACGTGGTGGAGCTGGTGGCGCCCGGCACGGTGAACACCATGCCGGAAGAGACGCTGCACGCCACCGCCGCGCACGGGGAGCTGCGCGGCGACACGATCCACGGCACCTACGAGGAGTCCAGGAAGCTCTTCGACCAGCTCGAGGCGCTCGGCATCAGCTATGACGATGTCGTTAAGGTCCTTGAGGACGAGGGCGTGCAGAAGTTCGCTGCCTCGTGGAACGAGCTGCTTGACACGATCAGGACGCAGATGGAATCGGTGGGCGGCCGATGACCCAGGCCGCGCTCAGGGCCGGCACCCTGGCCGGGGCCGTCAATCTGCTGCGCGACCCGCGCGATCGCAGGATCCCGCGGGTCGCCGGGCCGTGCGTGCTGGTGCTCTTCGGCGTGACCGGTGACCTGGCCACCAAGAAGCTGCTGCCCGCCATTTACGACCTGGCCAACCGGGGGCTGCTGCCGCCGGGTTTCTCCCTGGTCGGCTTCGCCCGCCGGGACTGGGACGACCAGGACTTCGCCCAGCTGACGCATGACGCGGTCAAGGCGCACGCGCGGACCCCGTTCCGCGAGGCGGTCTGGACCCAGGTCGTGGAGGGCGTGCGGTTCGTGCCCGGCGAGTTCGCCGATGACGAGGCATTCGACAACCTCGCCCAGACCGTCGCCGAGCTTGATCAGGAGCGCGGCACCGGCGGCAACTACGCGTTCTACCTGTCGGTCCCGCCGAAGGCCTTCCCTCAGGTGGTCCAGCAGCTCAAGCGATCGGGACTGTCGCAGGCGCCCGAGCCGGACGCCAGCGGGAACCAGCCCTGGCGCCGGGTGGTGATCGAGAAGCCCTTCGGTCACGACCTGGCCAGTGCCCGTGAGCTGAACTCGATACTGGACGCGGTGTTCCCGGCCGAGTCGGTGTTCCGCATCGACCATTACCTCGGCAAGGAGACGGTCCAGAACCTGCTGGCCCTGCGTTTCGCCAATACGCTTTTCGAGCCGATCTGGAACCGCGGCTACGTCGATCACGTGCAGATCACCATGGTCGAGGACATCGGCATTGGCGGCCGGGCCGGCTACTACGACGGCATCGGCGCGGCCCGCGACGTCATCCAGAACCACCTGCTGCAGCTGCTCGCGCTGACGGCCATGGAAGAACCGCTGTCCTTTGCCGCCGATTCGCTGCGGGCCGAGAAGGAGAAGGTGCTGTCCGCGGTCAAGATCCCCGAGGACCTGGCCGAGGGCACGGCACGCGGCCAGTACTCGGCCGGCTGGCAGGGCGGCGTCCAGGTCCGCGGGTTCCTGGAGGAGGACGGGATACCGCCGGACTCCAGGACCGAGACCTACGCGGCGGTGCGCCTGAACATCGATACCAGGCGCTGGGCCGGAGTGCCGTTCTACCTGCGCACGGGCAAGCGGCTGACCAGCAGGATGACGGAGATCGCCGTGATGTTCCAGCGTGCTCCGCACCTGCCGTTCGACGCCACCGACACCGAGGAGCTCGGCCAGAACGCCCTGGTCATCCGGGTGCAGCCGGACGAGGGCGTGACGGTGCGGTTCGGCTCGAAGGTGCCGGGGTCGGCGATGGAAGTGCGCGACGTGAACATGGACTTCGCCTACGGCGAGTCCTTCACCGAATCGAGCCCGGAGGCTTACGAGCGCCTGCTGCTCGACGTGCTCATCGGCGACCCGCCGCTGTTCCCCCGGCAGGAGGAAGTCGAGCTTTCCTGGCAGATCCTCGACCCGATCGAAGATTTCTGGGCCACCCATGACAAGCCTGATCAGTACCGGGCCGGCACGCATGGCCCGGCCAGCGGGGACGCGCTGCTGGCACGCGACGGCCGCGCCTGGCGCCGGCTCTAGCGCGGCGGGTGCGGCGGTGACGAACACAGGCAGCCGGGGTGACAGGAAGGTACCGCCATGCTGATCGACCTGACCGATACCACGACCGGTGATATCCGGTCCGCCCTGACCAAGGCCAGAGATCAGCTGGGCGGCCCGACCACCGGCGTCGTGCTGAACCTGATCATCGTGACTGACGAGGCCTCCCAGCACGATGCGGTCCGCGCCGCCAGCCAGGCCGGCCGGGAGCATCCGTGCCGGGTGCTCGGGGTCATCGCCAGGGACCCGCGGGGCGAGTCCAGGCTGGACGCTGAGATCAGGACCGGCGAGGGCGCCCCCGGTCAGACCGTGCTGCTGCGCATGTACGGGCCGATGAGCCTGCACGCGGACTCGGTAGTCGCGCCGCTGCTGGTGCCCGACACGCCGGTCGTCACCTGGTGGCCCGGTAACGCGCCGACCGCCCCGTCGGCTGCGCCGCTCGGCGCCCTCGCTCAGCGGCGGGTCACCGACTCCGCGGCGGCCAGCGTGCCAGGCGAGCTCCTGGCCGCGCTGGCCTCGGCGTACCGGCCCGGTGATACCGACCTGGCCTGGACCAGGGCCACCGTGTGGCGCTCGCTGCTGGCGGCGACACTGGACCAGCCGCACGCGCCGATCTCCGGCGGCGTCGTGGTGGCCGAGGAGCACAACCCCACCGCCGACCTGATCGCCGCGTGGCTGACCGGGCGCCTCGGGGTGCCGTTCCGGCGGGACGACTCCGGCGGGCCCGGGATCACCGAAGTCGCCTTCAGCACCAGCGACGGGGACATCACGATCAGCCGGCCCGATGGCCGTAACGCCACTCTCAGCCGACCCGACCAGCCTGAGCGGCACGTGGCGCTGCACCGGCGGGACGCCGCCGAGCTGCTCGCCGAGGAGCTGCGCCGCCTCGACCCCGACGAGATCTACTCCGAGACCCTGGCCTGGTTCGCGGCGGGCGCCCTGACCGAGCTGGCCGAAGGGAGATAGCGCCATCACCGCCCCGCAGGTACTGATCCACCGCGACGGCGACCTGCTCGCCAAGGCCGTCGCCGCGCGGCTGGTGACGACCCTGGTCGACGGGTCCGCCGCCAGAGGCCACGCCAGCGTGGTCCTCACCGGCGGCGGCATCGGCACCAAGGTGCTGACCGAGCTGGCGGCCGCGCCGGCCAGGGACGCGGTGGACTGGCGCCACCTGGACATCTGGTGGGGCGACGAGCGCTTCCTGCCCGCCGGCGACCCCGAGCGAAACGAGACCGGGGCCCGGTCAGCGCTGCTGGACCACGTCGAGACCAGCGAAGACCGGATTCACCCGATGCCCGGCCCCGACGGCCCGGACGGCGACGACCCGGAGGCGGCGGCAGACCGGTACGCCCGCACGCTGCGCGCGGCTGCCCAGCCCGAGGACCACGGCCAGGTGCCGTCCTTCGACGTCCTGCTGCTCGGCATCGGCCCGGAGGGCCACGTCGCGTCGCTGTTCCCCGGTCAGCCTGCCCTGTATGAGGAGGAGCGGTCCGTCGTGGCCGTGCACGGGGCGCCTAAGCCGCCGCCGACCCGGCTGACGCTGACCCTCCCGGCCATCTGCGCGGCGCGGCAGGTCTGGATCATCGCCTCGGGAGCCGAGAAAGCCGGGGCCGTCCGGCTGGCGCTGTCGGGCGCGGGCCCGGTGCAGGTTCCCGCGGCGGGGGCGCACGGGCGGCAGCAGACGCTGTTCCTGCTCGACAATGCCGCCGCGGAGCGGGTGCCGGCCCAGCTGGGACGCCTCGCCTCGCCCTGACCGCCGCGCGCCACCGGAACCGGCGGCCGTGCTCCGGCTGACCGCCAGGAACGGAGTGGGCCGCGCGGCCGTCCAGTCATTCACCCTCCGGGTGCTCGCGACCGCCCGCCCGCCCGCCTGCGCGGTGAAATATGCGGATGTGGGCGGGCGCGGTCAAGCGCGCTGTTCACCTGGCCTTACTAGGATCTCGCCGTGGCCCCCGACTCCCCCGTGCCGGTTCGTCGCGATCACCTTGTCGTCTGCGGCGACGGCGCCCTCGCGGCGCGCATGGTGGAGGAGCTGACGGTCCGCTACGGGGAGCAGGTCACCGTCGTGCTGCCCTCGGTCAGCCGCGGCTACGGCCAGCAGATCTCCCGGCTGCCCGGCGTTCGCGTGATCGAGCGGGCCGAACTTGATCACCGGGCGTTCCTGGACGCGGACGTGCCGGCCGCCCGGGCCCTGGCCATCTTGAACCAGGACGACCTCGGGAACTTTCACGCAGCGCTGCGGGCCCAGGAGCTGAACCCGGAGCTGCGGCTGGTCATGGCGATCTTCAACAGCGGCCTGGGCGAGCGGATCCGGACCTTCTTCGCCGACTGCGCGGTCCTTTCCGAGGCCGCCATGGCCGCGCCCTCGTTCGTGGCCGCGTCGCTGGGCGAGCCGGCGCCCAGCCACGTCCGGGTCGCCGGACGCACCCTGTACGTGGCCCGGCGCGCCGACGTCACGCCGGCACACGTCATCTGCGGCCTGGCCACCACGGCCGACCACGGGCCGCCTCAGCTGCTGCCCCCGGCGGAGCGCGGCGCCGATCTGGTCCTGGCCGCTGCCGACGGCACGCCGCGCAACCCGCTGACCCGCCAGCGTCGCAATCCGCTCCGCAGCGCCGGGCAGCTTTTCGTGCGGCTCTTCGGCCACAAGTTCGGAGCCGCCTTCGCCGGCCTCATCGCGGTCCTCGTGGCCGGATTCGCCCTCCTGGTCATCGGCGGCCGGCATTCCGCCGGCAACGCGCTCTACCTGACGATGCTGGACGCCGCGGGAGCCGCCGTCACCAATCCGCGGCTCAGCACGCCGGAGAAGCTAGCGCAGTTCGTGCTCACCTTCGACGGCCTCGCCTTCCTGCCGCTGGTCACGGCGGCTGTCGTCGGGGCCCGGCTGACTGGCTCGGTGCGCGCGAAGAAGCGCCCGCTCGTCGATCACGTCATCGTGGCGGGCCTTGGCAACGTGGGCGCCAGGATCATCGGCCAGCTGCATGATCTGGGCGTGGACGTGGTCTGCGTGGATAAGAGCGAGCACTCCGCCGGGATGCCGCTCGCCCGCAAGCTGGGCCTGCGGGTGGTCGTCGGCGAGACGCACCGCGAGGAAACGCTGCATGCGGCCGGAATCGACACCTGCCAGGCCCTGGTTTCGGTTACCGACAGTGACATTGTCAACCTGGAGACCGCCTTGCACGCCCGGGCGCTGGCCGAGTCCCCGCGGATCGTCGTGCGGCTCTACCACGACGACCTGGCGGAGCGCATCCAGCGGACCATCGGCAACACGATCTCCCGGTCGGTGTCCTACCTGGCTGCCCCCGCCTTCGCCGCGGCCATGCTGGAGCATCAGGTGCTGCGCACCATACCGGTAGGCCGGCATGTGCTGCTCATCGCCGATGTGCCGGTGGCGGCGGGCTCGGAACTCGACGGCGACGCCGTCGATGAGGTGCATGAAGCCGGGCAGGTGCGGGTCATCGCACTGCGGCGGCGTGGCGCTGGCGGGGTTGACTGGGCGCCCCCGCCGGGCTACCGGCTGGCGGCCAGGGACCGGCTGGTCGTCCTCGCGACCAGGTCCGGTCTGAGTACGGTGCTGGCCCGCGGCGTCGCCGGGCCGCAGGAGGCCGTAAATAGGCCGGATCGCTAAAACTGGGGTCTCCCGAAAAAGCGCCGCCAGAGTTACGCTCAGGGCAGATCTTCCACCTGGTTCTGATGAGCCATCTGTGAAGAGACGGGAAGGTCTGCGTATGGTGGCAATTCCCGGGGTTTCGGTTCGCGCAGATCCGGCGCGACCGGCTTACCCGGTATCTGCAGCCGAGTGGCTCGCTGTCGCCTTCCTGGTGTCCATCCAAGCGCCTGCTCTGCCGTCCGGAAGGACGCCAGCGGCCGGGCAGCGCATGCCCCTTCAGGAGGAATCACTTGAGCTCCACCAATGAAGCTCCCGCCGTTGTCGGAACCGGCATCGCCGATCCCGCGCCGCTCGGGCTGGCCGCCTTCGCGCTGACGACGTTCTTGCTGTCCGCAGCCAATGCGGGCTGGATGAAGAGCGCGACGGGCGATGCGTGGCTCGGCTATGCGTTCGCCTACGGCGGCCTGGCGCAGCTGCTGGCGGGTATGTGGGAGTTCCGCAACCGGAACGTTTTTGGCGCCACCGCATTCGCCTCGTACGGCAGCTTCTGGATTGGCCTTGGCCTGTGGGCCCTCCTGGTGGCCCCGCACGCCTTGTCGGCGACGGCGGCCGGCCACGACATCGGCTGGATCCTGCTGGGTTTCGCCATCTTCAACACCTACATGCTGATTTGCAGCACGCAGGTCAACTCCGCGGTCTTCGCGGTGTTCCTCACCCTTGAGGTGACCGAGATCATCTTGTTTATCGGTCAGTTCGCGAACAACACCTCAGTGGTCAAGATCGGCGGTTACGTGGGCGTGCTGACGGCGCTGGTCGCCTGGTACACCTCCTTCGCCGGCGTGCTCAACGGCATCAGCGGCCGGGCGGTCGCGCCGGTGGGCCGGCCGATGTTCAATCTGGCGGGCCGCGCCTGACCTGCAAGCGGGCGCACGCCACCTGTCTGGTCCCGGGGGCTGGGTCGGGAGCCCCCGGGACCTTGCATGTCCGGACCGATAGCGTTGACGGGTGGATCTGCAGGAAAAACATCAGATCGACCTGACCGGCTCGGTGGCCAAGGTGAAGGAGCGTGCCCGGCCGTGGCGGGCGATTATCGCGCTGGTGCTGGCCATTGCCAGTGCGGCGGTGGCGGGCTGGGCCAACCACGTTCTGAACACTGACCCCCATGAGCGCCAGCTGGCGCACAGTCTCCTGGGCCCGCACAAGACGACCTACGAGATCATCAAGTACGCGGGCACGGCGGCCTTCTGCGTGTTCGGGGTCGGCGCCACCTTCGGCCTCGCGGACAAGGCCCGGGCGGGGCTGCAGCCGCGCATCGGCTCGGCGCACGCCGGCGTGCTGCGGTACGCCCTGGTGCTGCTGGGACTGTTCCTGATCGCGGTGGTGGCCTTCAGCGTGGCAGGCGGGTCCAGCTCGGTCCGGCAGCTGCTCATCGGCGGCGCCGTTACCGGCGTCCTGCTCGGTATCGCCGCCCAGCAGTCGCTCGCCAACCTATTCGCGGGGATGGTGCTGCTGTTCGCGCGGCCGTTCCGGGTCGGCGATCACGTGTGGATTCGCTCTGGTGCGCTCGGCGGCATGCTCGAGGGCATCGTCAGCGACATCAGCCTCACCTATGTCCGGCTGGAGACTGACAACGGCAGGTGCCTGCTGCCGAACTCGCAGGTGCTCGCCGCGGTAGTCGGCCCGGGCGCCGCGCTGGCGCAGGGCACGATCACGCCGGGCCCGGGGCCAGCCACTGCGAGCCAGCCGGATCCCGCCACGTCGGCGGCCGCGATTCAGGCGGGCTCGGCTCCCGGTCATCGAACCGATCAGCCGTGACTACGGGCAGGCCGGTGCCCTCGGGTGAGGGCACCGGCCTTCTTGCCTGTCCTGCCGTTACGAGTGATTCGCCTCGTACTTCGCGATGACGTGCGCCGGGATACGGCCGCGATCATTGACCTGTATGCCGCTGCGCTTGGCCCACGCACGGATGTCAGCACTGCGCTGACGGTGCGCTGCTGTTCTGCGCTTGGTACTTCTCACGCGAGAGGTTGCCTTACGTGCCTTGTCGGCGAAGCGCTTGAGCGACTCGTCGAACTTCTGGCTGTGCTTCTCGCATAGGTCGATCTCGTAGTCCCGGCCATCGAGGCTGAACGAACGCGTCAGCTGCTGGCCGTCCGGAATCTCCCTCGAATCGTAGTCGCAGGCGAATGTGACTGAGACTTTCTGTGCCACTTGTGATCCCCCTTCCCCCGCGCAAATATATCCCCAGCTGCAACATGCCTCTAACGGCTTTGCCGCAATGTTTCTGAACAGGCCGATTGACGAGGCAGCGAAGAGCGCTGAGCGACGTGGGTCAGACGATGGGCGAGCGCGAGCGAGCATGCCGCTGATCCTGTGCCTGATGAGCGGGCGGCTGGCGGTACGGGAACGACTCGGTCGCCGGAACGTGCTGCTGGTAAGCGTCGGTTTCAGCAGTGCTTACGGCCGGTATCTCGGCCCATGAATCGGACGGGGCGTCGTCGGCCGGGAAGCGATAGTCAGGGCCGGCCGGCCCGGACGGGTAATTAGCTGAGCCCGTGCCGGCGGCGGCCGTATTCGCATGCAAGAGGGCCGCGTATGCGGGCCGCTCCGCGTCGGGGTAAGCATCGGTATTCGTATCGTCGTGATAGCCCGCCGATGCAGAGCGCGGGAAGGCCGGGCCATCGCGATAGCCGGGGACGGTACTGCCGCCGCCTGGCGCCGCTCCGAATTCCCCGGCGGCTGCGCTGGATTTCGCGGGGCCTGCGCTCGCAGGTGAGTAACGAGGAGGCTGCTGGCTGTAGTTATCCGGAAAGCGCGCGGCCGGCCGATTATCGGCAGGGCGGTCTGATTCATAAGCCGAGGCGGAGTGGCCCGCCGATGAGCCGTGCGGATGGGCGCCGCCGGGATAGCTGTCCGCGGAGTGGCCGTCCAGCCAGTAACTGCCGGCCGGCGAACTTGCTGGCGAGGGGTCGCGCGCGGGGCAGGGGTCCGGCGGATAGCTGCCGGCGGCGGCACTGCCGTCCGGGTAACTGCCCGGGGAATGCTGCTGCAGAGAGTAACCGTTACTTCGGGGGCTAACCGGTGATTGGCCCGGCCATGAGTAGCGGCCCGATGACGGCCCGTCGCAACGGTGGTCATCGAAGGCGCCGTCGGGAAAGGAGCGGCCGTCGCCGTCGCCGCTCTGGGGCGACGGCGCAACGCCCGAATGCGCAGGCCGATGCTGGCCGTCGGAAGGCAGATCGTGCAGAAAGCTGCTGACAGCCTGCTCGGTCACCGGGTCGCGGCCGTTCTCCAACGGCAGGCTCTGCCCCGGTCCGCGGTCGCCCTCGGCGCGCCGATCCCAGCCGCGCCCGGCCGGGCCGTGCCCGGCCGGTCCGTGCTGCAGGATCTCTATCATGCGCGGCAGGTCCGTCAGGGGCAGCCGGAAGGTTCCGGTGCACATATCGCCCTGCCAGATGCTGAACACCGCCACGCCGGTCTCGGCGTACCAGCTCAGTCGCATACTTCGCGATTCGCCCCTGACGTCGAAGAACGCCTCGCCAAGACGGGGCAGCGGGGCTGCGTCGGCCGCAGACATGTCGCCTATGGTGGCGCCGAACTAGAGCGTTTGTCCAGTTGATGACCACTTGCGCGGAGACGGGCCTGCGGCGGGGGTGGTACATATTCGCCATCTCGCCTGCGCAGGGCCCTTAGCCGGTGGCATGATGATGCGCGATCCACTGCCCGCTGGCTAACGGCGGCGCCCAGGTTTGTTACCGCGCGGGAACACTACACAGATGCCATGCGTTGCATCATGCGACGGGGCGAATGCCGCATCGCGCGGTTTATGGAACGTGCAGGCGCATGCGCGGTGGCAGCGGAACGCTTCGCTAGACGAGAAGAATTATACCCGTTGAGCTGGTTGAGGAGAGCTACTCATGTCTGAGGTACGCCGTCAGGCCGCCCTGATGCAACGGCCGAACTGGGGCTGGCAAGACGATGCCGCGTGCCGCGGTCGTGAAGTCGTGCTCTTTTTCGGGCCGGATGGTGAGCGGCAGCCCGAGCGGGACATTCGCGAGCGCAAGGCCAAGGCCGTCTGTGCATCATGCCCGGTCCAGGCTCAGTGTCTTGACTACGCCATTGGCCGTCCGGAGAAGTACGGCACCTGGGGCGGTCTGAACGAGGACGAGCGGTCCTCGGAGCGCCGCCGCCGGATGCGCCGGGCCAACGCGGCCTGATCCTGCGGTGCGCGGGCAGCCGCGGCGCTGGCGCGGCCGGGAGAGCGGCAGTGCCGCCATGGCGTGTCGCCCCCGGCTGACCGGTGTGACGTGTCACCCTGAAGGGGTTGCCGCGTCGCATGTGGGAAGAATGAAACTGTGATCTGCCTGTCGTGCCGCCAGCAAGACCACCAGAAGTGCCCCGGTGGCACCTGGTGCGACTGCCAGCATCTGCAGCCACGGCAGGTCGCGGAACCGTCGGTGGGCTGGATCCGGCAGGGCTGATCGAGCCCCGGGCGGACCGCCAGCAGATTCCCGGCCGGAGATCGATGGCCGGCCGGGACGGAATAGGCCAGGTACGGGGACAGTTGGCCCACTCTTGTGAGCCCGATCAGCCGGGAGGCATGAATGGTGATTCTCCTGACTTTTGCGGCAGACCGTGCAAGGCCGTTCTCATACCTTTACTGTGGTCAGGGAGATCCTGCCCAGGAGATCGCGGACAGCGGGTCGCGGCGGTGCGCTAGCAGTGCCGCGGCACCCCGGCTGGCCCGCGGCAAAGCGGGAGGTGTCGCTTGACCCCCGATCACTCGGGGCCGACCTGGCTAGGATTGCCCGACCAGAAGGCCCGCGAACCGCAGGCTGCGCGCACGGAGGATCCGATCGAGATGGAGAGGCTGGTCGCCGAGGCGGCCGAGGCGCTGGCTGGCGCTCCCGCTGACGACGTGATCCGGTGGGCGAGGAAAACTTTCGGCAGCCGTCTGTGCATCACTTCCTCGATGACCGATGCAGTGATCATTCACCTGACCTCGAAACTGGTGCCAGGGATCGACGTGCTGTTCCTGGACACGGGCTACCACTTCGCCGAGACCACCGGGACGAGGGACGCCGTATCGGCCGTGTACCCGGTGAACGTGATCAATGTCACGCCGTCCACGACCGTCGAGGAGCAGGACGCCGAACTCGGGCCCAAGCTCTACGCCCGCAACCCCGACCTGTGCTGTTACCTGCGGAAAGTCGTTCCGCTGGAGCAGGCGCTCGGCCCCTACGACGCGTGGATTACCGGGGTGCGCCGTGAGGAGACCTCGGCGCGCAGTGATACCGCCGCGGTCCAGTGGGACGCCCGGCGCCAGATGGTGAAGGTCAGCCCGATTGTTGACTGGACCCAGGAGCAGGTCGATGCCTATATTGCCGACAATGGCGTGCTGGTGAACCCTCTCGTCTACGACGGCTATCCCTCGATCGGCTGCCGTACCTGCACCGTCCGGGTGGCGGACGGCGCGGATCCGCGCAGCGGACGCTGGGCCGGGACGGCCAAGACCGAGTGCGGCATTCACACCTGAGCACGCCGGCGGGACGCGGCTAGCGCGGCGCAGCACCCAGGAAGTGCGCGCCGCGGTGTCGCAGCGGCCCGGCGGGCGGCAGCCTGTCGAGGCGGGAAGGAGCGGCTCGTGTCGGTTCCGGGGCCGCTGCCAGGGCGATCCCGAACCCATGACGTCACCAATCAGGTGCCGCCGCTCACCGGATACGACGTAGCGAGCGACCCCGCGCTCCTGACCGCCCTCGAGCGCGAAGGCGCCGGCTGGGCCATTCCGCGGGTCCAGGAACTCGGCGTGCTGGCCGGCCTCGCGCAGACACAGGAGCAGGCGCGGCTCGCGAACGAGTACCCGCCGGTGCTGCGCACCCACGACCGTTTCGGGCACCGGATCGACGAGGTCGAATTTCACCCCGCATGGCACCAGCTGATGCAGACCGCCGTCTCCCGGGGGCTGCACGCGGCGCCGTGGGCGCAGGCGCTCCCGGGCGCGCATCTGGCCCGGGCGGCGGGCTTCTACGCATGGACGCAGGCGGAGGCCGGGCACGGCTGCCCCATCTCGATGACATACGCCAGCGTGCCCGCCCTGCGGCACGCGCCCCAGCTGGCCGCGGTCTACGAGCCGCTGCTCGCCTCGCCCGATTACGACCCGGGCCCGCGCGTGCCCGCCGCGAAGGCCGGCCTGCTCGCCGGGATGGCCATGACCGAGAAACAGGGCGGCTCCGACGTCCGCGCCAACACCACGCAGGCCCGGCCGGCGGGTGATGGCACCTTCCTGATTACCGGCCATAAGTGGTTCTGCTCCGCGCCGATGAGCGACCTGTTCCTGATGCTGGCGCAGGCCCCCGCCGGGCTGAGCTGCTTCCTGCTGCCGCGGGTACTGCCCGACGGCACGCTCAACGCGATGCGCCTGCAGCGGCTCAAGGACAAGCTCGGCAACCGGTCGAACGCCTCCGCGGAAGTAGAGTATGACGCCGCGCTGGCGTGGCCGGTCGGCGAGCCGGGCCGCGGGGTCGCGACCATTATCGAGATGGTCAGTGCCACCCGGCTGGACTGCGTGCTCGGCAGCGCGGCGCAGATGCGCCAGGCGTGCGTGGCAGCCGTGCACCATGCCGCATTCCGCTCGGCGTTCGGCGCGCGCCTGATCGACCAGCCGATGATGACCGGCGTCCTGGCCGATCTCACGCTCGAGTCTGAGGCGGCGACGTCGCTGGCGATGCGGCTGGCGGCCGCCGGTGACCGCGCGGCGCGCGGTGATGCCGCCGAGGCCGCGCTGCTGCGGATCGCGCTGCCGGCCGCGAAATTCTGGATCTGCAGGCGGGCGCCGGCCGTGACCGGCGAGGCGCTGGAATGCCTGGGCGGCAACGGCTACGTCGAGGAGTCCGGTCTCCCCCGGCTGTACCGGGACGCGCCGCTGAACTCCATCTGGGAAGGATCAGGCAACGTCACCGCGCTGGACCTGCTCCGCGCGCTGGCGCGGTCACCCGGGCCAGCCGACATGCTGCTGGCCGAGATCGATCGGGCCGCGGGCGGCAGCCGCCGGCTGGATGCCGCGACCGCGCTGCTGCGGCGGGAGCTGAAGGAGGCCGGGGCCGATTCGGCGGCAGCGCAAGGGCGGGCGCGGAGCCTGGCCGGGCTGATCACGGTCGTCCTGCAGGCGGCGCAGCTCGTGCGCTGCGCCCCGGCCGCGATCAGCGACGCGTTCTGCGCGGCGAGGCTGGGCCCGGCCGCCGACGGGGCCGGCGCCGCCGGTCCCGCCCTGCCGTTCGGCCAGCTGCCGGACGGAATCGACCGGGCGGCCGTGCTAGCCCGGTCCCGGTCTGTCGTCCAGCCCCGGTAAGGTCAGCGAATGCGCGTCTGGCCCGGAACTGCTTATCCCCTTGGTGCCACCTGGGACGGATCAGGTACTAATTTCGCCCTTTTCTCGGAAGTTGCCGACCGCGTAGAGCTGTGCCTGTTCGATTCGGGCCACGGCCACGAGACCCGGGTTGAGCTCAGCGAGGTGGATGGCTTCGTCTGGCATTGCTACCTGCCGGGCGTCGGACCCGGCCAGCAGTACGGCTACCGGGTGCACGGGCCGTATGCGCCTGGCCGCGGCCACCGCTGCAACCCGGCCAAGCTGCTGCTTGACCCCTACGGCAAGGCCGTCGAAGGCGAGGTGCGCTGGCACGAGGCCCTGTTCTCCCACCGGTTCGACGCCCCTGATGCGATCAACACCCGCGACAGCGCCCCCTACATGCCGCGCAATGTCGTCATCAACCCGTACTTCGACTGGGGGAACGACCGGCCACCGCGCACGCCCTACCACGAGACGACGATCTACGAGGCGCACGTCCGCGGCCTGACGCTGCGTCATCCCGAGATCGCGCCCGAGCAGCGGGGCACCTACGCCGGCCTGGCCTCCCCCGTGATCATCGACCATCTCACCAGCCTGGGCGTGACCGCCATCGAGCTGATGCCGGTGCATCAGTTCGTCTCCGAGCGGGAGCTGGCTGCAGCCGGCCGGGCCAACTACTGGGGCTACAACACGATCGCGTTCCTCGCCCCGCACAACGCCTACTCCTCCTCGACCGAGCCGCACGGCCAGGTGGCCGAGTTCAAGTCGATGGTCAAGGCGCTGCACGTGGCCGGCATCGAGGTGATCCTCGACGTGGTCTACAACCACACGGCCGAAGCGGGTGCGTTCGGTCCCACGCTCTCCTTCCGCGGGATCGACAACGCCGCCTACTACCGGCTCGCCGACAGTGACCCGCGGGTGTACCTCGACTACACCGGGTGCGGCAACAGCCTGAACGCCCGTAACCCGCACGCGCTGCAGATGATCATGGACTCGCTGCGGTACTGGATCCTGGACATGCACGTGGACGGCTTCCGCTTCGACCTGGCGTCGGCGCTGGCGCGCGAGCTGCATGACGTCGACCGGCTCGCCGCTTTCTTCGACCTGGTCCAGCAGGATCCGGTCGTGTCTCAGGTCAAGCTCATCGCCGAGCCATGGGATGTCGGCGAAGGCGGCTACCAGGTCGGCAAGTTCCCGCCGCTGTGGTCGGAATGGAACGGCAAGTACCGTGACTGCATCCGCGACCTGTGGCGCGGCGAGCCCGCGACCCTGCCGGAGTTCGCCGTCCGGCTGACCGGCTCCAGCGACCTCTACGAGACCAGCAGCCGGCGCCCCGTGGCGTCGGTGAACTTCATGACCTGCCACGACGGGTTCACCCTGGCCGATCTCGTCAGCTATCACCGCAAGCACAACGAGGCGAACGGCGAGGACAACCGGGACGGCAGCGACGACAACCGGTCCTGGAACTGCGGCGCGGAAGGGCCGTCTGACGACCCGGCGGTGAACGAGCTGCGGGCCCGGCAGGTGCGCAACTTCCTGGTCACCCTGTTCTGCTCGCAGGGCGTGCCGATGCTGCTGGCCGGCGACGAGATGGGACGCACCCAGCGGGGCAACAACAACGCCTACTGCCAGGACTCCGAGCTGTCCTGGGTGGACTGGGGTGACGCGGCCAAGCACGCCGACCTGATCGACTTCACCCGCGCGCTGTCCGCCCTGCGCCGGGCGCACCCGGTCTTCCGGCGGCGGCGGTTCTTCAGCGGCCGCCCCGCGCGGACGGGCAACGGCGCCCTGCGGGACATCATCTGGCTGACCCCGTCCGGCCGGGAGATGACCAGCGGGGACTGGCAGGCCGGCTATGCGAGGTCGCTGGCGGTGTTCCTGAACGGGGACGCCATTACCGAGCCGGACCCGCGCGGCGAGCCGGTACGGGACAGCCGCTTCCTGCTGCTGTTCAACGCGCACAGCGACATCGTGCGCTTCACCCTGCCGGGCGCCGACCACGCCGCCGGCTGGCACGTCGTCGTCGACACGGCGGGACCCGCGCCGGGCCGTCCCGTCGCCCCGGATCAGCCGGCGGAGCTGTCCTGCGGCGCAGTCGTCGACGTCACCGGCCGGTCGATCATGGTGCTGCGTGCGGCCGACGGGGCCGGAGCGCAGGCCTGAGGGTCCCCAGGCAGCCCCTAGTGCTGCTGCCCGGCCAGCGTGAGGGTGAACAGCACCAGGGCGAAGGTCGTCAGGCCGACGGAGCCGTGCATCACCACGATCCTGGCGGGAAACCGCTGCTCCGCTCCCCTGGCGTGCCGGCCCCCCCGGCCCACCAGCCATCTGGTGAGCATGAGGAAGCCGAGCGCCGCCGAGCCGCCCAGCACGCCGAATCCCGTCCAGGCCAGCGCCAGGCGCTGCGTGAGAATGTAAGCCACCCAGAAGGACAGGCCAGCAGTGGCCAGGACCGGGTGGGCGAAGATCAGCGCGGCGGGGAAGACGGTGATCCTGGTGGCCTGCTGGCGCATGCCGCCGTGGGCGAGCCAGACGGCGAGCAGCCATAAGCCGAAGCACGCGGTCACGCACCAGACGGCAAGTGCGGCGAATTGCACGGTAGTCCCCTCGCCCGATGTCCGGCCTTTCGTGCCCCTCATGATTATCCTGTACCAATTGCAATGTGCAACGTGCGACTTTCGCGGTTATGGGAGCGGTTCATGGCAGCGGTCATGGGCGTGGCCGGCTTCGCCCGCCTGGCCCGGTCTGGTTGACTGCTGGCCGTGCAGCAGATCTTCCCCGCGCCCTCGTCCGGCCTGCCGATCGCGGCTGGTGACGCCGTCGGCGCGCTCGCCGCTCTTTATGCCTACCCCGAGCCGGCCGGGCGGCCGTGGCTGCGGGCGAACATGGTCGCCAGCGCCGACGGCGCCGCGGCGGCCGACGGCCGGTCCGGAGGCCTGTCAGGCGCCGCCGACCGCCAGGTGTTCTCGGTGCTGCGCAGCCTGGCCGACGTGATCCTGGTCGGGGCCGGAACGGCCCGCGCCGAGCGGTACCGGCCGGTCCGGCTGGATGAGGCCTGGCCGCGGCTGCGGGCCGGGCGGACGCCGACGCCGCCGATTGCCGTCGTGACCCGCGCGCTGGACCTCGAGCCGGGCGAGGGCTTGCTGGCCAGCGCCCCGGATACCGCGCGGACCCTCGTGCTCACCACTGAGGCGGCGCCGCCCGGCCGGGTGGCCGCGGTGGGCGCCGGCGCGGAGGTGATCGTGGCCGGCGAGCAGACCGTCACCGCGGCGGCCGCCGTGGCAGCGCTCGGGGCCCGGGGGCACCGGCGGATCCTGGTCGAGGGCGGCCCTGGCCTGCTGGCCCAGATCACCGCGGCGGGCCTGCTGGATGAGCTGTGCCTCACCTACAGCCCGGTGCTGGCGGGCGGCTCAGCGGGCCGGATCCTCGCGGGCGCCGGGGGCGCCGGAGCGGCGCAAAGCGGTCCGGCGCGGGACTCGGCCGCGGCCGGCCCGCAAGCCGTCGGCGCGACCGGCCTGGAACTGGCGCATGTCCTGGAAGACGAGGGGTACCTGCTCTGCCGCTATCTGCGGCTCGACAGCAAGGCCTGAGGCCGCCGCGGCTGATCCGCCGCGGCCAGGAAAGGAAGCGGCATGGCACTTCACCGCAAAGTCGACGAATCAACGCTGGGTGACGAGCTTGATATTAACCCGATCTACGTGCAGCTACGGGACGAGGCGGTGCCGCGCTACCGGATGCCGCGCGGCAGCATGCTGCCTGATACCGCGTTGCAGGTCGTCCGCGACGAGCTGATCCTGGACGGGAACGCCCGGCTCAATCTCGCCACCTTCGTGACGACCTGGATGGAGCCCCAGGCGACGCAGCTCATGTCGGAATGCTTCGACAAGAACATGATCGACAAGGACGAGTACCCGCAGACCGCGGAGCTGGAGCGGCGGTGCGTCAACATGCTCGCCGACCTGTGGCACGCACCGGGCGAGTCCGGCGCTGACGGCAAGGGCCACCCGGCGACGGGATGCTCGACGACCGGGTCCAGCGAGGCGTGCATGCTCGGCGGCATGGCGCTGCTGTGGCGGTGGCGCGCCCGCCGGCGTGCGGCCGGGGCCTCCGACACCACGCCCAACCTGGTCATGGGCACCAACGTGCAGGTGTGCTGGGACAAGTTCTGCCGGTACTGGCAGGTGGAACCCCGGCTGGTGCCCATGGAGGCCGGCCGGCTGCATCTGACCGGGCCCGAGGCGGCCGCGCACTGCGACGAGAACACGATCGGCGTGGTCGCCGTGATGGGCTCGACCCAGGATGGCAGCTACGAGCCGGTCGCGGAGATCAGCGCGCACCTGGAGCAGCTGCAGGCCGACTCCGGTACCGACGTGCCCATCCACGTGGACGGCGCCTCCGGGGGGTTCGTCGCGCCGTTCCTGCGGCCCGATCTGGCCTGGGATTTCCGCGTGCCCAGGGTCGCCTCGATCAACGCCTCGGGGCACAAGTACGGCCTGGTGTACCCGGGGGTCGGCTGGATCGTCTGGCGTGACCCGGCCTGCCTGCCCGAGGACCTGGTGTTCAAGGTCAACTATCTCGGCGGCGAGATGCCCACCTTCGCGCTGAACTTCTCCCGGCCCGGCGCAAATATCGCCGCTCAGTATTACAACTTCGTCCGGCTGGGCTTCGACGGTTACCGTCGCGTCCAGCAGGCCTGCCAGGACGTGGCCCGGCACATGTCGGGGCGGATCGCCGGGCTCGGCCCCTACGAGCTGCTGTCCGACGGCAGCGACCTGCCCGTCTTCGCCTTCAAGCTGCGCGACCCGGACGGCGCCGGCTACTCGGTGTTCGACCTCTCCGAGCGCCTGCGGCAGCGCGGCTGGCTGGTGCCGGCCTATACGTTCCCGGCAAACCTGGAGAACACCGCCGTGATCCGGCTGGTGATCCGCAACGGCTTCAGCATGGACATGGCCAGCCTGCTGCTCGAGGATCTGCAGGAGCAGACCAAGGCGCTGGCCGCGCTGCCGCAGCCGCCCGCGCCGCTGCTGCCCGGCAAGCAGCGCAGCAGCTTCGCGCACTGACCGTGCGGGCGGTGGCCCCGCCTCGCGCAGCGAAAAAGCGCACTGACCCGGCTGCGGGTCAGTGCGCCCCTGGCGCAGCGAGTGGTCAGGCGCCCTTGCGGAGCCGCTGCAGCGCCTCGGCGAGGATGGCAGCGCCGTCGGTGTCGTTACGGCGCTCCTTCACGTAGGCAAGGTGAGTCTTGTAGGGCTCAGCATGCGGCGGGGCCGGCGGGTTCGCTTCCTCCTGGCCGGCCGGGAAGCCGCAGCGCGGGCAGTCCCAGGTGTCGGGTACCGCGGCGTCGCTCGCGAAACTCGGCTTGGTCTCGTGCCCGTTGCAGCACCAGAACGAGATCCGCACCCGCGGCGCAGACTCGCCGCGCTCCGCCTCGCCCATCGGTCCCGCTCCGACACGGCTGCCGCGAATGGCGTTGCCACTACTCACTGCTTACCCCTTGCCCTCAAAATTTGACGTGCTGATACTGCGGCCGCGCAGGCGCGGGCGGAAAGCCCGCGCGAAGGCCGCTACCGGTTCTCTAGCAGACCGAGCGCCACGATGCACAGGAACCACAGAATGCCGGTGAAGACGGTGATGCGGTCCAGGTTCCGCTCGACCACTGACGACGAGCCCAGGTTCGACGAGATGCCGCCGCCGAACAGGTCGGACAGGCCACCGCCCTTGCCCTTGTGGAGCAGGACGAGCAGCACCATGAGCAGGCTGGTAATGATCAGGACGATGGATATAGCGATGACCAC
Source organism: Streptosporangiaceae bacterium (assembly GCA_052146815.1). GTDB lineage: Bacteria > Actinomycetota > Actinomycetes > Streptosporangiales > Streptosporangiaceae > DATJZH01. Next base: position 21,444 of record JBKQMG010000040.1, on the reverse strand, counting down.
GTCGTCTCTCGTCCTTTCCGGGCACTCTGCTCAGGATTGCACCGTCAGCTCACGATACCGGCAGATCCTGACGAAATCGCCAGCATCGAGGCTCGCGCCGCCGACTAGGCCGCCATCGATATCCGGCTGTTCCATAATCGCGGGCATGTTGTCGGGTTTCACTGAACCCCCGTACAGAATACGCGTACCTGCGGCTGTCTCGCCCCCGTGAAGAGCGGAAATGCGGCTGCGGATCGCACCGCAGACTTCCTGCGCGTCCGCCGGGGTCGCTACTTCGCCGGTGCCAATCGCCCATACAGGCTCATATGCCACCACGAGGCCCGCTACCTGCTCTGCGGACAGGCCGGCCAGGCCGCCGTCGAGCTGGCTCAGAGTGTGGGCAATGTGCTCGCCGGCCTGCCGGACCGGCAGCGGCTCCCCCACGCACAGCACCGGAGCCAGCGCGTACCGCAGCGCGGCCTTCACCTTGGCGTTGACCAGCGCGTCGTCCTCGGCGTGGTACTCGCGCCGCTCCGAGTGGCCCGCGAGGACGTACGTGCACCCCAGCCGGGCCAGCATCCGGCCTGACACCTCGCCGGTATAGGGGCCGTCGTCGTGCGCCGAGATGTCCTGCGCGCCGTAGGTGAGCCGCAGCTTGTCTCCCTCGATCAGGGTCTGCACGCTGCGCAGGGCCGTGAACGGCGGCAGCACGGCCACGTCGACGGCGTCGAAGTCCTTGCTCGTCAGGGAGAAGGCGAGCTTCTGGGTCAGGGCGAGGCCCTCGAAATGCGTGTTGTGCATCTTCCAGTTGCCGGCGATCAGTGGCTTGCGGCCTGCTGCGGACCCGCTCACGCTCATGCCTCCAGTGCCGCGAGGCCCGGCAGGGTCGCGCCCTCGAGGTATTCCAGGCTCGCCCCGCCGCCGGTGGAGATATGGCTGAACGCGTCGTCCGGCAGGCCCAGCCGCCGCACGGCAGCGGCTGAGTCGCCACCGCCGACGACCGTCAGGCCCCCCACCTTGCTGATCGCCTGGGCGATCGCCAGCGTGCCGGCCGAGAAGGCCGGGAACTCGAACACGCCGACCGGCCCGTTCCAGAACACCGTCTGCGCGTCGGCCAGCTTCTCCGCGAAGAGGTCGCGGGTCGCCGGGCCCATGTCCATGCTCTCCCGGTCGGCCGGGAACGCCGTCACCGGGAAGACCTCGTGCGGTGCGTCCGGGGCGAAGTGCGTCGCACCGACGAGATCCACGGGAAGGACGATTTCCACCCCGCGGCGATCGGCCTCGGCCTGCACCTCAGCCACCCGGCCGAGCTGGTCGGCTTCCAGGAGCGAGTGGCCGACCTCGTAGCCGCGCGCGGCCAGGAAGGTGTAGGACATCCCGCCGCCGATGATCAGCCGGTCCGCCTTGTCCAGCAGGTTGGCGATCACGGCGAGCTTATCCGACGGCTTGGCGCCGCCGAGCACGACCACGTACGGGCGGTCCGGGTCATGGGTCAGCCGCTGGAGCACGGCGACCTCGGCGAGCACCAGCTTGCCCGCCGCGTGCGGGAGCAGGCCGGGCACATCGTAGACGCTGGCGTGCTTGCGGTGCAGCGCGCCGAAGCCGTCGCCGACATACAGCTGCGCGAGGGCGGCGAGGCGGGCCGCGAGCTCGCCTCGCTTCGCGTCATCCTTGCTGGTCTCGGTCGGCTCGAAGCGCACGTTCTGCAGCAGGCCGGCCTGGCCGTCGCGCAGGCCGGCCGCGAGGGCCGCCGCGGACTCACCGGCGACGTCCTTCGCCAGCGTGACCTCCTGGCCGAGCAGCTCGCCCAGCCGGACCGCCACCGGCGCCAGGGACGGGCCGCCGGCGGCACGCTCGGCGTAGCTGCTGCCAGAGGGGCGGCCCAGGTGCGCGCAGATGATGACCCGCGCGCCCCGGCCGGTCAGGTCGGTGATGGTCGGCAGGCTGGCCCTGATCCGGCCGTCGTCGGTGATGACGTCCCCGTCCAGCGGGACGTTGAGGTCGGCCCGGAGCAGAACGGCCTGGCCGCCTACCGAAAGCTCCTCGATGCCTCTCATGCCCGGCCCTGCAGGCCGGCCCCGACCAGCGCGGCGATGTCGGCGAGCCGGTTGGAGTAGCCCCACTCGTTGTCGTACCAGCCAACCACCTTCACCTGGTCGCCCGCGGCCATCGTGAGCGAGGAGTCGAAGGTGCACGAGTAAGGCGTGCCGACGATGTCGGAGGAGACGATCGGATCGCTGGTGTAGTGCAGGTAGCCCTTGAGCGGCCCGTCGGCCGCGGCCCGGTAGGCCGCGTTCACTTCATCGATCGTCACCTCGCGCCCGAGCTGCACGACGAGGTCGGTCACTGAGCCGTCCATGACGGGCACCCGCATCGCGAGCCCGTCGAGCTTGCCCTTGAGCTCGGGCAGCACCAGCGCGGTCGCACGGGCGGCGCCGGTGGTCGTCGGGATGATGTTCTGCGCGGCCGCCCTGGCCCGGCGCAGGTCCTTATGCGGGAAGTCCAGGATCACCTGGTCGTTGGTGTAGGCGTGAATGGTCGTCATCATGCCCTTGACGATGCCGAAGCTGTCCTGGAGCACCTTGGCCAGCGGCGCGACGCAGTTCGTCGTGCAGGAGGCGTTGGAGATGATGGCGTGCCGGGCTGGGTCGTACTCATCGTCGTTGACGCCCATGACGATGGTGATGTCCTCGCCCTTGGCCGGGGCCGAGATGATGACCTTCTGGGCGCCGGCTGCAATGTGCTTGCGCGCGTCGTCGGCCTTGGTGAACCGGCCTGTCGACTCGATGACCACGTCGGCCCGGAGGTCGGCCCACGGCAGCGCCGCGGGGTCCCGCTCGGCCAGCACGCGGATCTCCTGGTCACCGGCCCTGATGACATCACCGGACGCGCTGACCTCGACGTCGAGCGTGCCGAGCACGGTGTCGTACTTCAGCAGGTGCGCCAGGGTAGCGGCGTCGGTCAGGTCGTTGGCGGCAACAATCTCGATGCCGGCGGCAGCTCCGGTCCCGGAGTGAACCGCCCGCCAGAAGTTGCGCCCGATGCGGCCGAAGCCGTTGATCCCCACCCGGACTGTCACTGCGAGACCTCTCTTCATCCGTTGCGATCGCTTCGCCGGCCGCATGGCCCGCGCCTGAGTTCGACCGAAACCTTACAGGAACGCAGCAGGCCGGGGGCCGGGCCACTTGGCTCTTTTTACGGGCCCGTCGGCCCTGGTTTGCGGGCCGGTTGGCGGTTTTGCGCGGTCTGCGCCCGTGCGGGCGCTTCCGTTCACCGGCGCGGCGGCCTGCGCCTCACGGGACGAGCATGTCGGCGGTCAGGTGGGCCTCGGTATTGGGCACGCGGAGTTCCATGGCCCGCCGGTCGGCGAGGGCGAGCAGCCGCCGGATGCGGCCGGCGATGGCGTCCTTGGTGAGGGCGGGCTCGGCGAGCTGCCCGAGTTCCTCGAGGCTGGCCTGGCGGTGCTTGATCCGCAGCTGGCCGGCCACGATCAGGTGCTCGGGTGCCTCGGCGCCGAGGATTTCCAGCGCCCGCTCCACCCGGGCCCCGGCCGCGACGGCGGCGCGGGCGCTGCGGCGCAGGTTGGCGTCGTCGAAGTTGGCGAGCCTGTTGGCGGTCGCGCGGACCTCGCGGCGCATCCGCCGCTCTTCCCACGCCAGCACGCTGTCGTGCGCCCCGAGCCTGGTGAGCAGCGCACTGATCGCCTCGCCGTCCCTGACCACGACGCGGTCGACGCCGCGCACGTCGCGGGCCTTGGCGTGGATCCGCAGCCGCCGCGCCGCGCCGACCATCGCGAGGGCGACCTCCGGGCCCGGGCAGGTGACCTCCAGGGACATCGACCGGCCCGGCTCGGTCAGGCTGCCGTGCACGAGAAAGGCGCCGCGCCAGGCTGCCTCGCAGTCGCAGGTCGTGCCGGACACCACCTGCCGGGGCAGGCCGCGCACCGGGCGTCCGTGGCCGTCCACCAGGCCGGTCTGGCGGGCGAGGCTGTCGCCGTCCTTGGTCACCCGCACCACGTACCGGTTTCCCTTGCGCAGGCCGCTCGGCGCGAGCACGATCAGCTCGGAGGCGTGGCCGAAGACCTCGGCGATATCCTTGCGCAGCCTGCGCGCGACCGCGCCGGTGTCAAGCTCGGCTTCCACGACGATCCGCCCGGCGGCCAGGTGCAGCCCGCCGGCGAACCTCAGCAGCGTGGATACCTCCGCCTTGCGGCAGCACGGCTTTACCACCGCGACGCGGCTGAGCTCGTCCTTCACCAGGCCAGTCAGTGCCATCGGCCTTATTCCCCCTCGAAGATCTGTGCGAACGCGCCCGCCAGCCGCCGTGGGTCGTGGCGCGCAGACCCGTCCCCCATGGCCAGGTCGGCCAGGACGAGCCTGGCGCCCAGCAGGCTGGCGGCCTTCTCCAGGTCGGCTGTGGTTCCCTCGACCGCGCGGCGGTCGGCGAGCACGATGTCTATGGTCAGCTCCGGCGCGTGGTCGGCGAGTACCTCCAGGTGCGCGTGGGGCGAGAAGCCCGCGGTCTCCCCCGCCTGCGGCGCCAGGTTCAGCGCGACCAGCTTGCGCGCCTTAGTGCTGACCAGCGCTGCGGCGAGCTCCGGGATCAGCAGGTGCGGGATCACGCTGGTGAACCAGGAACCGGGCCCGAGCACCACCCAGTCCGCCGCTCCGACCGCCGTCACGGCCTCCGGGCACGCAGGCGGGTCGGCGGGTATCAGTGACACCGACCGTACTCGTCCGCCGGCCGTCGCGCAGGCGACCTGACCGTGAACGGTGGTGACCTCATCCGGTCTGGCCGGATCTGCCCCTTCGACTTCAGCCGCCAGGTCCAGCGGGACCGAGGCCATGGGCAGCACCCGCCCGTGCGCGCCGAGCAGCCGGCCGACCCAGTCCAGGCCCTGCACGGTGTCGCCGAGGAGTTCCCAGAGCGCGACGATCAGCACGTTGCCCACCGCGTGACCGCCCAGTTCCTGCTCGCCGCTGAACCGGTGCTGGACCACCGCACTCCAGGTCGTGCCCCAGGCGTCGTCACCGCATAGCGCCGCCAGGGCCATCCGCAGATCGCCGGGGGGCAGGACGCCGAACTCGCGGCGCAGCCGGCCGCTCGAGCCGCCGTCGTCGGCGACGGTCACGATCGCGGTGAGCTGGCGGGTGACCCGCCGCAGCGCCGACAGCGAGGCATACAGGCCGTGCCCGCCGCCGAGCGCGACCACCTTGCGGCTCAGCGGCCGGCCTGCTCCGGTCCAGGCCGCCTGCCGTTCGCTCGCCGCGCCGCCGCCTTGCGTCATCGCCGTCACTCGCGGCCCAGATCGCGGTGGGCCACCCGGACGCCGGGATGTGCCTCGGCAAGTCTGGCGGCGATCTCCTCGGCGATGACCACGCTGCGGTGCTTGCCGCCGGTGCAGCCGATGGCGAGCAGGGCAAAATGCTTGCCCTCCCGCTCGTAGCCCGTCAGCGTGATCTGCGCGGCCTCGAGGTAAGCGCGCAGGAAGTCGGCGGCGCCGGGCCGGCCGAGCACGTACTCCTTGACCCGCTCGTCCTGCCCGGTCAGCGGGGCCAGGTCGGGCACCCAGCGCGGATTGGGCAGGAACCGGCAGTCGGCGACCATGTCGGCGTCGACCGGCAGCCCGTACTTGAAGCCGAACGAGACCACGTTGATCCGCGTCCCCGTCTCGGGGTCGGTGCTGAACTGCTCGCGCATCCGGGCCCGCAGCTGATGCACGTTCAGGTCCGAGGTGTCGATCACCAGGTCCGCTTCCGCGCGCAGGCCCGTGAGCTGCTCCCGCTCGGCGGCGATCCCGTCGACGATCCGGCCGGTTTCCTGCAGCGGATGCGGCCGGCGCACGCTGTCGAACCTGCGCACCAGCGTCTGGTCACTGGCCTCGAGGAACACCACGTACGGCCGGACGCCGCGCCGGTCGAGCTCCACGATGGTCGATTTGAGGTCGGTGGAGAACGCCCGGCTGCGCACGTCGACCACGGCCGCGATCCGGGGGACGGCGTCCTTGGCCCGCCTGGCCAGGTCGGTCATCATGGGCAGCAGGCCGGGCGGCAGGTTGTCGGCCACGAACCAGTCGAGGTCCTCCAGCGACTTGGCCGCGGTGCTGCGCCCCGCACCTGACAATCCGGTGATGATGACGATCTCCGGTGTGCCGTCATCCGGTCTCACGTCCGGTCTCATCTGCTGCTGCCCCCCGCGCCGTCGTCCCCTGATGCGTCCCCGCCCGTGTCCCCTGCCGCCCGCGCCGGCGCCGCCGCCGCCGCGCCGTCGGCGCCTGTCTGCAGCGCCGCCACCACCGCCGCGGCTGTCCGCTGCCCGATGCCGGGCAGCCCGGCGATCTCCTCGGCCGACGCCTCGCTCAGCCGCCGGACCGAGCCGAAGTGCCGCAGCAGCGTAGCCCGCCGGGACCGGCCGAGGCCCGGTACCGCGTCAAGCTCGCTGACCGTGAGGGCGGCGCCCCGCTTCTTGCGGTGGTAGGTGATCGCGAACCGGTGTGCCTCGTCCCGCACCCGCTGCAGGAGATAAAGCCCCTCGCTGCTACGCGGCAGGATAACCGGGCTGTCCTCGCCGGGCAGCCAGACTTCCTCCAGCCGCTTGGCCAGGCCGCAGACCGAGACGTCGACAACGCCCAGTTCCTCCAGGGCCGCCACGGCCGCGCCCACCTGAGCGGGACCGCCGTCAATCACGAGCAGATTAGGCGGATAGGCGAATTTGCGCCGGGCCTGCGGCTCGCCGGTCAGCGCGGCCGCCGCCGGATCCGCGGCCGCCTCGCGGTCGGCCTCCTCGCGTTCGGCCAGGTACCGCCGGAACCGGCGGCCGATCACCTCGCGGATCGCCGCGACATCATCGGTGCCGTCCAGGCCCTTGACCGCGAACCTGCGGTACTCCGACTTGCGGGCCAGCCCGTCCTCGAACACCACCATGGACGCGACGACGTGAGTGCCCTGCAGATTGGAGACGTCATAGCTCTCGATCCGCAGCGGCGCCTCGTCGAGCCCGAGTGCCTCCTGGATCTCGTGCAGCGCGCGGCTGCGGGTCGTGAGGTCGCTCGCCCGGCGCGTCTTGTGCAGCACCAGGGACTGCGCCGCGTTCCTGGCCACGGTCTCCAGCAGGGCCTTCTTGTCGCCGCGCTGGGGCACCCGCAGGCTGACCCGGCCGCCTCGCCGTTCCGCCAGCCACTCCTCGACCGCCGCCGCGTCGGGCGGCTCCACGGGCACGAGCACCTCGCGCGGGATCGCGCCGGTCCCGGTGCCGCTGTTCCTGGCGCTCCTCGCGCTGTTCCTGACGCTGCTCCGGCCCGAGCCGTCCCCGGTGGCGCTGTCCCCGGCGCCGTTCCGGGCGGAGCCGTCCCCGGCGGCGCCGGCGCTCGCGGGACTGCCGTCGTCGGCGGCCCGGTCGTCGCCGTAGACCTGGCCCAGGAACTGCTCGATCAGCTCCGCGCTGCTGACGTCCTCGACCTTGTCGACAACCCAGCCGCGCTGCCCGCGGACCCGGCCGCCGCGCACGTAGAAAACCTGGACCGCGGCCTCCAGCTGATCTTCGGCCAGCGAGATCACGTCGCAGTCGGTCCCGTCCGGGAGCACCACCGCCTGCTTCTCCAGCGCGCGCTGGAGGGCCTGGATGTCATCGCGCAGCCGCGCGGCCCGCTCATACTCCTCCGCGGCCGCGGCCCGGCGCATCTCGGCCTCCAGCCGCCGGATGAACTTCCCCGTCTGGCCGGCCATGAAGTCGCAGAATTCCTCGGCAAGCTGCCGGTGGTAGCCCGGGTCAACCCGGCCGACGCACGGCGCCGAGCATTTCCCGATGTAGCCGAGCAGGCACGGCCGGCCGATCTGCCCGGCGCGCTTGAACACCCCGGCTGAGCAGGTGCGCACCGGGAACACCCGCAGGAGGGTGTCCACGGTGTCCCTGATGGCCCAGGCGTGCGAGTACGGCCCGAAATACCGGACCCCGCGCCGTCTGGCGCCGCGCATCACCATGACCCGCGGGAACTCCTCGTCCATGGTCACGGCCAGGTACGGGTAGCTCTTATCGTCGCGGTACCGGACGTTGAAGCGCGGGTCGAACTCCTTGATCCAGGAGTACTCCAGCTGCAGCGCCTCGACCTCGGTCCGCACGACCGTCCAGTCCACCCGCGCGGCCGAGGTCAGCATCGTCTGGGTCCGGGGGTGCAGGCCGGCGAAATCGGCAAAGTACGAGTTGAGCCGCGACCGCAGGTTCTTGGCCTTGCCCACGTAGATGACGCGGCCCTTGTCGTCGCGGAACCGGTAGACGCCGGGAGACTCAGGAATGGTCCCGGGGGCCGGCCGGTAGCTCGCCGGATCTGCCACACAGTAACTCTATGCGCGCGCGACCCTCGCCCCGGCCGCTCCGGCCAAGCAGGCGCCCGGCAATCACCGGTCCCGCGCGCCGCGCGTCTGGTAGGCGGGAGCGAAGATGACCAGGGCGGCGAGGTCCTCGGCGACGTCGGTGAACCGGTGCACTTCGCCGGCGGCCACGTAAACGACCGAACCGGGCCCCACCCGCACGCTGTCGCCGCCGGACTCCAGCCGGGCCTGCCCGGACGTCACCACGTAGATCTCGTCCTCGCTATGCGGGGTCTGGTCGTCGATTCCGCCGCGCGGGATCGAGTACGTGCCGACGCTGAGGTCGGGAACCCGGAAGTGCTCGATCCAGTGGTTATGATCCGCCGCCTCCGGCGCGGAGTACCCGCCGGCGCCGGTGATTTCCCGCATGAATTCCTCCAGGTTGCTCGTCAGCGCAGCGACCAGTCTGGCCCACCCGGCCGCCGGGCGCCATGTGCCAGGCTGTCGGAGTGCACTCCGTGCCTGAGGACATCCTGCTGGCCGCCACACTGCTCGCCGCGGCTGCCTGGGCGTACCTGCTGGCCGCCCGCGGCGGCTTCTGGCGGACTGACCAGCGCCTGCCGCCCGAGGCGGAGGGCGCCGGCGCCTGGCCCCGCGTGGCCGCGGTCGTTCCGGCCCGGGACGAGGCGGACATCCTGCCCGAGACGCTGCCGTCCCTGCTGGGGCAGGACTACCCGGGACCGCTGCGGGTGATCCTGGTCAACGACGACAGCGCCGACGCCACCGCCGAGGTCGCGGCCCGCCTGGGCGCGGCCGCGCCTGCCGGCCGGAGCCTGCGGATCGTCGCGGGCACGCCGACGCCCCCCGGCTGGGCCGGCAAGGTGTGGGCGATGGCGCAGGGCGCCGCGGCGGCAGACGGCGCTGACTACCTGCTGTTTACCGACGCCGACATCAGCTATGCGGCCGGAACGCTTACCGGCCTGGTCCGCGCGGCCGAGGGCGGCGACCGGGTGCTGGTCTCGCAGATGGCGCTGCTGCGCGCGGACTCGTTCTGGGAACGGCTGCTGGTGCCGGCGTTCGTCTACTTCTTCGCCCAGCTCTACCCGTTCCGGTGGGTGAACCGGCCGGGCACGCGCACAGCGGCGGCGGCCGGCGGCTGCATGCTGGTACGGGCAGGCGCCCTGACCGCCGCGGGCGGCCTGGCCGCCATCCGCGGCGCCCGGATCGACGACGTGGCGCTCGGCCGGCTGCTGAAGTCCGCGCGGCCGCCGGGGCGCTGCTGGCTCGGCCTGAGCACGCAGGTGCGCAGCCGCCGGCCGTACCCGGCGCTTGGTGATGTCTGGGACATGGTCGCCCGCAGCGCCTTCACCCAGCTGCGGTACTCGGCCGCGGCGCTGGCCGGGACGGTCGTCGGGCTGGCGTGGCTGTACCTGCTGCCGCCGGCGGCAGCGCTGGCGGGCCTGGCCATGCTCCTCGGTGCGGGCCCGGCGGCGGCTGGCCCCGCTGCGTCGCTGGCCGCCGCCGGGCTGGCCGGCTGGGCGCTGATGTCGGTCACCTACCTGCCGATGCTGGCGCTGTACCGGCTCTCGCCGCTGCGGGCCCCGGTCCTGCCGCTGGTCGCCGCCCTGTACGCGGCGATGACCGCGGATTCGGCCTGGCGGCATTACCGCGGCCGGGGCGGCGAATGGAAGGGCCGCACGATCCCGCTGCGCCGTTCCCCCGCCGACGAGCCCTAGCCGGCCAGCCCGCCGGGCGATTCAGTCCTGGAAGGCCTCGGGCGGCGGGCACGCGCAGACCAGGTGCCGGTCGCCATAGGCTCCCTCGATCCGGCGGACGGGCGGCCAGTACTTGGTCCGCCGGTCCACACCGGCCGGGTAGGCGGCGTACTCGCGGTCGTAGCCGTGCTCCCAGTCCGCGGCGAGCAGCATCGCCGCGGTGTGCGGGGCGTTCTTCAGCGGGTTATCGCGGGCGTCGAACTCGCCGGAGCCGACTTTCCCGATCTCGCCGGCGATGGAGACCATCGCGTCGCAGAACCGGTCCAGCTCGGCCAGGTCCTCGCTTTCGGTCGGCTCGACCATCAGGGTGCCGGCGACCGGGAACGACATCGTCGGCGCGTGGAAGCCGTAGTCGATGAGCCGCTTGGCGACATCCTCGGCGGTAATTCCCGTCCGGCTGGTGATCGGCCGCAGGTCAAGAATGCATTCGTGCGCAACAAGGCCGCCCCGCCCGGTGTAGAGCACCGGGAAATACGGGTCGAGGCGCCGGGCCACATAGTTAGCGGACAGGATCGCCACCCCGGTAGCGCGGCGCAGCCCGTCGGCTCCCATCATCGCGATGTAGGCCCAGGAGATCGGCAGGATCCCGGCCGAGCCGTACGGCGCCGCCGCCACGGGACCGTTCGCCGCGCTCTGCGGCGTCCCGCCGCTGCAGGCCGCCTCGTCAGCGGTCAGCATCGGATGGCCGGGCAGGTAGGGGGCCAGGTGGGCCCGGACTCCCACTGGCCCGACGCCAGGGCCGCCGCCGCCGTGCGGGATGCAGAAGGTCTTGTGCAGGTTCAGGTGCGAGACGTCGGCGCCGAAGCGGCCCGGCCGGGCCAGCCCGACGAGCGCGTTGAGATTGGCGCCGTCCACGTACACCTGGCCGCCGGCCGCGTGCACGTCGTCGCACACCTGGGTGACTGTCTCCTCGAACACCCCGTTGGTCGACGGGTAGGTCAGCATGATCGCCGCGATCTTTCCCGCGTGCTCGTCCAGCTTGGCGTGCAGGTCGGCGAGGTCGATGGCGCCGTCAGCGCCGCACTTCACCACCGCCACCTGCAGGCCGGCCAGCACGGCGGAGGCGGCGTTCGTACCGTGCGCGGACTCGGGGATCAGGCAGACGGTGCGCTGCGGCTCGCTGCGGGCCCGGTGGTAGGCGCGGATCGCCAGCAGCCCGGTCAGCTCGCCCTGGGATCCGGCGTTCGGCTGGACGCTGACCGCGTCGTAGCCGGTGATCTCGGTCAGCCACTGCTGCAGGCCGCCGATCAGTTCCCGGTATCCGGCGGCCTGGTCGGCGGGCACGAACGGGTGCAGTCCGGCGAACTGCGGCCAGGTGATGGGCTCCATCTCGGCCGCCGCGTTCAGTTTCATCGTGCACGAGCCGAGCGGGATCATCGACCGGTCCAGCGCGATGTCCAGGTCGCCGAGGCGGCGCAGGTAGCGCAGCATCGCGGTCTCGCTGCGGTGCTCGCTGAATACCGGGTGGGTGAGGAACTCGCTGGCGCGGCGCAGCGCGGCGGGCAGCGCGTCCTCGCCGGCGGCCGGGCCGGCCAGGGCCAGCACGTCCTGCCCGGTCACCGCCCGGGCCACGGCCAGTATCTGCTCCTCGCTGGTGGTCTCGTCACAGGCGATCTGGACGGCATCCGGGCCAGCCACATGCAGGTTGTACCCGGCGGCACGGGCCCGCTGCGCCACGGCGGCGGCCTCGCCGGGCACGTGCAGCCGGATGGTGTCGAAGAAGGCCGGGTGCTCCGTTTTGACGCCGTGCTCCTGCAGGGTGCGGGCCAGCGCCGCCGCCCTGGCGTGCACGCGCCGGGCGATCTGCGTCAGGCCGTCGGCGCCGTGGTAGGAGGCATACATGGCGGCGATCACCGCGAGCAGTACCTGGGCCGTGCAGATGTTGCTGGTCGCCTTCTCCCGCCGGATGTGCTGCTCGCGGGTCTGCAGTGCGAGCCGGTAGGCCGGGTGGCCGTCGGCATCGACCGAGACGCCGACCAGGCGGCCCGGCAGCTGGCGTTTCAGCGCGTCGCGGACGCAGATGTATCCCGCCTGCGGGCCGCCGAAGCCGAGCGGAACGCCGAACCGCTGTGTCGTCCCGACCGCGATGTCCGCGCCGAGCTCGCCCGGCGGCGTGAGGAGCGTCAGCGCGAGCAGGTCCGCCGCGACCGCGGCCACGGCGCCGCGGGCATGGGCCGCCTCGATGGCGGCCGCCGGATCGGTGATCTGGCCGCTGGCGCCCGGGTACTGCAGCAAGATGCCGAACAGCTCGCCGTCGGGCTGGGCGGCGATCAGCTCAGGCGTCACCGAGCCGGTGATCAGCGTGATGCCGAGCGGCTCGGCCCGGGTGGCGAGGACGGCGAGGGTCTGCGGCAGGCAGTCGGCGTCGGCGAGGAAGATGCTGCCCCGCCCGGCGGTCCGCCGGGCAAGCGTCATGGCCTCCGCGGCCGCGGTCGCCTCGTCCAGCATGGAGGCGCCGGCTACCGGCAGCGCCGTCAGGTCCGCGACCATCGTCTGGAAGTTCAGCAGCGCCTCCAGCCGGCCCTGGGAGATCTCCGGCTGGTAGGGCGTATACGCGGTATACCAGGCGGGGTTCTCCAGCACCCCGCGGCGGATGACCGGGGGCGTGCTCGTACCGTAGTAGCCGAGCCCGATCATCGGGGTCAGCAGCTGGTTGCCGCTGGCAAGCCGGCGCAGCTCGGCCAGGGCCTGCTCCTCGGTGAGGGCGGCGGGCAGGTTCAGCTCGCGGTCGGCGGCGATGCTGGCGGGCAGTGCGGCCGCGGTCAGCTCATCCAGCGAGTGATGGCCGATCGCGGCGAGCATGCGCTGCTGCTCAGGCTCGGACGGCCCGATGTGGCGTTGCGCGAAGTTCACGGGAGCCTCCGGAGGTGGGAGCGGTGTCGCGGCCGGGCCGTGGGACGGCCAGTCCGGCTCCCCCTCTGTCGCCGCGCAGCCGTTGCCCCGCGACGCGGCGCTGATGCCGCGGCCGCGGCGGTGCCGCGAAAACTCCAGAGACGCTTATCCCGTCCGGTCCTTGGTGCCTGAGAGGTTCCGGGGAGGTTGCCCCTTCGGCGCCCCGCGCTGGCTGCGCGAAGACTCTCCCGGACGGTGTTAGCAGCAGTGCTCAGCCTACCCGAGCAGCCCGCCCGCTGGTCGCCGCGTCCGCCCGCTTGAGCGCGCGCCGCGCTAGCCGGTCTTGCGCGCGCGCCGACGGGCCAGTTCATCGGCGCTGGCCGCCAGGCCCGCGCCCTGCGCCTCGTCGTCGTCGCTCTCGGCCCGCTCGCCCGGCAGGTCGGCGAGGGTGCCCTCGACCTCCTGCCAGACGCGGCCGAGCGCGATGCCGAAGACGCCCTGGCCGCCCTGCAGGAGATCGACGACCTCGTCGGGCGAGGTGCACTCGTAGACGCTGACCCCGTCACTCATCAGCGTGACCTGCGCCAGGTCCGTCGTGCCGCGCCGGCGCAGATGCTCCACCGCGGCCCTGATCTGCTGCAGTGAGATGCCGGTGTCCAGCAGGCGCTTGACGACCTTGAGTACCAGGATGTCGCGGAACCCGTACAGGCGCTGCGAACCCGACCCGCGGGCGGGCCGGACGCTGGGCTCGACCAGCGCGGTCCTGGCCCAGTAGTCAAGCTGCCGGTACGTGATGCCTGCGGCCCGGCACGCGGCGGGTCCGCGGTAGCCGACATCTTCCGGGCGCACCGGCAGTTCATCGCCGAACAGCAGCCCCTGCTCATCGGCATGCCGGACGGCAGCACCGCGAAGCCCCGGCGCCTGCCCCTCACCCCTGCTTACTGCCACGCCCACCTCCGGCCCAGGAGCAAACTGCCTGGGTACTCGTCTCGCACGGTAGGCCGCCAGCGGTGATCACGTCAACGACCTGGTCCGGCGCGTCGCGCTAACGGTTACCAGTCGTGACAAACCCGCGGCCGTGCCGGCTCCCGGTCGGCGGCGGCGGGCGAGCAGACCGGTCATGTCGACCGGCCGAAATCCTCCGGCGTGATGGTGTCGAGGAACTCGCGGAACTTCTCGACTTCGTCTTCCTGCTCGTCGGGGATCGCGACGCCCGCCTCGTCCAGGATCTCGTCGGCGGCGAAGATGGCCGCACCGGTCCTCAGGGCCAGGGCGATGGAGTCCGACGGCCGCGCACTGACTTCCTTGCCGTTGGAGAAGATCAGGTCCGCGAAGAAAATGCCGTCCCGCAGCGCCGTGATGTTCACCGTCTTCAGCTGCACGCCGAGGGCCTCGAGCACGTCGCGGAACAAGTCATGCGTCAGCGGCCGCTGCGGCACCATGCCCTGCTGGGCAAAGGCGATCGCGGTCGCTTCCATCGGGCCGATCCAGATCGGCAGGTACCTCTCCCCCTGCATCTCCTTCAGCAGGACGATGGGCTGGTTCGTGGGCATCTCAACCCGGACGCCAACGACCTCCATCTGCCTCACGGCGGCTCCGTCCTCACGCGCGCTCGCTGCGCTGCCCTCGCTGCACTGCCCTCAGTTAGACCCTGCTTCAGGGCACTCCTTTTTTCAACGTACACCCGCTCCCGAGGGTGCCGGCCGGTGCCCTGGCCGGTCATGCGCTGGCCCCTTCGACCCCTCGCGGCGCTCTGCCCTGCGCGGCGCGGCCGCCGGCGCCGTCGGCCGGGCCGGCCTCCGGGGCGGGCAGCCCGGCTTCTACCAGGGCGTTCTCGACCAGGGCGCCGTGCAAGCGCAGAGTGAGGGCCGCGATATCGCGGGCCGTGCGGCCGGCGCCCTCGCGTGCGCCGGGGTTGCGCTGGCGCAGCGTCGGCGCGATGACCTGCTCGATCAGGGACGTGTCGCGCTCGGCCGCGGCCCGGACCGCACCCAGGTGACGGGCCTGGACGCCGTAGGCGGCGAGCGCGGCGACCGTCCGGGCCACCTCGAGCGCATCCGGGCCGTAGTGCCGCCCCGTCCGCCGGATCAGCCCGTACGTCTCGAGCTCGGCCAGCTGGTCCTCGTCGATGCCTGCGGCCTCCTGCAGCTCGCGGCGGCTCAGCGGCGGCCCGCCGCGCCGGGCGGCCTGGGCGCCGGCCGGCGGACGGCCCGGCGCGGCCGGGTCGGGCTGGCTGGCTAGCTGCTCCTTGATGACGCGAAGCGGCAGGTACTGGTCCCGCTGGGCGGTGAGGATGAACCGGAGCCGCTCGACGTCTGCCTGATCGAACTGGCGGTAGCGCGAGGGTGACCTCGCGGGCTCGATCAGCCCCTCGGACTCCAGGAAGCGGATCTTGGAGATGGTGATGTCGGGAAATTCGGGGCGCAGCCGGGCCAGCACCTCGCCGATGCCCAGAGCCGAACGCGCTGGCTGTGCGTTCATGCCGCTGCCTACGTGCCTGCCAGATGCTCCGCCTGAGAGCGCGGGCTCAGCAGGAACACCAGACGGAACTTGCCGACCTGAACCTCGTCACCGCCGTTCAGGCTCGTCTCCTCGATGCGCTCGCGGTTGACGTACGTGCCGTTCAGGCTGCCGACGTCGCGGACGGTGAACCGGCCGCCCTGACGGTAGAACTCCGCATGCCGACGGGACACCGTCACGTCGTCGAGGAAAATGTCGCTGTCGGGATGGCGGCCGACCAGGGTCAGATCACTGTCGAGCAGGAACCTGCTGCCCGCGTTCGGCCCGCGGCGCACGACCAGCAGGGCGGTCCCGGCCGGGAGAGCGTCGACAGTCGCGGCATCGGCGAGGTTCTCGTCAGTGAATTCCGCTTCCGACACCTCAGGGCCGGCCAGCGAGATCATGGACGTCGTCTCCCCGGCCCGCTCGCCCTGCCCCCGCTGCAGCGGACTGCCGCACTGCGAGCAGAAGCGCGCATCCTCGGGGTTTGCCGCACCGCACACAGTGCAATAGACGCTCGGCATATCCGTGCCTAGCCTCCCGTTAGCTGGCCCCGCGGACTGGGCGGGAATCAGGCCGGTCGATGTGCCGTGCCGGGCGGAATCCGGCGTCATGCTCAACGCTACCCGCGACGAGCGCCGCCGGTCCAAGCGCCACGCCCGCCGCCCGGTGCTGCCGCGGGCGGGTGTCTCAGGGCGGCCCGCCCCCGACTGGGCGCGCCCGCGACGCCTTCGCCACATCAGGGCAACACCTCCGCCGGACACTTAGCTAATGATGACCGCGATTCTCTCACGCCAGGACCCCTTCGCGCCGGCACTCAGCATTGCTGCGCCGGCCAGTCAGCCCGGCGGCGGCCAGCCTGCTGTGGTTAGCGCCCGGCCCGCTCCACCACGGCAGCCCACTCGTCGAGCAGTGCCTGCGCGGTGTCCGCGTCCGTGCCTTCCGCCCACAGATGGGTGACTGCGTCGGCGGGGTCGGGCAGCACCAGGATCCATCCCCGGCCCGGCACGACCACCCGGACTCCGTCGGTGGTGTCGATGAGACGGTCCCCGGCCGCCTCGACGACGGTCCGCATGACCATGCCCTTGGCGGCCCAGGGTGTCGGCATCGACCGCTTGAGCAGGCAGACGGCCGGGATCCTGGCCTGGATCTGGCTGAGAGTCAGCCGCGTCCTGGCCACCAGGCCGATCAGCCGCGTGAAGGCCGCGATCCCGTCGATGCACCGCGAGAACTCCGGTACCACGAACCCGCCCCGGCCGTCGGCAGCGTAGATCACGTTCGGGTCGGCGGTGGCGTCATAAAGCCCGTGCAGTGAGGTGGGCGTCCAGTCCACCGATACACCGTGGTAGTGGCTGACCTGCTCGGCCACCCTGGTGGTCGTGACCGGCAGGGCCACCCGGCCGCTGCGCCGCTCGGCGGCGATCAGGTCGAGCACGACGAGCAGGGCCCGGTCGTCGCTGACCATCGCGCCGGTGTCGTCCACCAGCGTGATCCGCTCGCCCACCGGGTCGAAGCGGACGCCGAAGGCAGCCTTGGACGAGGCGACCAGCTCGGACAGCCGGTGCATGCCCGCACGGGACTGGGCCAGCGACTGAGTGGGCGAGGCCTCGTCGAGCCGGTTGTTGACGGTGAGCACATCCACGCCGATCTTGCCCAGCAGCTGGGGCAGCACCAGCGACGCCGTGCCGCCGGCGCAGTCGGCGACCACCTTCAGGCCGGCGCCCCGCACCCCGGCCATGTCCACGCAGCGCAGCAGCTCGCGGGTGTAAGCCTCGATGACGCGCGGCGGGTAGGTCAGCTCGGCGATCTCGCCGGGGAACGCGCGGCGGTACTCCTGCCGGGAGAACACGCGCTCCAGCTTGCGCTGGGCGGCCTCGGACAGGTCAGCGCCCTGCTCATCGAGGAAGATGATGTCGATGGACTGCAGGTCGCCCGGCGTAGTGCGCAGGGCGATGCCGCCGCTGTACTCGTTGCGCCCGGTCTCGAACCTGGCCACCGGCAGGGGCTGGGCCTCCAGGTCGACGACGTTGATCGCGCTGGCGTTCAGCGCGCCGTGCACCGCGCGCTTGAGCGCCCTGGCCGCCCGGGATACATCCCTGGACGTGGTCACGACCGCGCCCTTGCGCAGCGTGGTGGCGTAAGCACTCGCGAGCCGCACGCACAGTTCCGGGGTGATCTCGACGTTCACCAGGCCCGAGACCCCCCGCGGGCCGAACAGTGTGCGCTGCCCGCGCGATTCCCAGATCACGCTGGTGTTCACGACGGCGCCGGCCTCGATGGTCTTGAACGGGTAGACCTTCACTCCGGACGATATGTAGGCCTCGGGCTCGATGACGCACTCGTCCCCGACGACCGCCGCTTCCTCGATCCTGGCGCCGCCCATCACGTCGGTGTTCTTGCCGATCACGCAGCCCCGCAGGGTGGCGCCGAGACCGACGTAGACATTGTTGTGCACCACGGCGCGGTGCAGGAAGGCGCCTTCCTTGACGACCACGTTGCTGCCGATCACGGTGTACTCGCGCAGCTGGGCCCCGGCCTCGATCTTGGCGTAGTCGCCGATGCACAGCGGGCCGGTCAGCACCGCCTCCGGGTCAACCTCGGCGCCCTCGGCGACCCAGACGCCCGGTGAGACCTCGAAGCCGTCGATTTCGGCCTTGACCCGGCCGGTGAGCACGTCGGCCTGGGCCTTGAGGTAGCTCTCGAGCGTGCCGACGTCTTCCCAGTAGGCGTCGGCCACCCACCCGTACAGCGGCGCCCCGCGCTCGAGCAGCGAGGGAAAGACATCACCCGACCAGTCGTGGGCCTCGCCTGCCTTGAACTCGGCCAAGACCTCGGGCTGCACGACGTAGATGCCGGTGTTGACGGTGTCGGAGAAAACCTGTCCCCAGGTCGGCTTCTCCAGAAAGCGCTGGATCCGGCCGTCTTCATCGGCGATGACGATCCCGAACTCCAGCGGATCGGGCACCCGGGTCAGGCCGACCGTGACCAGGGCCCCGTTGTCCTTGTGAAACCGGACAAGCTCTGACAGGTCAATATCGGTCAGGGCATCGCCGGAAATGACCAGGAACGGCTCGTCGCGCAGGGCATCCTCGGCGTTCTTCACGCTGCCCGCCGTGCCGAGCGGGGTCTCCTCCGTGGCGTACTGCAGGCTCATGCCGAAGTCGTCGCCGTCACCGAAGTAATTGCGCACCATCGACGCCAGGAACTGGACGGTGACGACGGTGTCGGTGAAACCGTGCAGCCGCAGCAGTCGCAGCACGTGCTCCATGATGGGCTTGTTGGCCACGGGCAGCAGCGGCTTGGGCTGGTTGGCGGTCATCGGACGCAGCCGGGTGCCCTCTCCTCCAGCCATGACAACGGCCTTCACTGCTGGCAGCCCTCCTCTTTCCGTCCTGCGGCCAGGTATTCGCCCGGCCGGTCAGCCCGCTGGCCTGGCACGGCCGCCCGCCCCGTCTGCCGTGTTGCCCGCGCCCGGCGCGCCGTCAGCGCGATCCGCGGCGAGCAGGCGCCGGGCCTGCTCGGCGTAGAGCAGCGCGGCGCACCAGTACAAAGCACTTCCCCAGATAGCGAATGCCCAACCGACCACCCTGGCGGTCTCGGCATAACTGGAGGCGTGCGAGCCCAGAAGGAGCACCGGGAATGCGTACAGCAGGCACAGGGTCGCGGCCTTGCCGACGAAGCTCACCTGCAGCGCCGGATAGCCGTGGCGGCGCAGCACCAGGAGCACCAGGGCGAGCAGCAGTTCCCTGGCGGCGAGCACGCCGACCAGCCACCAGGGGATGATGGACCGCACGGCCAGCGCGATGATCGTGGCTACGATATAGAGCCGGTCGGCGGCCGGGTCGAGCATCTCGCCGAGGCTGCTCTGCTGATTAAGCGCGCGGGCCAGCTTGCCGTCCAGCCAGTCCGACAGGCCCGAGGCGATCAGCAGGCCGACCGCCCACCAGTCGGCGGCCTGGCTCTGCACGCCGAGGACCAGCCAGAGGAACACCGGGACCCCGGCCAGCCGCGCCACGCTGATGGCGTTGGGAATGGTCACGACCCGCTGGCGCGGGTCGTGCTCAGTCCCCTCGCCTGGCATTTTCGCGATCCTGCCCTGCTGCCCGATCACGATCCCCTCGCTCGCGAGTCCGCCCGCCGGCCGGACGCAGCCTGTATGAGCCCGACGTACCGTGGTAACAGGATATGTGGACGGGCGCCACCGTGCCGGCAGGGCGGCAGGGCGGAGGCGGCGGACATGCGCATGACTTGAAGATTTCCCGCGTTGTTTCCCGCGGCGCGCTCACGGGCGGCGCTCGGCCAGGCGGCGCGCTCACGCAGGTGCCTCGCCCGGCGGCCGCCTGACGCGCGACTGGTCCCGGCGCCTGGACGGGGCGGTCTACGGCCAGCCCCTGGTCATCGGCGGCGTCGTCGTCGCGGTGACCGAGAACGATTCGGTCTACGGCCTCCGCCGGTCCACCGGGCAGGTGCTGTGGCGCGCGCACGTCGGCACGCCGACCCCGCTGAGCGCCCAGCACTGTGGTGATATCAGCCCGCTCGGCATCACCAGCACTCCGGTATCCGACCGCGCCGACGGCCTGGTCTACGCAGTGGCCCAGACCACCTCTGGCCGAACGGCATCTGGGCGCTGGCCGCGCCCCGGCCTCTGCCGGGGAGTTGCTGAACGGCGGGTCAGCGGTTCCTGATCGGATCCACAGGGAAACCCCAGCGAAGTCAGGGGGTTTTACCGTCGGCCTGCCAGGTGACGATCTCTATCGTTCTGCCTGCCTGCCCGCAACGTGACAGGCGTCACTCCCCCGACAGAACGTGAGGGTCATTGATGCTCAGAACTCCGAAGTCCAGGCTGGCCTCGGCCGTCGCCGTGGCGGCCGCGGTCTGCGCGCTCGGCGCGACGACTGCCGCGTCCGCCGCGCCGGCGCCGTCCGGGCCCTGGTCGGGCCGCGTCGGCCCGGTTCCGCGTGCGTTCACCGACGCGACGCCGGCCATGACGACCGTCAGCTTCCCGCACTCGCCGAACTTCCGCACCCTGGTGGCCTGGAAGGGCCAGGCCGGCAAGCACGTCTTCTACGAGTACTCCCCGGCGGGCGGCCACGCGTGGTCGCGTCTGGCCGGCATTCCCGGCGCCAAGACCAGCGCGGCGCCTTCGGTGGCCAGCTACACCGACCCGAACGGCCGCGAGGCCGTGCTGGCGGCCTGGAAGGGCCGTGGCGGCAGCCGGATTTTCTACTCTCAGGGCGAGACCCTCGGCAACGGCACCGTTAGGTGGACGGCCGCCGCCATGCTGCCGGCCTCGAGATACACCACCACCGGCACGGCGCCGACGGTGTTCTTCCCGGCGCATTCCTACAAGGCGGTCATCGCCTACAAGGGTCCGTTCAACCACATCCGCTACATCATCGGCACGCCGCGCCACCGGGGGTTTGCCTGGTCAAACTCGCACTGGATCGCGCCGAACGCGGTGGCGAGCTCCTCGGCGGGCATCGGCGAGCTGCAGAGCGGCACCTCCCGCGGGCAGATTTTCGTGTTCTGGAAGGGCTACCGGACCGGTCGGGTGTTCTTCAGCAGCACGCCTGACCCGATCACCGTGGCCAAGGGCCTGACCTGGTCCGCGGTCGCCCCGCTGGCGGGCTCAGTGACCAGCGCGGCCCCGGCGGCCTCGGCCGTCGGCCCGCACGGCACCGGCCCGCTTCTGCTGGTCTACAAGGGGCTGGGCAGCGTGCACGTCCTGTACCGCACGCTGGCCGGCATCACCTGGAGCGCCCCGGCGCTCGTTCCCTCGACGCAGACCACCTACGGCCCGGCGCTGCTGCGCGGCATCCTGGCCACGACCAGCCCGACCTCGGCCGGGAACATCTTCTTCCACTACTACGGCTGACACCGCCCCGGCGGCTGACGCCGCGCTGATGGCTGAGCCACTGCCAGCAGCCTAGCCCGCGACGACGCAGCGGAGGCCGTCATGGCCAGGCTGGTGCCCGGCACAGGTACAAGCGCAGCCAGCGAGGTCCGGGGTCTCGATGGGAGGCCGCGGCCCGCTCATCAAGTCCGGGCCCGGC